>NZ_QHHZ01000002.1:0-881764 GCF_003947315.1 Nonomuraea sp. WAC 01424
GCTCGAGTCTGCTGTCTGCCATCTCTCCAGCAGACCTCAGCCGCCAGAGACCGTCACCACTTCACGGACAATCTGAAACGAGACACACCTCATGTGGCGTCCCGGATACTCGCGACCGGCTCACTAGGTGACGACCCCGAGGCGGTGCTGCACGAGACGCTCAGGCAGGACCCGCCGCTCAAGGCCGCCCGCAGGCTCGACACCAGGACCGGCGAAGAGGTCACGATCGACCTGGTCGCGGCCAATCGCGATCCCGAGGTGTTCCCCGACCCGGCCCGCTTCGACGTCACCCGCGGCCCGGCCCCCCACCTGACCTTCGGGGACGGCCTGCGCCCCTGCCCCGCCCCCGCCCACGCGCTCGCACTGGCCGCGGGCGTGCTCGACACGCTCCTCGGAGGGACCGGCCGATGAACTTCCACGACCTGCACCGGCCGGGCGACCCGCTGCTGCTGCCCAACGCCTGGGACTACGGCTCGGCCGCGTTCCTCGCCGCGCACGGCTTCCCGGCGATCGGCACGACCAGCCTCGGCGTGTCCGCCGTGCACGGCAAGCCGGACGCCGCCGGCGCGACGAAGGCCGAGACGATCGAGCTGGCCGAGACGGTCAAGGATCTGGGCGTACTGGTCACGGTGGACATCGAGGGCGGGTTCAGCGACGACCCGGCCGAGGTGTCGGACCTGGTGGCGGGCCTGGCCGCGCTCGGGGTGGCGGGCGTCAACCTGGAGGACGGCCGTCCCGACGGCACGCTGCGCCCGGTCGAGCTGCACCGGCGGATCATCGAGGCGGCCAAGGGCCATGGCGTGTTCGTCAACGCCCGTACCGACACCCACTGGCTCGGGACCGGCGACTGGCGGGAACGGGTGGACGCCTACGGGGAGGCCGACGGCATCTTCGTCCCCGGGTTGTCGGACCTGGCGGAGATCGCCGAGGTGGTCGCGCGTACGCCGCTGCCGGTCAACGTGCTCTACCAGCCGGCCGGGCCCACGCTCGACCAGCTCGCCGGGGCCGGGGTCGCGCGGGTGAGCACCGGCTCGCTGCTCTACCGCGCGGCCCTCCAGGGCGCCCTGGCCGCCATGCTGAGCGCGCAGGGCAAGGAGGCCCCGGCGCTGCCGACGTACGGAGAAATCACCGCGATCCTCCCGCAGGCCCGATAATCAGGGCATGCGCTTCGAGATCCTCGGTCCCACCAGCGTGCTGGGCGAGAACGCCGCACCGGTGGCGCTCGGCGGGCCGCGGGTGCGCGCCCTGCTCACCCTGCTGGCCCTGCACGCCGGCCGCGTGGTCGGCGCCGACCAGCTCGTGGACGGCCTGTACGGCCCCCACCCGCCGGACGGCGTGGCCAACGCGCTGCAGTCCCAGGTCTCCAGGCTGCGCCGGGCGCTCGGCCGGGACCTGGTCGAGTTCCACCCGGCGGGCTACCGCCTGGTCGCCGACCCGCAGGACGTGGACGCGCGCAGGTTCGAGCTCCTGGCCGCGGCCGGGCGACGGGCGCTGGCGGATGGGGACGCCGGACGGGCGGCGGCGCTGCTGGGCGAGGCCCTGGAGTTGTGGCGGGGCGCGCCGCTCGCCGACGCGCCGCACGCCGGGTCCGCCGCGGCCGGGCTGGAGGAGCTGCGGCTGGCGGCCACCGAGGACCGCATCCAGGCCGACCTGGAACTCGGCCGGCACCGCGACCTGGTCGCCGAGCTGCGCCGGCTCACCGCCGCCCATCCACTGCGCGAACGCCTGCGCGCCCAGCTCATGCGCGCCCTGTACGGCAGCGGCCGGCAGGCCGAGGCCCTGGCCGTCTACGGCGAGGCGCGGCGGCTGCTCGACCACGAGCTGGGCGTCGAGCCGGGCGCCGAACTGGCCGCCGCCCACCTGGCCGTGCTCCGCGCCGACCCGGCCCTCGGCGAGGCGGCCGGGACGACCGCGCCGGCGAAAGCAGTGGGGGCGACCGGCGGGCAGCCGGGGCTCAAGCAGGGATTGCGGGCGCAGCTCACCAGTTTCGTGGGCCGGGCGGAGGAGCTGGCGCAGGTGGGCGCGCGGCTGCGGGGCAGCAGGCTCGTCACGCTGATCGGGCCGGGCGGCGCGGGCAAGACCAGGCTCGCCCAGGAGGCGGCCGGCCAGGAGCCGGGCGACGTGTGCTTCGTGCCCCTCGCCCCGGTGGCCGACGCGGCGGGCCTGCCCGGCGCGGTGCTGGTCGCGCTCGACATCCGCGACGCCCTGCTGCACGCGCCCCAGCGGCCCGCGCTCGACCCCGTCACCCGGCTGGGCACCGTGCTGGCCGAACGCGACCTGCTGCTCGTCCTGGACAACTGCGAGCATCTGGTCGGCGCCGCGGCCGACCTCGCCGACACGCTGCTGGCCTCCTGCCCGGGGCTGCGGGTGCTGGCCACCAGCCGCGAGGCGCTGGGCATCACCGGGGAGTCGATCCTGCCGGTGTCCCCGCTGCGCCTGCCGCCGCCCGAGCCGGACGACCCGCTGGCGTACGCGGCTGTGCGGCTGTTCGCCGACCGGGCCGCCGCCGTCCGGCCCGGCTTCGCCGTGGAGGCCGGCAACGCCGCGCAGGTGGTGCGCATCTGCCGGGCGCTCGACGGGCTGCCGCTGGCCATCGAGCTGGCCGCGGCCCGCCTCCGTACGCTGTCGGTCGCCGACGTCGCGGCCCGCCTGGACGACCGGTTCCGGCTGCTGACCCGGGGCAGCCGTACGGCGTTGCCCCGGCACCAGACGCTCCACGCGGTCGTGGCGTGGAGCTGGGACCTGCTGGACGACGGCGAGCAGCGCCTGGCCAGACGCCTGAGCGTGTTCGTGGGCGGCGCCACGCCGCGGGCGGCCGAGCGGGTGTGCGGGCTGCCGGAGGAGGTGCTGTTCTCGCTGGCGGAGAAGTCGCTGGTGGAACACGTCGGTGGCCGGTACCGCATGCTCGACACGATCCGGGAGTTCTGCGCCGAACGCCTGGCCGAGTCCGGCGAGACCACCGCCGTCCGGGACGCCCACACCACCTACTACCTCGACCTGGTCCTGACCGCCGACCCGCTGCTGCGGACCGGTGACCAGCTCGACTGGCTGGCCCGGCTGGACGCCGAGAGCGACGACCTCGACGCCGCCGTACGCTGGGCGACCGAGTCCGGGCAGCTGGAGACCGGCCTGCTGCTGCTGGCGCACAGCTCCTGCTACTGGTGGATGCGCGGCCACCGAGGCACCAGCGCGAACCTGGCCGCCGGGCTGCTGGCCAGGACCGGCGGCGCCTGCCCTCCCGGCATGGAGGAGGAGTACGTCATGTGCGTGCTCGTCAGCGCGTGGACGGGCGTGGCCGACGAGGAGTTGCGCGAACGGCTGGCGGAGGTGCGCGAGCTGCTGCCGGTGACCCACCTGCCGGAGCGGGTGGAGTTCCTGATGATGATGCGCTCGATGTTCACCGGGCCGCCGGGCGACGTCGAGGAGATCTACCACCAGCTGCTGGAGCACATCGACGGCCTGCCGCCCTGGCAGCGGGCGTTGTCGTACAGCGGGGCGGGGTTCGTGCTGCAGATCCTGGGCCGGGTCGAGGAGTCGGTGGCCTCCTTCCGGCGCAGTCTGGCCACGTTCCGGGAGATCGGCGAGCGGTGGGGGGCGGTGCTGGTGTTGTCGGGGCTCGGCTCGCTGGCCTCCGAGCAGGGCGACTACGCGGCCGCGTACGCGCTGTCGGACGAGGCGCTGACGGTGGCCCGCGAGCTCGGCGTACGGGCGGAGATGGCCGAGGCCCTGTGCCGGCGCGCCGAGGCGCTGCTCGGCATGGGTGAGCCGCTGGGCGCGCGGGCCGACTACGAGGAGGCGGCCGAGCTGGCCCGCCGGGTGGGTTCCATGGACATGCTGGCCTGGGCGCACCTCGGGCTGGCCGAGGTGGCACTGGCGGAGGGCGAACGCGACGTCGCGCTGTCCCTGCTGGCCCAGGCCCGCGCTGAGTGCCCCGACGACTGGTACAGCACCGAGGACATCCGCAAGCGCATCGACGCCACCCGCGACAGGGCGGTCAGCGGACGGTAGGCGCGCCGTCAGCCGCCCCCGCGACCGTGGACGGCATGACGAACAAATGGGCGTGCCTGGCCGTCGCCTGCCTGGCCACGCTGCTGCTCTCGATAGACCTCACCGTCCTGCACCTGGCGCTGCCCCGGCTGGTCGCCGACCTCGGCGCGAACTCCACACAACTGCTCTGGATCGGCGACATCTACGGCTTCGCCCTGGCCGGTCTCCTCGTCACCATGGGCAACCTGGGCGACCGGGTGGGCCGCAAGCGGCTGCTGCTGATCGGCGCGGCCGGCTTCGGCCTCGCCTCGGTGGTGACCGCCTACGCCCCGAACCCCGAGCTGCTGATCGCGGCCAGGACGCTCCTGGGCGTGGCGGGCGCGATGATCATGCCGTCCACGCTGTCGATCGTCAGGAACGTGTTCACCGATCCGGGCGAGCGCACCGCCGCGATCGGGATCTGGAGCGGGATGAGCGCGGCCGGGTTCGCGCTGGGGCCGGTCGTCGGGGGTGTGCTGCTGGACCACTTCTGGTGGGGGTCGGTGTTCCTCGTCAACGTGCCGATCATGGTGCTGGTGCTCGTCGCCGGATTCCTGGTGCTGCCGGAGTCGCGCGACCCGGCCCCCGGCCGCCTCGACGTGCCCAGCGTGGTCCTGTCCTTCGCCGGGATCGTGACGGCCGTCTACGCGGTCAAGGAGGCCGCCCGCACGGGTCCGGCGCAGGCCGACGTGCTCGTGGCGGCCGTGGCGGGCGTGGTGTGCCTCGGGCTGTTCGTACGGCGGCAGACGCGGCTGGCCGACCCGCTGATCGACGTACGGCTGTTCCGGCGGCGGGCCTTCAGCGCGTCCGTGGGCACGAACCTGCTGGCGATCTTCGCGTTGTCGGCCATGAGCCTGCTGTTCGCCTGGTACCTCCAGCTCGTCCTGGGCTGGTCCCCCTTGCAGGCGGGGCTGGCGCAGATCCCCGGCGGTCTGAGCGGCGCGGTGGGCGGGGTGCTGGCGGCCCGGCTCATCGGCCCGCTCGGCCGGAACGGCGTGGTCGCGCTCGGCCTGGCGCTGAACTCGGGCGCGTTCGCCTGGTACAGCACCCTGGGCACCGAACTGGACTACCTCACCCTGCTGCCCGTCATGCTGGTGGGCGGGCTCGGGGTCGGGCTCACGTTCACCGTGAACAACGACAACGTCCTGGCCACCGCGCCCAAGGAGCGGGCGGGGGCGGCGGCCGCGGTGTCGGAGACGGCGTTCGAGCTGGGCGGGGCGCTCGGCATCGCGATCCTGGGCACGGTGCTGAACAGCGTCTACCAGGCGAACCTGCGCCTGCCCGCCGGGGTGCCAGGGGAGGCCGCGCGGGAGTCGATCGCGGGGGCCACCCGCACGGCGGCCGGCCTGCCCCCGGAGGCGGCCGGCGAGCTGATGCGGGCGGCGCGGACCGCGTTCATGTCCGGCATGCACGTGACGACACTGGTCACGGCCGTGCTGCTGGCCGTGGTGGCGGTGCTGGCGCTGGCGGGGCTGCGCGGGGTGCCGAAGGTCATCCGGGAAGAGTCGCCGGTTCACCCGTGAGCGACGGCACGCCCGGCGCGGGCGCGGCGGGCCGCGGGCGCAGGCTGCCGATCCTGGCCAGTACGAGGATTGCGGCCAGGCCGGTGGCCACCGGCGCGACCACGAACGCCAGGGAGGCGCCGAAGTGGTCCACGAGCTGGCCCGCGACCGACGATCCGGCGGCGATGCCGAGGGCGATGCCGCCGTTCAGCCAGGTGAACGCCTCCGTACGGACCTCCGCCGCGACCAGGCCCTCGACGAGGGTGTAGCCGGTGATCACCACGGGGGCGATCACCAGGCCGGCCAGGGCGGCGGCGACGTACAGGTGGGGGACCGCGCCGGCGAGCGTGAACGCGCTGGTCGCGACCGCCAGCAGGGCCAGCCCGGCGGCCAGCCGGACGCGGGCGGTGGGCCGCCAGCGGACGGCGCCGTACAGCAGGCGGCTGAGCATGCTGGCGGCGGAGAACACGCCGTAAACGGGACCGGCGGACGCGGGCGCGTGCAGGGCGGTGGTGAGCGAGGTGACGCCGACCTGGAGGCTGCCGAAGACCGAGCCCATGGCCAGGAACGCGGCGGCCAGCAGCGCCACGCCACGCCGCCGCAGCACGCCCTTGGAGGCGGCGACCCGGACCGGCGCCGGTTCGGGCACGTCCGTCCGGACGGCGGCGAAGATCACCGTGCCGACCAGGATCAGCACGAGCCCGCCGAGCAGCGCGACCACCGGCGAGTACGCCGTGGACAACCCCACCAGCAACACCGGGGCCAGCGTGAACGTCAGCTCGTCGGTGATCGACTCGACCGCGAACGCGGTGTTCAGCCGGCCGGTGCCGCCGAGCCGGTGCGCCCAGCGGGCCCGGACCATCGAACCGACCTGCGGCCCGGACGCGCCGACGAGGACGGCCACGGCGACCAGCAGCCCGAGGTGCGCGTGCGCGGCGGCCAGGGCCAGCAGGCCGCCCATGGCCAGGGCGTGCACGGCCACCTGCGGCAGCAGCACGCGGGCCTGGCCGTGGCGGTCGGCCAGGCGGCCGGTCTGAGGGCCGACGAGGGCCTGGGAGACGGCGGTGGCGGCGGCGGTGATCCCGGCCGCGCCGTAGGAGCCGGTGGACCATTGGACCAGCAGCAGGATGCCCATCTGGGTCATCGCGAACGGCACGCGGGCCAGCAGCGCGGGCACCAGGAACCGCCAGGCTCCTGGCGTGGCCAGCACGTGGAGGTAGGACTTCAAGGGTCTCCGTCCAGATCATGACGGAGTCCTCTCCCGGGGGAGCACACCGTCGGAGGTGGGCTTCGACCGGGGTAGATACCGGCGGGCGCCGGCCGCCGAGCGGTCAATCAGTTCACTTCAGTCAAACGCGACAAGAGCCGATCCTATTGCAGGAAACGGTCGACTTAATTCATTTGTCGTTGACTTCAACGCCGTTGAGATTTACCGTCGGAGTGTGGATGGAGGCAGTGCACATGGACGCGATCCTGAAATTTCCTGACATCGATGGCTCGATGCTCGCGCCGGCCGGCGGCAAGGCGGTCAACCTCGGCGTGCTCACCAGGGCGGGGCTGCCCGTCCCGCCGGGCTTCTGCGTCACCACGGAGGCGTACCGCGCGATCACCGCCGGGCTCGGCGACGTGACGGACCCGGCGGTGGCCCGCAAGCACATCCTCGACGCCACGATCCCCGCCGCCCTCGCGCGGGCCGTGGTCGAGGCCCTTCCCGGCGGCCCGGTCGCGGTCCGCTCGTCGGCCACCGCCGAGGACCTGCCGTACGCCAGCTTCGCCGGCCAGCAGGACACCTTCCTCAACGTGGTCGGCCCCGAGGCCGTGCTCGACGCCGTACGCCGGTGCTGGGCCTCGTTGTGGACCGACCGGGCGGTCGCCTACCGCGAGTCCAACGGCATCGACCACCGGACGGTCAGCCTGGCCGTGGTCGTCCAGCGCATGGTGGAGTCGCGGACCGCGGGCGTCATGTTCACCGCGAACCCGGTCACCGGTCGGCGCCGGCAGGCGGTCATCGACGCCGCCCCCGGCCTGGGCGAGTCCGTGGTGTCGGGGGCGGTCAACCCCGACCATTTCGTGGTCGATCCCGACAGCGGCCCCGTCCTGGAACGGCGGCCCGGCGACAAGCTCCTGGCCGTCCGTCCCGTGCCGGGCGGCGGCGTCGTCCACGAGCGGGCCGCCGCCTCCGGGGAGCCGTGCCTGACCGACGGCGAGCTGCGCGAGCTGGCCGCGCTCGGCGCGCGGGTCGAGGAGCTCTACGGCGCGCCGCAGGACCTCGAATGGGCCTTCGACCAGGCCGGGAAGCTGTGGCTGACCCAGGCCAGGCCGATCACCACCCTGTTCCCGGTGCCCGGCGGGCATCGCGGCGAGGGGCTGCGGGCCTACTTCTGCTTCAGCGTCGCCCAGGGCGTCTTCAGGCCGTTCACGCCGATGGGGCTGGCGGCGGCGCGGGCGGTGTCCGCCGGGGTGTCCGGCCTGTTCGGCTTCCCCGTCGCCGCGCCGCTGGCCGGGGCGCCCGCCTTCGCCGCGGCGGGCGGGCGGCTGTTCATCGACGTCACGGGCGTGCTGCGGAGCCGGGTCGGCCGGGCGGTCGTGCCGCGCGTGTTCGACGTCATGGAGGCCAGGTCCGCCCGGGTCCTGCGCGGCCTGTTCGACGACCCGCGGCTCAGCGTCACCCGGCGCTCGGTGTGGCCCTTCGCCCGCCGGGTGGCCGCGATCACGCTGCGACACGGCGTGCCGGTCACGTTCGTCCGGGCGCTCGCCGACCCGGCGGGCGCCGAGCGGCGCGTACGCAGGCAGGCCGACGCCCACCTCGCCCGGCTGGCCCCGCCCACCGGCGCGAGCCTGACCGAGCGCGTGGACCACGTGGCCAGGGCGCTGATCGGCCAGGTCGTGCCGATCGCGCCGCGGGCCTTCCCGGTGGCCGCCGCCGCGGTGCCCATGCTGCTGCTGGCCGCCCGCCTGCTGAAGGGCAGGGTCGCACCCGGCGAGCTGCAGACCGTCCTGCGCGGCGCGCCCAGGAACGTGACCACCGAGATGGACCTCGCGCTGTGGGCGCTCGCGCAACGCCTGCGCCGGGACCCGGCGGTGGCGGCCCGTTTCCTGTCCGAGCCGCCCGCCCGCCTGGCCCGCGAGCCCCTGCCCGCCCCCGTACGCGACTTCCTCGACGAGTACGGCCACCGCGCGGTCGCCGAGATCGACCTCGGCCTCCCCCGCTGGTCGGAGGACCCCACGCACGTCATCGGCATGCTCGCCAACTACCTGCGCCTGGAGGACCCGGCCCTGGCCCCCGACGTGCTGTTCGCCAGGGGCGTGGCCGAGGCCGAGGCCATGATCGAGGAGCTGGCCGGCCGCGTGGGCGGCCTGCGCGGCCGGGTGGTGCGCTTCGCGCTCGGCCGGGCCAGGGAGCTGGTGGGGGTGCGGGAGCTGCCGAAGTTCCTCATCGTGCGGATCTTCGCGGCGCTGCGCGCCCAGTTGCTCGACGTGGGCCGCGAGCTGGTCGGCCGGGGGCTGCTCGACGCGTCCGGCGACGTGTTCTTCCTGACGCTGGCGGAGGCCAAGTCCGGCCAGGACCTGCGCGGACGGGTCGCCGAACGGCGTGAGGTGCACGAGCGGGAGCTGCGCCGCAGGCACGTGCCGCGGGTGCTGCTCTCGGACGGCACCGAGCCCGAGGCCGTCGCCTCCGGCGGGGCGGCCGAGGGCGCGCTGACCGGCTCGCCCGCCTCGCCCGGCGCGGTCACCGGCGTGGCCAGGGTCGTGCTCGACCCGGTGGGCGCGCATCTGGAGCCCGGCGAGATCCTGGTGTGCCCGTCCACCGATCCGGGCTGGACGCCGCTGTTCCTGACCGCGGGCGGGCTGGTCATGGAGATGGGCGGGTCCAACTCGCACGGCGCGGTGGTGGCCCGCGAGTACGGCATCCCGGCCGTCGTCGGCGTCCCGCACGCGGTCGAGCGCATCCGTACGGGCCAGACCGTCACCGTGGACGGCACCGCGGGCACGGTCGCCTGACACGGGCAGCTCAGGCGACCGGGTTTTTCGGACAGGACCGGGTCGTCGTCGGGGACAGCTCGTCGAACCGCGAGCCGATCATCCTGGCCACCCGCTCGATGGTCTCGATGCCCGGCCCCTCCCCCGGCTGCTGGTCGGTCTGAACGGCCAGCAGCAGGTCGCGCCCCGGCCCGACGACGCGGCCGTAGCTGGTCACGGCCCACGTGTTGTGGATGAACGGGCGCGGCGTCCAGCCGTTCTTCAACGCCACCCGGTCCCCCGGCCGGGCGGCCGCGCTGACGCCCCACGACTGGTCCTTCACCACCCGGCCCATCAGGCCGAGCACGAGGGCGCGGTCGCCGTCCGAGAGCCCTTTGCCGCCGTTCACCAGCACCTTCAGCAGGCGGATGCGGTCGGCGGGGCTGGTGCTGGTGCCGCCCCAGTACATGCCGGGCCCCGGGGCGGTCTCGTTCAGGCCGAGGCGCTGGTAGACGCCGCTCATCGCGCCGCCCACCCGGCCCCACAGCGCGTCGGCGGCGCCGTTGTCGCTCTCGATGATCATGCGTTCGGCCAGGTCGCGTTCGTCCTCGTGGAGGCGGTCGCGGTCGAGCATGAGCGCGGTGAGGATGTCCACCTTGGCGCCGCTGGCGGTGATCATGTCGTGCTGGTGCTCGGCGTGGCCGAAGCCGACGCCGCTGTTGAGCTCCAGGAAGCTGTAGGCCACCCGGCCGGGGCGCCCGGACACGTACTGGTCGATGTCGCGCTGGAGCCGCTCACGGGCCACGTCCCCGGCCCTCGCGTCCTGAAGTGTCAGGACGCATCGGGCGATCTTCGCCGGGGCCTTCACCACCTCCGGCAACACGGGCGAGCGCTCGTCCGCGCAACCGCCCGCGAATGCCCAGACCGCCGCGACAGCCAGCAATCTCCACCACACACGCAAAACCCCCGTGATCATCACCTCTCGGGGGTTTTGCTCACCTCCTGCCCAGTGGCGGCATCTGTCACACCCTGCCCGTCAGGGCAGCAGAACGACCTTTCCCACCGTACGCCGCCCCGCCAGGTCCGCCACGGCCCGCGCCGCCTCCGCCAGCGGGTACTCGCCACCCGCCAGCGGCCTGATCCGGCCGGTCGCGGTGAGCGTGAGCAGCTCGCCCAGCGCGGGCCCGATCATCTCCGGCCGCACCCGCAGCGGACGCAGCCAGAACCCGAGTACGGCCAGGTTGCCCGCGGTGAGCCGGCCCGGATCGACCGGCCGGGCCGGCTCGCCCGACGACGACCCGTACGTCACCAGCCGCCCGAAGGGGGCCAGCACGGTCAGCGCCGCGTCGAAGACCTCCCCGCCCACGGCGTCGAGCACGATGTCCACCGGCAGGTTGCCGTTGGCCTCGATGACGCGCTCGGTGTAACCGTCGGCCGAGCCGTCCACGGCGGCGTCCGCGCCCAGGTCGCGGGCGAGCGAGCGTTTGTCCTGGCCGGAGGCGGTGGCGATCACCCGCCCGGCGCCGAACACCTTGGCGAGCTGCACGGCCAGGCTGCCCACACCGCCCGCGCCGGAGTGCACGACGACGCTCTCCCCCTCCCTGAGCCGCGCCGACGAGCGCAGCAGGTGCCAGGCGGTGAGCCCCTGCACGAGCAGCGCCAGCGCCTCGCCGGGCCGCAGCGAGTCGGGCACGACCACGACCTCGGCCTCGTCGAGGACGGCCCTGGAGGCGTAGCCGTTGGCGGTGAAGCCCATCACCCGCCGCCCCCGGGGGTCACGCCCGATGACCTCGTTGCCCGGGATGTGCGGCAGGGCGTCCGGGGCCGAGTAGTGGCCGGAGATCTGCCGTACGTCGGCGAAGTTCATCCCCGCGGCCTCGACGTCGACCATCACCTGCCCCGGACCCACGACCGGGTCGGGCACCTCGGCCTCTTCTAGCACCTCGGGCCCGCCGAAACGGGCAAACTGGATGGCACGCATGAATCCCCCCGATCAGCGCGAACCCATCCAGCGTAACGTCAGGGGTTCCGGCGGCCCGTCAGAGGTGCTCGCCGAGGAAGTCCGCGGTCGCGTCCACGGCCTGCGACACGTACGGCTCGCGGTCGTAGAGGTCGATGTGCTGCTTGGCGTCCACCCAGACGAGCCTCTTCGGCTGGTCGAGCCGCTTGAACGCCTCCTCGGCCCCCTCCGGCGAGCAGAACCTGTCGATCACGCCGTGCACGATCAGGGCGGGCTTCGGCGACAGGAAGTCGGCGCCCGTCATGTTGTCCATGGTGATCAGCTCGCGCACGCTCGCCCGCGTCACCTGGTTCCGCCAGTGGGCGGACGCGCCGCGCTCGGTGCCGTAGTAGGCGTACGGCTCGTCGCCCGGCATCGCCGCCTCGCCCTCCTCGGCCACGGCGGGCACGTACTCGATCGGGCCGCCCAGGTCCTGCCGCTCCAGCACGGCGGTGAGCCCGGCCAGCGCCCCCTGGTAGTCCATGCCCGACCGCATCGTGTACGGGTTGTTGTAGGCCCCGGCGATGCCCGCGAACACCCGTACGCGGGGGTCGAAGGCGGCGAACCTCAGCGCGTACCCGGCGCCCAGGCAGATCCCGACCACACCGACGCGGCCGGCGTCCACCTCGGGCCGCGAGCGCAGCAGCGACACCGCGGCGCGCAGGTCGTACAGCTTGCCCTGCGGGTCCTCCTGGCCGCGCGGCTGGCCGCCGGACTCGCCCCAGTTGCGGTGGTCGAAGGCCAGCGTCGCGTACCCGCGCCCGGTCAGCCGGTCGGCGTAGAGCCCCGTGACCTGGTCGCGCACCCCGGTGAACGGCCCGGTGAGCACCAGCCCAGGCCAGGGGCCCGCGCCCTCGGGAACACGGAGGTCGCCGACCAGGGGTACGCCGTCGGCCACGAACTCGATCCTCATGGCCACAAGTGTGCGCCAGGCCCGCGGCGACGGGCCCGGCGCCCCCTCGTGACACCGATCAGGAGTCGAACCCGAGGCCCATCCTGTCGAGCGTGCGCAACCACAGGTTGCGCTTGCCCTGATGCTGGTCGGCCTGCGCGATCGACCACCGGGTGAACTGGATCACCCCCGACCGGACCGGTTCGGGCGGGAACGGGATCGGCTTCTCCTTGACCATCCGCAGCTCGGTCCGCTCGGTGGCCTCGCCGGACAGCAGATCCAGCATGACGTTCGCGCCGAACCTGGTGGCCCCGACGCCCATGCCGGTGTAGCCGACGGCGTCGAGCAGCCGGCCGCCGTGCGCCGTGCCGTAGAAGGCGCTGAAGCGGCTGCAGGTGTCGATCACGCCGCCCCAGCGGTGCGTGAACCGCACCCCGGACAACTGCGGGAAGGTGGTGGCGAAGTGCTCGGCGAGCTTGACGAAGGTCTCGTCACGCTGCTCGTACTCCGGCTTGACCAGGCCGCCGTTGTAGTAGACCGCGTCGTAGCCGCCCCAAAGGATGCGGTTGTCGTCGGTCAGCCGGTAGTAGTGGAACTGGTTGCCCGAGTCGCCGACGCCCTGACGGTTGCCCCAGCCCACCTCGGCGAGCTGGGCCGCGCTCAGCGGCTCGGTCATCAGGGCGTAGTCGTACACCGGGACGACGAAGTGCTTGAGCCTGCGCAGCAGGGGCGGGAAGACCCCCGTGCCCAGCGCCACCCGGCGCGCCCCCACGGACCCGTACGGGGTGCGCAGGGTGATCGTCGTGCCGTCGTCGCTCAGCGAACGCACCGGACTGCGCTCGAAGACCCGTACGCCGAGCCGCAGGCACGCATCGCGCAACCCCCAGGCCAGCCGCGCCGGGTCGAGCATGGCGCAGCCGCTGCGTTCCCACAGGCCGCCCAGGTAGGTCGGCGAGTTGACCTCGGCCCGCACCTGCCGCTCGTCCATCGGCACGTAGTCGAGCCCCAGCTCGGAGATCAGGTCGAGATGCTCGCTCAGCGAGTCGAGCTGCCACGGCTCGGTGGCCACGTGCAGCTCGCCGGTGCGCTCGAAGGAGCAGTCGATGCCGTGGCGCTCCAGCGTGCGCTCGATCTCGTCGAGGTTGTCCACGCCCATGCGTTCGAGGCGGCCGATCTCCTCCGGCCACCGCTCCAGGCCGTTGGCCAGGCCATGGGTGAGGGTCGCCATGCAGAACCCGCCGTTGCGGCCCGTGGCCGCCCAGCCGATCCTGCGCCCTTCGAGCAGGACGACGTCCAGCGAAGGGTCACGTTCCTTGGCCATCAGGGCCGTCCACAGCCCCGAGAAGCCTCCGCCGACGACGACCAGGTCGGCGTCGGTGTTTCCGATGAGCCGCGCGCGCGGCTCGGGTCTGGCCGGACTGTCCAGCCAGTACGGCTTGCGCTCCGCGTCAGCCAGCGCCTTCAGCGGATCCACAAATCCCACTTCCCTACGAAGTTCTTAGATTGTTCATTGTTTTGATTGCGGGATCCAAAGGGGTGATGTGATCACGCGCGGGTTCCCCCCGCCGAAATCCGATCTCGCCTCCCTGTTCTTGGTCGGAAATACACCAATCCCCCCGCAGGATCGCGGGGGGAAAGCCTGTTGGAGCAGATCCTAGGCGCGGCGTCTGGCGGCCACCGCATTAGCCACGGCGATCAGCACGCCGATCCCGAAGATGAGCGTACCCATCACGTTGACCTGCGGCGGAATGCCGGTCTTCACCGCACCGACGATCCACAGCGGGAACGTCACGGTCGAGCCGTTGACGAAGCTCGTCACCACGTAGTCGTCGATCGACAACGCGAAGGAGAGCATCGCGCCCGCGAGCACGCCCGGCATGATCGAGGGCAGGGTCACCTGCCGGAACGTGCCCCACGCGGTCGCGCCGAGGTCCTTGGCCGCCTCCTCCAGCGACGGGTCGAGCGTGATGACCCGCGCCCTGACCGTCACCACGACGAAGGAGAGCGAGAACAACACGTGCGCGACGATGATCGTGTTGCCGTCGCGCGGCACGTTGCCCGAGACGAACAGCGACAGCAGCGAGGCCCCCATCACCAGCTCCGGCGTGGAGATGGCGGCGAAGACCAGGAAGTTCGTGGCGCCGAGGCCGCGGAAGCGGTGCCGGCCGACGGCCAGGCCCAGCATCGTGCCGATGACGACCGTGATCACGGTGCTGACCAGGGCGATCACGATCGAGTTGGTCAACGCCGTGGTCAGGTCGGAGATCTCGAAGAGCTCGCCGTACCACTTGAGGGTGAAGCCCTGCCAGCTCGTGTTCGACTTGCTCTTCTTGTCGTTGAAGCCGAACAGGATCATGACGGCGATCGGCGACGACAGCCACAGGATGATCAGCCACGTGTAGACGTGCAGCAGGCGGTCGCCGAGCCTGCCCCGCGCGCCCCTCATCGCGCCGCCGCCTCAAGGACGTTCTCGGTGCCGAGCGCGCGGGCGTAGATGAAGATGCCGACCAGCAGGATCGCCATCAGCGTGAACGACAGCGCCGAGGCGGTCGGGTAGTCGAGGTTGGTCAGGTACTCGGTCTGGATGATGTTGCCGATCATGGTGTTGGCCGTGCCGCCGAGGATCTGCGCGTTGACCGGGTCGGCCGTCGCGGGCACGAACGTCATCAGCACCCCGGCGAAGACGCCCGGCAGCGACAGCGGCAACACCACCCGGCGGAAGGCTCCGGCGCGGGTGGCGTACAGGTCCTGGGCGGCCTCCACCACCCTCGGGTCGACCCGTTCCAGGGCCACGTAGATCGGCAGGATCATGAACGGCAGGAAGTTGTAGGTGAGCCCGCCCACCACCGCCACGGTCGTGGCCAGCACGTGGAAGCTCTCGGGCAGCAGCCCCCACCCCTTCAGCGTCCCGAACAGGATGCCGTTGTCGGCGAGCAGGAAGTTCCACGAGATCGTGCGCAACACGAACGACACGAAGAACGGCAGCAGCAGCAGGAACAGGTACACCGACTTGCGCCTGCCGCCCCTGAAGGCGATCCAGTACGCCACCGGGTACCCGATCACCAGCATGGCCACGGTGGCGAGGCCGCCGTACAGGAGCGAGCGCAGCAACTGGTCGCTGTACCTGCCGAGCGCGTCGGCGTAGTTGGAGAAGCTGAACGTCATCGCGTAGCCGTCGATGGCGTTGCCCGTCTGCAGCGAGACCGACGCCATCGCCACCATGGGCACGACCAGGAAGATCGCCAGCCACAGCCAGCTCGGCAGGGCGAGCAGGTAGGGGGTGAGCCGTTTCATGGCTATGCCTGGGTGATCGACTGGAAGATGGAGTTGAACACCTGCTCCTGCTGCGTGGTCAGGGTGGTGTACGTGCGCAGCTTGGCGTAGTCGGCCGCCGAGGGGAACATGAGCGGGCTGTCCACCATGTCCTCCAGGGCCTTCTTCGCGTCGCCCTTGGCCGTCTTGGCCTTCTCGCGCATGAGGTCCTGCACGGCCGGGATCGGCGTCACGAACTGGATGAACTCATCCAGCTCGGCGGCCACCGCGGGCTGGTACAGGTAGTCCATGAGCGTGAGCGCGTCCACGGGGTTGGCCGCGCCCTTGGGGATGAGCATGTTGTCGGTCCAGATCGTGCCGCCCTCGTCGGGCACCACGAACTTGACCGGCTCGCCGGCGAGCTGCCGCTGGAAGATGTCGCCCGACCAGGCCATGGTCAGCCACACGTCGCCCTTGGACACCGCGTCGATGTAGCTCTGGTCGTAATATTTCCGGACGATTCCCGCGTCGCGCTGCTGCTTGAGCTTCTCGCCGGCCTTCTTCCAGTCGGCCTCGGTCGACTTCTCCGGGTCGATGCCGAGGGCGAACATGCCGAAGTTGCCGATCTCCTGCGCGTCGGCCATCATCCCGACCCGCCCCTTGTACTTGGGGTCGAACAGCGCCTCGATGCTGGTGACGTCGTCCTTGACGTACTTGGTGTTGTACGCGATGCCGGTCACGCCCGAGGAGTAGGGCATCGTGTACTGGTTGCCCGGGTCGTAGGCGCGTTCCTTGTACTTCTCGCCGGCGTTGGCCAGGAAGTTCGGCATCCGGCTGTGGTCGAGCGGCACGATGTAGCCGAGCTCGACCATGTGCTGGAGCTGGACGCCGTTGGTCATCACGACGATGTCGTAGCCGAGCGGCTGGCCGGCGCGGAGCACGGGGTCGGCCTTGCCGAAGAACTCCGCGTTCTCCTGGATGACCTCCTTGTACTCCACGGAGATCCCGGTGGTCTCGGTGAACTTCTTCAGCGGGGCCTGGTCCTCGGGCATGTACTCGGGCCAGTTGGCGAAGACGAGCTTGCCGTGCTTGGTCTGCTTGGACCAGTAGTCCTGGACGGCGTCGGCCTTCGGAGGGGCGGCCTTCTTGCCCTGGACGCCGCAGGCGGCGAGCGCGAGGCCGGCGGCGGACAGGCCGGTGACCCGGAAGAAGTCGCGGCGGGTGCGGGGCTGGGTCATGCCCCTGAGGAGGGCGGGGGTGATCTGGCGGGGGTTCATGGGGTGCTATCAACTTCCAATCACGTAAGAGTGCTGCGCCTCCCACGACAGCCACACGGAGTCGCCCCGCTCCGCCGTCGCCGTCGCGTCGTGCGCGTTCTGCTCGAAAACGGTGATGTCGGCCCCGTCGGCGAGCTTCACCGCGTAGCTGTTGGAGGTGCCCAGGTAGACCATCTCCGTGACGGTCCCGGGCACGGCGCTCAGCCCGCGCCCCGGCTCGTCAGGGCAGATCGTGATCTTCTCGGGGCGGACGGTCACCGTCACGTCGCCCTCGTGTCCCGGCACCAGCACCCGGCCGCCGCCGATCTCCAGCACCCCGCCGGCCACCGTCCCGGTGATCAGGTTGGAGGTGCCGATGAACCCCGCCACGAAGGCGGTCGCCGGCCGCTCGTAGATCTCCCGCGGGCTCGCGAGCTGCTCGACCAGCCCGTCGTTCATCACGGCGATCCTGTCGCTCATGGTCAGCGCCTCGCTCTGGTCGTGCGTCACGTACACGAACGTGATGCCGACCTCGCGCTGGATGCGCTTGAGCTCGATCTGCATGGCCTGGCGCAGCTTGAGGTCGAGCGCGCCGAGCGGCTCGTCCAGCAGGAGCGCCCTCGGCCGGTTGACCAGGGCGCGGGCCAGGGCCACGCGCTGCTGCTGGCCGCCGGACATCTCCCGCGGCCGGCGCTTCTCCCGGCCCGCGAGGTCGACGATCTCCAGCATCTCGCCGACCCGCCGCCTGATCTCCTCCTGCGGCGTCTTACGCTGCTTCAGCCCGAACGCCACGTTGTCCCACACGCTCATGTGCGGGAACAGGGCGTAGGACTGGAAGACCATGTTGACGTCGCGCTTGTTCGGCGGGACGTTCGTGACGTCCTTGCCGTGCAGCCTCACCAGCCCTTTGGTGGGCTCCTCGAAGCCGGCGACCATCCTCATGGTCGTGGTCTTGCCGCATCCGGACGGGCCGAGGAGGGAGAAGAACTCCCCCTCGGCGATGTCCAGCGACACACCTTTGACCGCCTGGACGACCTCGCCGTGCGAGAGGTACTCCTTGACGACGTCCTCTAGCTGAATCGCGGATAGCTCGGTCATGTCCAGGCTTGTCCTTATTCGCCGATGTAGTGCATGACGTGCTTGACCCTGGTGTAGTCGTGCAGACCGAACACCGACAGGTCCTTGCCGTACCCGGAGTGCTTGAAGCCGCCGTGCGGCATCTCCGAGACGAACGGGATGTGCGTGTTGACCCAGACCACGCCGAAGTCGAGGCGGTTCGACATGCGCATGGCGCGGCCGTGGTCGGAGGTCCACACCGAGCTGGACAGGCCGTACCTGACGTCGTTGGCCTTGGCCAGCGCGTCGGCCTCGTCGCTGAACGTCTGGACGGTGATGACCGGGCCGAAGACCTCGTTCTGCACCATCTCGTCGTCCTGCTTGAGGCCGTCCACGACGGTCGGGGCGAAGAAGTAGCCCTTGTCGCCGACGCGGTGACCGCCGGTGAGCACCTTGGCGTGGCCGGGGACCCGGTCCATGAAGCCCTGGACCCTGGCGAGCTGGTTCTCGTTGTTGAGCGGGCCGTAGAGCGCTTCCTCGTTGCCCAGGTCGCCGGTCACGGTGGCCGCGGCGGCCTCGGCCAGCGCGGCCACGAACTCGTCGTGCACGCTCTCCTGGACGAGCACGCGGCAGGCCGCGGTGCAGTCCTGGCCGGCGTTGTAGAGACCGGCGGTGGCGATGTCGGAGGCGGCCTTGGCGAGGTCCTTGACGTCCTCGAAGACCACGACCGGCGCCTTGCCGCCGAGCTCCAGGTGCACCCGCTTGAGGTCGTCGGCGGCGCTCTTGGCTACCGCCATGCCCGCGCCGACCGAGCCGGTGATCGCCACCATGGCGGCGGTCGGGTGGCCCACGACGAGGGCGCCGGTCTCGCGGTCGCCGGTGACGACGTTGAAGACGCCGGGCGGCAACACCGAGCCGACGATCTCGGCGAGCTTGAGCGTGGAGGCCGGGGTGGTGTCCGACGGCTTGAGCACGATCGTGTTCCCGGCGGCCAGCGCCGGGGCGATCTTCCACACGGCCATCATCATCGGGTAGTTCCAGGGCGTGACCTGGCCGACGACGCCGATGGGCTCGTGCCGGATGACGCTGGTGTGCTCGGCGAGGAACTCACCGGCGGTGGGGCCCTCCAGCGTGCGCGCGGCGCCGGCGAAGAAGCGGAAGTGGTCGGCCGCAACCGGGGTCTCGTCCTCGGCCATGCGGGCGCGCGGCTTGCCGGTGTTGAGGCACTCGGCCTCGTTGATCTCGTCGGCCCGCGCCTCGATCGCGTCGGCGACCTTGAGCAGCAGGTTCGCCCGCTCACCGGGGGTGGTACGACCCCACGACTCGAACGCGGCGGCCGCGGCGGCGTAAGCCGCATCGACGTCCTCGACGCCGGAGACGGGCGCCTGTACGTAGGCCTCTCCCGTGCAAGGGTCGATGATGTCGGAGAACCGGCCGCTCTGGGCGTCCACGAACTCACCGTTGATGAAGTTCTGCAGACGGGTGGTCAATGCACGACCTCCTCGTTGAGGTGGCTGAGATGCCGCGACTCTTACAGAGCAGATGCATCTGGACAAGGGATTTCGTGGTGAAGATATCAAATTGCTACGAATTCGCTTGACAGAGCGCCAAGAACTGACAACATGTCGCACCAGGACGGCAATCAAGCGGGAACGCCCCCGTAACGCCGGACCGCTAGGAGGATTCCTCTGACATGACGACGCCGCCCCGCGTACGACGAACCAACGCCAGTTCCGGGCCCGTCGTGCTCGACGATCTCTCCAAGCAGATCATCGAGCAGCTCCAGTCCGACGGGCGCATGCCGTACGCCGCGATCGGCAAGGCCGTCGGGCTCTCCGAGGCCGCGGTGCGCCAGCGCGTCCAGCGGTTGCAGGACGCCGGGGTGATGCAGATCGTCGCGGTGACCGACCCGCTCACCCTCGGGTTCCCCCGGCAGGCGATGATCGGGGTCAACTGCGAGGGCGACCTGGAGTCGGTGGCCGACGAGCTGTCGGCCATCGAGGAGATCGACTACGTGGTGCTCACGGCGGGCTCCTTCGACGTGATCGTCGAGGTGGTCTGCGAGGGCGACGGCCACCTGCTGGAGATCCTCAGCAAGATCCGGGCCATCCCCGCCGTACGGGCCACCGAGTCGTTCGTGTACCTGAAGCTGCGTAAGCAGTCGTACTCCTGGGGCACGCGCTAACCGATCCGCGCCACAGCCCGTACGGGCGCCCCGTCGGCGCCGTCGAGCCGCAGCGGCATCATCCAGACCTCGACCGTCCTCCCCCGCGCCTGCGCGTCGAGCAGCCGGTCGAGGCCGGTCAGGTTCTCGGCGATCACGGCGTGCGCGCCGCACAGGACACGATGGGCGGGGAAGTCGTCCGCCGGTGTGGGGTCGACGCTCAGCGCGTCGATGCCGACCGTGCGCACGCCCCGCTCGACCAGCAGCGCCGCGGCCTCCTCGGTGAGGAAGGGGTGCCCCTGGTAGGACTCGCTCCCCCAATGGGCCGACCAGCCGGTCGCGACGAGCACCATCGGCGCGTCCCCGCCGGGCGCCGGGCCGAGCCCGGCGAAGCTCGCGGCCCCGATCGGGGTCCGGGGCGCGAGCCCCAGGGCGTCCACCACCACGGCGGGGCCGGCGAAACGGGACAGCGGCAGCTCGCCGAGCGCCGGGAGCGTGTCGTCCACGTGGAAGGGCGCGTCGACGTGGGTGCCCGACTGCGACCCCAGGTGCAGCCCCAGCACGTTGACGCCGTCGCGGGCCAGGGTGAGCGCGGGGGCGACCGAGACCTCGGGATCGCCCGGGTAGACGGGCATCCCGGTCTCGACGGGCACCGACAGGTCGACGAGTTCCATCACGCCATCGATTCTGCCGCGTCCACGATCGGCAGGATGGGCGTGTCGGCCGAGCGCACCAGGCGCGGGCCCTCGGGGCCGTACACCTCGCGAGGTTCGGGGAAGAGCACGAGCAGCGTCAGGTAGAGCACGGCGGCCACCGCGAGGCCCAGCGGCAGCGAGACGTCCACGCCGCCGGCCAGGTCGCCGAGCGGCCCGACGAACTGGCCGGGCAGGTTCACGAACATCAGCGCCGCGCCGGCCGCGACCAGCCAGGCCGAAAGGCCCCGCCAGTTCCAGCCGTGGGTGAACCAGTACCGGCCGCCGCGCTGGCGCCGGTTGAAGACCTGGAGGGCGTCGGGGTCGTACCAGCCTCGGCGGGTCACGTAGCCGAGGACCATGATGACCATCCAGGGCGCGGTGCAGGTGATGATCAGCGTGGCGAACGTCGAGATGCTGGCCGTCAGGTTGGCCGCGAAGCGCCCGACGAAGATGAACACGATCGACAGGGTCCCGATGAACACGGTCGCCTGCACCCGGGAGAAGCGGGTGAACACGCTGGAGAAGTCGAGGCCGGTGCCGTACAGGGAGGTGGTGCCGGTGGACATGCCGCCGATCAGCGCGATCAGGCAGACCGGTACGAAGTACCAGGCCGGCGAGATCGCCAGCAGCCCGCCCACGTAGTTGGGCGCCGCCGGGTCGACGTACTCGGCGGCCTTGGCGGCGATGATCGAGGCGGTGGCCAGCCCGAAGAAGAACGGCAGGATGGTGGCGATCTGCGACAGGAAGGCCGCCGCCATCACGCGGGAACGCGGGGTCGAGGCCGGGATGTAGCGGGACCAGTCGCCCAGGAAGGCGCCGAAGGACACCGGGTTCGACAACACGATCAGCGCCGCCCCGATGAACGACGGCCAGAACAGCGGGTCACCGGCCGCCAGCGTCCCGGGATAGGACGGGTCGAAGTCCCCGGCGAAGGCGAACACCCCGAGCACGAACAGCAGCGACGCCGCCGCGACCGCGATCTTGTTCACGAACAGCATGAAGCGGAAGCCGTACACGCAGACCACGAGGACGAGCACGGCGAAGATCGCGTACGCGACGCCGTACGACAGGTCGCCGTCGGGCAGCCCGACGAGCCGGTGCGCGCCGCCCACCAGCGCGTCGCCCGACGACCACACCGAGATCGAGAAGAACGCGATCGCCGTCAGCAGCGACAGGAACGAGCCGACCACCCGGCCGTGCACGCCCAGGTGGGCCGAGGAGGAGACGGCGTTGTTGGTGCCGTTGAGCGGACCGAACAGGGACAGCGGCGCCAGGATCAGCGCCCCGACCACCAGGCCGAGCACAGTGGCCGCGAGCCCCTGCCAGAACGACAGGCCGAACAGGATGGGGAAGGCCCCGAGCACGCAGGTGGCGAACGTGTTCGCGCCGCCGAAGGCGACCCGGAACAGGTCGAACGGCCCGGCGGTGCGGTCGGCGTCGGGGATGCGCTCGACGCCGTAGGTCTCGATCTCGGTGATGCTCATGTCTTCTCCTGCATCGCCAGCAGGCTGACGAGGTCGTAGGCCACGTGGGAGGCGGCGACCGAGGTGATCTCGGCGTGGTCGTAGGCGGGGGCCACCTCGACCACGTCGGCCCCGATCAGGCGGCAGCCGGCCAGGCCCCGGAGGATCTCCAGCAGCTCCCGGCTGGTGAGCCCGCCGGCCTCCGGCGTTCCCGTGCCGGGGGCGTGGGCGGGGTCGAGCACGTCGATGTCGACCGAGACGTACAGCGGCCGGTCGCCGACGCGCTGCCGCAGCACGTCGATGACCTCGTCCAGGCCGCGGCGCAGGACGTCGGCGGCGGTCAGGATGCCGAACCCGAGCCGCCGGTCGTCCTCCAGGTCCTTCTTGCCGTACAGCGGGCCCCGGATGCCGACGTGGCTCAGCGCCTCGGTGTCGAGGATGCCCTCCTCGACCGCGCGCCGGAAGGGGGTGCCGTGGGTGTACTCGGCGCCGAAGTAGGTGTCCCAGGTGTCGAGGTGGGCGTCGAAGTGCAGCAGCGCCACGGGACCGTGCTTCTTGGCCGCCGAGCGCAGCAGCGGCAGCGCGATCGTGTGGTCGCCGCCGATGGTGACGAGCTTGGCGTCCAGCTCGTCGGCCGCGGCCTCGATGGTCTCGACGGCCGCGCCGATGTCGAACGGGTTCGCCGCGATGTCACCGGCGTCGGCCACCTGCACCCGCTCGAACGGCGACACGTCCAGCCCCGGGTGGTAGGGCCGCAACAACCGCGACGCCTCCCGTACGGCGGCGGGACCGAACCGGGCGCCCGGCCGGTAGGACACGCCCGCGTCGAAGGGCACGCCCACGACGGCCACGTCCGCCCGCTCGACCTGGTCGAGGCGGGGCAGCCGGGCGACGGCGGCGGGCCCGGCGAAGCGCGGGACCTTGGAGGAGTCGACAGGACCGATGTGCATGTCCGTCAGTGTTCGTCACCCTTCTGACCTGCGGCAATTGTTACTCCCACAAAGTAATACGGTGTGTGTTGTGGCTGACCACAAGATGACGGTCGAAGACCTTCTCCGCTCCCCGGCTCTCCAGCTCCGCGTGCTCGCCGGCGAGGCCGGGCTGTCCCGCTCGGTCTCGTGGGCGCACGTCAGCGAGCTGGCCGATCCGACGCCTTGGCTGCTCGGCGCCGAGGTCATCATGACGACCGGCATCGGCCTGCCGCGCTCGGCCGCCCGGCAGCGCGCCTACCTCGAACGCCTCGACGACGCCGGGGTCTCGGCGCTCGCCCTGTCGGCCCAGCTCCACGTCCCGCCGCTGCATCCGGCCTTCTTCGAGGCCGCCGAGGAGCGCGGCATGCCGGTGCTGGAGGTGCCGCTCGCGGTGCCGTTCATCGCGGTCTCGCAGGAGGTGGCGGCGGCGCTGCAGGAGGACGCCAGCCACCGGCTGGGCGCGCAGCTCCAGGTGTTCGGGGCGCTGCGCTGGCTGGCCGCCGAGGACCTGGACACGGTCACGCTGTTCAAGCGCCTGGAACGCCTGTCCGGCTACGACGTCTACCTGTGCACCCCGCAGGGGCGGCCGCTGCTGCCCGGCGTGCCGGTCCCCGCGCTCGACGTCCTGCCCGCCGAGCCCGACGCGCCGCCCACGATCCCGGGCGGCTTCGCGCTGCCGGTCCCGGCGCCCGGCGGCCCGGCCGGGTTCCTGGTGGCCTTCGAACGCGAGGGCGCGCGGCCCGCCGGGCTGGCCGTGGTCCAGCACATCGCCACCGTGGCCGCCCTCCAGGTCGCCATGGCCAGGCACGAGCGCGAGACCCTGCGCAGGGAGGGCGCCGAGACGCTGGCCGAGCTGCTCCAGGACGTGCTCGACCCGCCCGCGGCCCGGCGGCGGCTGGCCAGGATGGGCCTGCCGCTGGAGAGCGGGTCGGTGTTGCTCGTGGTGCGTCACGCGCCCGACGACGCGCTGCGCAGGGCCGTGGGCGAGCTGCCGCACCTGATGCTCAGACGCGGCGACGACCACTACCTGCTGGGCCCGCCCGGCCTCGGGCCCGCGGTCGCCGCCGTGCCCGGGGTCAGCGCGGGGATGAGCCGCCCGTTCCCGCCGGGCGAGTCGCTGCGGGTCGCCCAGCGGGAGGCCGTGTGGGCGGCCACGCACGCCGCCGAGTCCGGCAAGGCGCTGGTCCACTACGGCGACGACACCACGGGCCGCTGGCTGCCCGACGACCCCTCGACGTTGTCGGCCCTGGTCGAGCACGTGCTGGGCGAGGTGCTGGCCTACGACGAGGCCCACGACTCGCGGCTGCTGCTGTCGGTGCGCACGTGGATGGAGCGCAACCGCCACGTCGAGGACGCGGCGGCGGCGCTGCACGTCCACCCCAACACGCTGGCCTACCGGCTGCGCAGGTTCGCCGCGCTGAGCGGGCGCGACCTGTCGTCGAGCGCGGCGTTCGCCGAGGTCTGGCTGGCCGTACGGGCGGCCCGCCAGCTCGGCCTGTGCTAGCCCGGCCCGCTCACGTGCCGCGGAGCTGGACCGTGGCGATCTCCCATGCCTTGAGCGGCAGCCTGAGTGTGCCCTCCTCGGTCTCCAGCGGCTCGCCGGGCCGGCCCGTCAGGTCGGCGCGCCTGGCCCGGGTGAAGTCCCCCTGCACGACGGCCTCGGTGTCCACCTCGGTGAGCGCCACCATCCGCAGCTCGTGCCAGCCGTCGCGCAGGCGCAGCGAGGTCATCGTGACGCCCTGGCCGGACACCGACAGCCCGGCCGCCGCCGGGGGCAGCGGCAGCTCCGGATCGCCCTGGCCGGGCGCGACCAGCAGGTCGTGCCGGAAGATCTCCGCCGCCACGGGGACGTCCCGCCAGTCCATGAACGGCATCAGCGCCAGCGACACGGTGTGCGGCCCGCGAGACTGCGCGGCCGGTGTCGGGAGCTGCGGGCCGGCGGGCTCGGGACGCAGCCCGTTGTGGTTGCGCGACAGGTAGCCGACCGAGCGCAGCAGCGTGAGCGCCAGCTCGTCGCCGTCGTTCAGCAGCTCGTACTCGGTCACGTTCTCCAGCAGCGCGGCCACCCCGCCGGCGGCCACCCAGCCGGCGGCGGGGAAGGTCGGCAGCGGGGTCTCGCCGCAGCCGCCCTCGGACTCCAGCTCCCGCCGCACGATCGCGAACTGCCCGTCGGCCAGCGAATGGTCGGCCCGCCTCGGCAGCGGCACGTGCAGCCGCACCCGATGGTCCTCGCACCGGTTGTCGAACGACACCCGCAGCCGGACGAAGCGCTCGCCCGCCCGCAGCTCGACCCGCATGTCCACGACGGCGTCCTCGCTCTCGCCGGTACGCGTGAGCGGCGGGAGCTCGGGCGTCGACGCGAGGCGTTCCCCGGCGGCCGGCCACAGGTAGACCCGGCGCACGTTCACGGAACCCACGAGCGGGCCCGCGTCCACGAGGGTGCTCTCGATCGACAGGGGTT
Source organism: Nonomuraea sp. WAC 01424 (assembly GCF_003947315.1). Lineage (NCBI taxonomy): Bacteria > Bacillati > Actinomycetota > Actinomycetes > Streptosporangiales > Streptosporangiaceae > Nonomuraea > Nonomuraea sp. WAC 01424. The sequence goes on from NZ_QHHZ01000002.1 coordinate 25,698, forward strand.
CGGAGACGACCAGGTCCTCCTCGGGGGGCGCGTAGTTGTAGGTGTCGCCGGCGTCCCCGCCGTCCTCGATGCGGCACACGCCGGTGATCGTCCGGCCGTCCTCGCCGAAGAGCCCGAGCGTGCCGTCCGGCTCGATCTCGACCCGTAGCAGCCCGTTGTCCAGCACCTTCCTGCCGGCCGTGACGGGCAGGACCTCGACGTCGGAGCCGAGCCAGCAGCGGTCCTGGTGCCCCCACTCCTCCCGCGGCTCGCCGAACGCGTCGTCGTAGGCGACGGGCCGCAGGCTGGTGTGGCCCAGGGCGGGCACCTCGACGTAGGCGGCCACCTTGCGCCAGGGCTCGACCTCGATGCGGACGTGGGTGACGCCGTCGAGCGCGGCGCGTACCGCGGCCGGGTCGAACGGCCCGCGCGGTTCGCGGTCCAGGGTGAAGGTGAGGGTGTCCTCCGTGACGTCCCAGGCCACGATGTGCTGTCCGTACAGCTCGGTGCCGTGGACGTAGGTCAGCACCGTGGCCGGGTCGATGCGCTCGTCCATCAGGAGCGTCGGCGCGTGGTCGATGCGGTGGGAGGGGATCGCGGCTCCGAAGGAGTCGACCAGCGAGTCCGTGCCGGGCACCTCGACGATCACGACCCCGGCGCGCGGGGCCGGCGTCGGGTTGACGACGAGCACGCCGCCATATGGCACCGCCGCCGCCAGCCGGGCGGTCACCATGTCGCGGACGGCCTGCCCCAGGTGCTCGGCCTCGGCGATGCGGGCGGCGACCTGCTGGGCCGTCTCGTCCACGCCGCAACCGGTGACCGAGTCGTGGCCGCTGGCCTCCACCAGCCGCCGCCAGGCCATGTCGAGGAAGCGGCCGGGCCACGGGCCGCCCCAGAGCGCGGCCAGGGGCTCGGCGTAGCGCTCGACCATGCGCTCGGCCCGGCCCATGGCCTGCTTGACGGCGGCGCGGACGGAGATGACGCCGGGCAGGATGTTGGCGCGGGCGTGGGAGCGCAGCTCGCCGGTGACCCGCGGCAGGCCGGTGGTGTCGCCCGAATATCTCTCGATATAGCCGGACAAGGTGTCCATGCGGGCGCCGATGGCCACCACCATCTCCGGCAACCCGCGTACGGGCGCCGAGTGGTCGGTGCCGTACATGGCCAGGAGTTCGCCCTCGGGGCCGTGCCAGGCGCGCATGGTCTTCACGAACTCCGCCGCCCGCTCCTCCAGCCCGTTGACGTCGGAGAACAGGTGGGCGCCGTTGCCGTAGCCGCCCTCGGGCAGGTATTGGGTGCGGATCGCGGTGCCGTCGGGCGCCACCCAGGCGAAGGCGTCGGTCGTCACCGACGACGGCACCCCGCGGTAGACGCAGGCGTGCTCAAGCCCGGCCCGCCGCAGGATCTGCGGCATTTGGGCGATATGGCCAAACATGTCCGGCAGGTAGCCCACCCGCATCGCGCCGCCGAGCTTCTCGGCCCCGGCCAGCCCGAGTTCGAGGTTGCGGACGATGTTCTCGCCCGAGCACAGGAACTCGTCCAGCAGGATCTGCCACGGCCCCACCGCCAGCCGTCCGGACTTCACGAGCGCCGCGACGCGGTCGCGGTTCTCCGGCCGCACCTCCAGGTAGTCGTCCACGCAGGCGAGCTGACCGTCGAGGGTGAAGTGGTAGCCGGGCTCGCTTTCCATGGTGTCGAGCACCTCGTCGAGCAGGGCCACGAGCCTGAGCCTGAAACGCTGGAAGGGTTCGTACCACTCCCTGTCCCAGTGCGTGTGCGGGACGACCACTATGTCCATGCCGCCGCCTCCCCTCCGATGGGCAGTCGATGCCGGACGGCGTAGCGGGCGGCGATCCGCTGAGCCGTCACGATGTCCTCCAGTGCGCCGCCCGCGTCGGTGATCGGCGGGCTGCCATCGTTCACATAAGCATGGAAGGCGGCCAGTTGTACCTCGAACGCCTCGGTCACCTGGCGGTGTTCGGCGCGGGTCTCGGCCCCGGAGACCACGGTGAGGGTGGTGGGCGCGTTCATCAGGTAGGGCGTGGGGAAGACGAGCTCCAGCGTGCCGGCGGTGTGGTGGATCGCGACGGTCTCGCGGTAGGCCGGGTAGCCGTCCAGGTAGTGCCAGCGGATGTGGAAGCGGCCCGCGACGGGCAGGGGCCCGGAGATCTCCACCGAGCCGGGCGCCGGGCCCCAGCTCTCCACGTACGAGATCTCCTCCGGCGACCCGGTGAAGCACCTCAGCAGCGACAGGTCGTGGCAGATCGAGCCCAGGGAGATCGTGTACACGTCGCGCAGCGCCTCCGGGGCGTCCGCGCCGAGCGCCCGCGAGACGAGCGCGTCCTCGGCCGCCCGCAACGAGCCGAGCACGCCGGGATCGACGTCGCCGGCCCGCGTCAGGTTCGCGAACGCGAGCTGCGACTCCCCGCTCGGATGCAGCACGGTCACCTCGACCGACCGGACCGCCGCCGGCCCGCCCAGCTCGGCCAGCAGCTCGGCGGCCCGGCGTACGGCGGGGTCGTACTGCTTCATGTAACCCACCATCAGCCGCCCCTCGGGCAGCGCCGCCACCTCCGCCCGGGTCAGCGCGAGCGGCTTCTCGCACAGCACGGCGCAGCCGGCGTCCAGCGCCTGCCGCACGGTCTCGCCGTGGGAGCCGGAGGCCAGCACGATCACCGCCTCGAAACCGCCGTCGGCCAGCATCTCCGCCACGGACGTGTACCGCCGGGCCGCGCCCAGCCGGTCGCCGACGGCGTCGGCCAGCGTGCGTGACAGGTCGCAGACGGCGCTCACCTCGAACAGGTCGCGCCGCCTGGACAACAGCGGCACGTAGACCGCCTGGGTGACGGCCCCGCACCCCACCAGCGCGATCCTCACAGCCCCAGCTCCCTCAGCCTGTCGCGGTTGGCGGCCTGGTCGGCGATGTTCCGTTCGACCGGGCGGCGGCCCGGCATGATGTCCTGCTCGACGACGATCCAGCCCTCGTAGCCGAGCGCGTCGAGCGCCGCCACGACCGCGGGCAGGTCGAGCTCGCCCTCGCCGAGCCGGGTGAAGCCACCCCTGGCCATCAGCTCGCGCAGGTCGGCGCCATCGTCCAGGGCGGTGGCCAGGATCTTGGTGTCGCCGTCCTTGATGTGCACGTGCCCGATCCGGCCGGCCCACGCGCGCAGGGCCGCCACCGGGTCTCCCCCGGCCAGCAGCAAGTGGCCGGTGTCCAGGCAGAGCGGCACGTCGGTCAGCTCCAGGAGGCGTTCGACGTCGTCGGGGGTCTCGACGTACGTGCCGAGGTGGTGGTGGAAGGCGGGTTCCAGGCCGCGTTCGCGGCAGCGGTCGGCGGCCTCCTGGACGCGGGCGGCGTACCCGGGCCAGTCGGCGGCCGGCAGCCCGGGGACGCTCCCGCCGGGCCTGGCGAACCGCTCCGGCGAGCCCGAGCAGGCCAGCGTGGGCCGGGGCGCGAAGGGCGCGGGCGCCTCGGGCGCGGCGGCGAACACGTCGAGCGCGGCCTCCAGCGCGGGCAGCCCCCGCCGGTACGCCTCGGCGTCGCCGTACCGCAGGTCGACCCAGCCCCCGGCGAGCAGCAGGCCGTGCGCGGCCAGCCGCCGGGCCAGGCCGGGGCCGGTGCCGAGGTAGCCGATGGGCCCCGAGTCGATGCCCTCGTAGCCGGCCTCGGCCAGGGCGCGGACCATCTCGTCGGGGCCGAGCGGCGGCGGCGCGTCGCTGAGCTCGAACACGCCGAAGCTCACCGGCGCGTTCGCGACTTTCCTCAATGGCATAGGGCGATCACCTCGTTCTCGTGGGTCTCCAGGCGGTGGAGTCCTTCGCCGGCCCGCAGCAGCGCGCGCTCGCCGCGGACGACCTGGCGGGCACCGCCGGGACGGACCAGCACCAGGCCGTCGGCGCCGAGCGCGAGCAGTTCGTCGCCCAGCCGGAGCAGCAGCGGCGCGTCCGGCCCGGCCGAAACGGCGGTGCGCCCGGCGCGTACGCCGTCGAGCACCGCGTCCGGGTCCTCGGCCAGCACCCACGTGGTCGGCGCGCCCGGGAGCCCGTCGCTGCCGGGGCGGTGGAAGTCGCTGCCGCCGATGGCCACCACGTCCTCGCGCCAGGCGTCGGCCCAGGCCAGCGGCGCGCCCCAGCGGCGGTCCCACCAGCCGGAGCTCCACACCTCGGCCACCCTCGGGCGATCGGCGATCGGCAGCAGCCAGGCGCAGTCGCCGCCCAGCGGGTGGTTGATCGAGATCAGGCCGCCCGCCCGCCCGGCGTGCTCGGCCCAGGAGTCGGCGGGCCGCCGGAAGTCCACCCAGCCGACCTCGCCGAACACGTTGGCGTGGCCGCGGTCGGTGGTGACCTCCTGGCCGGGGATGAGCGTGACGCCGCGGCCGGCCGCGCGCAGCCACGGGTGGTGGCTGACCGTGTTGTGGTCGGTGACGGCCAGGAAGTCGAGGCCCCGGCCGTGGGCCAGCTCGGCCAGTTCGGCGACGGTGAGCGTGCCGTCGCTGTGGACGGTGTGGGCGTGGAAGTCGCCGGCGTACCAGCGCAGCCCGTCCACGTCGGGGACGTCCCTGCGCGGGGGCCGCTCGCCGGGCGGCGGCTCGGCGACGAAGCGCTCGGGCGGGGCCGTACGCTCCGCCGTGATCTCCAGCGTGAAGTCGAGCCCCTGCGGCGGCACGCGGTGCAGCCCCAGCCACACGTGCCAGACGCCGGACTCGGGGACACCGGGCAGGTAACCGGGGGTGGCCCAGTCGCGGGTGATCGTGAACTCCGCGCGTGCCCCTCCCGACCAGCCGCGGAACCCGCCGGGGGCACCGCAGCCGAGGTCGAGCACGCCCTGTGAACGGTCGTAGTCGAGCCGTACGGTGACGGCCTCGGATCCGGGGGGCACCTCGAAGGGCACCTCACGCAACATCCGCTCCAGCCGGTCGTCGAGGCTCCAGTGGCCTTTCACGCCGGTCCGCCCTTGCCTGAGGCGGGGCGGAAAGAGAGCTTGGTGATGTGCTGTTCGTGGTGGACGTCGCTGGGGACGAACATGAGCGAACCTCCTCAGCGTCCGACACTACCGAAGTGAGGTGACGGGGCCCGGCCTGAACGATCATCCACAACATAGCGGACATCCTTATGTCATGACAATATGCCATAGTGTCGAGGTAAGGTGCGTCCTCTGGAGGTGCGTTGTACGACCTGATCACGATCGGCCGCTGCGGCGTCGACGTCTATCCGCTGCAGACCGGCGTCGGGCTGGCCGACGTCGAGACCTTCGGCAAGTTCCTCGGCGGCAGCCCGACCAACGTCGCCGTCGCGGCGGCGCGTCACGGGCTGCGCTCCGCGGTGATCACCGCCGTGGGCGCCGACCCCTTCGGCGTGTACGTACGACGGGCCATCCGCGGCTTCGGCGTGGACGACGCCTACGTGAGCGTCATCGAGGGCCCGGCCACGCCGGTCACGTTCTGCGAGATCTTCCCGCCCGACCACTTCCCCATCTACTTCTACCGCGGCGAGCACCCGCCCGACCTGCGCATCACCCCGGACCTGCTCGACCTCGACGCCGTCCGGGCCGCCGGCCTGTTCTGGTTCTCGCTCACCGGCCTGAGCATGGAGCCGAGCCGGTCCGCCCACGCCGCCGCCCTGGCGGCCCGTACGTCCGGCTGGACGGTGTTCGACCTCGACTACCGCGCGGCGCTGTGGGAGTCGCGCGAGGCCGCCCGCGCGGCCGTGCGCGAGGCGCTGCCGCACGCGAACGTGGCCGTCGGCAACCTGGAGGAGGTGGAGACCGCGGTCGGCGTGCGCGACCCGGAGGCGGCGGCGCGGGCCCTGCTCGACGCCGGGGCCGAGGTGGCGATCGTCAAGATGGGCCCGGCCGGGGTGCTCGCCCGCACGGCGACGGAGAGCGTCGTGGCCGAGCCGGTCGAGGTGAAGGTGGTCAACGGCATCGGGGCCGGCGACGCGTTCGGCGGCGCGGTCTGCCTCGGGCTGCTGCGCGGCTGGCCGCTGGAGCGCACGATCCGCTTCGCCAACGCCGCCGGGGCCCTCGTCGCCGGCCGCCTGGCCTGCGCCGACGCCATGCCCACCACGGACGAGGTGCGGCAACTGCTGGACGAGGTGCCCACGTGAGCGACCTCACGCTCCCCGGGACCGCCCGCTACGAGTGGCTCACGCGCATCCGCGCGACCCGTCCCGAGGAGATCGCCGAGGCCGCCGCCCGGCGGCGGCGCCGAGGGCTGCCCGCCGCGGACGAGCGCCTGGTGATCATCGCCGCCGACCACCCGGCCAGGGGCGCCCTGTCCGTACGCGACCGCCCGCTGGCCATGGGCAGCCGCCCCGACCTGCTCGACCGCCTCCGGACGGCCCTGGCCAGGCCCGGCGTGGACGGCGTCCTGGCCTCCCCCGACGTCCTGGAGGACCTGCTCCTGCTGGGCGCGCTGGAGGGCAAGCTGGCCTTCGGCTCGATGAACCGCGGCGGCCTCCAGGGCTCGGTGTTCGAGCTGGATGACCGCTTCACCGGCTTCGACGCCGACGCCATCGACACGATGCGCCTCGACGGCGGCAAGATGTTGTGCCGCATCGACCCCGGCGACCACGCGACGGCCGCCACGCTGGAGTCGTGCGCCCACGCGGTGACCGGCCTGGCCCGCAGGCGGCTGCTGGCCATGGTGGAGCCGTTCTGGGCGACCCGTTCGGAGTCCGGCGTGCTGCGCAACGACCTGTCCCCCGACGCGGTGATCCGCTCGATCAGCGTCGCCCAGGCGCTCGGCGCGACCTCGGCCTACACCTGGCTGAAGATCCCCGTGGTGGCCGAGATGGAACGGGTGATGGCCGCGACCACGCTGCCCGCCCTGCTCCTCGGCGGTGACCCGACCGACCTCGGCGCGGCCTTCGCCGACTGGCGCCGCGCGCTGGCCCTGCCCGGCGTCCGCGGCCTCGTCGTCGGCCGCGCCCTGCTCTATCCGTCCGACGACGACGTGGCGACGGCGGTGGACGGCGCCGCCGCCCTGGTACGAGAGGCACACGCATGACCTACCTGCCCTACGGCAAGGCCGCCGGCGGCCCCTGGTCGGTGGAGATCACCCCGTCGCTGGCCGGATGGACCTACTCGGGGCTGCGGGTCGTGGACCTGACCGGCGTCCCGCTGTCGTTCGACACCGGCGAGGAGGAGACGATCGTCCTGCCGCTGTCCGGGTCGTGCACGGTCGAGGCGGCCGGGGAGACGTTCGTGCTGGCCGGGCGCGGGTCGGTGTTCGAGGGGCCGAGCGACTTCGTGTACCTGCCGATCGGCACCCGGGCCACGTTGAACGGCGCGGGCCGGGTCGCGCTGCCGTCGGCCCGCGCGACCCGGGCGCTGCCGCCGCGCCAGGTGCCGGCCTCGCGCGTGCCCGTGGAGATCAGGGGCGCGGGCCGGGCCAGCCGACAGGTCAACAACTTCTGCGCACCCGGCGTGTTCGAGTGCGACAAGCTCATGGCCGTCGAGGTGCTCACCCCGGGCGGCAACTGGTCGTCCTATCCCCCGCACAAACACGACACCCCCAACCCGGGCGAGGCCGTGCTGGAGGAGATCTACTACTTCGAGGTCGCCGACGGCGGGCCCGGCTACCAGCGCGTCTACTCCTCCGAACGGGGGCGGATCGACACGCTCGCCGAGGTCACCTCCGGCGACGTCGTCCTGGTGCCCTACGGCTACCACGGGCCCTCCATGGCCGCCCCCGGCTACGACCTGTACTACCTCAACGTGCTGGCGGGCCCGGCGGAGGAGCGTTCGATGGCGTTCTGCGACGATCCCCGCCACGCCTGGATCCGCTCGTCCTGGTCAGGGCAGGACATCGACCCCAGACTGCCGTTCGGGAGGGACGCATGACCCGGTTGACCGTCGCACAGGCGCTCGTACGCTTCCTGGCCGGCCAGTGGAGCGAGCGGGACGGCGTGGAGCGCCGCTTCTTCGGCGGCTGCTTCGGCATCTTCGGCCACGGCAACGTCGCCGGACTCGGCCAGGCGCTGGCCACCACGGGCGACGACCTGCCCTACTACCTGGCCCGCAACGAGCAGGCCATGGTGCACACGGCCGCCGCCTACGCCCGCGCCGGCAACCGGCTGGCCACGCTGGCCTGCACCACCTCGATCGGCCCCGGCGCGACCAACATGGTCACGGGCGCGGCCGGCGCGACCGTCAACCGGCTGCCGGTGCTCCTGCTGCCCGGCGACGTCTTCGCCACCCGCGCCGCCAACCCGGTGCTCCAGGAACTGGAGGACCCCCGTTCGTACGACCTCTCGGTCAACGACTGCCTCAAGCCGGTCTCGCGGTACTGGGACCGGATCAACCGGCCGGAACAGCTCCCGTCCGCGCTGCTGGCCGCCATGCGGGTGCTCACGGACCCGGCCGAGACCGGCGCGGTGACGCTCGCGCTGCCGCAGGACGTGCAGGCCGAGGCGTACGACTGGCCGCGGGAGCTGTTCGCCCGCCGTGTGTGGCACGTGCCGCGCCCGAGGCCGGACCGCGCCGCGCTGGCCAGGGCGGCCGAGGTGATCAGGTCGGCGGCCCGCCCGCTGATCGTCGCGGGCGGCGGGACGATCTACAGCGAGGCCACCGGCGAGCTGGCCGCCTTCGCCGAGGCGCACGGCATCCCGGTGGCCGAGACGCAGGCCGGCAAGGGCTCGCTGCCCCATGGCCATCGGCTGGCGATGGGCGCGGTGGGCGCGACCGGCACCACCGCCGCCGACACGCTGGCCCGCGAGGCCGACGTGATCATCGGGATCGGCACCCGCTACAGCGACTTCACCACGGCGTCGAGATCGCTCTTCGCGGCCGGGGCGAGATTCGTGAACGTCAACGTCACCGCGTTCGACGCCGCCAAGCTGTCGGGGCTGCAACTGGTGGGCGACGCCCGGGAGTGCTTGACGGACCTGGCCGCGGCCTGCGCCGGCTGGCGCTCCGACGACGCCTGGACGGCCAGGTCCGCCGCGCTTTCCCAGAGTTGGGACGTGAGCGTGGACCAAGCGTACTCGCTCGACGACTCTCCGTTGTCGCAGTCGGCGATAATCGGCGCCGTCAACGCGGCGGCGGGCGCGGACGGCGTCGTGGTGTGCGCGGCCGGGTCCATGCCCGGCGACCTGCACCGGTTGTGGCGGCCGAGCGGCCCCGGCGCCTACCACGTCGAGTACGGCTACTCCTGCATGGGCTACGAGATCGCGGGCGGCGTGGGCGTCAAGATGGCCGTGCCCGAGCGCGAGGTGTTCGTCATGGTGGGCGACGGGTCGTACCTGATGATGGCGCAGGAGCTGGTCACGGCGGTCGCCGAGGGCGTCAAGCTGATCGTCGTCCTGGTGGACAACGCCGGCTTCGCCTCCATCGGCCGGTTGTCGGAGAGCGTCGGCGCGCGCCGGCTGGGCACGTCCTACCGCTCCCGTACGGGTGGCCCGCTGCCGGTCGACCTGGCCGCCAACGCCGCCAGCCTGGGGGCGGCCGTGCTGCGTCCGGAATCGCTCGCCGACCTGCGCAAGGCCCTGGAGGAGGCGCGCGCGTCCACCGGGACGACGGTCGTCTACGTGCGCACCGACCCCCTGGCCGACGACGCCCCCTCCTCCGGAGCGTGGTGGGACGTGCCGGTGGCCGAGGTGGGCGCGGCGGCCGAGCGGGCGGCGTACGAGGAGGCCAAGCGGTCGCAGCGGCCGCACCTGACACCGCCGTCCTGACCAGGATTGCCCCCGATCACCCGCGGGAAAGCCTCTGACCAGGCACGATCGGGGGTTGGGAATGAGGCCGTGGCGGGCGCTTGGCTGGATCGCGATCATCGCGGTCGCCTTCTTCTGCCTCTATCACGTGCGCACGGTGGCCATGTCCATCATCATCGGGGTGTTCATCACGGCGCTCCTGGCCCCGCCCGCCCGCTGGCTCACCGCCCGCGGGGTCGGACCGGCCCTGGCCACCGCGGTCGTCTTCGCCGGCGGCCTGCTGCTGGCCGGGGCGCTGATCGCGCTGCTGGTGCCGCCGACGGTCGACAGCCTGAGCGAGCTGCGCTCAAGCGTGGGCAAGGCGCTGGACGACGTGCACGGCCTGGCCGCCCGGTTCGGCCTCGACGACCAGCGGCTGCTCGCGCAGGCCAGGGACTACCTGTCCAAACAGGGCAAACAGATCACCAGCGGCGCCCTGGCCGGGGTCAAGACGGTCGGCGAGATCGTCGTGGGCGCGGTGCTCGCGGTCATCCTGTCGGTGTACTTCGTGCACGGCGGCGAGCGGCTGTTCGCCTGGATCGTCGACCTCGTGCCCGAACGCGCCAAGGCCCGTTGCCGCGACACCGGCCTGCTGATCTTCGGGGTGATCGGCCGCTACATCCGCGGGGTGGCGATCGTGGGCGTGGTGGACGGGTTCTTCATCGGGCTCACGTTGTGGATCCTCGGCGTGCCGATCGCGCTGCCGCTGGCCGTGCTGACGTTCGTGGGGGCGTTCCTGCCGGTGGTGGGGGCGTTCATGGCCGGGTTGCTGGCGGCGGTGGTGGCGTTCGTGGCCAAGGGGTGGCTGGTGGCGCTGATCGTGGTCGCGGTGACCGTGGCCGTGCAGCAGCTCGAAGGGCACGTGCTGGCGCCGCAGATCTACGGCAAGGCGCTCGACCTGCCGGGCGCGGTCATCCTGGTGGCGATCGCGGTCGGCAGCGTGATCGCGGGCATCACCGGGGCGTTCCTGGCCGCCCCGGCGACCTCGGTGCTGGTCGCGCTGCTGCGGCGGCCGCGGGCCACCTGATCACTCCCGGGCGGCGCTGACCTCCGCCAGTTGCTCGTGCGACCACGTCATCCGCCCGTCCCGCAGGTCGGCGAGCACGGCACGCAGCCAGCGCGCCTCGGCCGCCGTCACCTCGCGCAGGTACTCGATCTCCAGCATCGTGATGCGCGGCAGGTCCGCCTCGGCCGCGAGGCTCGACTCCAGCTCGGCGAGCGTGCGCTCCACCGCCTCCGCCCGCCGTTCCAGCGCGTCGGCCAGCTCGCCGGGGGCGAGCAGCATCGCGTTCGACAGCGCCGCGGGGAACTGCGGGAACTCCTGCTTGGGACGGCTGAGCATGTCGTCCAGCCAGGCGCGCAGCCGCTCACGGCCGGCGTCGGTGAGCTCGTAGACCGTGCGCTCCGGGTACTGCTGGTCGCGCCCGGTCTCCCTGACCCTGAGCAACCCGGCCTCGGCCAGCCGGTCGATCGTGCGGTAGAGCCCGGCCCGCTGGCCCACGTTGACCACCTGGTCCTTGCCCCACTGCTTGAGCAGCCGCTGCATGCCGTACGGATGCAGGGGCCTGGACCGCAGCAGGGCCAGCACGGTCAGAGCGAGCGGCGAGCCGCGGTCGAGGGCCATGCCCACCATCCTACTCCCACAGCAACTAGTTGACTTGATACTAGTTGCAATGTAACTATCGAGTCATGACCACAGCAGACCGCCCAGAGGGCGTCATGAGCGAGATCCCCGTACTGATCGTCGGCGGCGGCTACGCCGGTCTCGCCTCCGCCCTGTTCCTGTCGCACCACGGCGTGCCCTGCGTGCTCGTCGACCGCCACCCCGGCGTGTCGATCCTGGGCAGGGCGCGCGGCATCAACCCGCGCACCATGGAGATCTACCGGCCGCTCGGCCTGGAGCAGGCCGTCAAGGAGGCCGGCCGGCCCTTCGACGAGGAGGGGGGCGTGGCCCGCTGCGAGACGCTGGCCGGCGAATGGCACTGGATCTTCGAAGGCGGCTCCTCCCGGGCGATGCCCGAGCTGACCGCGGGCGAGTTCGGCATGGCCGACCAGAGCACGGTCGAGCCGATCCTGGCCGACGCCGCCCGCGCCCGGGGCGCCGACCTGCGCTTCGACACCAGGTGCCGATCGATCGAGCCCGACGCCGACGGCGTCACGGTGGTGACCGAGGACACCCGAACCGGCGAGCGCCGGACGCTACGGGCCCGCTACCTGATCGCCGCCGACGGCTACCGCGGCACGATCAGGGACCAGCTGGGCATCGCCCGCGAGGGGCTGGGCGTCCTGCGCAGTTACCTGTCCTTCGTCCTCAAGGCCGACCTGTCCGAGCTGGTCAGCAAGCGGGCGCTGTTCTGGATCCTCGGCGGCCCCGGCGTGGCGGCCTCGGGCGCGATGGTCTCCCACGCGCTGCCCGGCCACTGGGGCATGGCCCTGACGTACGACCCCGCCGCCGAGTCGCCCGCCGACTTCACCGACGAGCGCCTGACCGCCGCGGCCAAGGAGCTCATCGGCCGCGACCTGCCCGTGGAGATCGTCAGCAGGGCCGCGTGGGAAGAGGCGGTGGGCGTGGCCGACCGCTACCGGGAGGGACGGGTCTTCCTGGTCGGGGACGCGGCGCACGTGTGGCCGCCGGCCGGCGGGCTGGGCGCCAACTCGGCCGTCCAGGACGCGCACAACCTGGCCTGGAAGCTGGCCGCCGTGCTCGACGGGCTGGCCGGCGACGCGCTGCTCGACACCTACGAGGCCGAACGCCGTCCGGTCGCGCTGGCGCTGGCCGACCTCACCGTACGCAGCCAGGCGGCCAGGTTCGGCCCCGACCCCGAGGACGACCCGCTGGACCACGTCCTGGCCGTCCTGGGGCAGCGCTACCGGTCGTCGGCGACGGCCGGCGCGGAGCACGAGACGGTGTTCGGCGACGCGGTGGCCCAGCACGCCCGTCCCGGCACCCGTGCCCCGCACCTCTGGCTCGACCGGGACGGCACGCGTATCGGCGTGCACGACCTGTTCCACGACGCGTTCGTGTTGTTGTGCGGGCCCGGCGGCACGGACTGGGCAAAGGCCGCACCGCCCGGCGTACGGGTGCACCAGGTGGGCGGCGACCTGCTCGACGTCGAGGACGCCTGGGCCGCGCGCTACGGCGACGCCGCCGCGGTCTTGGTCCGCCCCGACGGGTACGTGGCCTGGCGGGCCGCCGGCCCGGCGGTCGAGGGCGAGGTCAGCCGCGTGCTGGGGCAGGTGCTCGGAGCCGGAGTTCCAGTTCCAGGTAGTGCCTGATCGGGATGCCGTCGGACTCGGCCGGGATGGCCGGCTTGAGCTTCCTCGCCTCGTCGGCGGCGTTCCGGTGCAGGGCGACGAGGTCGAACCCGTACCGCTGGTAGAACCGCAGCGCGTGGGTGTTGTCATTGGTGGTCATCAGCCACAACCGCGCCGCGCCCAGCTCGGCCGCCACACCGCGTACGGCCTCCAGCAGCGCCCTGCCCACGCCCTTGCCCGGGATGACGGCGTCGATCGTCACGACCTCCACCGCGTCACCCCGGTCGGCGTAGGTGAGGACGCCGGCCACGTCCTGGTCCAGGTGGGCGAGGAACCCGGGCAGGCCCGCCGCGTCGACCATCTCGCCGCGACCGACGGCCATCACCGTCGACCCGCCCCAGCTTCCGGTCAGCACGCGCGTCACGGTCTGCAGATCCCGTGGCTCAAGAGGACGCACAGAAATCGACATGACCCTCATTATGTGACTCATGCGATGGATTACGTTCGACTGTTTCGGCACTCTCATCGACTGGCGGCACGGCATCGGCACGAGCCTGGAGCTGATCGCGCCGGCCAAGGGGGACGACCTGCTGGCGGCGTACCTGCGGCACGAGAACGACGTCGAGGCCGCCGCCCCGCGGACGCGCTACCGCGAGGTCATGGCCGAGGCGCTGCGCCGGGCCTGCGCCGACCTCGACGTCACGCTGAACGACGACGACGCCTCGGTGCTGGCCACCACGCTGCCCTACTGGCCGGTGTTCGGCGAGGTCGGGGCGGAGTTGTCGGCCCTTCGCGCGGCGGGCCTGCGGCTGGCCCTGCTCACCAACTGCGACCGCGACCTGATCGCCCAGACGCTGCGGCGGCTGCCCGTGCCGTTCGACGCGGTGGTGACCGCCGAGGACGTCGGCGCCTACAAACCGGACGAGGCGCACTTCGAACGCTTCAGGAAGGCGTACGAGCCGGCCGAGTGGGTGCACGTTGCTCAGAGCCACTTCCACGACATGATCCCCGCCCGGCGTCTCGGCATCCGCCGGGTGTGGATCAACCGGCACGGCGAGCGGCCCGCCGACGCCGGGGTGGTCCGGGAGGTCCTGCCCGACCTCCGCGGCCTGCTCGCGGCCGTCGAGCGGGCCTGGCGGACCTATTAGAGCCGGCGGGGCTGTTCCAGGACGTCGGCGACGCCTTCGAGGAAGGAGTCGACGTCGGCGATCAGGTAGCCGGCGCGGAGGAGCACGGTCGAGAACCTGGTCTCCCGTACCTCCTTGGCGGTCACCGGGAACTCGGTCGTGCCGCGCAGGGTCGCGACGACGCGGTCGAGGAAGGCGTCGACCTCGTCCTCGTTGTAGCCGGTGCCCATGCGGCCGGGGCGGAAGGCCACGCGCTCGACCCGGGCGGCCTGGGTCTCGAACCACTCCTCGCGCAGCAGCTCCCCGGTGGGTTCGGCCATGGCCAGCCGTACCGGGCGTTTGGCCTGGGTCTCCAGGGCCACCACGAACGCCTCCAGCGCGAAGTCCACCGCGGTCTCGTGGTAGCCGCCGCGTTTGGCGCGGAAGGTCGCGGCGCGGACCTCGTCCGCCGTGACGGGCTCGACCGTGTGCGGGCCCCTTCCCAGGGTCGACTCGATGCGTACGATCAGGGCATCGACCTCCCCGGGGTCATAGCCTGAACGCATAGCCATGACGCGCGGAAAGCGGTTCAAGCCCACTCCTCCTGAGATGTGCTGGGGGTCTCTCCATTGTGAGGCCCTTTATCACGGCCCTGCGCCCTGACATATACCGTTACTGCACCATGCGACTGTTACAGGTCTCTTTCCGATACCGAAGGCGTCAGCCGTTCATCCTCAAGGAGGCCGACGCCCAGCTCGCGGCGGGTGACGTGATCGAGCTGACCGGCGTCAACGGGGCGGGGAAGTCCACCCTGCTGCGGCTCCTGGCGGGTCTCGCGGCGCCCACAGGGGGCCGGATCACCGACCGTCCCGCCGTCGTGGGCTTCGCCCCCGACCGCTTCCCGACCGCCCAGCCGTTCACGGTGACGGCCTACCTGACGCACATGGCCTCCGTACGGGGCGGCGCCCGGTGGCGGCCCTGGGCCGAACGCCTGAACATGGGCCACCTCCTCGGCCTGCCGCTCGGCGAGCTGTCCAAGGGCAGCGCGCACAAGGTCGGCCTGGTCCAGGCGCTGATGGCGGACCCGGGCCTGCTGATACTCGACGAGCCGTTCGCCGGCCTGGACGCCGACGCCCGCGAGACGCTGCCCGCCGTGGCCGCCGAGGTCGCCGAGCGCGGCGGCATCGTCGTCGCCAGCGACCACCAGGGCGGGCTGCGCGACCTGCCCGGACTCCGCTCCTGGTCGATCGTGGACGGCCACCTCAAGGAGGCCGCCCCCGCGGCCCCCGTGCCGGAACGCGCGTCGGCCACTGTGTCGGCCACTGTGTCGGCCACTGTGGCTGTCACGCTGCCCGCCGACGAGCTCCCGCTCTTCCTGACCAGGATGCGCGCCCAGGGTTACCGGGCCCAAGAGATCGACGCCCCCGACTTCCCCCCGTCCGAGGAGCCCGGATGATCGCCCTGGCCGTCTTCCGCCTGGCCGCCTACGTCCGGTCGCACCGCGTGCACCAGGCGCTCCTGCTCACCCTCGCCATGCTCGCGATCGTGTACGGCAGCCGCGCCCCCAGGGGCACCGAGGCCGCCGTACTGGCCGACGGCGCCGTGCTGATCATCCCCATCCTGGCCTGGGCCACGAGAAGCCTCCTGGACACCGAGCCCGACCAGCAGCGCGAGATGTCGGCGATCACCGTGGGCGGGCGCGGCAAGGAGGTGGCGGCGGGACTGCTCGCGAGCCTGGCCGCCTGCGGGGTGCTGGCCGCCCTCGGCCTCGGCTGGGCCGTCCTGCTGGTCCTGAGCGAGCGTCCCGGCGGGGACGTGCTCGGCGCGGCGCTCGTCCTGCACGGCCTGGCCGTGCTCGCCGGGATCGCGCTGGCCACGTTCACCAGCCGGGCCGTGCTGCGTTCGCCCGCGGTCTCGATCATGTCGTTGCTGCTCGGCTTCCTGGTGATGTTGTTGCTCAGCGCGTCGCCGGCGTACTGGCTGACGGTGCCGGTGATCGTCTGGATGCGCGCGGCCACCGCAGGCGACCTGCTCGACCAGCTTCCCCAGCTGACCGCGATCTCCCTGGCCTGGTGCCTGGCGGGACTCGCCCTGTATGCCTGGCGCCGCCATAGGGTAGGTTAGTAAGCACTCACCCACCCCTAAGGAGGCAACGGTGAAGGTGATCTGCCTGGGTGACAGCATCACTCGCGGACAGGTGAGCGTCGACTACGTGGCCATGGTGCGGGACCGGCTGCCCGACGCGACCGTGATCAACGCGGGTGTCAACTACGAGCCGTCGTCCGAGCTGCTCAAACGCCTCGACGACGTGGTGGCGCAGGATCCGGACGTGGTCACCGTGCTCATCGGCACCAACGACGCCAACGCCACGCTGAGCGACAAGCGGGCACGTGGCCTGCGCAAGCGCTGGAAGCTCACGGAGACCCCCACGGCCGCCGCGTACGCCGCCAACCTGACGGCCATCGCCGCCCGCCTGCAGAACGAGACCATGGCCCGCGTCGCGCTGATGTCCCCGCCGGTCATCGGCGAGGACCTGGACTCGCTTCCGGTGCGCCGCACCCGTGAGTTCGCCGAGATCGTCAGGACGGTCGCCGCCGAGCAGGGCGTCACGTACCTGCCGCTCAACGAACGTATGACCGCCGACCTGGAGGGCACCTCACCCGGCACCCACTACCGCCCCGAGGGCAACCAGGCACAGACCGCCGCGATCCAGCACTTCCTGCTCGGCCGTAGCCTGGACGCCATCTCCCATGGCCGCGGCCTGCGGCTCACCACCGACACTGTGCACCTGAACAGCCGGGGCGCCGCCATGATCGCCGACCTGGTCCAGAGCTTCGCGGCCCGCTCGACGGCGACGGCGTAGAAGGCGGGACAGGGGCGATCAGATCACCGCCCGGACCGGAAGGCTACTCGGCCGCGGCGAGCTGGCCGCAGGCGCCGTCGATCTCGCGGCCCCGCGTGTCGCGCACGGTCACCGGCACCCCGTGGAACTCCAGCCGGCGCACGAACGCCCGCTCGTCCTCCGGCCGGGAGGCCGTCCACTTCGAGCCCGGCGTGGGGTTGAGCGGGATCAGGTTGACGTGCACGAGCTTGTTCCTGACCAGCTTGCCGAGCAGGTCGGCCCGCCACTCCTGGTCGTTGATGTCCTTGATCAAGGCGTACTCGATGGAGATGCGGCGCTTGGTCCTCGCCGCGTACGACCAGGCCGCGTCGAGGACCTCGGCCACCTTCCAGCGCGTGTTGATCGGCACGAGCGTGTCACGCAGCTCGTCGTCGGGAGCGTGCAGGGACAACGCGAGCGTGACCGGCAGGCCCTCGTCGGCGAGCTTGCCGATGGCGGGCACCAGGCCGACGGTCGAGACCGTGACGCCACGCGCGGAGATGCCGAGGCCGTGCGGCGCGGGCTCCACGATGCGGCGCACGGCGCCGATCACCTGCTTGTAGTTGGCCAGCGGCTCGCCCATGCCCATGAAGACGATGTTGCTCACCCGGCCCGGCCCGCCCGGCACCTCGCCCGCCGCCAGCGCGCGGGCGCCGGAGACCACCTGCTCGACGATCTCGGCGGTGGACATGTTACGGGTCAGGCCCGCCTGGCCGGTGGCGCAGAACGGGCAGTTCATGCCGCACCCGGCCTGCGAGGACACGCACATCGTGACCCGGTCGGGGTAGCGCATGAGCACCGACTCGACCAGCGCGCCGTCGAACAGCCGCCACAGGGTCTTGCGGGTCGTGCCGCCGTCGGTGGTCAGCTCCTTGACCGGCGTGAGCAGCGTGGGCAGCAGCGCCGACAACTTCTCGCGGGCCGCGGCCGGCAGGTCGGTCATCGCGCCGACGTCGGCGGTGTGACGCTCGAAGTAGTGGCGCGAGAGCTGGTCGGCGCGGAACGCCTTCTCCCCCAGCTCGGTGACCGCGGCCCGGCGGTCGGCCATCGACAGGTCCGCCAGATGCCGCGCGGGCTTGGCCCGCCGCGGCGCGACGAAGGTGAGCTGGCCTGGCTGCTGGGACACGTTCCTGCCTTTGCTTGGGGAGTTGCTCGGCTTGGGGGACTTACGGGATTTCTCCTCGGCCAGGTTAGTGAACGCCTGCGGCCGAGGTGGCATTCCTGGTCACGGTACGGCTCGCGTCAGGGTCACCAACCGATCTACAGTCATCTCGTATGGCGATTTTCCGGTCGGCATCTGGCGAGGGTGGGGCCGAGGTCGTCCTCGCCGCCGGTAACCCCTACGGCAGCCGCACGCTCGTGGTCGAGCGGGACGAGGACTCCTCGGTAGCTTACCTGTGCTCGCCCGACGGCGCCGTCCACGGAGCCGTATGGCTGGCCAATCACCGGCCGGCCCCGGCCGTGCTCGACCTGGCCAGGATCAACTCCGGCCTGCCGCCGCTGATGCCCAGGGGCAACACGCTGCACCCCGAGGGCCGCAGGCCGCTCGGCCAGCTGTCCGCCCTGTGGTTCGAGGAGGGCGACGGCGTCGCCCTCTACGAGGACGACGACCTGCTCGCGGTCATCCCCGGCTGGGCCGACATGAGCAGGGGCATGCCCGGGTACGCCCGCGACGCCGTGGGCGAGTCGCCGTTCGCGTGGGCGTTGTCGGAGGCGCTGGAGGGGCTGCGGCCGCGCATCTCCAACGCCAGGTCCTACTGGCGCTGGCGGCACGGCGAGGGTTCGTGGCCGTCGTTCCAGCAGTTCGTCATGGGCCATCTCGACGGGGTGCTGGGCCCGGCGGGCCGCTACTGGGACGCCAGCGGCGAGCGCCTGCCGACCGTCGGCATCACCGAACGGCCCCCGTACGAGGGGCGTGAGCTGACCGTGTTGTCCACGGTGGGGATGAGCTGCCAGCGTATGCCGACGGTCGAGCAGTGGATCGACCGTCCCGACGCGTACGCCAGGATCGAGCTGGCCGTGGCCACCCGCGACGACCCCAGGGACGCGGCGCTGCTGCTGGTGTGGCTGGCGCAGTATCCGTGGCACTCGGTCACCTGGCTCGGCCACGGGCACACGGCCAAGTGGTACCACGAGCCTTCGACGTTCCCGTTGGGGCCGCAGTACTCGGGGGTCCTCATGCGGGCCGACGCTCCGGACATGCCAGACATGTCGGGGTTCGCGTTCGGCGGGGAGGCCGTACGGTGGTTGTGGCTCACCCCCGTGACCACGGAGGCGCTAGAGGAACAGCGTCAGTAGCAGCCAGACCGGCACCAGCGTGGTCACCAGCGAGTCGAGGCGGTCCATCAGGCCGCCGTGGCCCGGCAGGATCGTGCCGAGGTCCTTGATGCCGAGGTCCCGCTTGATCATCGACTCGATGAGGTCGCCCACGGTCGCCAGCAGCGCCGCCAGCGCCCCGATCAGCGCGCCCAGCCGGGGCGGGCCGTCCAGCAGCCACGTCACCAGCCAGCCGCCGACCAGCGTGCAGGCGATCATCGACCCGGCGAACCCCTCCCAGGTCTTCTTCGGGCTGATGACCGTCATCTTGTGCCTGCCGAACAGCACACCGGCGGCGTAACCGCCGATGTCGCTGGCCACGGTCACCGCGATGAAGATCAGTACCCGGTCACGGCCGTCGGGCGGCGCGAGCAGCAATGCCGCGAACGCCGCCAGCATCGCCGGGTAGAACAGCGTGAACACCGAGGCCGTGCCGTCGCGCACGTAACCGTCCGTGCCGTCGCTGAACATCCGCCAGACCAGCAACACGAACGCGAACACCGCGAAGGCCGCCAGCAACCAGAAGGCCCCGCCCCAGTACGCCCCCGCCTGCATGGCCACCAGGCCGGCGAGCACGGGCACGGCCGGGACCTTGATCCCGCGGGTGGCGAACGCCTTGGTCAGCTCCAGCACGCCGACGCCCACGCAGGCCACCATCACCAGGAGGAAGAGCTCCTTGACCGTGTAGAGGGTGCCGAGGACCAGCGCCCCCAGCCCCACACCCACCGCGATCGCGGCCGGCAGGTTCCTTCCGGTACGGCCGCCGCCGCTCGGGCCGGTGCCGGCCGTACGTTCTTCCACAGACACTCTCCATGTGCCACGGCCCCCGCCTTCCGGCGAGGGCCGCGAGGGCGTGCCGCTCAGACCTCGAGCAGCTCGGCTTCCTTGTGCTTGAGCAGCTCGTCGATCTTGGCGACGTGCTTCTGGGTGAGGTCGTCGAGTTCCTTCTCCGCGCGACGGACCTCGTCCTCGCCCGCCTCGCCGTCCTTGATCATCTTGTCGAGGGCCTCCTTGGCCGTACGACGGATGTTCCGGATCGACACCTTGGCGTGCTCGCCCTTGTTCTTGGCGACCTTGATGTACTCCTTGCGGCGCTCCTCGGAAAGCTCCGGGAACGACACGCGGATCACGTCGCCGTTGTCGGTCGGGTTGACGCCGAGGTCGGAGTCGCGAATGGCCTTCTCGATCGCGCCCATCGCACTCTTGTCGTAGGGCTGGATGATGACCATGCGCGCCTCGGGCACGTGGAACGAGGCCAACTGCTGGATCGGTGTCGGAGCGCCGTAGTACTCCGCACTGATCTTGTTGAACATCGCGGGGGTGACCCGGCCGGTCCGGATGGTGGCGAAGTCTTCCTTCGCGACCGAAACGGCCTTGTCCATCTTTTCCTCGGCTTCGAGGAGGGTTTCGTCGATCACAGCGGCTCCCTGTCTACTAGCTGGCGGTGTCGGGCTAGCTCCCTCATTTGCCTGCGGGACTCACCAGCGTGCCGATTTTCTCACCGCGTACCGCTCGCAGGATGTTGCCCTCGCCCATCAGGTCGAAGACCACGATCGGCAGATCGTTGTCCTTGCACAGGCTGATCGCGGTCGCGTCCATGACCGCGAGGTCGCGGAGCAGCACCTCGCCGTAGTCAAGATGGTCGAACCGGACCGCGTCGGGGTTCTTGCGCGGGTCGGAATCGTAGATCCCGTCGACCTGCGTGCCCTTGAGCAGCGCCTCGGCGCCGATCTCCAGGGCCCGCTGCGACGCCGCGGTGTCGGTGGAGAAGTACGGCGACCCGAGCCCCGCGCCGAAGATGACCACGCGCCCCTTCTCAAGGTGCCTGATCGCGCGTCGCGGCAGGAACGGCTCGGCGACCTGCTGCATGGTGATGGCGGTCTGGACGCGGGTCTCGACACCCCGCCTCTCCAGGAAGTCCTGCAACGCCAGGCAGTTGATCACCGTGCCGAGCATGCCCATGTAGTCGGCCCTGGCCCGGTCGATGCCGCCCTGGGACAGGGTGGCGCCGCGGAACATGTTCCCCCCGCCGACCACGACCGCGACCTGCACGCCCTCGCGCACGGCCTCGGTGATCGAGTCGGCCAGGTGGTCGACGACTCCCGGGTCGATGCCCAGCGGGTCGTCTCCGGCGAACGCCTCGCCTGACAGCTTCAACATCACCCGCTTCCACCTCAGTGGACTCTGCGGGCTGGGTGATGAGGAAGCCGCCGTCCGTGTGGATTCGTGGGCTGACTCCCGGTGGTCCTGCACGGCGGCGGCCTCCTTCATAGGGTGGAACTCTGGGCAGGCAGTTTGCTCAAGCCTAAGCCTGGCCGACCTTGAAACGGACGAACGCGAGAACCTCGACGCCGTTCTCGTCGGCGTACTTGCCCACGCTCTTCTTGTTGTCCTTCACGAACGCCTGCTGCAGCAGGGTGAAGTCCTTGTACCAGCCGTTGACGCGACCCTCGACGATCTTGCCGATGGCGGCCTCGGGCTTGCCCTCCTCGCGGGTCATCTCCTCGAAGAGCTTGCGCTCCTTCTCGACGACCTCGGCGGGGACGGAGTCGGCCTTGAGGTACTGCGGGGCCATCGCCGCGGCGTGCTGGGCGATGTCCTTGGCGACCTCGGCGTTGGGCTTGTCGAGCTGCACCAGCACGCCGACCGCCGGCGGCAGCGCCGGGTCGGTCTTGTGCATGTACGCACCGATGTAGCCGCCCTCGAGCACGGCGAAGCGGCGGATCTCGATCTTCTCGCCGAGCGCGGCGTTGGCCACGTCCAGGTGCTCCCTGACGGTCTTGCCGTCGAAGGAGGAGTCCAGCAGCGTCGCCACGTCGGCGGGCTTGCTGTCCAGGATGTGCGCGACCACACCGGCGGCCAGCTCCTGGAAGCGCTCGCCCTTGGCCACGAAGTCGGTCTCGCAGTTGAGCTCGAGCAGGGCGGCGGAGGAGTCGCTGTCCTGCTTCAGCGCGACGAGGCCGTTGGAGGCCGTACGGGCCTCACGCTTGCCCACGTCCTTGGCGCCCTTGAGACGCAGGAGCTCGATGGCGCGGTCGAAGTCGCCGTCGGACTCCTCAAGCGCCCTCTTGCAGTCCATCATGCCGGCAGCGGTGATCTCGCGAAGCCGCTTGACGTCGGCCATGTTCACGGAAGCCATTGCTCTTTTTCCTTGTGGGATTTCGTCGTCGTCGTGGATCGGGGTGGACGCCCGGGGCGCCCTCCCCTGGTCGGTACGGCAGGCGTGTGCCGTACCGGGAAGCAGGGCCTTGTCGTGCGCGGGTCGTACGGTCCGGCTCTGCTCGGTCAGACTCGGTCTCGCTGGGTCTTGCTGGGTCTTGCACAGTCAGGCATGGTCTGGATCGGTCTTGCGTCCGGATCGGTCTTGCGTGGTCCGGCTCTGCTCGGTCTCAGGCGGCGGTGCTCGGGTCGTGCTCTCGTACCGCCCCCACCCCAGCCTAGGCCCGGGCCTGCGCCTTCACCTGAGCCAGAGCCCCGGCTCGGGCCTTTGAGCGAGTCCCGGACCGTCACCTCCGGCCTGAGCCAGACCTCGGACGGTCGCCTTCGGCCTGAGCCAGACCTTCGGGCCGTCGCCTCCGGCCTGAACCTCGGCTCGGGCCCGGGTCGGCCCCCGGGACCTTGATCCTGGCCTGAGCCTGGGCTCGGGCCGGGTCGATCCTGGGGTCTTGCCCGGGTTTGCGCCTGTCCGGGGCGGATGCCCGCCGGTGGAGCTCCGCTCCGCCTCGCCCGGCATACTGCCCAGCGAGGCTCGGCTTATCGCTCCGGGCCGATGGTCATCCTGCCTTGGCCTACCGCCTCGGCGAGGGTGCCGTCCTGCCCGGCTCGCCGTCCTGGCCGGGCCGTTTGCCCGGCCGAGACGCGTACCTTGCCCTTCGAACCCCTCAGCCCCAACAGGACCTCGGCCCGGCGAACCTTCGCTCAGCCCCTTGCGGGACCTCAGCCCGGCGGAACGTCGGCCCCGCTGGACCTCTCAGCCCTTGCGGGACCTCGGCCCGCTGGACCCTCGCTCAGCCCGGCGCCCGCCCCGCGCCGCGGTCGATGCCGACCGGTGGCGCGGAGCCGGCGCCTGAACCATGTCACTCAACCGTGCCCGGCCTCACGACCGAACCCGGCGACCGGGTCTCAGGCCTGCGGCTCGGACTCGGCGGCCTCAGCGGCCTCCGGAGCCTCAGCGGCCGGAGCAGCCTCGGCGGGAGCCTCAGCGGCCGGAGCCTCGTCGGCAGGGGCCTCGGCGGCAGGGGCCTCAGCGGCGGGAGCCTCCTCGGCGGCGGCCTCAGGAGCGGCCTCCTCCGCGGCGGCGGCCTGACCCTGGCCCTGCTCGATGAGCTCGCGCTCCCACTCGGCCAGCGGCTCGGCGGCGGCCGGCTTCTCGTCACCGCGGGCGGCGCCGGAGCGAGCCATCAGACCGGCGGCGACACCGTCGGCGACGACCCGGGTCAGCAGGCCGACGGCGCGGATGGCGTCGTCGTTGCCCGGGATCGGGTAGTCGACCTCGTCGGGGTCGCAGTTGGTGTCGAGGATCGCGACGACCGGGATGCCAAGCTTCTTGGCCTCGCTGATCGCGATGTGCTCCTTCTTCGTGTCCACGACCCACACCGCGCTGGGCACGCGGCCCATGTCGCGGATGCCGCCGAGCGTGCGCTCAAGCTTGTCCTTCTCACGACGGCGCATGAGGAGCTCCTTCTTGGTGAGCCCCGAGCCGGCGACGTTGTCGAAGTCGAGCTCCTCGAGCTCCTTCAGACGCTGAAGCCTCTTGTGCACGGTGGAGAAGTTGGTGAGCATGCCGCCTAGCCAGCGCTGGTTCACGTACGGCATCCCGACCCGCGCGGCCTGCTCGGAGATGGCCTCCTGAGCCTGCTTCTTGGTGCCGATGAACAGGATCGTGCCGCCGTGGGCGACGGTCTCCTTGACGAAGTCGTAGGCACGGTCGATGTACGACAGCGACTTCTGCAGGTCGATGATGTAGATGCCGTTGCGCTCGGTGAAGATGAAGCGCTTCATCTTCGGGTTCCACCGGCGGGTCTGGTGGCCGAAGTGAACGCCGCTCTCGAGCAGCTGTCGCATGGTGACGACGGGGGCCATGTGATGGTCCTCCAGGTCTGGGCGCCCTGCGGATGGGCGCGGTTCTCGGTTGTGCCGCGGCAGCGCGTTGTCTACCGCCCTGATGCCCCAAAACCGCTCCAGCCGGGCCGAGGCCCGGACCGAGGGTGCGGTCCGCAACGGGGCATGCGAAGTCGGCCTGTTGCCACAGGCCATCGAAAAGTCTACCTCCCACACCGCCCCAGGCTGACCGTCTGAGGTCAAACCGACATTCCCGGTACGGCTCAGCCCGCATCGTGATCCTCGGTGGGCAACCCCGGGGTCACCCTCGGGGCGAGCGGGAAGAGATTGATCTGCGCCTCGGCGACCCTGGCCCCGCTCGGCGCGTCCTCGGGGCTGCGCTGATGAGCGATGTACGGCTCCAGCAGCTTCTCGATCTCCTCGCTCAGCCGCCCCATCTCGCCCGCGTCAACCCTGATCCGGGTACGGCCGAACCGGGTCACGTCGCGCCATTCGTCCGGCTCGTGCACCGTTCTGGCCAGGGCCCGGTCCGCCTCGTCGCCGGCTTCCTTCCGGAACGCGTTGATCAGCATGTTCTTGGCGTCCCGGACCTCCGGCTGGTCGTCCGGCAGGACTCCCACGCTGAACGGCTTGTGCGTCGATCTCCACAACCGTTCCCGCCCGTCACCTCTGGGCGGGGCGTCCTCGACGAACCCGTACTTGGCCAGCATGCGCAGGTGGTAGCTGGCGGCGCTGGGCGTGATCCCCGCGATCTCCGCCACCTCGGTGGCCGTGGCACTGCCTTCCACACCGAGCCGGTTGAGGATCATCAGCCTCGCCGGGTGAGCCAGCGCCCGCATCATCTTGGGATCGCTGAGCCCCTCCATGTCCTGCGTCATGTGCCAAAGGTACCCGCCGACAGATGTGAAGCATTCCCTTTACAACTCTGAAGGGATCCCTTCATACTTATGAAGTCTTCCTTTCACATCTCCCGAACTCCCTCCAAGACCCCACCCGCTGGAGACCCTGAGCATGGACGCGACCTCCCCCCTCCCCCTCCGCAAGCAGCGCGACTACCGCCTGCTGTGGGGCGCCCGCACGATCTCGATCACCGGCTCGGAGGTCTCCAAGCTGGCCGTACCCCTGACCGCCGTCACGCTGCTGACCGCCTCCCCCGCCGAGATGGGACTGCTGACCGCCGCCGCCTCGGTGCCCGCCCTGCTGTTCGGCCTCCAGTCGGGCGCCATCGCCGACCGGCTCACCCGCCACCGCCCGCTGATGATCGCCTGCGAGCTCGTCTCCTGCGTCGCCGCCGCCACCGTCCCGCTGGCCTGGGTGTTCGGCGTCCTGACCGTGCCGTGGCTGATCGTGGTGGCCCTGGTCATCGGTACGGCCGGCGTCATCTTCAAGTCGGCCAACTTCCCCTACGTGGCCGCGACCGTGGACCCGTCGCAGCGCACCGAGGCCATGGCCGGCTTCCACGCCTCGTACTCGGTGGCCTCGGTCGGCGGCCCCGGCCTGGCCGGCCTGCTGGTGCAGACGCTCACGGCGCCGTTCGCCGTACTGGCGGAGGCGTTGTCCTTCCTCGCCTCCGCCCTCCTCCTGCGCTCGATCCGCACCCCGGAGCACAACGAGCCCACCCGCTCGACCGGCATGTGGCCCGACATCGTGGAGGGCCTGCGTACCAGCCTCACCCACCCCACGCTCCGAGCCCTGCTGGGCGCCGGCGTGACGATCAACTTCTTCGCCATGGCGTACACCGCCGTGTACATGCTCTACATGGTCAACACCCTCGGCATCCCCAAGGGCATGATCGGCTTCCTCACGGCCCTGAGCGGCCTGGGCGGCCTCCTGGGCGCCTGGCTCACCTCCCGCCTGTCCAAGCGCTACGGCGAGAACCGTGTCCTGCTCGTCTCGGTCCTGTTCTTCCCGCTGGAGATCCTCGCCGTCGGCCTCCTGTCCGGCCCCCTCTGGATGAAGCTCACCCTCCTCGCCCTGACCGGCATCATGACCGGCGTCATCGTCGTCGCCTTCGCCACCTGCATGGGCGCGATC
The DNA here is from genome assembly GCF_003947315.1 of Nonomuraea sp. WAC 01424. Taxonomy (NCBI): domain Bacteria; kingdom Bacillati; phylum Actinomycetota; class Actinomycetes; order Streptosporangiales; family Streptosporangiaceae; genus Nonomuraea; species Nonomuraea sp. WAC 01424. The sequence continues at coordinate 52,020 of NZ_QHHZ01000002.1, forward strand.
ACCCTCCGCGACACCCCCACCGCACTCAGGGGCCGCGTGAACGCCACCATGACGTTCGCCGTACAGGGCGTACTGGCCCTCGGAGGCCTGAGCGGCGGCCTCCTGGCCGAACTCCTGGGCCTGCGCCCGGTCATCCTCATCTGCGCCGCAGGCGTAGCCCTGAGCACCCTCTGGATCTGGCTCTCCCCCCTACGCCCCACCCGCCCCAACTCCGTCCACCCCCACCACCCCGCCCCCACCCCGGTCCCCGACCCCCTGACCCACCTCATCGAATCCAAGCGCCACACCGTCCTCTAACCCCAGTACGCCGCCCCCTCCACCCAGAGCACCTCCCCCCAACCCAACCCCAAAGCACCCCCAACCCCCGCCCCTACCTCCACCGACGCTTCCCGCCACCACCGACATCGCCGTTGCCCACCGCCCACCGCCCATCGCCCATCGCCCATCGCCCATCGCCCATCGCCCATCGCCCATCGCCCATCGCCCACAACTCCTACCGTCCGCCGCCGCGCTTCGACCGTCCGCAACCTTCTCCTCCACCTCCTTCTCCTCCACCACCGTCCACAGCCTCGGCCGCCCCACTCCCCTTCATCCACAGAACCCCGCTCGCCTCCACGCCCAGAGGCCGCCCCCAGCACACTTCCCGCCATGTCCCGTCGCCCAGCGCCTCCACCCCCGAGGCACCGCCCCCAGAACATGGCACGCCAAGCCCTGAGCCCCCTGGCCCTCCTCACGGCCATGACCACGCTCACGGCGGTCGTCATCCTCGCTGCTCCAGCAAAGGCCGCCCCACCCACATGGCGCTGGCCGCTGGACGGCAATCCGCGCATCCTGCGCCGCTTCGCCCCACCCCCCGCACCATGGCTGGCCGGACACCGAGGCGTAGACCTCGCCGCCCCCGCCGAAGCCCCCGTCCTCGCGGCAGGCCCAGGCACCATCCGCTACGCAGGCTCAGTAGGCGGAAGGGGAGTCGTCACCATTGACCACCCAGGCGGCCTCCGCACGACGTACCTACCGGTCACAGCCTCGGTGAAGCCGGGCCAGCCGATCACCATGGGCGATCCCTTGGGAGTCGTACAGGCGATCCAAGGCCACTGCCAGGAGTCATGCCTGCACTGGGGCCTCCTCCAGAGCTCCCGCTACCTGGACCCCCTGCTCCTCCTGGGCCGCGCCCTGATCCGCCTCCTCCCCCTCTGGCCCACCCCCGCCAAACCCCTGATCACCCCGCTCCCCCTCACCCACCCCAACTCCTCGCAAGCCACCCTCACCCCACCCTCCGAAGGCTCTGACCTCATCACCTCACCACCCCCCCTCACGACTGTCGGGCTCCCCAACCTGCCCACCACCTTCCCCCGCCCGAATCTGTCCGCCCTCCTATGCCCGTACCTGTCCGCTCCTCTACGCCCGTACCTGCCTAACCCCCGGTACTCGACCCCGTCTGGCGCCCATCTCCCGCCCCCACCCGCGCTCCTCGTCCCAATGCCGCCCAGCCTGCTCACGGTTTCTCAGCTCCAACCCCCACCCTCCAAGCCCCAAACCCCGCCCCCATCCGCCATCTCTCCACCCATCCAGGCACTGACCCCCTCAAACCAGCGGCCCCAGGCCTCCGCCATCACCCCCGAAACCACAACCTCCAGCCCCCAGACACCCCCCGGCAAGCACCCCCTCCACCCCGCATCAGCCCCAACACCGAATCGGCAGCACACCCCCACCCACTCCCCCGCCACACCCCTCACCTCCGTCATCCAGCTACTGACACATGCGGCCTCCACCCCCACAGCCCCAGCAATCGGACTGGGCACCCTGCTCGGAGCCGCTCTCCTGATCACAGCCCTGCGCCGCCACCGCCGCCCCCGCAAGAGGCCCCTCAGCCCAAGACGAGGCCAGCACCGCAAACCCCAAAAACCAGAAGGGTGTAGCTCTTCCTCAGGGACTTGTTGACCTGGGGCGTTGAGGGTGTGGTCGTGAGCTGGTTCGTCTTCTACCGTGCGGGGTGGAGGCGATCGCGGTGGGCTCATTGCTGGAGGAACTGGCTCGGCGGGAGGCGGCGGCCCGGGAACGGGCGGAGGTGATCCGGGAACAGATCGAGCGGTTGCGGGAGCGGTTGGCGGCCGAGGAAGAGCTGGTGTCCCGGCTGGTGACCACGCGGGAGACGGTGGCGGAGATCCTGGACCAGGCGGCTGGTCCGGTAGAGCAGCCGTCCGGCGGCGTCGCGGTGGACGGCCCCCAGCGCGTGGACGAGGTGGAGGGGGCGGCCCCGGACTCGGGCACCTCGCCGATCGGGGTGATGACGGTGCCGCGGTGGCGGCCGGGCATAGGCGCATCGGTGTTGCCTCGGACCTACCAGGATGTGCTGGAGGTACTGGTCGATGCCGGTGGCGCGATGCGGGCCAAAAAGATCGTGGCGGCGTTGGGGCTGCCGGTGCGGGCAGCCAAGGTCGAGGGCCTGCGGTCGAAGCTGAAGCGGCTGGCTGAGCGGGGCTGGCTGAGCGAGGACGCCCCCGGCCTGTTCGTGGTGACCGAGCAGGTGGCCGCCCAGCTCACCCGGTAGAACATCTCCGGTAGCCCGGGGTGACATCACCCCCTCCTCACCGGCGGGGTGATTACCCGAGGGCTCTTCCGCCGTCAGGTTCGAAGGTGCGACCCTGCCCGAACCCGCCGGAGGAAGAGCCCGTGATGGAACCGTACGACACTGCCGTGCCGGCTGACTGCTTTGCGTCCGCGCAGAACACCTTCAACTGTCTGATCGGACAGCTCGCCGATCCCGCGGACGAGACGCTCACCCATGACCTTGTGGAGGAGATGCTCGCCGAGCGGGGACGTGAGCTGCTGCGCCTGCTGCTGCAGGCCCACCTGGGCCTGCGGGCGGAGCGTGAGCGCCAGGCGGCGATCACGGCCCGTGCGGCGGGGAAGGCCGGCGGGGTGGCCGGCGTCGGCCAGATGGTGCGCCGCCGGCTGGAAGCAGGCGATCACCGGCTGCTGTCCACGCTCTTCGGGACGGTGACCGTCACGCGATGCGCCTGGCGCGCCCCGGGCATGCCGAATGTGTGTCCGGCCGATGCGGCGTTGTCGTTGCCGGGGGGACGGCATAGCCATGGGCTGGCCCGCCTGGCGGTGGCCGAGGCGGTGCGCGGGTCGTTCGACGCGGCCAAGAGCGCGATCACCGCCCGGTGCGGGCCGGTGATCGGCAAACGGCGGCTCGAAGAGGCGGTGGTGGCCGCCGCGGCCGATATCGATGCCTTCTACCAGCAGCGGATCCCGCTGCCGCGCACGTCTGAAGAGTTGCTGGTCATCTCGATCGACGGCAAGGGCGTGGTGATGCGCCCGGAGGCGTTGCGGCCCGGCACCGCCCGGGCCGCCGCTCGCGCCCGGCCCCGGTTCCGCAGCCGCCTGGCCGCCGGGTAGAAGTCCTGCCGCAAGCGCATGGCCACTCTGGGCGTGGTCTACGACGCCGAGCCCGCACCTCGACGCGGCCATGATGTGATCGCCGTTCCCGGCGGACAGCACGGCCATCGGCCACTGCGACCCGGACCCAAGGCCCGCGGCAAGTGGCTGTGCGGGTCGGTGTCCGCCGACCCCGACGAGGTGATCGGATCGGTGTTCGACCAGGCCGAGGCCAGCGACCCGGCCCATGCGCGGACCTGGGTGGTTCTGGTCGAGCGCCCGCCATCAGCTCGACCTCGTTCATGCCGAGGCCGAGCGCCGCGGTGTGCGGATCAACGTCGTCATCGATGTGATCCACGTGCTGGAGTATCTGTGGAAGGCGGCGTGGTGCCTGCACACGGGCGGTGATCCGGCCGCTGAGGAGTGGGTGGCCACTCATGCGCTCGCCGTGCTGGCCGGTCACGTCGATGAAACCGTGGCCGGTATCGACGCTCAAGCCGGCGCCGTCGGCCTGGCCCGCGATCGCCGCGGCGGCGTGGAGGCCTGCATCCGCTATCTGAGGGGCAACGCCGCGTTCTTGCGCTATGACCGGGCCCTGGCGGCCGCCTGGCCGATCGCCACCGGCGTTATCGAGGGGGCCTGCCGCCATCTGATCGGCGACCGCCTCGACATCACCGGTGCCCGTTGGGGCCTGTCCGGCGCCGAGGCCGTCCTCACGCTCCGGGCCATGATCGCGAACGGTGACTTCGATGCCTACTGGCGCTTCCATCTCGCTCAAGAGCACCTCCGGGTTCACCCGACCCGCTACCAGGACAAACTCGGCTTTACTGCCTGATCAATCGAATCCCTGAGAAAGAGCTGCACCCTGTTGGATTCGGTGCTTTGTCACTGTTGGTCGGGTAGGCCGCAGCTGTCTGAGAGGCTCTGAGACCTGATCGGTGTGGCCGGTTTCTTGATCGTCCGAACAGGTCACCGAGCGGCTGGAAGGATGCTGGGGACACGTTGACCCGAAGACCGGCGGTGGCTGTGCAGGATGACTATCTCGCCCGATGCGGACGGGCGATCGATGAGCTCAAGAGCAGTGACTTCGTCCACGTGGAGAAGGCTGAGCTTCGACCGACCACTCTCGATGTGCTCAGAGACCCCGACTGGGTGTTCGGAGACATCGCCGAGCGAACCGGGCTGACCTTGGCGCCTGGCGTTCGCGAGTACTTCTTTGCGGCCGACAGGGTGCAAGTGTTCTGGTACAGCATGAGCGAACCTGATCTGAGGGGTGAGTTCTGCCTCAATCACTTGCACTGGGCGCTGCTGAGGGGCGAGGTGCCGCAGGACGCTTTCGGGACGATCAGCAGGGACCCCGTGAAGATGGAGGTGCTTGGTCAGCTTCGCTTTCTGGACCAGGAGCCGATGGCCGGAACGGCCCGGCTCACCGCACTGCGCATCACACCCGGCGGGGACGACCCGCAGGTGTGGCTCTACGACATGAACCACGAACGCCTCGAGCTGCTCGACCTCGACTACGCGGGTTACCTGGAGAACCTACTGATCACCAAGGGTGCCTATCAGTGGCAGTATCTCTTCGCCGAGGTCGATTTCAAGGAGCCCGAGTTCCACGACACCGCGCGACACCTGTCCGAAGTGCTGCGCGTGTTTCCGGAGATGTTCCCGGGCCATGACTACGCGCCTTTGCAAGAGCGTTTGGAGGCGCGGCTCTGAACGCGTGAGGGCGCGGAGCTTGAGGGCAGCTTCGGCGTCGGCCAGGTCGTTGGGTCCCTGCAGAAGAGCTGCACCCAAACGCTTCTCTACGACTGAAGAGGAGTCCCCTTCGGCAAGTGCAGCCCCACGCCCTCTCCCCCTGAAGGCAATGCACCTCGCCCAAGCCCAAGCAGCGACCACCATCAACCCTCTGCGCCCCAGGCCTCAACGCTGTCGTCGCACCTTCATGACCTCCCGCTCACGCGGCCTGCGACGCCCATGCCTCGCATTCCTGTGGTCGTCCCTACACCACGACGCACCCATCACACAGCTGCATCAGATCCCCGCGTCTCCCCACTACGCGCCACAGCAACAGCGCTCCTCGGCCCGGTAGTCACCACTACCTCGCGCCGCCAAGGCCTCAAATAGCCGCGCCCTCGTGCCTCTCCAGGGCCTCGCCTCCCGACACAACCGTGATCTCGTCCCTTGTGGTCTTCACGTCGCAACCTTCCGACGGCCCTGCCTCCGGAGGGCCGGGTTTCCGTACGGCGGTGTTTCCCGGCGCCTGGGTTTCTGGACCGGCCATGACTACCGGACTGCCCGTGTCTCCCCTGCTCCTGTGGCACCAGACGGTCGTGTCTCCTGACGGTCGTAACTCAGGACGGCTGCGACTTCAGGTTTGGGTGTTGGGTTTCAGAGCGCCTGTGTCTCTGCTCGGCCCTGCCTTTGCAGCCCGTGCACCGACGTTCCAAGGCTCTTGGGCCGTGGGTCTCCTGAGAGGGGCGGAAATGGGAGTGATCAGGAAGAGGGGTGACGCTGAGGCTTGGGTCAGGCTCTTGGGTGGGCTTGGCGGTATGCGGTGCGGAGGCGGTCGATCGAGACGTGGGTGTAGATCTGGGTTGTGTTGAGGGAGGCGTGGCCGAGTAGTTCCTGGACGCTTCGAAGGTCCGCACCGCCTTCGAGCAGGTGCGTTGCCGCGGTGTGTCTCAGGCCGTGCGGGCCCATGTCGGGGGTGCCCTCGGACTCGGCCAGTCGCGCGTGCACCACCCGTCGTACGGTCCCCGCGTCGATCCGGCCGCCGCGTACTCCGAGGAAGAGGGCCGGCCCGGAACGTTCTCGGACCCAGATCGGGCGTCCGTTGATGCACCACCGGTCCAGCGCTCGGAGCGCCGGAATCCCGAACGGTACCGAACGCTCCTTACGGCCCTTGCCCAGCACTCGTATGACGTGCCGGTCCCGGTCCACGTCGTCGACGTCGAGCGCGCACAGTTCGCCCACTCGCACGCCCGTGGCGTAGAGGAGCTCCAGGATGGCCTGATCTCGGAGGTCCTTGGGGTCGCCGGTGGAGGGGGGCGCGTTCAGGACGGTCTGTGCCTGCTTCTGGTCGAGTACGGCGGGCAACGGGCGCGGGGCCTTGGCGCTGCCGAGCAACAGGCCCGGATCGCCGGCCAGCCAGCCGCGCCGATGGCAGTACGCGGTGAAGGTTCGGACACAGGCGGTCCTGCGTGCCAACGTTGCCCGCGCCTTTCCCGCGCCGTGCTGATCGGCCAGCCATCCTCGCAATTCGCCGATGTCCAGACCTTCAAGCCGGCCGTTCAGGTGATCGAGGAGGGCGGTGATGTCGGAGAGGTAGGCACGAACGGTGTGCGGGGACAGATCTCGCTCGAACCGCAGGTATCTCTCGAACTCGGCGAGGACCTCATAGGCATTCAGATCGTCGTTCGAGTCGCCGGGCGCACTGTCGTTCACGTTCGGGTCGTCGTTCAAGGCTTCATCCACCGTCCCCACGCGCAGGTCTCCGTCGCATCGCGGTGCCCGCGCCGTCCGCATGTCGGGTCGTCGTCATCCGCGTCTTGCACAGGTGATGTCGCCACTGCCCGGCGCTGCCCCTTCAACGTCTCGTGATCCTTCCCTCACCATCTCACCTCATGACTTCGTCACTTGGTCCGCATGCGCCCCGAGGTTGCCGCGAATTCTTGCGGGTGGGGCGGGGGTAGGGAGTCGTCTTCCGAAGGCGGGGGTGGGTCCGTGGCTGGGGCTTCGTTCGCGGGAGGTGGGTCCAGGGCGATGGATTCGGGGGCTTTCAGGTAGCTGACGGTGGTCTTGCGGAGACGCCAGCCGCCTGCCGTTCGTTCGATGTAGCCGGCGGCGGCCAGGCCGCCCAGGGCGCTCAGCGTGATCTCCATGCTGACGCCCGCCGACACCGCTATCGACGCGGGGCCCGCGCCGCCTCGGTTGGGGATGGCGTCCAGGACTCGCTTGGTGGATTCGCTGAGGCGGTCACGGGCGACGACGGGCGTCCTGGGTTGTGCGGCCAGGTCGTCGCCCATGACGCCGACGAGCTCGATCATCTCCTCCGGGGTGGTCACGCACACTGCCTTACGTTCGCGCAGCAGTTTGTGGCAGCCGGCTGACAGGGCGGACGTGGTGGGGCCCGGTACGGCACCCAGATGCCTGTTGAGGGAGAGCGCGTGACCGGCGGTGTTCAGGGCGCCGCTGCGCAGGGCTGCCTCCACTACGGCCGTTCCCCGGGTGAGGGCGGCTATGAGGCGGTTCCTGATCAGGAAGCGGGCTCGGGTGGGATGAACGCCGGGTGGGCATTCGCTGATCACGACACCCTGGTCACGGGCCCGGGCGAACAGGTCCTGATGACCGCTGGGGTAGCAGACGTCCACTCCGCAGGCCAGTACGACCACCGTGGGCGCGTCGGCCAGCAGAGCGCCCTTGTGAGCCGCGCCATCGACCCCGTACGCGCCGCCGGACACGACCGACCAGCCTGCTTCGCTGAGGCCGATGCCGAAGCCGGCCGCGATGTGCAGCCCGTACTGGGTGGCGGCTCGTGCTCCTACGACGGCCACGGATTTGAGACAGGCGAAGCGGAGGTCGGCGGTGCCGTGCAGCCAGAGGCCGAGGGGACGGCTCGGGCCGAGGTCGTCCAGCTGGGTGGGCCATTCGGCGTCGCCCGGGATGATGAGCCTGGCCCCGGCCTGCGCTCCGGCTTCCAGGTCGGCGGCCGGTTTCGACGCCGCCAGGCGGACGAACCAGGCGTTCAGCCTGCCGGACAGGTCGCACGGGCGTTCCTGCCGGGCCTCCTGAGCGATGAAGGCCGACGGCAGGGTGCGCTCGCGGATCGCCTCCACCGCGCCAAGGGCGCCCAGGTGCCTCACCAGGCGGCCCATGGTGGTGTCGCCCACGTCGGCGGCTCGCATGAGAGCCGCACGCGCCTCACGTTCCGAACTGGTCACAGGGCCTCCTGGTGATCTTCTTGGTGGACGGACGAGCGGCCTGCGGGCAGGCCAGCCTGTACGGGCTGAGCGGGGATCACGGCCTTACCCCCAGCCAGAAGCCGAGGGCGGCGGCGGTCTCGTCCTCTTCGGGGCGCGCCTTGCCGGCGAGGTCGGCGAGGGTCCAGGCGACGCGGAGGGCCCGGTCGAGGCCGCGGGCGGTGAGTGAGCCCGAGTCGAGGCAGGAGGTCATGGGCTGCATGGCCGCGTCGGACGGGCGGTAGTCGGCGTGGAGGACTGAGGAGGGGATCTCGGCGTTCGTCCGCCAGGGGGTGTCGGCGAGGCGTTTGACGGCACGTTCGCGGGCCAGCAGGACCCGCTCTGCCACCGTCTTGCTGGATTCGACGAAATGGCGGTCGGCCAGCAGCTCACGCCGGGACGACCGAGCGACGGTCACCTTCATGTCGATGCGGTCGAGAAGAGGGCCGGAGAGTCTGCCCAGGTATCGGCGTCTGGTGGTGGGCGAGCAGCGGCAGGTGGCGGCGGCCTTGCCGTCGGCCTGGGCGCAGGGGCACGGGTTGGCGGCCAGGACCAGCATGAACCGGGCGGGGAACGTGACCGAGGCCGCGGATCTGGACACGGTGACGCGCCCCGACTCCAGCGGCTGCCGCAGCGAGTCGAGGACGTGACGGGGGAACTCGGGGGCCTCGTCCATGAACAACAGACCCCTGTGCGCGAGGGAGACCGCACCCGGACGGACGAACGTGCTGCCGCCACCGATGATCGCGGCGGCGGTCGCCGTGTGATGAGGGCTGACGAACGGCGGACGATTGATCATGGGACTGTCGGGCGGCAGCAGTCCCGCGACCGAGTGGATGGCCGTGACCTCCAAGGCGTGGTCGAGCTCCAGGTCCGGCAGGAGGGTGGGAAGGCGTTCGGCCAGGAGGGTCTTGCCGGTGCCGGGCGGGCCCACCATCCACAGGTTGTGGCCGCCGGCCGCGCAGACTTCGAGCGCTCGGCGGGCCACGGGCTGGCCGACGACGTCCGCCAGATCGACAGCGGGCCGGGAGGTGGGCTCGGGCGTCTCGATGCGGGCATCGATCTCGGGTTGGGGTGGATCGTCGCCTTTGCGTAGCCACTCCACCAACTGGCGCAGGTCGGCCACCGGGATCACCTTCACGTCGGGGACCAGGCCGGCTTCGCCCGAGTTCCCCGACGGGACGATGACCGTGGCCTCTCCGTGCGCTGCCGCGGCGCCCAGGATCGACGGGAGCACGCCGCGTACGGGCCTGATGCGGCCGTCGAGGCCGAGCTCGCCGAGGAAGAACGGCTCGGCGATGCGCTCGGGCGGGACGACCCCGGCGGCCCCCAGGATGGCCATGGCGATGGCCAGGTCGAACTGGGAACCGCGTTTGGGCAGGCTGGCAGGGAAGAGGCTGACGGTGATGCGGGCGTCCGGCCACGGATAGCTGCTGTTGACCACCGCGGAACGCACCCGGTCGCGGGCCTCGCTGAGCGCCGTGTCGGGGAGGCCGATGAGGTGGATGCCGGCCAAGCCGTTGCCCACGTCGGCCTCCACCTCGACGCTGCGGCCGCTCACTCCGACCAGCGCCACGCTGCGGGTACGGGCCACGGCCATCTAGATCGCCCCCCGTATGTGGCGCAGGGCGAAGTTGCCCGCGAAGCGCTCCAGGGCGATCACGTCGATGCGTACGGCGCCGAAGGAGCGGGACTGCGCGGACAGCCATTTGGCTGCCAGCATGCGGAGCCGCGCCAGCTTGGCGCGGTTCACGGACTCCAGGGCTGTGCCGTGGGATCTGCTCGATCGGGTCTTGACCTCGACGACCACCAGGATCTGGCCGTCCACGGCGATGATGTCGATCTCACCTCGGCGACAACGCCAGTTGCGTTCGAGGATCGTCATCCCCTTGGCTTCCAGGTAGATCGCGGCTAGATCTTCGCCTTGCTTGCCGAGCTCATCTTTGGGGGCCATGCGCCGCCTCCGTCCGTCTGTTCGCCGGTTGTTCGGTGACCGACCTTGGCGGATGACGGGGGCATCGGAGGGAGGCGAACGGGATTCTGGGGATGGGGGGCGCAGGGTGGGCCGGGGTTGTGGATAACCGCGGGCGCGGTGGGTTGAGGCCCTCTTGAAGTGGAAGTCCGGCCAGTTGAGGGCGGCGATGACGTGCTGCGCGAAGGGGTGTGACGCTCGCACGCCTGCGTAGACGCGACTCTGCCCCCAAGCCCCAGGATGAGGGCGAGGCGCTGCCTGACCAGGCCGCTTGCAGGTGCTCTGCCTGAGAGGGACAGAGGGGGCGAGGCTGAGCGGAGCGGGACAGCTGGGAATGGCCACACGACCGACACGCCAGATCACGCACTCGCCACCGCGAGCCGCCACTGGCGACCGCGGGGGGCATGGGAGGCTCGCGGGTGGCCGCGGAGGGGGTACGGGCGGCTCCCGGACGTCCGCAGGAGGCACGGGCAGCTCCCGGACGGCACGTGGCAGCAGCGGGCCACCACGGTCGTCCTGCGGCCCCAGCAAGCCTGATCGGGGGCTGCCGCATGGGGGCGGCGCGCCACAGGTCTAGTTAACGCCCAGTTCGCCCGCCTATGCGCCCGCCACGCCACGCCACGCCACGCCGACGATCGTGGCCGCATGACGACGTCACCGGTACCGGCTGCCTTGTGCGAGCGAGGTCGCACCGCTCTACGTCACGGGCCGCCAGCCGTCTTGGGCCGCGACTTCACGGATTTGCGCAGGTTCGGCTGGTGACCGCCCAGGACGAGCTCGGGATGCGATGAGCCCCTCGGTGCCCGCGCAGGCGAAGGCGCGGTGTCCGAGAAGGGACTCGCGCGACAGCGCGCGAGGAAGCGCGCCGCACGACACCGCACGACGCCGCCTGTTGCCCTACGCGAGCGAGCCCGCGCAGGTCGCACGAGAACGGACGCAGGTCGCACCGGAACGAACGAGCGCGAACGGACGAACGAGCGAACGGCCAACCAGCATCGGCCCGTACGTCCCCCAGAACCTCGACGTACCCAGCAGATGAAGCGGGTCGCAGTCCCGCCAGGGCGGCAGGGTCAGATGCCGTCGTCGCCCCCCGCGGCGCCGGCATCCCCCTAGTCCTACCCGGAGAACCCTTCCTTGGGCATCTCCAGGTCGGCCTTGGCCAGCTCTTCCACGTTCACATCCTTGAACGTGACCACCCGCACGTTCTTCACGAACCGCGCCGGCCGGTACATGTCCCACACCCAGGCGTCCTGCATCTTCACGTCGAAGAAGACGTCGCCGTTCTCCGCGGTACGGACGTCGAGGTCGACCGAGTTGGTCAGGTAGAACCGACGCTCGGTCTCCACGACGTATGTGAACAACCCGACGACATCACGGTATTCGCGGTAAAGCTGCAGCTCCATCTCGGTTTCGTATTTTTCGAGATCCTCTGCGCTCATCGCGGTCCTCCTGTCGTACCGGTCCCCCGGTTCGCCTGCTCAGGCAACCCCGGCCCCCATTTCATTTTCACCCATGCCCCTGGCCACCGTGACGAAGGAGTAACGGTGTTCGGGGCACGGGCCATGTCTCTCCAGTGCCAAACGATGTCCTGGCGTGACATACCCCTTGTGCTCGGCGAAACCGTACTGAGGGAATCTTCGATCCAGCTCGACCATCAGGCGGTCCCTCGTCACCTTGGCCACGATCGACGCGGCCGCCACGCAGGCGGCCACCTGGTCCCCCTTCCACACCGCCAGGGACGGCGCCGGCAGGCCGGGCACCGGGAAGCCGTCCGTGAGGATGTACTCCGGGTCACAGGGCAACCGCGCGACGGCCCGCCGCATTCCTGACACATTGCTCTTGTGCAGGCCCCTCGCGTCGATCTCGGCGGCCGGGATCACCACGACGCCCACGTGGGCGGTGGCCAGGATGCGATCGTACAGACGCTCGCGCACGGGCGCTGACAGCAGCTTGGAGTCGCCGAGGCCGTTGACCTCCTTGCGCAGGACGACGGCGGCGACGACCAGCGGACCGGCGCAGGCGCCGCGGCCCGCCTCGTCGACCCCGGCGATCGGGGTCAGCCCACGGCGGGCCAGCGCCCGCTCATAGGCGTAGAGTCCGGAATCGCGCCGGACGACGCTCGGTCGAGGGCGGAACGCAACTGTCATGACACTGGCAGCGTACGCCCCATTCGCCGCAAACCGCGACCGAAAGCCCCCTACTTGACCTTGTCGAAAGTCTCGGGCGTGGAGAACAGGTAGCCGCGCGACAGCGGCCAGTAGCGGACGACCGCCTTGCCGATCACGTCGTCGACGGAGATGAAGCCGCCGCCGGGCTCGTCCATGTGGGCGCGCGAGTCGGCCGAGGCGGTGCGGTGGTCGCCCATCAGCCACAACTTGCCCGCCGGGACGGTGACGCTGAACTTGTCGCCGCCGCCGAAGTCACCGGGGTAGAGGTAGGACTCCTCGTCGAGGGGGGTGCCGTTGACGCTGATGCGGTGCTTGGAGTCGCAGCAGACCACCTTGTCGCCGCCGACGCCGATGACGCGCTTGATGGTGTCCTCGCCGGTACGCCAGCCCTTGAACACCACGATGTCGCCGCGCGCGGGATCGCCCGCCAGCTTGTTGACGAACACCCGGTCGTTGATCAGCAGGGTGTTCTCCATCGACTCCGACGGGATGTAGAACGACCCGATCACGAACGCCTGCAGCAGCAGCGCGATGCCCACGCCGAGCACGAGCAGCAGGACGGTCTCCCGGAAGCCGCCCTTCTTCTTCTCTTTGGCCACGCCCTCCGCCTTCTTGGTGACGGCCATCAGCGCTTCCTCCCCAACCGGCGCCGACGAACCAGGACCAAGGGTACGGCCAGCCCGAACCCGGCCACCAGCGGTACGGACTCGCCAAGTGCCTGAAGTGCGGGCTGCGCGAACGTGTCGGGTATGGACAACACTCCCGCCCGGTTGAACGGCCAGACGATCACGAAGGCCCGGCCGATGACCTGACCTTCGGGGATCGAGCCGCCGCCCTGGTCACCTGTGTGCGAGCGCGAGTCGAGCGAGACGGAACGATGGTCACCCATCACCCACAGCCGGCCGGGCGGCACGGTGATGTCGAAGAACCTGTCGGACGGCACGTTGCCCGGGTAGAGGTAGCTCTCCTCGTCGATGGCCGTGCCGTTGACCGTGATGCGCCCCTTGGAGTCGCAGCACTTGACGTGGTCGCCGCCGACGCCGATGACCCGCTTGATGTAGTCCTTCTCGCCCGGCACGACGCCGAACGCCGTGCCCACCCAGCGGAAGAAGGCCGCGATCGGGTTGGACGGCTCCTCCATCTCGAACTCGCCGTCCCAGGAGTCGACGCCGGAGAAGACCACGACGTCACCGCGCTCGATGTCACGGGTGTGGTAGACGAGCTTGTTGACCAGGACCCTGTCGTTCTTGAGCAGGGTGTTCTCCATGGACTCCGACGGAATGTAGAAGGCCTGGATCACGAACGTCTTGATGATCAGGGCCAGCACGAGGGCCACAACAACAAGAACGGGCAGTTCTTTCCAGAACGACCCCTTCTTCTCCTTGTCGCCCTTTGCCGGCTTCTGAGTCTCTTCGGCGACCACGTCCACCTCGTCCTCGACAGGGCGGCGCGAAGCGCCGTACTCCTGGTCCTCGCTAGTCATCGCTGACGAGCCTAGATGATGGAACGGCTCGACAAGCCTCGACCGACGTTACACCCATGCGCGAGTCGTTCCACATAAAGGAAATGGCCCCGCAAAGCCGAAAAGCCCGTGCGGTGCACGGGCCTTTCGGTAAAGACTTGGGTTACTTCGCGGGGGTCGCCTCACGCTTCTCGCGGATGCGGGCGGCCTTGCCGCGCAGGTCGCGCATGTAGTAGAGCTTGGCGCGACGCACGTCACCGCGGGTCACGAGCACGATCTTCTCGATGACCGGGCTGTGCACCGGGAAGGTGCGCTCGACGCCGACGCCGTAGCTGACCTTGCGGACCGTGAAGGTCTCGCGGGCGCCGCTGCCCTGCCGCCGCAGCACGAACCCCTTGAAGACCTGGACACGGGAGCGGTTGCCTTCGACGACTCGTACGTGGACCTCGAGCGTGTCACCGGGGCGGAACGCCGGGACGTCGCTGCGCAGGGTCGCCTGCTCGAGCTCCTGGATCTTCGTGTGCATGAGAGCTGTCCTCAAGTCCTCGCGAGCACGCGGAGGTCCACCCGGCCGGAGCTCGCGGCGGACACGCTTGCTGATTTGATGAACCCGGGATCGTTTCCCGGGCATGACGGACCAACCGTGTGACGGTTGGCAGCGATTCAGTTTGCCATATCTTCCGGCCGGACGCGAAACGAGAGCTCTTCGAGCAGCTTCCTGTCGTGCTTGTCGAGCGTCTCCGGGTCGAGCGCCGCCGCCAGTTCGGGCCGGTTCCGTACGGTACGCCGGAGCGCCTCGTCCCGTCGCCACCGGGCGACTTTTCCGTGATGTCCGGACAGCAGCACGGCGGGAACCTCGTGCCCCCGCCACACCGGCGGCTTGGTGTAGACCGGACCTTCCACCAGGTTCTGCATCGAACCAGGCGCGAAGGAGTCGTCCACGGCGGACTGGGCGTTCCCCAGCACCCCGGGCAGCAGCCGGCCGACGGCCTCGACCATCACCAGCACCGCCACCTCGCCGCCGGCCAGCACGTAGTCGCCGATGCTGACCTCGTCGACGCGCAGCCGGGAGCCGTACTCGGCCATGACCCGCGAATCGATGCCCTCGTAACGCCCGCAGGCGAACAACAACCACGGCTCCGCGGCCAGCTCCTGGGCCATCTCCTGGGTGAACGGCCGCCCGCTCGGCGTCGGCACGATCATCCGCGGCGCGCCGTCGCCGATCACCGAGTCGATGGCCTCGCCCCAGACCTCGGGCTTCATCACCATGCCGGGCCCGCCGCCGTACGGCGTGTCGTCGACGGTCCTGTGGACGTCGTGCGCCCAGTCGCGGAGCTGGTGGACCCGTACGTCGAGGGTGCCGCGCTCGCGCGCCTTGCCGATCAGGGAGACGTCGAGCGGGGCGAAGTACTCGGGAAAGATGGACAGGATGTCGAGGCGCATCACAGCAGGCCCTCTGGCGGGTCGACGATCAGGCGTCCGCCCGTCAGGTCGACCTCGGGCACCAGGGCCTTCACGAACGGGATGAGCGCGTCGTCCTGCCCGCGACGGCGTACGACCAGCAGGTCCTGGCCGTGGTGCAGCACGTCGGTGACCTCACCGACGGGCTCGCCCGACACGGTCTCCACCGCCAGCCCGACGAGCTGGTGGTCATGGAACTCGTCCGGATCGTCGGACGGCTCCACCTCGGCGGAGTCGATCACCAGCATGGTGCCCCGCAGCTCCTCGGCCTGGTCACGACTGCCGAACCCCTCGAACGCGACCAGGAGCACGTCCTTGTGCCAGCGGCGACCCTCGATGACGAGCGGCCCTCTGCCCGCCGGGTCCGTCGCGATCGACAGGCCCTCGGCGAAGCGCAGCTCTGGATCGTCGGTGCGCACCTCCACGGTCACCTCACCGCGTACTCCGTGCGGACGACCTATCCGACCGACGACCAGCTGCACGTGAACCCACCTTCTCCAACGCAAGCGCCCCCATCGGCCTTTCAGGACCGATGAGGGCGCGAATTCCTGACGCTAACGGACTGCTTCGTTCAGGTCGAGCAGGTCGACCCGTACGTACTTCCCGTCGGCCAGGGCGTTCACAACGGTGCGCAGCGCCTTGGCGGTGCGCCCGCCGCGTCCGATGACCTTGCCCAGGTCCTCGGGGTGCACCCGGACCTCCAGGACGCGCCCGCTGCGAATGCGGCGGGCACGGACCCGGACATCGTCGGGATGTTCGACGATGCCCTTAACGAGGTGCTCGAGAGCCTCCTCGAGCACGTCAGCCCTCGCCCTCGGTCGGGGTCTCGGCGGGGGCGGCCTCGGCTTCTTCCTTCTTCTTGGCACGCTTGGGCGCCGTGGTGGCGGCAGTGCCGGTGTCGCCACCGGACAGCGCCTCCTTGGCCGCGGCCTCGTAGAGGGCGTGCCTGTCGGGCGCGGGCTCGGCGACCAGCAGCACCGCCGGGGCGGCCTCGCCCTTGAACTTCTGCCAGTCACCGGTGAGCTTGAGCAGCTTGAGCACCGGCTCGGTCGGCTGCGCGCCGACACCCAGCCAGTAGGCCGCACGCTCGGCGTTGACCTCGATGCGCGAAGGGTTTTCCTTCGGGTGGTACAGGCCGATCTCCTCGATCGCCCGGCCGTCACGCTTGGTGCGGCTGTCGGCGATGACGATTCGGTACTGAGCATTGCGGATCATGCCGAGCCGCTTGAGCTTGATCTTGACTGCCACTGGTGTGGTCTCTCCTGCATTCGAGCGTGGGTGAACGGCACCTCATCGAGTGGGGCACGATGAGACGACGCTCCAGGGACAGGCGCGGCCGGCGGGAGATGAGAGGGCACCCACCTGGTCACGATGTTCCAACATGTCATTCTGCCAGACCGCGGACACTGCCTTCGACCTGTCCCGGCAGGCCACGGCAAAGGCTCGGCAACGGCCGCGTGTCACCGCGCCGGACTTGATCAACTTCCCTGCGGAATGGGTGGGTGACCACCTTGACCAAGCCGCAGCTCACGCGCACGGGGCTGCTCACCGCCGGCGTGTCCGTCCTGCTCGCAGGGGCCTTGTTCGGGCTTACGGCCACCGCCGCGGCGGGCGAGTTCGCCAATTCCAACGGTATCGGCCTGACCATCACCGAAATCCCGGAGCTGGGCCAGCCCGGCTTCTCCGGCGTCTGGGGCACGGCCTCAGTGGGGCCCGACCCCGGCACCGACAACGGTGACTGGAGCGACCCGGACGGAGTCACCGAATTCGTCGACCTGGCCAACGAACAGCTTCAGGCGAGCGGCCTGGACGCGCCGGACGTATGGGAGGCCAGCGCCCAACTGGTCGTCAGCAGCCTCCAGCTCAACCCGGGCGCCTCCCAGCCACTGCTGATCACGGGCAACGTGGAGACACACGCGCGCTGCACGCCGCCGGCTCCGGCGATGGCGTCCGTACAGGCCGCGCCCGGGACCATCACGGTGCTGGGCGTGCCCATCGAGCAGGGGACCACGCAGGTGCCCGCGACGGGGGCACAACTCGGGTACCCGGACGTGTTCGCCGGGACCCTGACGGTGGTCAGGACCGACACCGCCACGACGAACGACGCGACCTCCGCCGAGGCGGACATGCTGATCTCGATCTCCGCCCGCCTGCTGGACGACGACGGCAACGTCGTCTACGAGGGCCCGCTGACCGATGTCACCATCGGCCGGGTCGAAGTCAACTGCGTCCCCAACCAACCCACCCCGACACCCACACCCACACCCACGCCCACGCCGACACCGACCCCGACGCCCACACCAACCCCGACACCGACACCCACGCCGACATCCACGCCGACCCCGACGCCCAGCCCGAGCCCGAGCCCCACTCCTACGCCGACGCCCACTCCGAGCCCTAGCCCGAGCCCGACGCACACGCCAAGCCCGAGTCCGACCATCAGCCCGACGCCCAAGCCCACACAGGGCTGCACTCATCGGCCGCACAAACCGCAGCACCCGCACGAGCATGGGCATCTATCGCCTCACTGCCCTTGGCCGCCTCACGGCTCGGACCACTACGGCGGCCCGAGCGGTCATGAAGGACCCGCCGACTACGCCGGCCCCTACGGCCCTCCCGGTCCGTTCGGCCCTCTCAGCCCCTACGGCCCTCTCGGTCCGTTGGGTCCGGGGCCGGTCGGCGACATGACGGATGAGGAGTCGCCGTACGTCGGTCTGCCGATGCAGGTGCCCGCGGCGATCACCCCGAGGTGGTCCCTCATGGACCCCGCTCTGCAGTGGCTGCTGCTCTGCCGTTAGAGCAGCCCGTACGGCTCGACACACGCGCCCGGTGACCGAACACGGTCCCGGGCGCGCGTCTTTCGCAGTGATAAAAGCCTGACCGAGGACGACGCCTCCGGTGTGGGGCCGCCTACTTCTGGCCCGGCAGCTTCAGCTTCGACGGGTCGAAACCCGGGGGCAGTTCGAGGCCGGGCGGGAGCTTGCCGCCCAGGTTGCCCAGCACTCCCCCGGCCTTGGGCGCCTCGCCCTCGCCGTCGGGGGACGGGGACGCGGACTTCTCCAGGGCCGCCTTGCGCGGGTCGCCGCTCACGCGCCGCCCCTTCTTGGCCTTCTTCTGGGCCTTGGACGCCTTCCCGCGCCCGCCGGGCATGCCCGGGATGCCCATCCCCCCGGCCACGCGCTTCATCATCTTCTGTGCCTCGAAGAAGCGGGTGACGAGGTTGCTCACGGCGCTGACCGTGACGCCGGAACCGGCGGCGATGCGGGCGCGGCGGGAGCCGTTGATGATCTTCGGGTCCTGCCGCTCACCGGGGGTCATCGAGCGGATGATGGCGGCGATGCGGTCGAGGTCGCGGTCGTCGATGGAGTTGAGCTGGTCACGCATCTGGCCCATGCCGGGCATCATGCCGAGCAGGTTCTTGATGGGGCCCATCTTCTGGACCATCATCATCTGCTCGAGGAAGTCGTCGAGCGTGAAGTTCTCGCCAGAGGTGAGCTTGCCCGCCATCTTGGCGGCCTGATCCTCGTCGAACGTCTTCTGCGCCTGCTCGATCAGGGTGAGGATGTCACCCATGTCGAGGATGCGGGAGGCCATCCGGTCGGGGTGGAAGGCGTCGAAGTCTTCCAGCTTCTCGCCCGTGGAGGCGAACATGATCGGGCGGCCGGTGATGTGCCGCACCGACAGCGCGGCGCCGCCTCGGGCGTCGCCGTCGAGCTTGGTCAGCACGACGCCGTCGAAGCCGACGCCCTCCATGAACGCCTGGGCCGTGTTGACGGCGTCCTGGCCGATCATGGCGTCGACCACGAACAGGGTCTCGTCGGGGCGGACCGCGTCGCGGATGTCGGCGGCCTGCTTCATCATCTCCTGGTCGATGCCCAGGCGGCCCGCGGTGTCGATGATGACGATGTCGTGGTTGAGCCGCCGGGCCTCGTCGATGGAGCGGCGGGACACCTCGACCGGGTCGCCGACGCCGCTGCCGGGCTCGGGCGCGTAGACGGCGACCTGGGCGCGTTCGCCCACGACCTGGAGCTGCTGCACGGCGTTGGGCCGCTGGAGGTCGGCGGCGACCAGCATGGGCGCGTGGCCCTGCTCGCGCAGCCACCGGGCCAGTTTGCCGGCCAGGGTGGTCTTACCGGCACCCTGGAGGCCCGCGAGCATGACGACGGTCGGAGCGGTCTTGGCGAAGCGGAGCCTGCGCGTCTCGCCGCCGAGGATCTCGATCAGCTCGTCATTGACGATCTTGACGACCTGCTGCGCCGGGTTGAGCGCCTGGGAGACTTCGGCGCCGCGGGCGCGCTCCTTGACCTGAGCGACGAACGCCTTGACCACCGGGAGCGCGACATCGGCCTCGAGCAGGGCGATGCGGATCTCGCGGGTGGTGGCGTCGATGTCGGCATCGGACAGCCGACCCTTGGATCGGAGGGAGGAGAAGACCGATGTCAGCCGGTCGGAAAGCGTCTCGAACACGTGGTTGGCCAGTCCTCGTAGCGAATGTACGTCTAAGACTTCAGCCTATCCGCTCTCCTAGCCGCTCCAGCCTGGCACGGCCATCCGGACCGTCAACGCGTGCTCGACGAGGTTGATCAGAGCGCTTTTGACCGAGTCCTTCTGGCGGGCGTCGAGGCGTACCAGAGGGATGTGGGGGGCCAGCGTGAGGGCGTCGCGGACCTCGGTGTCGCTGTGGCCGTACTGGCCGTCCCAGCCGTTGATCCCCACGATGAAGGGCAGTTGCGCCTCTTCGAAATAGTCGATCGCGGGGAAGCTGTCGGCCAGGCGGCGGGTGTCCACCAGGACCACGGCGCCGATGGCGCCGCGTACGAGGTCGTCCCACATGAACCAGAACCGGTGCTGTCCGGGCGTGCCGAACAGGTAGAGGATCAGGTCGCGGTCGAGCGAGACGCGGCCGAAGTCCATGGCGACGGTCGTGGTCGACTTCAGCGGCGTCATGCCCAGGTCGTCGATCCCCGCGGAGGCGTCGGTCATGACGGCCTCCGTGGTGAGCGGCATGATCTCCGAGACGGCGCCGACGAACGTCGTCTTGCCGACGCCGAAGCCACCGGCCACCACGATCTTCGTCGAGGTCAGACCGGGGCTAGAGCCTGCGAAGTCCACTGAGCACCCTTTCCAGCAGGTTGACGTCCGGCCTACCCGCATCCAGCTGCGGCTGGTGCACCCGCACCAGGCCCTCGGCCGCCATATCAGCGATCAGAACACGCACCACACCGAGCGGGATCCGCAGCAGCGCCGACACCTCGGCGACCGACCGGACCTGACGGCAGAGCTGGCTGATCGCCTTGTACTCGGGAGTGATGTGGGAGAACTCCCGGTGTTCGGCGGTCGCCGACGACACCAGGGCCTCCATGGCCAGCTTGACCTTGGGCGCGGTACGCCCGCCCGTCACCGCGTACGGGCGTACCGGCGACGCCGGGTCCGAGCTGGTCGGCGGCTGGGGCTCCCAACCACCGCTGTTCCAGGAATCCGTCACCTACATCACCTGGTCTGGCTGGCGCGCAGTTCGGCACGCACAGCCGGGGTCAGCACCTGACCGGCGCGGTCCACCATCAGAGTCATCTGGTACGCCACCAGTCCCATGTCGCAGTCGGGAGCCGCCAGCACCGCCAGACACGAGCCATCACTGATCGACATGATCAGCATCAGCCCGCGCTGCATCTCCACGATCGTCTGATTGACCGCACCACCCTCGAACACCCTGGCCGCACCCTGCGTCAGACTCACCAGTCCCGACGCGATCGCAGCCAGCTGATCAGCCCGGTCAGCCGGAAAACCCGACGAGGCCGCAAGCGGCAACCCGTCGGATGACACGACCACCGCGTGCGCGACCCCCGGGACGGTACTGACGAAGTCGGTGATTAACCAGTCCACCCCGCGTGCCGCGTGGCTCAGGTCATTCACGCGCCCTCCTCCCTACTGTCGTTCCTAGGGCCGGATTGGTATGTCCTGCCCTCGCTGATGTCGTCACGCGCTGCTCTGAAGCCCTGCTGGAAGCTCGACAGCCTGCTGCGCACCCGGTCCGGGGAGACCGACGGCATGGGGGCCACGCCCTTGGGCGCGGACGCCGTGTCGGCCGAACCGGGCACCAGGTTGGCCTTGGGCACCCGCTTGGGCAGCCCGGCGGCCGTCGAACCGTCGCGTACGGGCTCCACCACGCCGGCCGCCGCGCTCCACCCGGCGTCGGCCTTGGCCGAACCCCAGGTGGCGCTGGTCTCGCCATGGTCGAACCAGGCCGACTCCACCGAGGCGAAGATCGGCAGGTATTCGTCCCCGGCGGAGGCGGGCTTGACCACGGGGATCGGGCCGGTGGCCGCAGACTCGGTCTCGGGGTAGTCGTACTCGGGGGCCGGCAGCGGCGTCTCCTGCGGCGCCGACCAGGGACGGGGCTCCTCGGGGAGCAGGCCGCGCTGCGGCGGCGCGTGTTCCCCGGTCACCGGCCCGCGCGAGGACACCCAGACATCGGATGACGAGTCGGGCAGCCAGTCGGAGCCGGTGCTCGTCGACTCCGTCGAGGGCCACTGCGGCATCGAAGGAGGCATCGAGGACTGCATCGACGAGGGCATCGACGACGGCAGGGACGGCCACGACCCGCCGGACGGCGGCTCGGACGGGTATGACGGGTAGGACGGATGCCCGGGGGCGAGCCCGAACCCGGAACCCGGCCACTGCTGGGCGCCCGTGGCGGACTGGGAGGTGGCGAAGGCGTCCTCGCGGGCGCTTCCGGCGGCGGCGTTGCCGCCCTCCCCGGCGACCGCGGACGGCTGCGCGCCGAGCAGCGACTCGGGGATCAGGACCATGGCGGTCAGGCCGCCGGAACCGTGCGGGCGCAGCTGGACCCTGATGCCGTGCCGGTGGGCCAGCCTGGCGACCACGAACAGGCCCATGCGGCGGGAGACCGACACGTCCACGGTGGGGGCGTCGGTCAGGCGCTCGTTGGCCTGGACCAGCTCCTCGCCGGTCATGCCGATGCCGGAGTCGCTGATGGAGAGCATGATCCCGCCGCCGTCGATCCTGCTGCCGGAGACGGGGACGCGGGTCTCGCGCGGGGAGAACGACAACGCGTTCTCGATCAGCTCGGCCAGCAGGTGGATGACGTCGTTGACGGCCTGGCCGGCGATGGAGACACCCTCGGGGACCTCCAGGACGACGCGCTCGTAGTTCTCGACCTCCGACAGGGAGGCGCGGGCGACGTCCACCAGCTTGACCGGCTGGCTCCAGCGGCGCGGCGGGTCCTGACCGGCGAGCACCAGCAGGTTCTCACTGTTACGCCGCATACGCGTGGCCAGGTGGTCCAGCTTGAACAGGTTCCCGAGCCGCTGCTCGTCCTGCTCGCCCTGCTCCAGACCGTCGATCAGGGTGATCTGCCGTTCGACCAGCGTCTGACTGCGGCGGGAGAGGTTCACGAACATCGCGTTGACGTTCGAGCGGAGCCTGGACTCCTCACCGGCCAGTCGTACGGCCTCGCGGTGGACCTCGTCGAAGGCGCGGGCGACTTCTCCGATCTCGTCCTTGGAGTTGACCTCGATCGGCGGGACCTGGAGCTGTTCGGGGGTGACGTCGGTGTTGCGGAGCTGCCTGACCAGGTCGGGCAGCGTCTGACCGGCGATCTTCAGGGCGTCGCCGCGCAGGCGGCGCAGCGGGCGTACCAGCGAGCCGGCCATCAGGGCGGTGATCGCGAGGACCAGGACGAGCAGGCCGGCCACGATGCCGATGTTGATCGCGGCGAGCTGCCGGTCGCTGCTGGCGATGTCGGCGCTTCGGGTGGCGATCTGTTCCGACAACGACTTCTGCACGGCGTGCAGGCGCTCGACGGTCTCGGTGATGGACTGGAACCACTGGTCGGTGTCGTCGGTGGTGGAGGTGTCGAGCCGGCGCAGCGACTGGTTGGCGTTGTGCAGCAGGACGGCGCGGCCGGCGTAGAACTCGGCCCGGCCGATCTTCAGGCTGGCGACGGTGTTGTCGTAGAACTGGCGCTGCTCGGGCGTGGCGACGGCGCGGAAGGAGTCGCGCTCGCTGGCGCGGCGCGACCGGGCGTCGAGGAAGGCGTTGTACTCGGGTTCCTCGAACGTGCCTCTGATCAGCGCGCTGGTCAGCAGGCCGCGCTGCTTGGACGCCTCTTCCTCGGCGCGGGCCACCGCGCGCAGGGCGGCGCTGGTGGCGATGATCTCCTCGTCCGTGGAGCCCTGGCCCAGCTCGTCGTAGAGCTGCAGCAGCTCGGCGATGGCCTCGGAGTACTTCTCGCTGGTGGGCAGCGCCGGGAGCTTGGTCTCGGCGACCGTCTTGCGCATCGAGGGGATCTGGGTGAGCCGGATCCGGATGTGGTCGAGGGACTTCTTGCCGATGTCGGACAGGGAGGCTTCGGTCTTCTTCGCCACGTCCAGCGTGCTGGCGATGCGCTTGTCCACGATCTCGTGCTGGCTCTTCAGCCGCTGCGCGTCGGAGGACCGGCGGTCGGTGGCGACGAAGCGGGTGGCCAGGTCGCGTTCGAGTCCGAGGTCGCGCGAGAGTTCGCCGAGCTGTGCGACCAGGGTCCCCACATCGCTGATGTCCTGGTACTGCTGGGCGCTGCCGATCGACGTGGTGACCCGCAGGGCGCCGAGGATGACGGCGACGACCGTGGGAATGGCGATGAGGGCGATGAGGCGGGTACGTACACGCCAGTTGCGCAGCGCGAACGGGCTGCCCGCCTTGGGCGCGCGGGCTTTCGGCGCCTCGCCGCCCGCGGTCTTTTCCGGGACGTCCGGAGCCCTGCCACGACCGGGTCCGGTCGTTGTTGTCCTCACTGGTGGCAACCTCTCGCCATGGCCTGCTTCAGGGGGAATCAGCGGCTTCGTCACACGGACGAGTGATCGCAGGCAAGTTCGAGGCCCAATTTGAGCACAAACCTCATACTTAGGCCAACGTTTCGGTGGTTTTCAACCGTTCCAAGTGCCACTCCTTTCACGTCGCATGCCAACGCACACGGAGCGCAACCACCGTATCAATCCGGACATATCACCACTAAACGTCATTAATCTCCGGATTTACATCTATAACGCTGGATTTGTCATATTTTCTGGATAAACCTGCACATACGCGGCATAGCGCTGTAGATCCGATCTCTGCTCCGGTACGCTTCACGCCCGGCAACCCAAGCCGATCTCCGGAACTTCCCCTGGTAGGAGAACCCCCCATGACACGCACCATGCGCGGTCACGCCATTGTCGTCGGCGTGGCTCTGGCGCTCACCCTTGCAGGCTGCGGCGGAGGCGGCGAGACCGCTAACACATCCGCCGGCGGCAAGGGCCTGGAGAAGACCACCATCAAGGTCGGCGCCCTCCCGGTGCCCGACGCCGTGTCGGTCTATCTCGCCAACGCGAAGGGCTTCTTCAAGGAAGAGGGGCTGACGGTCGAACCGGTCACCATCACCGGTGGCGCGGCGGCGTTGCCGCAGATCCAGAGCGGCGCCCTCGACATCTCCCAGACGAACTACGTCTCGACCTTCCTCGCGGTGAGCCAGGGCAAGAAGATCAAGCTGGTCGCGGACATGTACCAGGCCGCGCCGAACACGTTCAACATCATGGTGCCCAAGGACTCCCCGATCAAGACGGTGGCGGACCTCAAGGGCAAGACGATCTTCGTCAACAACCTCAACAACATCGCCACCCTGGCCGCGGAGACGCAGCTCAAGGTCGCCGGTCTCACCAAGGACGACGTCAAGTTCGCCGAGAAGCCGTTCCCGGAGCAGGGCAACGCGATCAACTCCGGACAGGCCGACGCGGGCTGGATGACCGAGCCCTTCATCACCGCCAACCAGAGCGCCTTCGGCTTCCGCAAGCTGGCCGACACCATGACCGGTCAGACGGAGGACTTCCCCATCGCCGGTTGGATGGCCACCGAGGACTGGGTGCAGAAGTACCCGAAGACGCTGGCCGCCTTCCAGCGGGCGATCGCCAAGGCGCAGCAGCTCGCCTCCAGTGACCGCAAGGCGATCGAGGAAGCGCTGCCGAAGTACACCAAGATCGACGCCAAGACGGCCTCGGTGATCACGCTCGGCACGTACCCGAGCGAGCTGAACGAGAACCGCCTGCAGAAGGTCGCCGACCTCATGCTGGAGTACAAGTACCTCACCAGCCCGGTCGACGTGAAGTCGGTCATCGCCGCGCCCGCGAGCTGATGAACGTCGCGCGTCTGCTCCGCGGCGCCGTCGGCGCCGCGGGGTTCCTCATCGCCGGGGAGCTGGTCGTCCGCTTCGTACTGAGCGACGACGTGGCCTTCCCGGCACCCTCCAAGATCCTGTACGAAGCCGCCCTCCTCCTCGCCGACCCGGTGTTCCTGGAGGGCGTGGCCACCACCCTCACGAACTGGGTGCTCGGCCTGCTGGCCGCCATCGTCGTGGCCGTGCCGCTGGGCGTGCTGCTGGGCGCGGTGGCTCCGGTGGAGCGGGCACTGCGGCCGCTGCTGGAGTTCATGCGCCCGATCCCGTCGGTGGCGATCATCCCGCTGGCGATCCTGCTGATCCCGGTGGACGGCCTGATGAAGATCTCGGTCATCGTGTACGCGTCCATGTGGCCGATCCTGATCAACACCCTGTACGGCATGCACGACGTGGACCCGCTGGCCAAGGAGTCGCTGCGCAGCTTCGGCTTCGGCCGGCTCGCCGTACTCGCCCGGGTCAGCCTGCCGAGCGCCGCCCCGTTCGTCGCGACCGGCATCAGGATCGCGGCCGGCATCGCGCTGATCCTCGCGGTCAGCGCCGAGCTGCTGGCCGGCGGCGCGGCCGGGATCGGCGTCTACACGATCCAGGCGGGCAGCGGCAACCGGATGGACCTGATCATGGCGGCGACGTTCTGGGCCGGAGCGTTCGGGGTGTTCGCGAACTTCGTCCTGCTGGTCGGCGAGCGGCGGCTGTTCCACTGGCACCGGGTGCGGGCGGGAGCGGCGGACTCGTGAGGCGACTGCTCAAACTCTGGCTCGTGCCCGTGGTGCTCGTCGTCTGGGAACTGCTCGGACGCCTCCTCGACGACGGCGACTTCCCGCCGCCGACCACCATCGTCACCAGCATGTACGAGATGTGGTTCTCCGGACCCGTCTCCCACGGGTTCCTCACCGAGGACGCGATCGGCAACGTCCTGCCCAGCCTCGCCCGCATGTTCAGCGGCTGGATCCTGGCCTCGCTGCTCGGGCTGCTGCTCGGCGTGGCACTCGGCCGTTCCAGGGTGGCCACCGACTACGTGGACGCGCTGTTCGAGTTCGGCCGGGCGGTCCCGCCGCCGCTGCTGCTGCCGCTGTTCGTCGTGCTGTTCGCCGGCACCAAGTACGCGACGCTGAGCATGCAGCTGGCCACGATCGTGTTCGGTGTGATCTGGCCGGTGCTGCTCAACACGATCGAGGGCGTCCGGGCCGTCGACCGTACCTATACCGAGACCGCCACCGTGTTCGGCCTGTCGAAGGCGCAGCGGCTGCGGGTGGTCGTCCTGCCCGCCGCCTCGCCGAAGATCTTCGCCGGGCTGCGGCTGAGCCTGTCGCTCGCGCTGATCCTCATGGTGATCTCCGAGCTGTTCGGCAGCACCGACGGCATCGGCTACCAGCTCCTTCAGGCTCAGCGCAGCTTCGACGGGGCCGGCGTGTGGGCGACGATCGCCCTGCTCGGCATTCTCGGCTACCTGGTGAACTCGCTGTTCGTGCTGGCCGAGCGTCGCCTGCTGGTCTGGCACAGGCAAGCCAACCGCAACGTATGACTCTGGAAGGACCCCATGCCCCACTCGGATGACCTCCTTTGGGGGGCCGTGGCCGACATCTCGCGCTTCGCCGCTCTGCTCACCATGGCGGAGCTCGGCCTGGCCGACCATCTCGCGCACGGCCCCTTAAGCACCTCCGACCTGGCCGCCCGCTGCGACGCCGACGCCCCCAGGCTCCGCCGCGTCCTGCGGGAACTGGCCGGCATGGGCGTCGTACGCGGCGCGGGGCCGGACGCGTACGACCTGACCGAGCGCGGCACCGCGCTGCGCTCGGACGTGCCCGACTCGGTGCGCTCGTCGATCCGCATGCTCGGCGAAGAGGGTTTCTGGCACGCCATGGGCAACCTGCCGGCCACCGTGCAGAACGGCGGCTCGGCCTTCGCCGCCCGCTACGGCCACCTGTACGAGTACCTGGCGGCGAACCCGGGCGCGGGCAAGCTGTTCGACGACTACATGACCGCCCGCGCCATCCCCTTCACCGAGGGCCTGGCCAAGCGGTACGACTTCCCCGACACCGCGACCATGGTGGACGTGGCCGGCGGCAAGGGCCACATCCTGGCCACGGTGCTGCACGCCAACCCGGACATGCGCGGCATCCTGTTCGACCTGGAGCACGTGACCGACCGGGCCAGGGAGCTGCTGGCCGCCGAGGACCTGGCCGAGCGGAGCGAGGTCGTCACCGGCGACTTCTTCGCCGAGGTCCCGGCCGGCGGCGACGTCTACCTGCTGGCCAGCGTCCTGCACAACTGGGACGATGACGACGCGGTGACGATCCTGCGCAACGTCCGCCGGGCCATGGACCCCGGTGGGCGCGTCCTGGTGCTGGAGGTGGTGCTGCCCGACGACGAGGCGCCGCACCTGGGCAAGGACATCGACATGCGCATGCTGGCCATCTTCGACGGCGGCACGGAGCGCAGCCGGGAGGAGTACGCGGCCCTGCTCGACCGGGCGGACCTGCGGCTGGCCGAGGTCGTCGAGCTGGGGGCGGGAGCCAGCCTCATCGAGGCGCGACCCCGCTGAACCGTGCCGAGGCGGCGGCGTGGTTCAGCCGCCGCCGCTCCAGCCCGGCACCGCCATCCTGATCGACAGGGCGTGCTCGACCAGGTGGATCAGTGCGCTCTTGACGGAGTCCTTGGAACGGGCGTCGAGCCGTACGAGGGGGATGTGGGGGGCCAGCGTGAGAGCGTCGCGGACCTCGGCGTCGCTGTGCGGGTACTGGCCGTCCCAGCCGTTGACGCCCACCACGAACGGCAGTTGCGCCTCCTCGAAGTAGTCGAGCGCGGGAAAGCTGTCGGCCAGGCGGCGGGTGTCCACCAGCACGACCGCGCCGATGGCGCCGCGCACCAGGTCGTCCCACATGAACCAGAACCGGTGCTGGCCCGGCGTGCCGAACAGATAGAGGATCAGGTCACGGTCAAGGGAGACGCGGCCGAAGTCCATCGCGACGGTCGTCGTCGACTTCAGCGGCGTCATGCCCAGGTCGTCGATCCCCGCGGAGGCGTCGGTCATCACCGCCTCCGTGGTCAACGGCATGATCTCCGAGACCGCGCCGACGAACGTCGTCTTGCCCACCCCGAAACCGCCGGCCACCACGATCTTCGTCGAGGTCAGACCGGGGCTAGAGCCTGCGAAGTCCACTGAGCACCCTTTCGAGCAGATTAACGTCCGGCCTGCCGGCGTCCAGCTGTGGCTGATGCACGCGGACCAGGCCCTCGGCCGCCATGTCGGCGATCAGCACGCGTACCACGCCCAGCGGGATCCGCAGCAGCGCCGACACCTCGGCCACGGATCGAACCTGCCTGCACAGTTGGCTGATCGCCTGATACTCCGGTGTGATGTGCGAGAACTCCCGGTGCTCGGCGGTCGCCGACGACACCAGGGCCTCCATCGCGAGCTTGACCCTGGGGGCCGTCCGCCCGCCCGTCACCGCGTACGGGCGGACGGGCGAGGCGGGGTCGGGCTGCAACGGCGACTGGGGCTGGGGCCGAGGCGGGGGCGCCCAGCCGCCGCTGTTCCATCTCTGGTCCGTCACCTACATCACCTGGTCTGGCTGGCGCGCAGTTCGGCACGCACCGCCGGAGTGAGCACCTGACCGGCGCGATCCACCATCAAAGTCATCTGGTACGCCACCAGCCCCATGTCACAGTCAGGGGCCGCCAGCACCGCCAGACACGAGCCATCACTGATCGACATGATCAGCATCAGCCCGCGCTGCATCTCCACGATCGTCTGATTGACCGCGCCACCCTCGAACACCCTGGCCGCACCCTGCGTCAAGCTCACCAGTCCCGACGCGATCGCAGCCAGCTGATCAGCCCGGTCAGCCGGAAAACCCGACGAGGCCGCAAGCGGCAACCCGTCGGACGAGACGACCACCGCATGTGCCACACCGGGGACCGTGCTGACGAAGTCGGTGATCAACCAGTCGACTCCGCGCGCCGCGTGGCTCAGGTCGTTCATGCGCCCTCCTCCCTGTCACTGTTGTGGGGTTCACCGTTGTAGGAGCCGCGAGAGCCCGGCTGGAACGCCTTGCCGTCGGTGATGTCGTCGCGCGCGGCCCGGAAGCCCTGCTGGAAGCTGGACAACCGGTTCCGCACCCGGTCCGGGGAGACCGACGGCATCGGGCTGACGCCCTTGGGCGAGGCGGCGGTGTCGGCCGAGCCGGGCACCAGGTTGGCCTTGGGCACCCGTTTGGGCAGGCCGGCAGCCGTCGTACCGTCGCGTACGGGCTCCGCCGCCGCCTCGGCCGCGGTCCAGCCGGCGTCGGCCTTCGTGGAGGTCCAGTTCCCGCCGCCCTCGTTGCGCCCGAACCAGGCGGACTCGACGGCGGCGAAGATCGGCAGGTAGTCGTCGCCTGCGGAGGCGGGCGGCACCGGCGGGGTCGGGCCGGTGGCCGCCGGCTCGCCGTCCGGGAGGCCGAGCCGCGGATGCTGGACGCCGTCCTGCTGTTTCCAGTCCGGCTTCCAGGGGGGCGGCGGTTCGGCGGGCGGACGCTTGGGCAGACCGCGTTCGCCGTTCCAGCGCGGCGGCATCCAGACGTCGTGGGTGTCGAAGCCGCCGCTGCCGTTGTGCGGCGAGTCGGACGGCCAGCCGTCGGACGGCCACTGCGGCCAGTTGCCCCCCGCCTCCGGGTTGGACGGGTACGACGGGTGCGCGGGGCCCATCTGGTACGTGGGCTGCGGCCAGTCCTGCGCGGCCGGCGGCGCCTGCGGCCAGTCGGCCCCCGGCGCGGGCGGCGCGGGCGGCCAGTCGGCCCCCGGCGCGGGCGGCGCGGGCGGCCAGTCGGCCCCGGTGGAAGAGGGGATCGCGGGCCAGTCGGCCTCGGGCGGAGCCGAGACCGGCGGCCAGTCGGTCGCCGGCGGCGCCGCGTGCGGCCCCACGTACGGCTCGTTCCCCGCCATGCTGTCGGCGGACGCGGCCGGCTGCATGCCGGCGAAGCCGGGCGGCTGCGAGCCGAGCATGTTCTCCGGGACCAGGACCATGGCGGTCAGCCCGCCCGAGCTGTGGGGGCGTAACTGCACCCTGATGCCGTGCCGGTGGGCCAGCCTGGCGACCACGAACAGGCCCATCCGCCGCGAGACCGACACGTCCACGCTGGGCGAGTCGGTCAGGCGCTCGTTCGCCTGGACCAGCTCCTCGGGGGTCATCCCGATGCCGGAGTCGGTGATCGACAACATCACGCCGCCGCCGTCGATCCTGCTGCCCGACACCGCGACCCGCGTCTCGCGCGGCGAGAACGACAACGCGTTCTCCACCAGCTCGGCCAGCAGGTGGATGACGTCGTTGACGGCCTGACCGGCCACGGAGACGCCGTCGGGCACCTGGAGCACGACACGCTCGTAGCTCTCGACCTCCGACAGGGAGGCTCGGGCGACGTCCACCATCTTGACCGGCTGGCTCCAGCGGCGCGGCGGGTCCTGACCGGCCAGAACCAGCAGGTTCTCACTGTTACGCCGCATACGGGTCGCCAAGTGGTCCAGCTTGAACAGGTTCCCGAGCCGCTGCTCGTCCTGCTCGCCCTGCTCCAACCCGTCGATCAAGGTGATCTGCCGTTCCACCAGCGTCTGACTGCGGCGGGAGAGGTTCACGAACATCGCGTTGACGTTCGAGCGCAGCCGCGCCTCCTCACCGGCCAGCCGTACGGCCTCGCGGTGGACCTCGTCGAAGGCGCGGGCCACCTCGCCGATCTCGTCGTGGGTGTCCACCCCGATCGGCGGTACGGGCCCGACCTTGCCGTCACCCGCCTCGCGGAGTTGCTGCACGGTCTCCGGCAGGCGTTTGCCGGCGATGTCGAGGGCCTCGCCGCGCAGCCGGCGTAGTGGCCGGATGAGCGAGCGGGCGATGAAGGTGATGATGATCAGCACCACGATCAGCAGGATCATGATGAGCACGCCGGAGATCAGCGCCGAGCGGTTGGCCCCTTCCTCCAGGGCGCGGGCCCGCAGGATGACCGAGGAGGCCAGCGACTTCTCCACGCTGCGCAGGGCGTCGATCTTGCCGGTGCTGACGTCGAACCAGGTGCCGACGTCCTTGTCCGGCCGTACGCCGATGCTCAGGGGCTTGGCCTCGACGGACTGGGCCATGGCCCGCAGCCGGAACAGGTCGGTCTGGTCGACGTCCCTGCCCACGACGGTGTCGCGGTAGAGCTCAAGCTGGTCGAGGCTGGCGAGGGTGCCGAACAGCGTCTCCTCGCTCTCCTCGCGTGCCTTGGCGTCGGACAGGGCGTCGAGCTCGCCGCTGTCGAAGCTCTTCTTGTCCAGGGCGCTGGCCAGGATGCCGCGCTGCTTGGACGCCTGCTCCTTCGCGCGCGCGATGGCCGCCATGGAGCTGGCGCTGTGGGAGATGTCGTCGTCCACCGCGACCTGTCCCACCTGGTCGTGGAACTGCAGGAGGGTGGAGATGATCTGCGAGTACTTCTGGATCATCGGCAGGGGTTGGATCTTGCCCTTGACGGCGGTGTCGCGCAGGGTCTGGATCTCCTCCAGGCGGCGCAGCACCGGGCGTACGGAATCGGCGTGGCTGTCGGTGAGGGCGCCGGCCCGCACCTTGGCCTCGTCGATGAGGTTGTCGACCCCGCTGTAGGTGGTGCGGAGCTGGGCCGCGCGACTCTCCGGACGGCCTTGGGCGATGTAGAGAGCGGTCTGGTCGCGCTCGAAGGCCAGTTCGTGCGTGACGGCGCCGAGCTGCTCGCTGAGCTCGGCGACCTCTCTGAGTGTCTGGTAGGTGTTGGCGTCCCTGAGGGAGGTGATCACGTTCAGCCCGCCCAGGCCCACCGCGACGGCCGTGGGGACGACGATCAACGCCACGAGGCGCGACCGTACGTGCCAATTGCCCAATCCGAACCTGTTTGAAGCAGGTTTGGGCAGCCGGCGCTTCTGGTGCCCGTGCGGCTCGCGGTCAGCGGAAGCTTCAGCGCTCTGCGTTCTCACTTGCCTCGCAACCTCTCGCCCCGGAGGGGAATTCTCGAAGACCATGCAGGTAAATGCACGTGGGGCAATATGTACAATCCGAGATGAGGGCCATTGGAGCACAGGTACCGGTCAGGACCAACCACCTATAGTGCCCCCTTGAGGCTTATATCCCTGATTGTCCAAAAATTGTGGCAGAATTGGTAGACCGCCGCCTACCTGCACAAACGGGCAGCCCAAATGATTCCGCAAGCCCCCTTCAGCCCGCGGATTGATCCGAGTAGTCCCACCAGTAACAGAGGCCCCGCTCGCCACCCTCTTTCGCAAAACGGACAAAGACATCTCTCGCCTCTATTTACGATAGAGCGACAAACGGACATTGCAACCACAAGAGTCATTTTCTTGATAATGACTAGCAATGTGGTGCTACGGTCGTTTCCTGCTTGTTCGTCAGGCACTCAGCCCCGGGGGCAGACAGCCACCCGGTACCCCCGGCTCCACGTCTCGAAGGGAGTCCCTGACATGAGGCTTGGCCGCTCCGCCAAGGCCGCCATCATCGGGTTCGCTGTGACTTTAGGCGCCGTAGCGTGCAGCACCGGCGGCTCAACCACCGCCAGCGCACCACCCTCCGCCTCCGCCAGCGGCGGTGGCGGCGCCTTGGAGAAGACGAAGATCAAGATCGCTACCCTGCCCGCCATCGACAGTGCCGCCATCTACGTTGCCATCGACCAGAAGCTCTTCGAACAGGAAGGGCTCGACGTCACCCCGCAGGTCGTCCAGGCCGCGCCCGAGGCGATCCCCATGATGGTCAACGGCGAGATCGACGCCATGTTCGGCAACTACGTGTCGATGTTCCAGGCGCACGACAAGGGCGCACTCAAGATCCACGTGCTCGCCGAGGGCTCGCGGGCCGCCCCCGACTCGCTCAGCATCATGGCGCTGCCCAACTCCCCCATCAAGACGGCGAAAGACCTCGAAGGCAAGACGATCAACGTCAACGTCCTGCACAACTTCCAGGAGCTCGCGCTCACCCAGGTGCTCAAGGCCAACAACGTCGACCCGGCCACGATCAAGTACGTCCCCGTGACGTTCCAGAACATCATGGCCTCGTGGAAGAACGGCCAGATCGACGCCGCCTACCTGGGCGAGCCGCTGGTCACCGCGGCGACCTCGCAGATGGGCGCCCGCAAGATCCTCGACCCGGCCTCCGGCCCCGCGGCCGAGTTCCCGATCTCCGGGTACATCAGCACGCAGGACTGGTACGAGAAGAACCCGAAGACGGCGGCGGCCTTCCAGCGGGCCATCCACAACGCGGCCAAGCTGATGGAGAACAACCGTGAGGTGGTGGCCAAGGTGCTGCCGAACTTCACGCAGATCGACGCGTCCACGGCGGCGACGGTCACCTTCCCCTACTTCTCCAGCTCCGACAACCCGGTGCGGCTGCAGCGGGTGGCCGACTGGATGTGGGAGGCCAAGTGGCTCACCAAGGAGATCGACGTCAAGACGTTGATGTCGCCGACGACGTCGGGGTGAGCGTCAGCACCACGGGCCTGGCCGCCCGCCGCCGCGCCGGCCCCGCCACGCGGTGGTCGCGCCGGGCGGCGGGGGCGGTGGGCTTCGCCGTCCTCGTCGAGCTGGTGAGCCGGTCGGGGCTGGTGGACGCCGAGGTGCTGCCGCCCGCCACCCGGATCGTCGGGCGCGGCGCGGCACTGCTCGCCGATCCCGCCTTCCGCGAGCACGCCCTGACCAGCCTGCTCGCCTGGGCACTCGGGCTGGGCATCGCGGTGCTGGTGGCGGTGCCGCTCGGCCTGCTGCTCGGCAGCGTGCCGGTGATCGACGCCGCCACGCGCTCGGTGGTGGAGTTCCTGCGGCCGATCCCGTCGGTGGCGCTGATCCCGCTGGTCGCCCTCGTGATCGGCACCGGCCTGCAACTCCGCGTCACCCTCGTGGTCTACGCCGCCATGTGGCCCATCCTCTACAACACCATGTACGGCCTGCGCGGCGTCGACCCCGTGGCCAAGGAGACCCTGCGCTCCTACGGCTTCGGCCCGCCGTCGGTGTTGCTGCGCGTCAGCCTGCCATCGGCGGCGCCGTTCATCACCACGGGTGTCCGGCTGGCGGCGTCCGTGGCGCTCATCCTGACCGTCAGCACCGAGATCGTGGCCGGGCGCGGGGAGGGCATCGGCGTGTTCATCTTCTTCGCCGGGATCGCGGTCCCGGCCAGGATGACCGACATCCTGGCCGGCGTGTTCTGGGTGGGGATGTTCGGCGTACTGGTCAACGCGCTCCTGGTGGCGGCCGAGCGGCGCTCCTTCCGCTGGCACCACGCCCGGCTCGCGGAGGGGGCGTGACCAGGGCCGGGCGCGGGCCCGCGGCGCGGGACCGCACGCGGGGCGCGGCGTTCCGGGTGGCCGTGCTGGTCGTGCTCCTGCTGGCCTGGGAGGCGGGTACGCGGCTGGCGGGCAGCGCGTTCTTCCCTCCGCCCACGGCGATCGTGGACCGGATGCGGCAGATGTGGTTCTCCGGGCCGCCCGGCAGCCTGTTCCTGACCGGCGAGGCGGTGGACAACATCCTGCCGAGCCTGGGCAGGATGGCCGCCGGGTTCGCGGGCGGGGCGCTGGCCGGGGTGGTGCTCGGGCTGGCGTTCGGGTTGTCGGCGCGGGTCTACGACTACCTGGACGGCGTGCTGCAGTTCCTGCGCGCGATCCCGCCGCCCGCGCTGGTCACGGTGTTCCTGGTGGTGTTCGGCTTCGGGCTGCGGATGCAGCTCGCGTTCATCGTGTTCAGCGTCGTGTGGCCGGTGCTGCTCAACACGGCCGACGGCGCGCGGGCGGTCGATCCGCTGCACCTGGACACCAGCCGGGTGTTCCGGTTGTCCAGGGCCGAGCGCCTGCTGCGGGTAGTCGTGCCGTCGGCGCTGCCCAAGATGTTCGCCGGGCTGCGGCTGGCGTTGTCCCTGTCGCTGATCGTCATGGTCTTCGCCGAGTTGCTGCCGGGGGCCTCGAACGGCATCGGGTTCCAGCTCACGACCGCGTACTCGACGTTCGACCTGCCCGCGATGTGGGCCGGGATCGTGCTGCTCGGCGTGCTCGGTTACCTGCTCAACGAGTTGTTCCTGGTGGCCGAGCGGCGCGTGCTGGCCTGGCACCTCGGCGCGCAGCAGCTCACGGAGCGGTGAACGTGCCCGCGGCCACCGGGCGGCTGCGCGGCGGGTCGTAGGCGGCCGTGTCGATGCCCCAGGACGCGACGGCGAGCGGCATGATCTCCACCCATACGGGCTCGTACCCGGGTTTCAGCCGTTCGCCGCCCTTGGGGTGGACACGCCCGATCCCCTGGACGAGGACGCCGCGCGGTCCGTCCTCGGTGAAGTCGTCCACGACGAGCGACACCTCGGGGTTGCTCCGGACGTCGCGGCGGTACCGCCGGGGACGTACGCCGCCGGGCAACATGCGCGAGCCGACCGCGATCATGCCGCGGTCCGGCTGAAGATGGATCCGTACGGGCACGACGTGCGGCGTTCCCCCGGCCGCGGTGGCCAGCCGGGCCAGGTCGTGCTCAAGCAGGTACGCGAACTCGCCGTCGCTGAATCCGTGCATCAGACACCTCACAGCCAGATAGGAACGAGGTTAGTGGGATAAATCTGGTCTTCGGCCGTCATAGGAGGAGAAACTTACTGTCATGTTCCGCGTCAGGAGCACGCGATCGGATCGAGACCACTGGGGGCGACGTGCGGACGATGATCGTGGGCGGCGGGATCGGCGGGCTCACCACCGCGCTCAGCCTGGCGGCGGCCGGGCTGGAGTGCGTGGTGGTGGAGGCCGCCTCCACGCTGAGGCCGCTGGGTGTCGGGATCAACCTGCAACCCCACGCCGTACGGGAACTGACCGAGCTGGGGCTGGCCGGCGAGCTGGCCGCGCTGGGCGTGGAGACGAGCTTCATGACCTTCGCCGACCGGCACGGCAACACGATCCTGGCGCTGCCGCGCGGGCGCTCGGCCGGATACCGCTGGCCGCAGTACAGCATCCACCGGGGCGAGCTGCAGATGGCGCTGCTGGCCGCGGTCGAGGAACGGGTGGGCCCGGTCCGTACGGGTGTGCGCCTGGAGGGGTTCGAACAGGACGGCGACCAGGTCCTCGTCCGGCTCCGGCGCGGCGGCGAGCTCCTGGAGGAACGGGTGGACGTGCTGGTCGGCGCGGACGGGGTGCAGTCCTCGTTACGGGCCCTGCTGCACCCGTCCGGCGACCCGCTGCTGTGGGCGGGCATCAGGATGTGGCGCGGGCTGGCCGAGGCCGACCCGATCCTGGACGGCGCCACGGTGCTGGTGGGCGGCTCCAACCTGGCCGGGAAGTTCGTGACGTATCACATCTCGGCCAGAAATCCCCGGCTGGTCAACTGGGTGGCCGAGGTACGGGTGGCCGAGCCGGGCGTCGTCGCGGAGGCCGACTGGTCGCGCGAGGGCCGACGGGACGAGGTCGCCGCGCACTTCGCGGACTGGCGGTACCGGCCGGTGGACGTGCCGGGACTGCTCGCCGCCTCCGGCCGCATCCTGGAGTACCCGATGGTGGACCGGAACCCGCTGCCCACCTGGGGCGAGGGCCGGGTGACGCTGCTGGGCGACGCCGCGCACCCGATGTACCCGATCGGGTCGAACGGCGGCTCGCAGACCGTGCTCGACGCGCGGGTGCTGGCCAGGTGCCTGGCGACCTTCGACGACCCGGCGGCGGCGCTCAAGGCGTACGAGGAGGAGCGGCGTCCGCCCACGTCGGCGCTGGTGCTGGCCCATCGGGCGCTGCCGATCGAGGACACGATCAGGCTGGTGACCGAACGGGCGCCCGACGGGTTCGCCGACATCGCCGACGTGCTGACGGAGGCCGAGCTGGCCGCCATGGCCGGCGCGCAACGACGGATCTCCGACGCCGACGTCCGGGCGCTGAACGAGCGGGAGTCGTGGAGCGTACGCATCCCATGACAGCCGCGAAGCCTCAGGGGTAAGATCCGACACCGTAGAGCCATACCGACATTTCCGGCTCCCTGAGCCGGTCCTCCGCACGCGGTCTCGCCACCTAGGACATCCATGCTCGAGATAGAGAACCTCTCCCACGTGTACGGCGGCGGTGGCCCCAACGCTCACCACGCCATCGAAGGCCTGAACCTGAGCGTCGCCGCGGGCGAACTGCTGTGCATCGTCGGGCCGTCGGGCGCCGGGAAGTCGACCCTGTTGCGCTCCATAGCCGGGCTGATCAGGCCGACGGGCGGCGAGGTCAGGGTGGAGGGCGAGCTCGTCCGCCAGACGCCGGACAACCTGGCGGTGGTCTTCCAGGACTACAGCCGCTCGTTGTTCCCGTGGATGTCGGTGGCCGACAACGTGGCGCTGCCGCTGCGCCGCAGGGGCATGGACAAGCAGAAGCGCCGCGAGGCCGCGCAGGAGGCGCTGGAGTCGGTCGGGCTCAAGGGCGCCGAGAAGAAGTACCCGTTCCAGCTCTCGGGCGGCATGCAGCAGCGGGTCGCCATCGCGCGGGCGCTGGCCTACCGGCCCTCGCTCATGCTCATGGACGAGCCCTTCGGCTCGGTCGACGCCCAGACCCGCGAGGACCTCGAAGACCTCGTGCTCAAGGTGCGCGGGCACCACCAGATGACGATCGTGCTCATCACGCACGACATCGACGAGAGCGTCTACGTCGGCGATCGCGTCGTGGTCCTGTCGAAGGCGCCCGCGCACGTGGTCGGCGACCTCAAGGTCGACCTGCCCGGGCCGCGTGACCAGATCACCACCCGCGAGCACCCCGACTTCGTCCACCTGCGCGCCGAGGTCGGCCGCCTGGTGCGCGGCCACGCCACCGTCGCGGACCCCGCTGTCGAGCCCACTTCAGACCCGGACGCCGAACCTGCTTCCGACACGGACGCCGAACCCGCCGCCGAACCCACTTCCGACCCCGTCGCCTGAGCCCGCCGCCCGGCCTTCTGCGGCCGTCCGGGGCGCGCGCGGATCGATGGGCGCGCGCCCGGGGCGCTCGCGCCTATGCCGGCGTGTGCGAGTGGCGGGTGAGCGCGTGTTCCACCAGCGTGATCAGGGTGGATTTCACCGTGTCGCGCTGGCGTGCGTCCAGACGGACGATCGGGATGTGGCCGCCGACGGACAGGGCCTCCCGGATCTCGTCCTCGGCGTGGGCGAACTGGCCGTCCCAGCCGTTGATGCCGATCACGAAGGGCAGCTTGGCCTCTTCGAAGTAGTCGATCGCGGGGAAGCTGTCCGCGAGACGGCGCGTGTCCACGAGGACGACGGCACCGATCGCACCGCGTACCAGGTCGTCCCACATGAACCAGAACCGGTGCTGTCCGGGCGTGCCGAACAGGTACAGAATCAGATCGCGATCCAGCGACACACGCCCGAAGTCCATCGCCACGGTGGTGGTCGTCTTGTTCGGCGTGAGCGAGACGTCGTCGACGTGGGCCGAGGCGTCCGTCATGACCGCTTCCGTGGTGAGCGGCAGGATCTCCGAGACCGCTCCCACGAACGTCGTCTTCCCCACGCCGAAGCCCCCGGCCACGACGATCTTCGTCGAGGTCAGACCGGGGCTAGAGCCTGCGAAGTCCACTGAGCACCCTTTCGAGCAAGTTGAGGTCCGGCTTTCCCGCGTCCAGCGCAGGCTGGTGCACGCGGATCAGGCCCTCCGACGCCATGTCGGCGATCAGCACCCGGACCACACCAAGGGGCTGGCGTAAAAGGGCGGAGATCTCGG
This sequence comes from Nonomuraea sp. WAC 01424, assembly GCF_003947315.1. Taxonomy (NCBI): domain Bacteria; kingdom Bacillati; phylum Actinomycetota; class Actinomycetes; order Streptosporangiales; family Streptosporangiaceae; genus Nonomuraea; species Nonomuraea sp. WAC 01424. The sequence goes on from NZ_QHHZ01000002.1 coordinate 91,305, forward strand.
CAACCGACCGGACGTTCCGGGTCAGCTGAATGATCGCCTGATACTCCGGACTCAGTAGGGAAATGTCTTGGTATTCCGACGTCACGGAGGACACCAAAGCCTCCATGGCGAACTTCATCCGCGGCGCGGTGCGCCCCCCGGTCACGGCATAGGGCCGTACCAGGGAGCTCGGCTTCTGCGGACGAGGGGCCGCCGGATGCGGCGGAGTGCTATCACCAGCCCAACCCTGACCTGACACCATGATCTCCTGTCACCGCCCGCTAGCGGGGGCGGGCCGCTTGCAGCTCGGCGCGTACGGCCGGGGTGAGCACCTGACCGGCCCGCTCGACCAGCAGCGTCATCTGGTACGCCACCAGGCCCATGTCACAGTCGGGGGCCGCCAGGACGGCCAGACAGGAGCCGTCGCTGATGGACATGATCATCAAGAGCCCACGCTGCATCTCGATGACGGTCTGGGTCACCATTCCGCCCTCGAAGACCCGCGCGGCACCCTGGGTCAAACTGATCACACCCGAGGCGACCGCGGCGAGCTGGTCGGCCCGGTCCTTGGGGAAACCCTCCGAGAAGGCCAGCGGCAGGCCGTCGGACGACACCACGACGGTGTGCGCGACGCCCGGCACGTTGTTCACGAAGTCGGTGATCAGCCAGCTGATGCCACGCGCTCCCTGGCTCATCTCTCTCATTTGTCCTCCTCATTCTCTTCTCCGCGGGTGAACGCGCGGCCTTGCCGCACTCCCTGCTGGAAGCTGGAGAGCCTGCTGCGCAACCGCTCGGGCGAGATCTGCGGCGCCGGTGACGTGGGCTGCGGCTCGGCGAGACTGGCCGTACCCGGCACCAGGTTGGCCTTGGGCACGCGACGCGGCAGACCCGAGGCCGTGGTGCCGGACTGGGCGGGCTGCGCGGCGGCCTGGGCCGCCTGGAAACCGGAGTCGGCGGGCGAGGACCACGACGCGCCGGCGCCGGACTGGCCGGGCTTGCGCTGCGCCAGGCCGGACCGGCCGACCTGCGTCCCCGGCGCGGGCGCGGGCGGCTCGGCGGGCACGGCCAGGTGCACGGCGGTGATCTCGTGCTCGGGCTCGGCGTCCTGCCGGCCGAGCTCCTCGGGGTCGGGCCTGCGGAACCAGTCCGAGCCGACCGAGGAGAAGATCGGCAGGAACTCCTCGCTCTGCTCCTCCATGGGCGAGGTACGCACCACGGGGAGCGGGCCGGTCAGGTCCTGCGAGGAGTAGTCGCCGGGGCCGAACGGGCCGTAGGCGCCGGGCTGAGCGCTCTGCTCGTACTGGTCGGCGGGCTTGGACTCCTCCGCGCCGAACCCCTGGAGGTCGCCGAACGCCGACCGGTACGGCTCCTCGCCGTACGCCGGGGGGCGCGGCCGGTCGATCGACTCGAACAGGGACCGCCGCGACTGCTCCTCCCCGAAGGCCGACTGGCCGAGCGAGGTGTCGCCGAAGGACGGCGAGCCGAAGGAGGACCAGCGGGGCTCCTCCGTGCCGCCCTGCGGCGGCTCGGTGGCGAAGGAGGGCCAGCGGGGCTCGTCGTCCTGGAGGGGCGGCGGCTGCTCGGCGAAGGACGGCCAGCGCTGCTCGCCCCACTGGGCCTGCGGCTGCGGCTCGGGCTGGGCTGCGGGCGGCTCCTCGGCGAAGAACGGCTTGGGCTCCTCGCCGAAGAACGGCTTGGGCTCGTCACCGAAGAACGGCTTCGGGTCCTCGCCGAAGGACGACGGGTTGGGGTCCTCGGCGAACGACGGCCAGCGCGGCTCGTCCTTGGCCGGCTCCTCGGCGAAGGAGCCCCAGCGGGTCTCCTCCTGGGCGGACTCGTCGGCGAAGGACGGCCAGTTGCCGGTGCCCGGCGCGGGCAGCGAGCCCGGCCACTGCGTGTCCATCACCCGGTCCGGCGAGTCCGGCGCGGAGACGTAGGCGCCGCCGCCGTTCTGGCTCGACTGGGCGGGCTGGGCAGGGGCGCCGAACTGGCTCGGGTCGAACGTGGTGAACGCCTCGTACTGGCTGCCGGCCTGCTGCGGCATGCCGGCGCCGCCGCTGATGAGCATGTCGGGCATCATCACCAGCGCGCTCAGGCCGCCGTTCTCCCGCATGCTGAGCTGGACGCGGATGCCGTGGCGCAGCGCCAGGCGGCCGACCACGAACAGGCCCATGCGGCGGGAGACGCCGACGTCCACGACGGGCGGGTTGGCCAGGCGCCAGTTGGCCTCGGAGAGCTCCTCGGGGCTCATGCCGATGCCCAGGTCGTTGATGGAGATCATGACGCCGCCGTCGGCGGCCACGCTGGTGACCTCGACCTTGCTCTCGCGGGGCGAGAAGGAGATCGCGTTCTCGATCAGCTCGGCGAGCAGGTGGACGGCGTCGGTGACGGCCGGGCCGACGATCAGCGTCCCGGACGGGATCTTGATCTGGACCCGCTCGTAGTTCTCGACCTCCGACAGCGAGGCGCGGGCGATGTCGACCAGCGGCACCGGCTCGCTCCACTTGCGCGCGGCCTCCTGGCCGGCGAGGACCAGGAGGTTCTCGCTGTTGCGGCGCATGCGGGTGGCCAGGTGGTCGAGGCGGAAGAGGTTGGCGAGCCGCTGCTCGTCCTCCTCGCCCTGCTCCAGGCCCTCGATGAGCTGGAGCTGCCGTTCGACCAGCGTCTGGCTGCGGCGGGAGAGGTTGACGAACATGGCGTTGACGTTGGCGCGCAACTTGGCCTCGTCGCCGGCCAGCCGGAGCGCCTCGCGGTGGACCTCGTCGAACGCCCGCGCCACTTCACCGATCTCGTCACGGGTGTTGACGCCGACCGAGGGCACCTCGGGCACCTGCGCGCCGTCACCGGACTCGCGCAGGATGCGGACGGTCTCGGGCAGCCGGGTGGTGGCCACCTGGAGCGCCTCGGCACGCAGCCGGCGCAGCGGGCGGACCAGCGAACCGGCCACGCGGGTGGTGATGATCAGGACGAGCAGCAGCAGGACGAGGATGGTCGCGCCGCTGATGATGGCGTTGCGCTGCTCGGTGTCGCTCAGCTCGCGGGCCCTGGTCACGATCTTGGTGGCCAGGCCGTCCTCGACCTTGCGCATGGCGTTGCCGGCCAGGGTGGTGCTGTCGTACCAGCGGCTCAGGTCACGGGCGGAGGTGACGTCGAGGTCCCTGATCCGGTTGTACTCGCGTACCTGGGCCAGGGCGCGCTGGCGCATGGCGTCGGCGCGGTCGATGTCCGGTCCGCGCATGCCCTTCTGGTACGCCTTCAGGTCCGCCGGGTCGGCCGCCTGCTCGAAGGCGGCCAGTTCGGCCTGCTGGCGGCTCCACGAGCCCAGGAACTCCGACAGGTCGTCGTAGTCCAGCTCACGCTCGATGAGCGCGATCATGAGAATGGCCTGCTGCCTGGAGACCTCTTCCTTGACCCGCTGCAGCGAGCCGAGGGCGGCCACGTCACCCTGGAGGTCGTCGTCGTTCACGCCGTCGCCCAGGTCGCCCTGGATCGCGGAGAAGACGCCGATCATCGTCGTGTACGTGGTGATCGCGGCTCGCGGGGGCACGCCCTCGGCGACCATCGAGGCGCGGAGGCTGTCGAGGCCGCTGAGCCACCGGCGCATGTTCTCCACGCCGTCGCGGATACGGGCCGCGTGCGCGGCGTCGATGGCGTTCGCCGAGGCCAGGACCTTCTTCTTGGCCGCGTCGACGGCCGCGCGCTGGGTCTTGAGCTGGACGAAACGCCCCGCCTTCGACTGGTCGGTGACGTACCACGCGGTGAGCGTGCGCTCCTTGGCCAGCTCGTGGTTGAGCCCGCCGATGCGCTGCACCAGCTCGGCGACCTGGGTCAGCCGGCGGTACTCGGAGCTCGTCCCGATGGCGTTGGCGAGCTGCACGCCCGCGAGGAGCACGCCCACGATGGTGGGGATGAGGATCAGCGCGATCAACCTCGAGCGCACACGCCAGTTCCCCAGCCGGAACCTTCCGCCTGTGTACTCCCCTGACCTCGTGTGCCTGGGGTTTTCCGTCCTCACTGACTCTCGCTACCTCTCGCCGGTACGTGCTCGAAAGAAATCAGACACGCGTGTGGCGCATGGGATTCTGTCCGGCTGGGTAATTGGAACACAGTCCGTACCAGACGGCCAACCGTACATTTCCCACTAAATGCGTCCAAAGCTGCGCTTTGGGCGACATATCGCCGTACACGTTTTCAGGCAGGCCGGAACGAATCCCGTTCCGCGGGCGCCGCGTGCTTGACCATCAGGTGCCGCGTCACCGAATACTCCTGCACCGCCTCCTGGCTCATGTCCTTGCCGAACCCGCTGCCCTTCACGCCGCCGTGCGGTGCCTCGCTGGCGATCGGCAGGTGATCGTTCACCCAGGTCACGCCCACGTCGAGCCGGTGCGCCACGCGCATCGCCCGTGCCACGTCCCGCGACCACACCGACGAGGCCAGCCCGTACGGGGTGTCGTTGGCCAGCCGGACCGCCTCGTCCTCGCCGTCGAACGGGAGCACCACAAGGACCGGTCCGAAAAGTTCACCTTGGACGATCTCGCTCTCCTGTGCGACATCGGTCACAAGCGTGGGCGGGTAGAAGAACCCGGGCCCCTCGACCGGCGCTCCGCCGTGCACGATCCGCCCGCCGGAGCGCGCGACGAAGCCGTGCACGCGCTCGCGGTGGGCGGCCGAGATCAGCGGGCCGATGTCCGTCGCCGGGTCCCAGGGGTCGCCCACGGTGATGCCGGCGAGCGTCTCCCGGATGGCCTCGACGGCGTCGTCGTGGACCTCGCGGGCGACGTACACGCGGGTGGCCGCGGTGCAGTCCTGCCCGGTGTTGTACGTGGCCCCCATGGCCACGCCGCGGGCCGTCTCGGCCAGATCGGCGTCCTCGAACACCAGCGCCGGCGCCTTGCCGCCGAGTTCGAGGTGCACCCGCTTGAGCGTGGCCGCCGCGCCGCTCATCACCGCCCGGCCGGTGCCGGTCGAGCCGGTGACGCTGACCATGTCCACGCCCGGGTCGGTCACCACCGCCAGGCCGACCTCGGCGTCGCCGGTGACGGCCTGGACGAGCCCTTCGGGCGCGCCCGCCGCGGCGAACAGCTCGGCCAGGCGCAGCGTCGTACGCGGCGTCTGCGGCGCCGGCTTGATCACCACGGCGTTGCCGGCGGCCACGGCCGGGCCCACCTTCCACACCGCCATGACGAACGGGAAGTTCCACGGCGCGATCGACCCCACCACCCCGACGGGACGGCGCAGCAGCACCGAGGTGTAGCCGGGGCTGAACACCCCGGCGCCCGAGCCCTCCAGGGAGCGGGCGGCCCCGGCGAAGAAGCGCAGGTTGTCGACGGCGAACGGCAGCTCGCCGTCCCTGAACACGGCCGCCGGCTTGCCGGTCTCCTCCACCTCCAGCCTGGTCAGCTCCTCGGCGTCGGCCTCCACCAGGTCGGCGAGGCGCAGCAGCAGCCGCTGCCGCTCGGCGGGGGTGGTCTGCCCCCACTCCTCGAACGCGCCCCGGGCGGTCCGGACGGCCGCCGCCACGTCCGCCACCGGCGTGTCCGGGATCTCGGCGCACGGGAGGCCGGTGGCGGGGTTGATCAGTTCACGCATGGAAGTCCTCGAAATCCCTACTGGCCGAGCTGTTCGATCAGGTCGGCGGCCTTGCGCAGTCCGTCGCGGCGGCGGATCTCCTCGCCCGCGGCGGCCAGCCTGGCGCGCATCTCGGTGTCGCCGAGCAGGCGCTCCACCGCGCCGGTCAGTTCCTCGTCGGTGAAGGTGTAGGTCGAAAGCCTGACACCGTAGCCGAGTTCGTCCACCCGCTGGGCGTTGTCGTACTGGTCCCAGAAGAGCGGCAGCAGGATCATCGGCTTGCCGAAGTGCGCCGCCTCGGTGGTGGTGTTGTTGCCGCCGTGCGTGATGACCAGGTCGCACAGCGGGATGATCTTCGTCTGCGGCAGGAACTCGGCGCCGTACATGTTGTCGGCGAGCTTGATCTCCTCGTGCAGCGGGCCCTTGGAGACGATGTACTGGTGCCGCGTGCCGGCCAGGATGTCGATCACGCGCTGCATGAGCTCCACGTCGGAGGAGCCGAGCGAGCCGAGCGAGAAGTAGACCAGCGAGCCGTCGTTGCGCTCGAAGGGCAGCGTGAAGTCCTCGTCGGTCTCGCGCACCGAGGAGTCCAGCCGGTGCCAGGACGGGCCGAGCGGGCGGGCGTCGGTGTAGTCGAGGATCTCGGGGAAGACGTAGAGGTTGAGGTCGCCCTCGTGGATGAAGTCCAGGTCGGGCAGCGGGGCGGTGCCCTGCTCGACGCACCACTCGTTGAAGGCGGTCCAGATCTCGCGGTGGGTGCGGTCGTACTCGGCGCGGAAGGCGTCCCAGCCGGAGCGATCGTCGGCGGGCAGGCCGGAGAAGACCGGCGCGACGTTCTCGCCGCGCGCCTCCAGCGGGTTGCAGGAGACGATGCGGACGAACTTCTTGCCCGCCGTGAGCAGCGCCGGGAACGTGATCACGTTGTCCTCGACGATCACGTCCGGGTTCACGCGCTCGATGATGGCCTTGAGCTGCGGCTCGCAGTACTTGGCGCCGTCGATGAGGGAGTCCCAGATGGGCTTGGTGACGGTGTCGAGCTGCTCCAGCGTGCTCTTGCGGTACTCCGGCGCGGTCTCGCGGATGAAGTCCTTCCAGAACTGGCCGGCGTCCTGCTCCTCGGCGTTCTCGGCCGGCGGGGCGAGGTCGACGAGGTCCTCCTCGAAGCCGAGCGCTTCGAGCTTGCCCTTCCAGGAGGATTCGGCGGCGAAGACGACGCGGTGCCCGCGGCGACGGAGAATGTCGCCGATGCCGATGCTGTTGTTCGTGGGGCCGTACGCGCTCTCTGGCATGAACAGGATGGTGAGGGACATCGTGAACTCCGGGGGAACTCGTCAAATTGAAGAGGAATTCAAATACTCATCTAGCGTGAAGCGCAAGTTAAGTGCACTATGGTCACGGCCGATCTGAATGGTGACCAAACGCACGGGGGGTGGTGGTCGTGGCCCAGAGAAAAAGCCGTAGTGACCGGCGCATCGACTTGATCGAGGCTGCGCGCCGAGCCATCATCCGGCACGGCATCGACGGTGTACAGCTTTCGCACGTGGCCGAGGAGGCCGGTCTGACCTCCGGAGCCGTGCTCTACCACTACCCCGACCTCGGGGAACTGCTCGTCGAGTCCCAGCACGCGGGCATGGAACGTTTCTACGAGCTGCGCATGCGCCGCCTGGCCGACTTCACCGACCCGGTCGAGAAGCTGGTCGTCACGATCCGGTCGGGATTGCCGACCGGGCCGCTCGACCCCGACGTGCGCCTGCTCAACGAGCTGGGCGGCGCCGCCGGCCGCAACCGGGTCTACGGCGTGCTGCTCACCTCGCTGTACGACCGCCAGGTGTCGATGTACCAGGCGATCCTGGACACCGGGGCCGCGCTGGGGGTGTTCCGGCTGACGGCCGACTCCCTGACCGTCTCGCGCAACCTGGTGGCGCTGGAGGACGCCTACGGCTACCGCATCACCGCCAGGCACCCGCTGATCGGCCCCGACGAGGCGGCCGAGCTGATCCTGTCGTACGCGCGGGCGGCGACGGGCAACGACCTGGCTCATTGATCGACCGTCATGATGACGGCGTCCTGGGCCTCCCAGCGCACCTTGACCTTCGCGCCGGGCTGCACCGTGCTCGCCCCCTGCACCGCGGCGAGCACGGGCTTGGCCCGGCCCGGCACGTCCACGGAGACGTGTGAGACGCCGCCGTAGAAGCTCACGTCCAGGACGCTGCCCTTCAGGCCCCTGGCCGCGCTCTCGTCGGCCAGCTCGATCTTCTCGGGACGCACCGCGAGCAGCGCCTTGGAGTCGGCGGCCGGCTCGCCGAGCGGCGTGCCGGCCAGCATGCCGAACTCGTCGCTCTTGATCCCGTCCAGGCCGGTGAAGACGCCCTCGAAGAGGTTGTTCGCACCGACGAAGTCGGCCACGAACGGCGAGCGCGGGCGCTCGTACAGGGCCACGGGGGCGTCCACCTGGCGTACGGTGCCGCTGTCGAAGACCGCGATGCGGTCGGCCAGCGACATGGCCTCCTCCTGGTCGTGCGTGACGACCACGAAGGTGATGCCGACCTCGTGCTGCAGCCGCTTGAGCTCAAGCTGCATGTCGGCGCGGACCTTCTTGTCCAGGGCCGACAGCGGCTCGTCGAGCAGCAGCAGGCGCGGGCGCTTGACGATGGAACGGGCCAGCGCGACCCGCTGCCGCTGCCCGCCGGAGAGCTGCGCGGGCTTGCGCGAGGCGTGCGCCGACAGGCCGACCGTCTCCAGCACCTCGCCGACGCGCTGCTTGACCTCCTGCCGGGGCAACTTCTCCCGTTCCAGGCCGTACGCCACGTTCTTGGCCACGGTCATGTGCGGGAACAGCGCGTACGACTGGAACATGAGGCTGATCGGCCGCCGGTTGGGCTGCTTGCCCAGCAGGTCCTCGCCGTCGAGCGTGACCGTGCCGGCGTCCGGCGACTCGAACCCGGCGATGATCCGCAGCAGCGTGGTCTTGCCGCAGCCGGAGGGCCCGAGCAGGGCGAAGAACTCGCCCTGCTCGATCTCCAGTGACACGCCGTCGAGCGCGGTGACGTCGCCGAACCTGCGGGTGATCCCGTCAATCCTGAGCACGTGACTCCCCGATCTTGGTCATCCGCTGCCCGGCGATCACCGCCGTGAAGCTCACGAGGAGCAGGATCGCGGCCAGCGCGTTGATCTTCGGGGTCACCCCGAAACGAACCATTGAGTAGATGACGATCGGCAGCGTCGGCTCCGCGTTGCCGATCGTGAAGAAGGCGATCACGAACTCGTCCAGCGACAACGTGAACGCCAGCAGCGCCCCGGCCACGATCCCGGGCACGAGCTGGGGCAGCGTGATCTTCATGAACGTGACCACCGGCCCGGCCCCGAGGTCGCGCGAGGCCTCCTCCAGCGAGGTGTCGGCGTTGGTGAGCCGGGTGCGCACCACGGCCGCGACGAACGCCATCGAGAACAGCGCGTGCGCGATCGTCACCGTGGGCAGGCCGAGCGCGAACTGGGCGTCCCACTGGGCCAGGAACTGGTTGATCAGCGCGTACAGGAGCAGCAGGCCGATCGCGAGCACCAGGTCGGGCAGCACGGCGGGCATGAGCGAGATCGCGTCGAGGATCTTGGACTTGGTGTACCTGGCCAGGCCCACGGCCAGCAGCGTGCCGAGCACGGTGGCGATCGCCGTCGAGCCCAGGGCCACGATCAGCGTGTTGACCAGGCCGTCCCTGATCTTCTCGTCGGCGGCCAGCTCGCCGTACCACTTGAGGCTGAAGCCCTCGTAGGTGTAGGCCGACTTGCCGGAGTTGAACGACATGGCAACCAGGACGAGGATCGGCACGTACAGGAAGACGTAGGTGGCCCAGAAGGGCACGTACAGCAGCTTGGATCTACGCACGGCGGGCCGCCCACGCCTGCACGAGCAGCAACACGATCAGCACCGCGATCAGCGCCAGCACCAGCGCCGAGCCGAACGGCCAGTCGCGCGCGGTCAGGAACTGGTTGCGGACCAGGTTCCCCACCATGATCGACTTGCTGCCCCCGAGCATCTCGGGGATGACGAAGTTGCCGAAGCTCGGCACGAACACGAACATCGCGCCGGTCAGCACGCCGGGCAGCGTGAGCGGCAGCGTCACCTTCCTGAACGTGGTGAACGCCGAGGCCCCCAGGTTCGCCGACGCCTCACGCAACTGCGGGTCGAGCTTCTCGATCGTGGCGTACAGCGGCAGCACCATGAGCGGCAGGTAGGAGTAGAGCAGGCCGGTGACGATCGTGCCCTGGTTGTAGAGCAGCTCCATCTTCGTGCCCAGCAGCGAGTTGATCAGCCCGGGGCCGCTGAGCATGATGATCCACGCGTAGACGCGGATGATGAAGTTCGTCCAGAAGGGCAACACGATCGCCACCAGGGCGATCGTCTTCCACTTCGCCGGGAGCTGGGCGATCAGGTACGCCGTCGGGTAGCCGAGCAGCAACGCGATCACCGTCGTGATCGCCGCGATCTTCAACGAGTCGCCGACCACGCCCAGGTAGAGCGAGTCGGCCAGGCGCTGGAAGTTCTCCAGCGTGAACTCGTAGACCACGCCGCCGAAGCGGCCCCGCTGGAAGACCGTGTAGCTGAGCACCAGCGCCAGCGGCACCAGCAGCAGCACGACCAGGTACGTCAGACCTGGCGACAGGAAAACGAACGCGCCCAGCCGGCGCCCCCGCGTACGGGACACCGGCCGGGCCTTGACCTCGGATCTCACTGCACCAACGACTATCCGGCCGTGACTTCTTGCGACAGGCGGCTGAACTTGGTCGACGCCTGCCCCAGGTCGATGATCGACTCACCGTTGAGCAGCTCCGCGGGCTTGATGTCGAGCAGCGAGCCCTTGGCGATGGTCACCTTGTCCATGGCGGCCTTGTTGGGGACCTTGTAGTTGATGTTCTCGGCCGCCCAGCGGTGGGTCTCCGGGTCGAGGATCATGTTGATGAAGGCGTGGGCCGCCTCCTTGTTCTTGGAGGACTTCATGATCACCATGGTGTCCACCCAGAGGTCGCTGCCCTCCTTCGGCACCACGAACTTGATGTTCTGCTTCTCGTCCGTGGTCGGGCACCAGCCGTCCCACGCCTCGACCATGAGCGCCTCGCCGGACTTCAGCTTGTCGCCGAAGGTGGTGTCGTCGTAGGCGAGCAGGTGCGGCTTCTGGGAGACCAGCAGCTCCTTGGCCTTGGCGATCTCCTCGTCCTTGTCGGTGTTGACCGAGTAGCCGAGTGCCTTGAGCGCGGGCAGGACCAGCCAGCGCTCGGTGGTCATCATGGTGACCTTCTTCTCGGCCCAGGACGGGGGCTTGAGGATGTCGTTCCAGCTCGTCGGCGGCGTCTTCACCAGGTCGCTGCGGTAGCAGATGCCGGTGGTGCCCCAGGTGTAGGGCACCGAGTACTTGTTGCCCTTGTCGTAGGAGAGCTGGGTGGCCTCGGGGTAGAGGTTGGCCAGGTTGGGGATCAGCTCGGCGTGGATGGGCTCCAGCAGGCCCTGGGCGCTGAGCGCCTGGGCGTACTGGCCGGAGACGAACGCCACGTCGATGCCGCTGTCGCCGGAGGCGGTCAGCTTGGCCATCGCCTCTTCGTTGGTCGCGTGCAGGCCGACCTTCATGTCCTTGACCTTGAGCTGCGACTTGACCTTCTCGGGCAGCTCCTTGGGCGTGTAACCGTCCCAGACCGTCACCTGGAGCGACTGCTTGGACAGGTCGGCGTTGGGCTGGAGCTGTTCGGCCTTGGCCGCGGTCGTGCCGTCTGAGCTGTTCGACGACTCACCGCCGCACGCCGCGACGGCTAGCGCGAGGCCGGCCACCGCCACGGCGGCCGGAAGTCGACGGGTGAACCGGGTACGGGACACGGCCGCTACTCCTTCTGGTGCTGAGGGTTGAGGGGTCGCGCGACCTTACTGGACACGGCAGACCAGAGCAGGAGTGTTGCAGCAGAAATCAACATGAGCAAGACTTTTCCCGACATTGCTACCTGGAAGTTTGATCACAGTGTTGAATCGGGATTCAATAACGGATGCGCCTCATCCCGGTCCGTGAGGGACCTCCACCTCGCGTCCGGACCGCCTTTGGGCCGCGCTCTTAGCGCCATCTCTCCTAGCCGTAATCTAGCGGCTCAGGAGCGTGCGATCCCTGTTGGGTACACCGGAAACGGGCGACAAGTCAGGATTCACGCAGCCAGGGATGAGCAGTCACCTCCGGACAGCTCCCGCTCTCCCGTGGCCCGGACACCGAACACGCACGTCGTCGATCTCCGCGTCGGAGAGCGAGCCGTCCCTGGCCGCGGTACGGAGGCGTCCCGCGATCACCACGGACATCTCGCGCAGGTTGGCGGCCTGCACCCTCCGGGCCTCCTCCGCGTTCGCCTTCAGCGACCACCACGCGCCCACCGCCACACCGGCTGCCGCCAGCACGACGATCACCGCCAGAACGGTGACAGCGGCGAGCCGGCCATCACCTGTCGGCTCGGGCTCCTCCGGGCGATCCACCACGGTTCGGACAGTACCCTCCTGTCCGGCGGCGGCGCGACATTTCCCGGTACGCCCGCATTACCGATGGAATCGCGGAGTTGCAGGGGATATCAACATGAGCGAGACTTCCTTCCACACGTCGGACGGGAACCATGGTCAATCTGCTGAACTGGGATTCAATTGAGCGCAGGCTCACCGCCCTGGCGGAGGAGCCCGTGTCCGACCGGGATCACGGCCTGTCCACGAGCCTGCTGCGGGCCCTCGTGGGCGATCCGCCGGCCCCCTTCGGGATCCGCCGCTTCCACCCTCTTCCCGCGCTGAGTGCGACGCCCGCCGAGCGCGGCTTCGGACCGTACGTCGACCAGACCAACCACTCGGTCGTCGTGGACGAGCGGGTGGTCGTGAAGTGGCTGACCCCGCCGGTCCCGCTCCCCCACCCGACGCCCGAGATCTTCGCCCACCTCGTCGAGGTCGGCTTCGCGGACACCGCGCCCCCGTACCTGGCCCTGACGCGGGCCACGGACGCCGGGGAGGAGCTGCTGGCGCTGGTGACGGGCTACCTGCCCGAGGCGCGCGACGGCTGGGAGTGGTGCGTGGACGAGGCCGAGTCGGGCCGCACGGAGTTCGCCGGCGAGCTCGGCCGCCTGGCCGCCGACCTGCACGTGGCGCTGTCCACCCTGCCCGGCGGCTCGTCCGCGCGGTCGGCCGACCCGGCGGCGCGGGCCGCGCGGGCGCTGGCCGAGGCGCTCGACCTCACCGGCGACGCCGACGGCGAGTGGCTGGCCGCCAGGGCCGGCGCCCTGGCCCGCGAGCTGGAGCCGCTGCGGGCGGGCATCGCGAGCCCGGCGATCAGGATCCACGGCGACCTGCACGTGGGCCAGATCCTCAGCTGGCGCGACGGCTACGCCGTGATCGACTTCGACGGCAACCCCACGGTCGCCGACACCGGCGTCCGCCAGCCGGCGGCCAGGGACGTCGCCCAGCTCACCACGAGCCTGGAGCACGTGGCCCAGGTCGCGATCAGACGTCGGGGCACGCCGCCCGCCGACGCCGCGGCCTGGGCGGGCGCGGCCCGTACGGGTCTGCTGGCCGCCTACCGGCGCCGCCTGTCCGAGCAGGGCAGGCCCGACCTCCTGGACGAGACCCTGATCCGCCCGTTCGAGGTCGAGCAGGAGTGCCGGGAGCTGATCTACGCCGCCCGCCATCTGCCCCGCTGGCGCTACGCCCCCATGGGCGTGCTGCGCACCTGGTACCCCGAGGAGATCGTTCCGTGAATTCCGAGCTCTACCTGGCCGACCTGGAGGCCAAACCCGCCGCCCTGGCCGGCCTGGCCGACGGGCTGCGCGCGGCCGACCCCTTCGCCGGGCTGCCCGAGGGCGTCCGCAGGGTGTTGTTCCTCGGCATGGGCAGCTCCCGGTACGCCGCCGGGGTGGCGGCCCTGCGCCTGCGCGCGGCCGGCGTGGACGCCTACGCCGACTACGCCTCGGCCGCGGCGACGTACCCGGCCGGCCCGGACACGCTGGTCGTGCCGATCTCGGCCACCGGCGGCAGCCGCGAGACCCTCGACGCCCTCGCCCGCTACGCGGGAGGCCCGTCGTACGTGGCCGCGATCACCAACGTGCCCGGCTCGCCCGTCACCGAGGCGGCCGACCTGGTCGTCCCCATGAACGCGGGCGAGGAGCGCGGCGGCGTGGCCTGCCGGACGTTCCAGCACACGCTGGCCCTGCTCCTGGCGCTCGAGGCCCGCCTCACCGGAACGGGACGCGACCTGCCCGCGCTGCTCACGCGGGCCGCCGAGGCCACCCGCGACCTCCTGGACCGCCGGGACGACTGGCTCCCGCTCACCATCGAACTCCTCGACGGCCCGCACGGCGTCTACACGATCGCCCCCGCCGAACGGCTGTCGTCGGCCGAGCAGTCGGCGCTGATGTTCCGCGAGGGCCCGCGCCGCGCGGCCGACGCCTGCGAGGCGGGCGACTGGTCGCACGTGGACGTCTACCTCACCAAGACGCTCGACTACCGCGCGCTGCTCTTCCCCGGCTCCGCCTACGACGCCCAGGCCATGGACTGGGTGCGCGAACGCGGCTCCACGGTGATCTCCGTGGGCGGCGAGGTGAAGGACGCCGCGGCGGCGGTCCGCTACGCCCACGACGACGATCCCGACGTGGCGCTGCTCACCGAGACGCTGGTGGCCGAACTGGTCGCCGCCTACTGGTGGAACGCTCAGTAGGAGCGGGCGCTGAGGACGTGCTCGACCAGCGTGATCAGGGTGTTCTTGACCGACTGGCGGGCACGGGCGTCCGTGCGCACGATGGGCACCTGCGGCGAGAGCGTCAGCGCCTCCCGCACCTCGCTCTCCACGTGCGGGAAGTGCCCGTCCCAGCCGTTCAGGCCGACGACGAACGGCAGCCGGGCGTCCTCGAAGTAGTCGACCGCCGGGAAGCTGTCGGCCAGGCGGCGGGTGTCCACCAGCACGATCGCGCCGATGGCCCCGCGTACGAGGTCGTCCCACATGAACCAGAACCGGTGCTGACCCGGCGTGCCGAACAGATAGAGGATCAGCTCGCGGTCGAGCGAGACGCGGCCGAAGTCCATGGCGACGGTCGTGGTGGCCTTGTCCGGCGTGTGCGAGAGGTTGTCGATGCCCTCGGAGGCGTCCGTCATGACGGCCTCGGTCGTCAGCGGCACGATCTCCGACACGGCGCCGACGAAGGTCGTCTTCCCGACGCCGAACCCGCCCGCCACGACGATCTTCGTCGAGGTGAGCGCTGTGTTAGAGCCGGCGAAGTCCACTCAGGACCCTTTCGAGCAGTCTCCGGTCCGGGAGCCCCGCCTCGAGCTGCGGCTGGTAGACCTTGACCAGCCCGTCGGCCTCCATGTCGGCGACCAGCACCCGCGCGACGCCGAGCGGGACGGCCAGCAGCGCGGAGATCTCCGCCACCGACCGCACCTGACGGCACAGCTCGCTGATCGCGCGGTACTCGCGGGTGTAGGTCATGCCGAGTCGCGCCGAGGTCGCCGACGAGACCAGCGCCTCCATGGCCAGGCTGGTACGCGGTGCCGTCCTGCCGCCGGTGACGGCGTACATGCGTACCAGCGAGCTGCGCTCGGGCTCCGGCTCCCGGTCATGCCACGATGCCAACGTCCACTCCCATCACCAAGGGCGCGCGGATGACAACTCCGCCCGTACGGCAGGGGTCAGCACCTGCCCCGTACGCTCCACCAGAATCGTCATCTGGTACGCCACCAGGCCCATGTCACAGTCGGGCGCGGCCAGCACAGCCAGGCACGACCCGTCGCTGATCGACATGACCAGCAGCAGGCCGTGTTCCATCTCCACCAGGGTCTGCGTGACACCGCCGCCCTCGAACACCCGCGCGGACCCCTGCGTGAGGCTGACCAGCCCGGCCGCGATGGCGGCGAGCTGGTCGGCGCGGTCCTTCGGGAAGCCGCGGGAGAAGGCCATCGGCAGGCCGTCGGCGGAGACGACCACGGCGTGGGCCACGCCGGGCACCTCGTCGACGAACCCGCTGACCAGCCAGTTGATGTCCCTGGCTCCCTGGCTCAGCTCCTTCATCAGTCCTCCTCTAGCTCGGCCCGGCCTTTGCGCACGCCCTGCTGGTAGCTGGCCAGCCTGTTGCGCAGCCGGTCGGGGGACAGCGGAGGAACGGGCGGGGGCGGCGGCTGTGGGACCGCGGTACCCGGTACCAGGTTCGCTCGCGGCGTGCGTTTGGGCAGGCCGGAGCTCGTGGTGCCGTTCTTGGCGGGCTCGGCGGCCGTGGTCGCGGCCTCCCAGCCCTGGTCGGCGGGCGACGTCCAGGCCGGATCCCGGCGGTCGGCGGTCGGCGTCGACTTGCTGAACCAGCTGCTGTCCTCGACCGAGGCGAAGATCGGCAGGAACTCGTTCGTGGCCGCCGGGTCGGTCGAGGCCGGCTCGGGCCCGGTCGCGAACGACGGGTACGAGTCCTGCGCGCCGGGTGGGCCGGCCGGGCCCGGTTGCGGCAGTTCGACCGAGTGCGTGGAGGTCGAGGTGAACCACGACGACGCCTCGGACTCCGCCTGCATGGCGTCGAACGACGGATGCCCGTAGGCGGGCATCGGCGCCGTGGGCGGCGCGAACGGCTCACCCCCCGCCCCGAACGGCTCGCCACCCGCGTGCGGCGGCCCGAACGGATCCGCGGCCGGGTTCGGGGGGAACGGCTCCGCACTCAGGTTCGGGGAGAACGGGTCGGCGGTGGGGAAGGAGCCGGTGCGGCGGCCCTGGTCCAGGCGGGCCGCGCCGGTGGCCTGGGCGTGCCCGGGCCCGGCCATCGACCCCGCCAGAGGCCCGGTCATGGATTCGGCCAGGGGTCCGGCCATCGAACCGGCCATCGAACCGGCCATCGAGCCCGCCAGCGGGCCGGTGCCGGGGATCGCGGTGAGCAACATCTCCGGGACCAGCACCATCGCGGTCAGCCCGCCGATGTCCTGGCGGCGGAGCTGCACCTTGATGGTGTGCCGTAACGCCAGCCGCCCGACCACGAACAGTCCCATCCGCCGCGACACGGACACGTCCACGACCGGCGGGTTGGCCAGCCGCCAGTTCGCCTCCGCCAGTTCCTCGGGGGTCATGCCGATCCCGTTGTCGGTGACCGACACCATCAGCCCGCCGCCGTCGATGCGGCTGCTGGAGATGATCACCTTGGTGTCCTTGGAGGAGAACGACACCGAGTTCTCGACCAGCTCGGCCAGCAGATGCACGACGTCGGTGACGGCCTGCCCGGCGATGGCCACGTCCGACTGCACCTGGACGCTGACCCGGTCGTAGCTCTCGACCTCGCCGAGCGCCGCCCGCACGATGTCCATGAGCTCGATCGGCTCGCTCCACTTGCGCGCGGCCTCCTGACCGGCCAGGACCAGCAGGTTCTCGCTGTTGCGGCGCATGCGGGTGGCCAGGTGGTCGAGCTTGAACAGGTCGCCCAGGCGCTCGTCGTCGCGCTCGCCGCGCTCCAGGCGTTCGATCAGCGTGAGCTGCCGTTCGACCAGGGTCTGGCTGCGCCGCGACAGGTTGACGAACATGGCGTTGACGTTGGAGCGCAACCGCGCCTCGTCGCCCGCCAGCCGTACGGCCTCGCGGTGCACCTCGTCGAAGGCGCGGGCGACCTCGCCCACCTCGTCCCTGGAGAAGATGCCGATGGGCGGCACCTCGGCGTCGACCGCGCCGTCGCGCGACTCGCGCAGGTGCTGGACGAAGTCGGGCAGCCGGTGCCCGGCGATCTCCAGCGCCTCGCCGCGCAGCCTGCGCAGCGGCCGGACCAGCGACCTGGCCACGCCGGTGGTGATCAGCAGGACGGCGACCAGCAGCGCGAGCACCGCGCCCACGATGACCATGGCACGCTGCCGTTCCTCGGCCGCGAGCGTACGGCTGCGCGCCACGATCCCGGCGGACTGCCGCTGCTCGACCGTGCGCATGGAGTCCACGACCACGTTGGACGCCTCGAACCATTCCTTGGCGTCGTCGCGTTTGGCCAGGTCCAGCCCGCGCAGCGGCAGCGAGGCCGAGGCCCTGATGAGCACGAGTTCGCGCAGGAAGAGCATGCGGTCGGCGCTGCGGCCGTTCACGGTCTCGTCGAAGAAGCGGCGCTCGTCGGCGGTGGCCTCGGCGGCGAAGCCCTTGCGCTCGGCGTTCTCGCTGGACAGCTCTCCCAGGAAACGTTTGAGCTGGTCCTGGCCGAAGGCTCCCTCGACGAGGACCGTGGTGAGCAGCGCCTGCTGGTACGAGACGCTCTCCTTGGCCCTGGCCAGGCCGTCCAGCATGCGGGTCTGGCGGAACAGCTCGTCGTCGGAGCTGCCCTTGATCAGTTCGGTGTGGATGGAGAGCAGTTCGTTGACGACCGTCGTGTAGAGGTCGACGGCGGGGCCGGGGAGCAGGTTGGCGTCCAGCGCCTGCTGGCGCAGGGAGGTCAGGTCGTCCAGGCGGCTGAGCATGTTCTCGATCTGGTCGGCGGTGCGGCCCTCGACGTCGGCGAGGATCTGCTGCGCGGTGCCGCGTACCTCTCTGATGGCGACGTCCACCTGGTCCATCTGGGCCTGGACGCCGCCGATCCCGGTCACCGGCCGGTTCCTGGCGATGTACCAGGCGGTCTTGGCGCGTTCGCCGGCGAGCTGGTGGGTCAGGTCGCCCACCTGCTCGGACAGCGCGGCCAGTCGGTTCGTACGGTCGTAGTCGGCGGCGGCGCCCGTGGAGGACAGCACCTGGACGCCCACCGCCAGCACGGCGGCGGCCGTCGGCACCAGGATGAGGGCGATCAGCCGCGCGCGCACGCGCCAATTGCGCAGGCGCCAGTTGCCCTCGCTGGCCTGCCTTTCGCCCAGCTGTGTTGTCACCGAACGCACCTCGCCCGAATCGGCGTATTTGTGGGGTCTGCGCCCCTTGAGAGAAATCAGCAAGTGCGGGTAATTGGAACACATCCTAAGCGGGCGTGGCCACCCGCGCATAACGGGGCGAAATTCAACTTCTGCGTCGAGTGAGACAACGAGCTGGAGCTCCATCCCGGCGTTCACCTAGCCAGAAATAATCCCTCATATGTTTATATGTCCGCGTATGGGCGATTAGCGCGTTCCAACCACATAACACGCGAGGAGCAGCCGGATCTCTCACAGGTCACAGCGTTGAGATTTGCGTTATTCACCGCATATGTTGAGCCCCGGCAAACGAGGAGGCGAGGGTGCGGGATTCTCCCGACAGCGCGGCTATCAGCGTCGAGGGCCTTTGGAAGATCTTCGGGTCGAGGGCACAAAAGGTGCTGGACAGCGAGGACAGGCACCTCGAACCGGCCGCGCTGCGAGAGAGGACCGGCTGCACCGCCGCCGTCCGCGACGTGAGCTTCGAGGTACGCCCCGGCGAGGTCTTCGTCGTCATGGGCCTGTCGGGAAGCGGCAAGTCCACCCTCGTACGCTGCCTGACCAGACTCGTCGAGCCCAGCGCCGGCGAGATCAGGATCGGCGGCGAGGACGTCGGCCGCGCCTCCCCCGCCCGGCTGCGCGAGCTGCGCCGCCACCAGGTGAGCATGGTCTTCCAGCATTTCGGGTTGTTGCCGCACCGTAAGGTCGTTGACAACGTTGCCTACGGTCTGGAGATCCAGGGCACCGCCAAGGCCGCCCGGCACGCGCGGGCCGCCGAGATCCTGTCCCTCGTGGGCCTCGACGGACACGCCGACGCCTACCCCGACCAGCTCTCCGGCGGCATGCAGCAGCGTGTCGGCCTGGCCCGCGCGCTGGCCGTCGATCCCCAGGTGATGTTGTTCGACGAGCCGTTCAGCGCGCTCGACCCGCTGATCCGCCGCGACATGCAGGCCGAGGTGATCCGGCTCCACCGCGAGGTCGGCAAGACCATGGTGTTCATCACGCACGACCTGTCCGAGGCGCTCAAGCTGGGTGAGCGGATCGCCATCATGCGGGACGGCTCGATCGTGCAGCTCGGCACGGCCGAGGAGCTGGTGGGCGCGCCGGCCGACGACTACGTGGCCGACTTCGTCCGCGACGTGCCGCGCAGCCACGTGCTGACGTTGCGCTGGATCCTCCGCTCCCCCGAGCCCGGCGAGCCGCTGGACGGCCCCCAGCTCCCCGTCACCACCCTGATCAAGGACGCCATCGCCGCGGCCTCGGCCTCCTCCCGCCCGATCCGGGTGATGGACGGCGACGAGCTGGCCGGGGTCGTGGACCGCGTCGACCTGCTGTCCTTCCTCGCCGGGCAGGACACGGCGGCAAGGGCAGGCGCGTGAGCACCACCGCGGTCAGCGCCCCCACCAAGCTCAGGATCCCGAGATGGGCCGCGCCCGCCGGGGTCGCGATCGTGTTCGCCGCGGCGTACCTGGTCTTCCGCGGCACGGGCACGCTGCCGCACGACAAGGAGGCGCCGCAGTTCCTGGCGGTCACCGACCTGCGCGAATGGATCGACGACAACCGGAACGAGAGCCCGCTCTTCCTGTACTTCCTCAACTACGTCCGCCTGTTCGTCGGCGGCGTCTACACCTTCTTCCAGTCCGTCCTGAACGCCCTGAACTGGCCCGGTCTCATCGGCGTCCTCGGCGCGCTGGCCTGGCTGGCCGGCGGCTGGCGCATCGCGCTGCTCGCGGCGGCGGGTGTGAGCGCGTTCGGGGTGCTCGGGTTGTGGCAGTCGAGCGTGGACACGCTGGCCCTGGTCGCGGCCTCGGTGCTGCTGTCGCTGGTGATCGGCGTGCCGCTCGGCGTGTGGGCCGGGTTGTCGGCGCGGGTGCGCCGGGTGCTGACGCCGGTGCTGGACGTCATGCAGATCATGCCGACGTTCGCGTACCTGGCGCCGCTCGTGCTGTTCTTCCACATCGGCGCGCCGGCCGGGGCGATCGCGACGATGATCTACTCGATCCCGCCCGCGATCCGCATCACCGCGCTGGCCGTCGAGGGGGTCTCCCCCACGGCCGTCGAGGCGTCGGCGTCGCTGGGCGCGACCCGCCGGCAGACGCTGTTCAAGGTCCACCTGCCGCTGGCCCGCCCGACGATGGCGCTGGCGGTGAACCAGACCATCATGATGGCGCTGTCCATGGTCGTGATCGCGAACCTGATCTCGGCCCCCGGCCTGGGCGGCGACATCATCCGCGGCCTGTCGCGGGCGCAGGTCGGCATCATGCTCCCGGCGGGCCTGGCGATCGTCGTCATGGCCGTGGTGCTCGACCGCACGCTCATGTCGGTGGCCCGCCGCGAGGCGCACGCGACGGTCGGACGGCTCGACCTGGTGGTCGCTGCGGCGCTGGCCGGTGTGGGGCTGGTGGCCGGACTCGTCTTGCCCGCGGGCTGGCCGGACGGTCTGACGGTCACCTTCGCCGGCGCGGTGAACGACGCGGTCCGCTGGGCCGAGACGACCTGGTACCCGGTCACGACGTTCGTCAAGGATCTAACCTCGGCCTTCCTGCTCAACCCGCTGGAGGGCCTGCTCACCTCCGCCCCGTGGTGGCTGATCGCCCTCGCGGTGCTGACCCTGGCCTGGTGGGTGAGCGGCGTACGCCCGGCGCTGACCGCGCTCGGCTGCCTGCTGGCGATCGCGCTGCTCGGCGTGTGGGAGCACGCCATGCAGACGATGACCACGGTCGCGGTGGCGGTGCTCGTCACCCTGGTCATCGGCCTGCTGCTGGGCGTGGCCGCGGCGCGCTCGCCGCGTTATTCGGCGATCCAGCGCCCGCTGCTGGACGCCGCCCAGACCATGCCCGCCTTCGTGTACCTGCTGCCGGCGCTGGCCCTGTTCGAGACCACCCGGTTCACCGCCATCTTCGCCTCCGTCATCTACGCGGTGCCACCCGTGGTGCGCCTGGTCGAGGACGGCATCAGAGGCGTGCCCGCCACGGTCGTCGAGGCGGCCGCCTCGGCGGGCTCGACCCCGGGCCAGCTCCTGTGGAAGGTACAACTCCCGATGGCGCGACGGGCCATCCTGCTCGCGGCCAACCAGGGCATCGTGATGACGCTGGCCATGGTCGTCGTCGGCGGCCTGGTCGGGGCGGGCGCGCTCGGGTACGACGTGGTCGTCGGCTTCTCCCAGCGCACGGATTTCGGCATGGGCTTCGTGGCGGGCATCGCGACCGTCCTGCTCGGAGTCATGCTCGACCGCATCACGCAGGGCGCCGACAGGCGCCCTTCCCCCCGAAAGAGGAAGCGCACATGAAGATTCGCCTGCTCGCAGGCCTGCTCGTTCTCGGCCTCACCGCCGTGGGTTGCGGCGGTGGCGCCAAGGTGGAGACCTCCCCCAGCGCCGCCGCCCCGGCGGCCGGCACCGGCTCCGGCGCGCCGGCGACGGGCACCGTCAAGATCGCGATCAACCCGTGGGTCGGGTACGAGGCCAGCGCGAACGTCGTCGCCTACCTGCTGAAGAACGAGCTCAAGTACACCGTCGAGCTGCCCGAGATCAAGGAGCAGGTCGCCTGGGAGGGCTTCGAGACCGGCGACGTGGACGTCATCATCGAGAACTGGGGCCACCCGGACCTGAAGAAGAAGTTCATCGACGAGAAGAAGGTCGCGCTCTCGGCGGGCTCCACCGGCAACAAGGGCGTCATCGGCTGGTACGTCCCCAAGTGGATGTCCGACAAGTACCCGGACATCACCGACTCCAAGAACCTGAACAAGTACGCCGACCTGTTCAAGACGTCGGAGTCCGGCGGCAAGGGCCAGCTCCTCGACGGCGACCCCAGCTACGTCACCAACGACGAGGCCCTGGTCAAGAACCTCAAGCTGAACTACAAGGTGGTGACCGGCGGCAGCGAGGCGGCCCTGCTCAAGGCCGCCGAGCAGGCGCAGGCGCAGAAGAAGGCGTTGTTGTTCTACTTCTGGACGCCCCACTGGCTGTTCGACAAGGTCGAGCTGACCCGGGTGAACCTGCCCCCGTACAGCGAGGGTTGTGACGCCGACGCCAAGAAGGTCGCCTGCGACTACGCCGAGCTGGACCTCGACAAGATCGTCAGCAAGAAGTTCGCCGACACCGGTGGCAAGGCGTACGAGCTGGTCAAGAACTTCAGCTGGACCAACGAGGACCAGAACGCGGTCGCCAACGACATGACCAACAACGGCCTGACCGGCGAGCAGGCCGCCAAGAAGTGGGTCGAGGCGAACACCGCCAAGTGGCAGGCCTGGATCCCCAAGTGACCCCTCTTGACCGCGCCCCCTCCGGCCGCCCGCCGGAGGGGCCGGAGGAGACGCGGTCGCGGAGACCTCTCATGCGAACCAAGAAGCTCATCGGGCCGCTGCTCGCGGCCCTGCTCCTGACGGCCTGCTCCGGCGGCACCCCCGAGAGCGCCGGGGCGGGCAAGGGCACGGTCAACATCGACGTGCACGCCTGGGTCGGGTACGAGGCCCAGGCCGCCGTGCTGGCCTACCTGCTCGAACACGAGCTGGGATACAAGGTCAGCACGCGCAAGAACAACGAGAGCGATTCCTGGCGCGATTTCGAAAGCGGCAAGGTCGATGTGATCGTCGAGAACTGGGGACACAACGATCTGAAGAAGGAGTACATCGAGCAGAAGAAGGTGGCGCTGTCGGCCGGTCTCACCGGCAACAAAGGGGTGATCGGTTGGTACGTCCCCGAGTGGATGGCCAAGAAATATCCCGACATAACCGACTATCGGAACCTGAATAAGTACGCGCCCCTCTTTAGGACAGCCAAAACTGGAAATTTGGGTCAGGTGCTCGACGGCGACCCCACATTCGTCACCAACGACGAGGCTCTCATCAAGAATCTCGGCCTCGATTACAAGGTCGTCTACTCGGGCAGCGAGGACGCGCTGATCAGGGCCGCGCAGTCCGCGACGAAGAACCGTACGCCCCTGCTCATGTATTTCTACGAGCCGCAATGGTTGTTCACCAGGGTCAAGCTGGTCAAGGTCAACCTGCCCGCGTACGCGATCGGATGCGACAACGTGCCCGCCAAGGTCGCCTGCGACTACCCGCCGTACCTGCTGGACAAGATCGTCAGCCGGCGGTTCGCCGAGAGCGGCGGGAAGGCGTACGAGCTGGTGCGCAACTTCACCTGGACCAACGACAACCAGAACGCCGTGGCCAGCAACATGATCAACGGGAAGAAGTCCGCCGAGGCGGCCGCCCGGCAGTGGGTGGAGGAGAACAAGATCGTGTGGAAGGACTGGATTCCGCGTTGAGCTTCGACTTCGTCATCGTGGGCGGCGGCTCGGCCGGCTGTGCCCTGGCCAACCGGCTGAGCGCCGACCCGTCGGTGTCCGTGCTGGTGCTGGAGGCGGGCCGTCCGGACCACCTCTGGGACGTCTTCATCCACATGCCGGCCGCGCTGATGTTCCCCATCGGCAGCCGCTTCTACGACTGGAAGTACGAGTCCGAGCCCGAGCCGCACATGAACGGCCGGCGCATCTACCACGCGCGCGGCAAGGTCCTGGGCGGCTCCAGCAGCATCAACGGGATGATCTTCCAGCGCGGCAACCCCCTCGACTACGAACGCTGGGCCGCCGACCCCGGCATGGAGCACTGGGACTACGCGCACTGCCTGCCGTACTTCCGGCGCATGGAGAACTGCCTGGCCGACCCGGGCTCGCCCTTCCGCGGCGACGACGGCCCGCTCAAACTGGAACGCGGCCCGGCCCGAGGCCCGCTGTTCGAGGCGTTCTTCGAGGCCGTCCAGCAGGCCGGCCACTCCCTCACCGACGACGTCAACGGCTACCGCCAGGAAGGTTTCGCGGCCTTCGACCGCAACATCCACCGGGGCCGCCGGCTCAGCGCCGCCCGCGCCTACCTGCATCCCGTACGCCGCCGTCCCAACCTCACGGTCAGGACGCGGGCCCACGTGGAGAAGGTGCTCTTCGAGGGTACGCGGGCGGTGGGCGTGCAGTGCGGCGGCGAGCGCATCGAGGCCCGCGAGGTCATCCTGTGCGGCGGCGCGATCAACAGCCCCCAGCTCCTCCAGCTCTCCGGCGTCGGCCCGAAGGCGGTGCTGGAATCGGCGGGCGTCAAGGTGGTGCACGACCTGCCGGGCGTCGGCGAGAACCTCCAGGACCACCTGGAGGTCTACGTCCAGCACGCCTGCACCCGGCCGGTCTCGCAGCAGCCCTCGCTGGCGATGTGGCGGCGGCCGTTCATCGGCGCCGACTGGCTGTTCCTGCGCCGCGGTCCAGGGGCCACCAACCACTTCGAGGCGGGCGGGTTCATCCGCTCGAACGACGAGGTGGCCTACCCGAACCTGATGTTCCACTTCCTGCCGATCGCCGTGCGCTACGACGGCTCGGCCCCGGCCGGTGGCCACGGCTACCAGGTGCACATCGGCCCGATGTACTCCGACGCCCGGGGCTCGGTGCGCATCAGGTCGGCCGACCCCCGCGACAAGCCCGCCCTCCGCTTCAACTACCTCTCGACCGAGCAGGACCGCCGCGAGTGGGTGGAGGCCATCAGGCACGCCCGCGCCATCCTGTCCCAGCCCGCCTGGTCCGGCCTCGACGGCGGCGAGCTGTCCCCCGGCCCGGACGTGCGTACCGACGAGGAGATCCTGGCCTGGGTCGCCAAGGACGGCGAGACGGCACTCCACCCGTCGTGCACCTGCAAGATGGGCGTGGACGAGACGGCCGTCGTGGACCCCGCCACCATGCGCGTGCACGGCCTGGACGGCCTGCGCGTCGTGGACGCCTCCGCCATGCCGTACGTCACCAACGGCAACATCTACGCCCCGGTCATGATGCTCGCCGAGAAGTCCGCCGACCTCGTCCTCGGCAACACCCCCCTCCCGCCCGACCCGGTGGACTTCCACCGCGCCTGACCCGGTCTCACCGGTCCAGGCGCTGGTACCGGCGTACGGACAGGACGAAGAAGACGGCGGTGAGCACGACGGGCCACAGGACGGCCATCGGCACGGCGTGCCGGGCCACCCACGACTCGCCGCCCCAGCCCGGGTTGCCGAACAGCTCGCGGGCGGCGGCGACCGTGGAGGAGAGCGGGTTCCACTCCGAGATCGCGCCCAGCCAGCCGGGCATGGTGGCGGGCGCGACGAAGGCGCCGTGCGGGAACCATCTCATGCGAAACAGGAATCGCACCTTGTAGAGCCATCTAACTCCCTGAGGTCGTCGAACAGTTCCTATCTCTGAGTAACGAACCATGTACCCTGCGAGTTCCTTTATTCCCGTCGCCAAAGCGCCATTACGGCGATTGCGGACGCCCGAAACAAAGGACGAGAACGCACCAAGCCTGCGATATGCGTACGCATCCACCTTTGAAGGAAAATCCATTCGCGGCGTTTGGCTGTAATTATCCCTATTTGCCGCTCGGAGTAAGGGATTCAATGTGATCTACATCACATCATGCTAGGGCCTGCTCTGGTCGCCCGTAGCAGTGGCCCCCTGCCTTAACAACTGGGCTGCAAGGGGAGAGATATCTAGCGCGTTTGGTTAGCTCACCACCGCCTATTACTTTACGCATCCATGCGATTACCTTACGTGAAGGCGGTCGAGTGAGGAGTTTCAAGCCGATCGCCCACCGCAAGGGTCAGTTCCACCGGTGCCCGACCTGCGTCCCAGTCAGCGTCCGCACCGAACCGGAAGGAGCACCATGCAGGCATTCCAGACCGGCGAGATCCCCCACGGCTTCACGATCAACGAAAACAACGGGCTCATCCACTACAGGAACGCAATCGTCCTGGCCGTCCCGATGGCCAACCAGGGCGGCTGGGCCGGCGACGGCTACCTCTCCTTCGGCAGCGACTGGGCCGACGTGCGGCTCCGGGTCGCCATCCACAATGGCAGCACCTGGACCGTCGTCAACACCTACGACGTCACCGCTGGCGGGCCTCGCGTCGGCGACCAACTTCCCATCTCGTCGCAAAAGGTCAGCATCGGACGGGTGAAGAGAAGCGCCAACGACATGGCTGACAACGTCCCAGTCAGCTGGCTGCTGCAGTTCCAGACCACCTAGTACCCCAGTGACATTTCGCGATCACGGCTGAGATCTGCGCTGGTAGCGGTAGTGCCGGGCGGTTGCTTGGTGGTGACGGCGCCAGTCTGACCAGCGCAGAATGCCCGTGA
The DNA here is from genome assembly GCF_003947315.1 of Nonomuraea sp. WAC 01424. Lineage (NCBI taxonomy): Bacteria > Bacillati > Actinomycetota > Actinomycetes > Streptosporangiales > Streptosporangiaceae > Nonomuraea > Nonomuraea sp. WAC 01424. Next base: position 117,861 of record NZ_QHHZ01000002.1, read on the forward strand.
TGGAGTGGTGCCGGGTCAGCACGATGGCGGCCAGGAGCCGACGGATCTCGGGCAAGGCCGGTGGGATGCGATCGTTGGCGCTGCTGAATGGTTGAGCAGCGGCGATGGTGGCAAGCAGGGCCAGGGTGAGCATGGCCAAGGTGATGTGCCGGTACCAGAGTGTCCAGCCGCGCACCTGGTACTGGTCCAGGCCGCCCTGGCCTTCGGCGGCTTGGCTGGACTCCTCCACCGCCCAGCGGGTGCCCGTGATCTTCACAGGGCTCATCAGTGGCTGTGGTGTGGGGGTTGTCCACGGTCACATCTAGGATCTTGCGGCGTAAACCCGGCCGCCCCCGGAAGTCGCCGGGGCTGCAGGTCAATCGCCGGGCGGTGACGGGTTCGCTGGGAGAGGTTGGCGGTGGTCCGGCGGGCTGAGTGCAGGGCCGAGACTTGTCGCTGGGATCGGTGACGTTGTCGCTGGCTGGGACAGAAGGTGATTGCCTTGTCACTGTCACGCCAGGGGATGTACGGACCTCCGTGTGATTACTTAGCGCATGCACATGCAACTCTCAGTAATTGCACGAGGTGAGAAGCATCCATGCACCGCACCCTGGTAAAGATCGTCACGGCCCTCACAGCCATCGCGGCGCTTAGCGTCGCCGCCCCAGCACCCGCTCAAGCAGCGGAGTCGGCCTACTTCGAGATGACCGACATCACCCGCGAGCACTTCATCATCAAGCTCACCGATCCCGCGAAGATCCAGCACGCCCGCGACCTGGTGAACGGCGAGACCGCAGACCGACCGCACGTCATCGGACGCATCCTCAAGCGCCAAGCTCCCTACAACCCCCGCTGGAGCTATCACCTGAACTCCGACACCGTCGACTTCTTTGACCAGGCGTTCGAGGTCTGCGACGCGACGATCCCCTACGTCGAGGACTACCTGGACGAGGCTGGCGGAGCGTTCCTGCCCGGCCTCGTCTGGTGCGACTGGACGTCCAGGCTCGTGCGCGAAATCCCGATGCCATAGAACCTGACGTCGTCCGCCACTGCGGCCTCTGGAGAACCACTCCGGGGGCCGCTTCCATGCGTTGACAAGCAGGTCCCAGATCGACTGCCCCGACGCCCCGGACCGGCCCGCTATGTCCGTGACCTTCGCCCCCGACAACACCTCGATCACCGCGTGATAGCGCCGCGCCGCGACACTCAACTCCACCAATGCCACCCGAGCCTCCTCGAAGCGTCGATGACGCCACGAGCAGGCACGGATAGCGATCAAAGTGTCAACCATCAAGCGAGACAGGACATTGATCGGCTCGTCTCCGTGAGGCTCAAGCGTCAAGAACGTCTTGATGACAGCGACTTCAACCTCTCGGTGATCGTAAGTGAGACCGTGCTGTGCCAGCACATAGGCGGCGCGGCCGTCAGGGCCGAGCAGCTGAGGCACCTGGCCGAGGCGAACCGGAGAAGGAACGTCATGGTTCAGGTCCTGCCGTTCCGGGTTGGCGAGCATGCAGCCCTGACCGGCTCGTTCACCATCCTGCGGTTCCCAGGTAATGCCAACAACATGGACATCGTGTACCTGGAGAACATGACCAGCGCCGTCTATCTGGAGGAAGCGCCAGAGGTGCACACCTACGAGTCGGTGTTCGACTACCTCAAAGCCAGTGCGCTGAGCCCGAACGATTCAGCATCTATGCTGATGGAAGTAGCGGAACGCCTCGCGTGACGCGGGTATGGAAGGGTCGCGGATGGAGATCGTGGACACCGATTGGAAGAAGAGTCCGTTCAGTGGCGGCAACGGCAACTGCGTCGAGCTGAGAAGGCATAACGGGATGATCGAGGTTCGCGACTCCAAGGACCCGGCCGGCCCGATCCTGTCCTTCACGGATTCCGAGATCCTGGCGTTCCGGCATGGTCTCGGAAGCGGCGCTTTCGATGAGATCGTCGGGCCACTCCCGGCATCCGGTGACTGAGGGCGCGGTCAACGCCGGACCTGCTTGCACGATCCACCAAGAGCTTTTGGGAACCCCCTCGGGCCGAGCATCGTACTGCGTGCCTCTGGCCCACTGGACCCGCCGTAGGGCCGCGAGGCGCTGTAGCGGTCAGGGCCTTACCGAATCGTTTCGGAGCCGAACAGTCTGCGGCTCCGCACAGCGGCATTTAGGGGTCATACCTTGACAGTCGGCTTCCCCGCGCCGTTGGGACCGAGCAGGCCGCAGACCGTGCCGGCGGGCACGTCGAGATCGATGCCGTCCAGGGCTCTCTTCGAGCCGTACGTCTTGCGCAGGCCCTTGGCGAGCACTGCGGACATGGCCACCTCCCAGTCGAAACGTACGGCGTACCGTACAACATACGATTAGAGTTGGCAACCGTACGGTGTACCGTACGAGAGTGACTGTTGAGTACCCTGGTAAGGGCGACCCGGCGCGCAGCCTGGCGCTGTTGTGGCGGACGAGCGAGCGGGCCAGCCGCAAGGGCAAGCCCGAGCTGAGCGTCGACCGCATCGTCCGGGCCGCCATCCAGGTGGCCGACGCCGAAGGGCTCCAGGCCCTGTCCATGCGCCGGGTGGCGGAGAAACTGGGCGTCGGCACGATGTCGCTCTACACGTACGTGCCGGGCAAGCCCGAACTGCTCGACGTCATGCTCGACACGGTCTACGGCGAGACCGCCCGTCCCGACGACGTGCCCGGCGGCTGGCGGGCCCGGCTCGAGCTGATCGCCAGGGAGAACTGGGCGCTCTACCTGCGCCACCCATGGATGCTCCAGGTGGCGGTGAGCCGCCCGCCCCTCGGCCCCAACGTCACCGCCAAGTACGACTACGAGCTGCGCGCCATCGACGGCATCGGCCTGACCGACCTGGAGATGGACTCGGTGATCACGCTGATCACCGGCTTCGTGCACGGCACGGCAAGGGGCGCGGTCGAGGCCGCCCAGGCCGAGAGCGAGACCGGCATGACGGACATGCAGTGGTGGGCCGCGCACGCGCCCTTCCTCAGCCGGATCAGCGACCCCGCGAGGTTCCCGACGGCCTCGCGGGTCGGCCAGGCGGCCGGGGAGGCGCTGCAGGCCGCCTACAGCCCCGAGCACGCCTTCGAGTTCGGCCTCCAGCGGGTGCTCGACGGCGTCGAGGTGCTGGTCAACAGCCGGTCATCGGCCTGACAACGCCTGCTCGTAAGCCAGCAGGGTACGCACGAACGTGTGCCGTTCACCCGGTGTCAGCGGCTCCAGCGCGGTCCGCCACGCCGTGGCGCCGTAGCCGAGCCATTCGGTGATCGCCTCCTGGTGGTCTGGGGCGATGCTGACGATCGTACGGCGCCGGTCGGCGTCGTCCTCGCGGCGTTCCAGGACACCCTTCCTGCTCAGCTCGCCCACCATCAGGCTCACCGTCGCCGGCGCCACCTCAAGGCGCCCGGCCAGCTCGTTGACCGTGGTCGGGCCGTCGAACAGCAGGTAGGCCAGCAACGACAGGTGCCGGGGCGCCAGCGACAACGACCGCAGCGCCTCGGGCACCTTCAGCCGCTTGGCCCGGCCCACCATGCGCGGCATCAGGAGCAGCAGCGTCCTGATGCCTTCGTCCACGCTCAAGCCGTCGGTTGACATCACCAATACCTTGCTGTCTAAATTAGCTTTGCTTGCAAAGCAAATACGTCGTCGTCTGAGCAAAGGATAGTGACATGGACGAGCGGGTACGGGCTTTCGGGGACGAACTGGTCAAGGTGCACGACTGGTTCAGGGGCGAGCTGGCGAAACTGCGGGCGGGCGGAGACGTCACCGACGACCTGCGGGCACACTGCCTGACGTTCTGCGACGCGCTGAACTTCCACCACTCTGGGGAGGACCGGGTGGCGTTCCCGTACCTGGAGCGGCTGCGTCCGGAACTGAAAGAGCCCCTCGACCGGCTGCGCGAGGAGCACGAGGCGATCGCGGCGCTGGTCGGGGAGCTACGCGCGGCGACCGGCCCGGCGGCGGTCGAACGCGTCGCCGCCGAGCTGGAGGCCCATCTCGACTACGAGGAGAAGGTGCTGGTGCCCGTGCTCAACTCGCTGGAGAGCGTCCCGTGGGCGGTGGGTGGCTAGCGGACGGGGGCCGCGCGCAGGCGTACGACGTGCTCGACGAGCGAGATCAGCGTCGACTTGACCGACTCGCGGTTACGCGCGTCGGTGCGCACGATCGGCACGTGCGCCCCCAGGGCCAGCGCCTCGCGCACCTCGTCGTCGGTGTGCATGAACTGCCCGTCCCAGCCGTTGATGCCCACCACGAACGGCAGCTTGGCCTCTTCGAAGTAGTCGATCGCGGGGAAGCTGTCGGCCAGGCGGCGGGTGTCGAGCAGCACGACCGCGCCGATCGCACCGCGTACCAGGTCGTCCCACATGAACCAGAACCGGTGCTGTCCGGGCGTGCCGAACAGGTAGAGGATCAGGTCGCGGTCGAGCGAGAGGCGGCCGAAGTCCATGGCGACCGTCGTGGTCTGCTTGTTCGGCGTCAACCCGAGGTCGTCGATGCCCGCGGACGCGTCGGTCATCACCGCTTCCGTGGTGAGCGGGAGGATCTCGGACACCGCCCCCACGAACGTCGTCTTGCCGACGCCGAAGCCACCGGCGACGACGATCTTCGTCGACGTGAGGCCGGGGCTAGAGCCTGCGAAGTCCACTGAGCACCCTTTCGAGCATGTTGAGGTCTGGCTGTCCCTGGCTGAGGCGCGGCTGGTGCAGGCGGACAAGTCCTTCGTCTGACATGTCCGCCACGAGCACCCTCGCCACGCCCAGCGGGACGCGGAGCAGGGCCGAGATCTCGGCGACCGACCGGAACGTCCTGCAGAGCTGCATGATGGCCTCCTGCTCGGGGGTGAGCATGGCCATCTCGTCGTCCGGGATCGACATCGACGAGATCAGCGTTTCCATCGCGAGGTGATACCGCGGCTCGGAACGGCCGCCGGTCACCGCGTAAGGACGGAACAGGGGCTCGTCGTCCCCGGTCCCGTCACTTCCGTACACGGCCCTCTCCCATCAGTTCCATCACATCACCGGGTCCTTGCGGCCTGGAGCTCCGCGCGCAGGGCCGGCGTGAGCGCCTGTCCCGCCCTGTCTACCAGCAGCGTCATCTGGTACGCCACCAGCCCCATGTCACAATCGGGACCCGCCAGCACCGTGAGCACGGAACCGTCGCTGATCGCCATGACCAGGAGCAGCCCGCGCTGCATCTCGACGACGGTCTGCGACACCGCGCCGCCCTCGAACACCCGCGACGCACCCACGGTCAGGCTCAGCAGACCCGCCGAGACGGCGGCGAGCTGGTCGGCGCGGTCCGGCGGGAAGCCCTCCGAGGCGGCCAGGCACAAGCCGTCCGCCGAGACGACCACGGCGTGCGCCACCCCCGGCGTGTTGCGCACGAAATCGGTGATCAGCCAGTCGAAGCGGTGTGCCTCATGGCTCAGCGTTGTCACGCATCCTCCCCAGCGGGACGCTTACTCACTCTGTTCCTCCTGTCCACGTACTTCCTGGCGGCCCCGTCGCACACCCTGCTGGAAGCCGGCCATCCGGCTGCGTATCCGGTCGGCTGAGACCGGAGGAACCGGCGGCTGCGGCTGCTGCGCCTGCTGCTGAGCGGGCTGGCTCGCCGTGCCCGGAACCAGGTTGGCCTTGGGGGTGCGCTTGGGGAGCCCCGCGGCGGTCACGCCGCCGAGGCTGGGCTCGCTGGCTTTGGCCGCCGCACGCCAACCGGCGTCCGCGGCTGTCTGCCACGCTTCCTCCCCAGAGGGTACGGCTTGCGCGGGCCCGGCCTCACCGCCGGGCTTCCCGGAGGAGGGCGCCTCGGGCGCGGACTCCCCCGGCGGCCTGCGGAACCACGCGGACTCCACCGACGCGAAGATCGGCAGAAACTCTTCCTGCTCCGGCTCCATCGGCGAGACGTCCACCGACGGCGTCGGATCCGGCCGGCGCACCTCGTTCGTCCCGTACGGCGGCGGCGTCGGGAACGCGCTCCCGCCGTTCGCCGGGTACGGGGGGAACGAGCCGGTGCCCGACGACAACGACGGGTAGGCCCCAGAGTCGAACGAGGACGGCTGCCGCCGGTAGGAACCACCGTCGGTGTCGGCGGTGAACCCGTTGACCGGCCGGCCCGGATCGGAGTTGAACGCCCCGAGCCCCTGCCTGGGCTGCGGCGGCGGACTGTCGAAGGAGGACGGCCCCGAGGGGGCGCCGCCGAAGGGGCTCGCGGGCCCGGTGCCGAACCTGGCCGAGTCGCCGGAGCCCGGCCGCGTCCCGTTGGCCTCGATGGAGTCGAAGCTGCCGAAGGAGCGGAACGAGCCGTTCTGCGGGGGCGGGGTCACGGTCCCGCCGCCGAACGCCGGGCGCTGCGGCAGCGGCTGCTGCATGCCGTCGGCGATCAGCGTGGGCGGCAGCAGCACCATGGCGATCAGGCCGGCGCCCTCGCCCTTCCTGAGCTGGACGCGGATGCCGTGGCGCAGTGCCAGGCGGCCGACCACGAACAGGCCCATGCGCCGGGAGACCGACACGTCCACGACGGGGGGCTCGGCCAGGCGGCGGTTGGCCTCGGCCAGCTCCTCCTCGGTCATGCTGATGCCGGAGTCGCTCACCGACAGCAGCGCGCCGCCGCCCTCGATGAGGCTGCTGGAGACCAGGACCTGGGAGTTGCTCGGGGAGAACTGGATGGCGTTCTCGACCAGCTCGGCCACCAGGTGGACGAGGTCGTTGGCGGCGCTGCCCTGGACGGACGTCGCCCGGTGGACCTTGACCTGGACGCGTTCGTAGCCCTCGACCTCCGACAGCGCGGCGCGGACGACGTCCACCAGCTTGGCGGGCTGGCTGCGCCGGCGGGTGGCCTCGTGGCCGGCGAGGACCAGGAGGTTCTCGGAGTTGCGGCGCATACGGGTGGCAAGGTGGTCGAGCTTGAACAGGTCAGCCAGGCGGCCGCCGTCCTGCTCGCCCTTCTCCAGGCCGTCGATCAGCGAGATCTGCCGCTCGACCAGCGTCTGGGTGCGGCGCGAGAGGTTGACGAACATCGAGCTGATGTTGCTGCGCAGGTCGGCTTCCTCGCCCGCCAGGCGTACGGCCTGGCGGTGGACCTGGTCGAAGGCCCGCGCGACCTCACCGATCTCGTCCTGGCCCTCGACCTCGATCGGGCGCACCTCGGTGCTGGTCTCGCCCGAGACGCGGAGCTGGCGCACCACGTCGGGCAACCGGAAGCCGGCGATCTCCAGTGCCTCGGTGCGCAGCCGGCGCAGCGGGCCGACCATCGAACGGGCGATCGCCACGGTGAGCAGCAGGACGATCAGCAGCAGCGCCAGGATCAGGGCGCCGGCGATGATGGCGTTGCGGATCTCGGACTCGCGCAGCTCCTGGCTGCGCAGGTTCACCTTGTCGGCGAGGTCCTTCTCGATCTCGTGCAGGACGCCGACCGCGACCTTGTTGTCGTTGAACCACTGCTCGCGGGCGTTGGACCGGGAGGAGATCAGGTTGTCGGCGATCCGTACGCCCGGCGCCCGGCCGCTGGCCAGCGTGACCGCGCGGGCCTTGGTGAGCTGGACGTTGACGTACTCGTTCTTGCCGGTCAGCAGCTTGGACAGCTGCAGGCCGATCTCGGCTCCGGCCTCGGCGCCCACGGTGGCGATGTCGCTCTGTTCGCGGGCGTTGGAGGCGATGAACCGCTCGACCTCTTTGGCGTCGACGCGGTCGACGTTGTAGGAGTTCTTCAGCAGCTGCACGCGCTGGCGGGAGATCTCCTCCTTGGCCTGCGCGAGCGCACTCAGGGCGCGGAAGTGGCCGATGATCTGGGAGTCGTCCGACAGCAGGGCCAGCTCGTCGTGCAGCTTGAGCAGGGTGTCGGTCAGGAAGTCGTAGCGGATGGTGTCGGCCTGGCCCTCGGCCCGGATCTTCGCCAGCCGGTTGAGGTCGTACTTGGCCTGGCCGGCGGCCTTGACGACGCGTTCGCCGTAGGACTCGTCCATGGTGTCGAGGTCCTCGCGGACGCCCTTGACCAGCTTGTCGACGGCGGTCTTGTACTCGTTGAGTTCGGCGGCCTTCGATTTGCGCAGCTTGGGATAGGCGCCGATCCAGCCCCCCGTGTCACGCTCCAGGCCGAGTGCCTGCACCAGGTCACGGATCCGGCCCGCCTGCTCGGCCGCGGTGGCCGTGCGGTCGTAGTCGCCGATGCTCTGGACCGAACCGACGACACGCGCTCCCCCGAGCACGACGCCGGCGATGGTGGGCACGAGGATGAGCGCCGTCAGACGCCATCTCACGCGCCAGTTGCGTAGGCCTAGACGAGGCAGCGACCGCTTCCCGCGGTCCCGCCTCGCGGCATGGCCGCTGTCGGAATTCCCCGTTGTCACTGCTTTCGCTACCCCTCAATCGTCCCGTTCAACGACGGGTGTTCAAGCCGTCCACAAGGTATCCGCAGCATCCGACTTAACAGGCATTTCGGACACAATCGTTACATATGTGACCGACAGTTGTTCACTGTTGGTTATCGCAGTGCGGCCAGCACCTGATCGCGGACTTGAACTCGCTGCGCGCCGTCGCTGAGGGGGCGACCGGCGCGGTCCACGACGTAGAAGACGTCCACCGCCTCCGCGCCGAGAGTCTCCACGCGGGCGGCTCTCACGTCAAGAGCGCACTCACCGAACGCCCGTCCAATGCGCCACAGGAGCCCCGGCCTGTCATGGGCCCTGACTTCCACCACCGTGGCCGTCGCGGAGGCGTCGTCGACCAGTGTCACCCGAGGTGGAGCCACAGGTACCCGGGACGGCCGCACGGACCTGCCCCGGCGGGCCAGCCGCTGCTCGATGTCAAGACGGCCGGCAAGGACGAGACGCAGGTCGGCCTCCAGCGTGGCGGGGTCGGGCGGAGAGCCGTACTCGGGGACGACGGCGAACTCGATCACCGCCGTACCGCCCGCGGAGGCGGCCGACGCCGAGCGCACGACCATCCGGTGGGCGGCCAGCACACCGGCGGCGCTCCACAACAACCCGGCCCGGTCGGGCGCGACGACCGTGACCGCTCCCCCGTTGACGCGGACCGCCCCGCCGCCGTGCCGGGCCAGCGCGGCCTGCTCGGGCGAGATCGAGGGCGCCTTCGGCGGGGGCGAGCCCGACAACACGGACCTCACCCGGCGGACGAGGTCGGCGACCAGCCCGGCCTTCCAGGCGTTCCAGGCGGCGGGGCCGGTCGCGTTGCCGTCGGCCACGGCCAGCGCGGCCAGCAGGTCGAGCACCTCGCGCGAGCCGACCGTGGCGGCGACCTTCTCGATCGTGACCGGGTCGTCCAGGTCCCTGCGGGTGGCGGTCTCGGGCAGCAGCAGGTGGTGGCGTACGACGGTGGCCAGCGTCTCGACGTCACGGGCGGGCAGCCCGATACGGGTGGCGATGTCGCGGACCACGACCTCCCCGGTCGCCGAATGGTCGCCCGGCCAGCCCTTGCCGATGTCGTGCAGGAGCGCGCCGATCAGCAGCAGGTCGGGACGGGAGACCTCGCGGGTGTGGCCGGCGGCGTTCGCGGCGGCCTCGATCAGGTGCCGGTCGACGGTGAAGCGGTGGATGGGGTTGCGCTGCGGACGATGCCGTACGCGTTCCCAGTCAGGAAGCAGCTTGACAATGACGCCCGCCTGGTCGAGCTCCTCCCACACGGGCACGGCGGCCCGTCCGGCCCCGAGGATCGACACCAGCGCGTCCCGTGCCTTCTCCGGCCACGGCACCGGCATGGAAGGCGTCTGAGCAGCCAGGACGGACACCGTGGCGGGCGCCAGCGGCAGCCCGGCCTCGGCCGCCGCGGCGGCGGCCCGCAACACCAGGGCGGGGTCCTTGCGCGGGTCGGCGCCCCTGGCCAGCACCACCTCGCCGCCGTGCTCGACCACGCCGTCGGCCAGCGGGCGGCGCCCTCTCGGGGCCGGTCCTGACAGGAGTCTGTCAACGGTGCGCCAGGTGGCGTCGAAGGCGTGGGAGACGGTCCGGCCCGCCTCGGCGAGCCTGCGCATGAGCGCTTCGGCGTCGAGCAGGCCGAGCAGCCCGGCCACCGCGTCCTGCTCCTGGAGCACGAGCCGGTCGGTGCCGCGCGCGGTGACCACGTGCAGCGCGTGCCGGACGTCGAGGATGAACTCGTACGCCTCGCGCGCCCGCGGTCCCGGCGCCGAGGCGACCCAGGCCGCCGCCACGGCCTGCATGGCCTGGACGTCGCGCAGCCCGCCGCGGCCGTCCTTGAGATCGGGTTCGAGGAGGAAGGCCAGCTCGCCGCTGACCTGCGCCCGGTGGTCGGCGGCGGCGCGCAGCTCGCCCAGCCTGCGCCGCGAGTCGGCCCGCCAGTCGGCCAGCACCGCCTCCCTGGTCCTCCTGGTCAGCTCGGGGTCGCCGGCGACGTGCCTGGCCTGGATGAGCCCGAGCACGGCCTTGAGGTCCTGCCGGGCCACGGCCACGGCCTCGGCCACCGTACGCACCGAGTGGTCGAGGCCGACGGCGGAGTCCCAGATGGGGTACCAGACGCGGTCGGCGATCCGCGCAACGTCGGGCCGACCGGCGTGCAGCAGGACGAGGTCCAGGTCGCTGCCGGGGGCCGGCTCGCCGCGGCCGAGGCTCCCGACGGCGACCAGGGAGACCTGGTCGCCGTCGCTCGCCGTCCTGAAGAGGTCCTTGAGCCAGCGGTCGGTGTCCGCGGTCCGCTCCTTGCGGGCCGCGGCGTACGAACGCGCCTCTCCCCTCACAGGGCCTCCGGCCCTCGCTCCCCGGTGCGTACGCGCACGACGGTGTCGACCGGGACGGACCACACCTTGCCGTCGCCGATCTTGCCGGTGTGGGCCGCCTTGACGATGACCTCGACGACGTCGTCGGCGTCGGCCTCCTCGGCCAGCACCTCAAGGCGTACCTTCGGCACCAGGTCCACCTGGTACTCGGCGCCGCGGTAGACCTCGGTGTGCCCGCGCTGGCGGCCGTAGCCGCTGGCCTCGCTGACCGTCATGCCCTTGATGCCGAACTGCTCCAGCGCGGCCTTGACGTCGTCGAGCTTGAACGGCTTGATGATCGCGGTGATGAGCCTCATGCCTCCACCTTCTTGGGAGCCGGGGCCGGAGCCGGGGTGAGGGGACCGTTCGGGGTGGTCATGCCGGAGGCGTAGACCGTGCCGAGGTCGTACCCGGTCTCGGCGTGCGTGGTGACGTCGATGCCGGTGATCTCGTTCTCGGTGGGGACGCGGAAGCCCATCGTCCTGTCGATGATCTTCCCGATGATCCAGGTGGCGATGAACGAGTAGCCGCCGACCGCGACCGGGCCGAGCACCTGAAGGCCGAGCTGGCCGATGCCGCCGCCGTAGAACAGGCCCTTGCTCTGCTGTTCGAGGAAGGGGTAGGCGGCCAGGAAGCCGAGCGAGACGGCGCCGATGACGCCGCCGACCAGGTGCACGCCGACCACGTCGAGCGAGTCGTCGAAGCCCAGCCGGTACTTCAGGCCCACGGCGTAGGCGCAGACCGCGCCCGCGACCAGGCCGATGAGCATCGCGGCCCACGGGTCCACGAACCCGCAGGCCGGCGTGATGGCGACCAGCCCGGCGACCGCGCCGGAGGCGACGCCGAGGCTGGTGGCGTGGCCGTCGCGCAGCTTCTCCACGACGAGCCAGGCGCCGGCGGCGACCGCGGTGGCGATCTGGGTGTTCATGAACGCCAGCCCGGCGGTGCCGTCCACGGCCAGCTCCGAGCCCGCGTTGAAGCCGAACCAGCCGAACCACAGCAGGCCCGCCCCGAGCAGGACCAGGGTGAGGTTGTGCGGCCGCATCGGCTCCTTGCGCCAGCCGTGGCGCTTGCCGATCACGAGGGCCAGGGCCAGCGCCGCGGCGCCGGCGTTGATGTGGACGACGGTTCCGCCCGCGAAGTCCTCGATGCCCATGGTGTTCAGCCAGCCGGTGCCCCACACCCAGTGGGCGACCGGGAAGTAGACGACGGTCGCCCAGACGACGGTGAACAGGATCCAGGCCCCGAACTTCGCCCGGTCCGCGATCGCGCCGCTGATCAGGGCCACGGTGATGATGGCGAACGTCAGCTGGAAGGCCGAGAAGACCAGGCTCGGCATGCCGGTGCCGTCGTCCTTGGTGGCCGTGTCCACCAGGCTCTGCAGGCCGATGGCGTCGAAGCCGCCGACGATGTTGTTGAGCACCGAGCTGCCGTTGTCGGTGAAGGCGATCGAGTGGCCGAACAGCACCCAGGCCACGGTGACCGTGATGATGGCGCCGAACGACATCATCATCATGTTCAGGACGCTCTTGGCCCTGGTCATGCCTCCGTAGAAGAACGCGAGACCCGGAGTCATCAGCAACACCAGCGCGGTGGCCGCGAGCATCCAGGCTGTGGTGCCGCTATCGATCTTCACGACGCGACCCTCCTTACATGTGACGTGTCGCCACAGCGTCTTCGGCCGGGGTTTCGTGGCTCGACCAGGGGTGTTTCGCGTTCGTGAATCTCGCCGGTGCGGTGTTTCGGGTACGTTTCGGGCCCTTCACACGTTTCGTTCCGGCCTTGACATGCCATACTTAGGGTTGCCTTACCTAATAGATCAAGGAATCCCTCATGCGTCTCCGGCTTCTGGCCCTGCTTCCCGTCCTCGCCCTCGCCGCCTGCGGCACCTCGACCGGCACGGAGGACGCCGGCCCCACCCGGACCGTCAAGCACGCCATGGGTGAGACCAAGGTGCCGATGACCCCCAAGCGGGTCGTCGTACTCGACACCGACAAGCTGGACACGATGGTCTCCCTCGGCCTGGCCCCCGTGGGCGCCGCCCAGGCGGGCGAGAACCAGACCTGGCCCGAGTACCTGGGCTCGGCGCTGTCGGCCACCAAGCCGGTCGGCACGCTCCAGCAGCCCAACATCGAGGCGATCATGGCGCTCAAGCCCGACCTCATCCTCGGCTCGAAGTTCCGCCAGGCCGCCTTCTACGACAAGCTCAGCAAGATCGCCCCGACCGTCTTCACCGAGAAGGTGGGCGTCACCTGGAAGGAGAACTTCCTGCTGGACGCCGAGGCCCTGGGCAAGAAGGAGCAGGCGTCCGGGCTGCTGTCGGGCTACGAGAAGCGGGCCAAGGAGGTCGGCGGCCGGTTCTCCAAGCTGTCGGTCAGCATCGTGCGCTTCATGCCCACCGAGATCCGCATGTACGGCCCCGAGTCGTTCAGCGGCATCGTCGTCGGCGACGCCGGCATCCAGCGGCCCGAGGCGCAGCGGCTGGCCGACCAGCAGGACAAGCGCTTTGGCAAGCTGAGCCAGGAGAACATCGCCAAGGCCGACGGCGACGCGATCTTCTACAGCGCGTACGGCGACGCCGCCGCCAAGTCGCAGGCCACGGTGACCGGCGGCCCGCTGTGGAAGAACCTCGCCGCGGTCAAGGCCGAGCACGCGCACAACGTGGACGACGAGATCTGGATGACCGGCATCGGCGTCACCGCCGCCGGCAAGATCCTCGACGACCTGGAGAAGTACCTCACCCCGCTGGCCTGACCACCCCGCCCGCCCGCGAAGAAGCGCCTCAACCCGCCACTTCGACCGGGTCGCCCTGGGCGATCCGGCCGGGGCGCAGGACCCTGGCGTAGACGCCCGCGCACGCCTGGAGCCCCGCGTCCATCACCTGGACGCGGTTGTGCCGGGCCACCACGCGCAGCGCCTCGGTGTCGCGGCCGAGCGAGCCGTGGGCGAGCGTCGGGATGGCACAACGCGGGCTCGGCACGATGACCTGGAGCACGACCTCGTCCCCGACGTGCAGCTCGCGCCCCACCCAGTCGTTGTCGGCGAAGCCCTCCGCGGCCGTCCTGATCACCAGGTTGGGCCGGTAGCGGAGGGCTTCGACGTGCCCCCGGGGACTGAGCTCGCCGATCCGGTCGAGCGTCGCCGTCGAGATCAGGTGAAGGGGCGCGAAGTCGAAGAACGTGCCCTCGGGCGAGGCGCCGCCGAGCGTGCCGACCGTGTAGGGCACCTCCGCCTCGATGCCCTCGGCCAGCACCCGTTCGGGCACCGAACGCTCCAGCTCGGCCCCTTCCGGCGGCACGTCGATCAGCCGCACCTCGCGGCCGAGCAGCTTCGACAGCTCCTCGTCCCCCGGCACGCGGGCGCCCTCGACGGTCAGCAGGTCACGCCAGAGCCTCGGGTTCTTGGCGCTGGCGATCTTCCCGGTCGCGACGTCGAGCACCGCCCGGACCCGGTCGCCCGCCAGGCCGCGTTCGGTCACCTTGCTCCCGGCGACCTCCTCGCCCAGCATGGACTTGACCGGGTAGCGGCGCAGCGTCTCGACGTACATGATCGAGAGCTTACGGCCGGCCCCAGAAACGGCGCAGATGGGGGACCAGTTCGGCGGCCCGCTCGTCGGGGAAGAACAGCCGGCCGCCCTCGATCTCGACGACCTCCCTGACGCCGGGGATCGTGTCGCGCAGCCAGTGGGCCCAGCTCACGTCGAAGAACACGTCGCCGGTGCCCCACACGACCAGTGTCGGCACGGTGAGCACGGTGAGCCGGGGCTCGATGGCGACCATGTCCTTGGCGTCGATCGAGGCCAGCAGGCGCTCGAAGGCGCGCCCACCCCCGGGCTTGGCCAGGATCGGGCGCAGGTAGGCGTCGACCAGCTCGGCGGGGTCGTCGATGCGCTCGTAGCCGGCGCCGAGCGCGGTCCTGGCCAGCAGCTCGGGATGGTCCAGCACGGCCGCCACGAGCCCGGCCAGCTCGCCTCTGACGGCCAGTTCGACCGTGTCCGCGAACGCCTCGGGCGGGGTGTTGGTGTGCACGTCGCAATTGGTGAGGGTGAGCGAACGCAGCCGCTCCGGATGGCGTACGGCGAAGACCTGGGCCACGGCGCCGCCGGTGTCGTTGGCCACGAGGTCCACCTCGTCCAGGCCGAGCCCGGCGCACAACTCCTCCACGACCTCGGCCAGCGCGGGGATGGACAGGTCCGCCCGCGGCTCGCTGCCGCCGTGCAGGGGCAGGTCGAGGGCCACGCAGCGGCGCTCGTCGCGCAGCTCGGCGATGACGTTGCGCCACAGGTACGAGCTGGTGCCCACACCGTGCACGAACAAGGTCGCCGGGCCCTGGCCCACGTCCACGTAGGTGATGCCGTCCATGGGGGCTCCTCCTCGATTACAGACCGACTGTCGGTCTATGAAATTACCGACCGTCGGTCGGTCTGTCTAGAGTGGGAGCATGAACCTCAAGGCGGAGCGCGGCGCGGCCACCCGCGACAAGGTCCTGGCCATCGCCACGCGGCTGTTCGCCGAGCGGGGCTACGACGACACCTCGATCGAGACCGTGCTGCAGGAGTCGGGGCTGAGCCGCGGGGCGCTCTACCACCACTACGCGGGCAAGGACGTGCTGTTCGAGGCGGTGCTGGAGGCCACGGAGTCGGCCATCGGCGTCAAGATCGCGCGGGCCGTGCGCGGCATCGCCGATCCGGCGGCGGCGCTACGGGCGGGCGCGCTGGCCTGGATCAGGCTCGCGGGCGACCCGGTGATCCGCCGTATCGTGCTCATCGACGCACCCTCGGTGCTGGGGTGGGAGCAGTGGCGGGCGGTGGAGGAGCGGTATTCGTTCGGCATGCTCAAGGCGGCCCTGGAGGCGACCGGGGCGGTGCCCGAGGGCTTCGTCGACCTGCACGCCCACATGTTGCTGGCCGCGATCAACGAGAGCGCCCTGCTGGTGGCCAGGGGCGGCGACACGGCGACGGCGGAGGCGGCAGTGGAGGAGTTCCTGCGCCGCGTCCTCACCCCGTAGAGACCCTCTGGAAACCCCGCAGAAACCCCCTGGCCCCCTAGAACCCCCCAACCCCCTGAAGCCCCCCAGAACGCACCCCAAGCCCCTGGAGGCCCCCAGAACGCGCCACGCCGCCCCCCGAAGGCGGGTGGCGGCGATGGCGGGAGTGGGTCGAACGGCCGCGTCGGCCCTGCGGCGCAGTGGAATGCGGGTCAGGCGACCACGCCGGCCATGCGGCGCAATAGGCGCGGGTCAGGCGGCGGCGTTGGCCATGCGGCGGAGGCGGGCCAGGGCGTCGCGTTCGATGCGGCGGGCGCGGTCGCGGCCGATGCCGTAGCGCTCCCCCACCTCGGTCAGCGTGTGCTCGCGCCCGTCGACCAGCCCGTAGCGCCACCGCAGCATCTCGCTGGTGTCGCCCTCCAGGCCGGTGAGCCACTGGTCGAGCCGCTCGCGCTCCAGGATGTCGATGGCCTGCTGCTCGGGATCGGCCCACGTCTCGTCGGCGATCATGTCGCCCAGCTCGGTCTCGTCCTCGTCACCCACGCCGAGCTGCAGCGACACCGGGTCGGAGGCCCAGCGGCGCAGCTCGCGCACCCGCTCGATCGGCAGGTCGAGGATCTCGGCGAGATCGTCGTCGGTCGGCTCGGTGTCGTACTCGGCCAGCATGTCCCGGCGCACCCGCATCAGCCGGGTCATCTGCTCGCCGGCGTGCGTCGGCAGCCGGACCGGACGGGCCTGCTCGTGGATGGCCCGTCCGACCGACTGCCTGATCCACCACGTGGCGTACGTGGAGAACTTGTACCCCCGCCGGTAGTCGAACTTCTCGACCGCCCGCACCAGGCCCAGGTTCCCCTCCTGGACCAGGTCGATGAGCGGCATCCCCCGCCCGGAGTACTTCCGGGCCACCGCGACCACCAGGCGCAGGTTGGCCTGGATGAACTCGTCCTTCGCCCGCCTGCCCGAGACGGCCAGACGCTCCAGCTCCTCGTCGGCCGCGTCCCCGATCCGCGGCTCGGAGCCTCCGCTGTCAAGAAGCTGCTCGGCGAACAGGCCCGCCTCGATTCGCTTGGCGAGCTCCACCTCTTCCTCCGCCGTGAGCAGCGGGACCCGGCCGATCTCGGCCAGATATGTCCCCAGCAGGTCGCGCTCGGCGACGTGCTGCTCCTGCGTGCGACTCCCCGTAGGCCTTGCCATCCCCTGGCACCTCGTTCCGCAGCTGCGTCCTATATCCGGCCAACGTCCGGCCGGAAGCAAAGATTCCCTAAACAGCTACGCCCGAGGGAGGGTCTTGGACGTCCTCCTAAAGGAGGAGACCGGCCTGAAACACCTGGTGGACAAGGGGAACACCGGGTCGGTACGCCAGGTGGACATAGGAGGGGGCGTCGAGCACGACCAGGTCCGCCCGCGCTCCTCGCCGCAACCAGCCTACGTCCGTACGGCGCAGCGCGCGGGCCCCGCCGTACGTGGCCGCGCGTACCGCCTCCAGCGGCGTCATGCCCATCTCCCGTACGGCCAGCGCCACGCAGAACGGCATCGACGAGGTGAACGACGAGCCCGGGTTGCAGTCGGTGGCCAGCGCGACCGTGGCGCCCGCGTCGATGAGCCGCCGCGCGTCCGGGTACGGCGACCGCGTCGAGAACTCGGCCCCCGGCAGCAGCGTCGCCACCGTCTCGCCGCCGGCGAGCGCGTCGTCGTCGGCCGCCGACAGGTGGGTGCAGTGGTCGGCCGAGGCCGCGCCCAGCTCGCAGGCGATGCGCACGCCGGGCCCCTCGGTGAGCTGGTTGGCGTGCACCCGGGCCTGCAACCCGGCCTTGATCCCGGCGTTCAGGATCTCCCTGGTCTGGTCGCCGTCGAACGCGCCGCGCTCGCAGAAGACGTCCACCCATTTGGCGTAGGGCGCGCAGGCTTCGAGCATCTCCCCGGCCACCAGGCGGACGTAGTCGTCGGCGTCCACGCCCGCGGGCACGACGTGCGCGCCCAGGTAGGTGGTCTCGTCGGTGAGGGTGGTGGCGATCTCCAGCGAGCGGCGTTCGTGCTCGGTGGACAGGCCGTAGCCGCTCTTGATCTCCACGGTGGTGGTGCCCTGGGCGAGCATCTCCTCCACCAGGGTGCGGGCCCGCGTGGCGAGGTCGGCGTCGCTCGCCGCGCGGGTGGCGGCGACGGTCGTCCTGATGCCGCCGCCGGTGTACGACTCCCCCGACATGCGGGCCTGGAACTCGGCCGTACGGTCGCCGGCGAAGATCAGGTGGGCGTGGCTGTCCACGAACCCGGGCAGCACGGCCCGGCCGCCGACGTGCACCCGCTCGTCGGCGTCGGGCGCCTGGGCGGCGGGGCCGGTCCAGGCCACCAGGCCGTCCTCGATCACCAGCGCCGCGTCGGTGATCTCCTCGTGCTCGGGGTCGCCGGTGTAGAGCAGGCCGATCCCGTCGATCAGCGTGGTCATCGCACTTTTCCAATCGCCTCGGAGAGCATGGATCCGACATCGCCCAGTTGGTGGCGGCCCTGCGCGACCACCCTGCGGCCGCCCGAGACCACCGAGTGCACGTCGCTCGCCGTGGCCGCGAACACCACGGCCTCCAGCCCGCCGATGCCCGCCGTACGCACCGAGTCGAGGCGGACCGACACCAGGTCGGCCCACGCGCCCGGGATGAGCCGGCCGGCGTCGGCGAAGCCGAGCGAGGTGTGGCCGGCGCCGGTGGCGGCGGTGAGCAGGTCGGCGGCGCTCCAGTGGCCGCGCCGCTCGCTGGTCAGCCGCTCGTCCATCTCGACCGAGCGGGCCTCCTCGAACAGGTCGATCACCGCGTGGCCGTCGGAGCCGAGCGTGATCGGCGTGCCCCGGTCGGCCGCCGCCCTGGCCGGGCCGACGCCGTCGGCGAGGTCGCGCTCGGTGGTGGGGCACATGCAGATGTACGTGCCCGACTGGCCGAGCAGCTCCACGTCGGAGTCGGTCAGGTGGGTGGCGTGGACCGCGGTCGAACGCGGGCCGAGCACGCCGCGCTCGTGCAGGATCTGGACCGGCGTGGCGGCGTACGTCTCGGCGCAGGCCGCGTTCTCGGCGCGCTGCTCGGAGACGTGCACGTGCAGGGGCGCGGCGTGCCGGTGGGAGAACTCGGCCACCACCGGCATCTGGTCGGGCGGCACCGCGCGCACGGAGTGGATGGCGGCCCCGATCTCCACGTCGGGCTGCCCCTCGTACGCGGCGGCCAGGTCGTCGGCCCGGACGGCCCAGCCCTCGGCGTTGCCGTCGCTGAAGCGGAGCTGGGTGCCCGCCAGCGGCACGCCGATGCCGCCGGACATGTAACAGGTGTCGAGCAGCGTGATGCGCAGCCCCGCCTCGCGCGCCGCCTGGACGAGCGCGTGGCCCATCACGTTCCGGTCCTCGTACGGGCGGCCGTCGGGGGCGTGGTGAAGGTAGTGGAACTCGCCCACGCAGGTCACCCCGGCCAGCGCCATCTCGGAGTAGACGGCCTTGGCGAGCTGGTAATAGGTGTCGGGGTCGAGCCTGGAGGCCACCTCGTACATCTGGTCGCGCCAGGTCCAGAAGTCGCCCTTGCCGCGCTGGGTGGCGCCGCGCAGGGCCCGGTGGAAGGCGTGGGAGTGGGCGTTGGCCAGGCCGGGGATGGTCAGGCCGGCCAGCCGCTCGGCCGAGCCCGGCTCGCCCCGCTCGATCCTGGCGATCCTGGCGCCCTCGACCTCGATCAGGACGCCGTGGGCGACCCCGTCGGGCAACCAGGCCTGCTCGCACCAGTAGGTCAGCGACACAGATCCTCCAGCACGTCCGCGAGTGCCACCACTCCCGCATGGCAGTCTGCCTGGTCGGCGTGCTCCTCGGGAGAATGGGAGACGCCGGTGGGGTTGCGTACGAACAACATCGTGCTCGGGATGCCCGCCGTGGCGAGGATTCCGGCGTCGTGACCGGCTCCCGTGGGCAGGATCGGCGCGGGCGTGTCGCCGCCCGCGACGCGCGCCACCCGGTCCCTGAGCGTGGTCTCGAAGCCGACCTCGGGCGTCCACGACTCCTCGCGCACGCCCGCCCCGGCCGCCGCGGTCAGCTCCTCGACGAGGGCGCGGACCGCGGGCTCGGCCGGACCCCGGGCGTCGAGCCAGGCGGAGACCAGGCCGGGGATCGCGTTGGCGTTGCCGGGCGAGACGCGGGTCTTGCCGACCGTGGCCACCACGCCGTGGCGCCCGGCCGCCTCGCGGGCGGCCAGCACCAGGCGGGCGAAGGGCAACATCGGGTCGTCGCGGTCGGCCAGCCGGGTGGTGCCGGCGTGGTCGGCCCTGCCGTGGAAGTCGAACCGCCACCGGCCATGGGGCCAGATGGCGCTGGCCACGCCCACCGGGCGGTCCTCGTGGACGAGGCCGCGGCCCTGCTCGACGTGGAGTTCGACGAACGTGCCGACGGTGGCGAGGGTTTCGGGGTCGTGCCCGACGGCCTCCGGCTTGCGGCCGGCCCGCGCCATGACGTCGGCCAGCGTGTCGCCGTCGTCGTCGGTGAGCGCGAGCGCGCGTTCCGGCGTCAGCGCCCCGGTGAGCAGCCGGGAGCCCATGCACGGCATGCCGAACCTGGCCCCCTCCTCGTCGGTGAAGCAGGCGATGCCGAGCGGCCTTGCCGGGCTGACCTGCCGCTCGCGCAGCAGGTCGAGGGCGGCGAACGCGGACACCACGCCGAGCGGGCCGTCGTAGGCGCCGCCCTGGCGCACCGAGTCGAGGTGGCTGCCGGTGACCACGCCGGGACGCCTCGAGGGGTCGCCCCACCAGGCCCAGAGGTTGCCGTTGCGGTCTTCCCGCAGGTCGAGACCGCGGCGCGCGGCCTCGCCCGCGAACCACCCGCGTAGCTCCATGTCGGCGTCCGACCAGGCGTCCCGCAGGTATCCGCCGGAGCGGGGATCTCGTCCTATGTGCGCGAGTGGTTCAAGCATGGGTCCACTGTAGTGAATGGAACCATTCAGATGTCAGGTGACCGGGCCCGCGCTCGGCCGGAGGGTGAGTTCGGTGAGGTGGGCGTCGGGGCCCGCGTTGATCGTGGCCAGCAGGGCCCGCGCCACGGTCTCCGGCGTGAGGTATTTGTCCGGCTCGTACGCGCCGCCCTCCTGAGCGCGTACGCCGCGCTGCATGTCGGTGGCCACCCGGCCCGGGTAGACGGTGGTGACGCGCAGCTCGGGCTCCTCCTGGCGCAGCGCGTCGGCGAAGGCGCGCAGGGCGAACTTGCTGGCCGCGTACGCGCCCCACTCCGGATTGGCCCGCTGACCGGCGCCGGAGTTGACGCAGACGACGTGCCCCCGGGCGTGGCGCAGCGCGGGCAGCAGCAGCCGGGTCAGCTCGGCGACCGCCACCACGTTGAGCTCCATCGTCGTACGCCAGTCGGCCACGGGCAGGTCGGCGATCCGGCCGAGCAGCGCGACCCCGGCGCTGTGCACGAGCACGTCGAGCCTCTCGACGCCGGCGACGTCGGCCTCGGTGACCCGGGTCAGCTCGACGGCCCAGGGGCGGGCGTCGGGCAGCTCGGCGGCCAGCTTGGCGAGCGCGGACTCGTCCCTGCCGCCGAGGATGACGTGGTGCGTGGGGGCCAGCGCCCCGGCCACGGCCTCGCCCACGCCACGGGATGCGCCGGTGACCAGCGCGGTCGGTCGTTCAGTCATGCGGCCGAGTTTATGACCTTGACACGTATTCAAATTTGAGTACAAACTTGAACACATGTCGGCGTCAACACGCATTCTGATTCTCGGTTCCCTGCTCGACGGCCCCATGAACGGCTACGGCGTACGCCGGCGGCTGGAGATGATGGGCGCCGACACCTGGGCCAACGTGGCCTTCGGCTCGATCTACCACGGCCTGGGCAAGATGGCCGACGAGGGCCTGCTCGCGGTGGTGGAGGCCGGCAAGGGCGGCAAGGTCGTCTACGAGCTCACCGAGGCCGGCCGCTACGAGTTCCACCACCTGCTGATGTACGCCTGGTCCGAGGTCAAGCCCGTCGTCGACCCGTTCCAGGTGGCGCTGACGTTCATGAACCGGTTGGAAAAGCAGGAGATTCTCGACGCGTTGCATGGCAGGATCCGGCAACTGCGACTGAACATCGACACCATCGACCACGCCTACGGCACCAAACAGCGCTACGGCGAGCCCCGGCACCTCGACGAGAACCTCCGCCTGACCCAGGCCGTCCTCCAGGCCCAGCTCGACTGGGTGGAAGGAGCGATCGGCCGGGTCGAGAACGACGAACTTCCCTGAGGACTTCCTGAGGAGAAAGATGATCATTGAGGCACGTGATTTACGCAAGACGTTCACCACCAGGGGCCGCAAGGGCTCCCAGACCGTCGAGGCCGTGCGCGGCGTCGACCTGACCGTGGAGAAGGGCGAGATCTTCGGGGTGCTCGGGCCCAACGGCGCGGGCAAGACCACGACGATCCGCATGCTGGCCACGCTGATCGTCACCGACTCCGGCACCGCCGTCGTCGCCGGGCACGACCTGCTGAAGGAGCCCGAGGCCGTACGCCGCAAGCTCGGCTACGTCAGCCAGGAGGGCGGTGTGGAGGACACCACGAGCGCCCGCGCCCAGATCATGATGGCCGCCAGGATCCACAACGTGGCCGACCCGAAGCGGGCGACGGCCGACGTCCTCGACCGCTTCGACCTGGCCGAACTGGCCGACCGGCCCGGCCGTACGCTCTCCGGCGGCCAGAAGCGGCGGGTGGCCGTCGCGCTCGGGCTGGTGCCCGCGCCGCGGCTGCTCTTCCTCGACGAGCCCACCACGGGCCTCGACCCGCAGAACCGCGCGAACCTCTGGGAGCGCATCAGGCAGCTCCGCGAGTCCGGCACCAGCGTGCTGCTCAGCACCCACTACCTCGACGAGGCCGACGCGCTCTGCGACCGGCTGGTGATCGTCGACCACGGGCAAATCGTCGCCGAGGGCACGCCCGGCGAGCTCAAGCGCGAGGTCTCCGGCGACGTGGTCACGCTCCGGCTGGAGGAGCCCGAGCGGGCCGCCGAGGCCCTCAAGCCCCTTGCCCGCGAGGTCCGCGTGGACGAGGACGCCCTGCGCGTCTACGTCGACGACGGCGAGCACACCCTGCCCGCGCTGCTGCACATCCTTGAGGAGCAGGGCATCGGCCTGCGCTCGATCGCGCTCGACCGCTCCACCCTCGACGACGTCTTCCTGGCCAAGACCGGCCGATCCCTCCGCGACGCGGGAGCCGCCGCATGATCCGCCACATCGCCCTGTTCACCGGCTACGAGCTGAAGAAGTCCTTCAGCAACCCGATCTGGCCGCTGTTCGGCATCCTGCAGCCGGTGCTCTACCTGCTGATGTTCGCGCCGCTGCTGAAGGACCTCACGCCGGGCCGGAGCACGGTCGACGCCCTGCGCATGTTCACGCCCGCGTCGATGATGATGATCGCCGTCTTCGGCTCGCTGTTCTCCGGGTTCGGCCTGATCGCCGAGCTGCGCAACGGCTCACTCGAACGGTACGCCGTCAGCCCCGCCTGGCGGCCGGCCATCGTGCTCGGGCGGGTCGCCAAGGACATGGTCGTACAGGTGTGCCAGGCGGTCCTGGTGCTGGTCGTGGCCGTGGCCATGGGCGTCCGGATCGGCGGCGTCGAGCTGGTGCTGGTGCTGGCGCTCATGGCCGCAACCGGGCTGTTCGCCTCGGGACTGTCCCAGGGGCTGGCGCTGACCGTACGCGACGAGAACGGCATGTCGCAGACGCTCAACCTGTTCATGTTGCCGATCATGTTGCTGGCCGGGCTGTTCGTGCCGATCGCGTTCGCGCCCGACTGGATGAAGGCGATCGCGCCGGTCAACCCGCTCTACCACGCGGTCGAGGCCGGACGGGCGCTGTTCGACGGGCGGCTGGGCGACTCGTCGATCCCGATCGCGTTCGCGCTGTTCATCGTGCTCGCGGTGCTCACGACGATCTGGTCGATGCGCTCGCTACGCAGGATCGCCGGGTAGGAACGTACCGGCCTCGTCGGTCATCCGCTCGTACTCCTCCAGCCTGGCCTGGGTACGCAGCGGCGCGGCGTCGGCCATGGCCTCGACCAGGGCCATGGCCAGCGCCAGGGGAGCCGCGTGGGAGTCGAACACCAGGCGGTCCCCGACCGGGCCGTCGAGCACGACCTCGGCCGGGAAGTCCGGCTTGTCGGTGATGGCGGCGACCCGGAGGCCGAGCTTCTCGGCGTACTCGAGGGCCTGGACGGCCTCGGTGGGGTAGCGCGGGAGCACCACGGCCACCATCCACTCGGCGCCCGCCCGCCGCGCCGCGTGCAGCCCTTCGACCAGCTCGGAGCCGCCGTGGGTGAGCAGGCGTACGTCGGGGTGGATGCGCCTGGCGTAGTAGGCGAAGGTGGTGGCCAGGCCGCAGGAGACCCGCAGGCCCAGCACGGGCAGCGGCTCGGTGGCGGCGAGCTGCTCGCCCAGCTCCTTGAGCGGGAGAGCGGTCAGCCGCTCGCGGACCAGGGAGAGGTTGCGGATCTCGCTGTCGATCGCGTTCCGCAGCAGGCTCTCCTGGGGCGCCAGCGCGCTGCCGCCGAGCACCAGCGGGCGCAGCGCCTGGCGCAACTCCGGATAGCCGGCGAAGCCGAGCACCATGGCGAACCTGGTCACCGACGGCTGGCTGACCCCCGACCGCTCGGCCAGCTCGACGCTGGACAGGAAGATCGCCTCGTCGAGGTGCTCGCTCAGGTAGTGGGCGATCCTGCGCTGCACCGGCGACAACCTCCGGCCGTCCAGCAACACGCCGAGCCCACCGTGATATCCGTCAGCCACGCCACCTCCAACGCTCCCCGACCAGGATTCTCATCCCCCACACCGCGTGGGGGACGCTACAGCGGGGTCAGGACTCACGCATCGGGATGCGCACGCCCCGGGCCTCGGCCACCTGGGCGGCCTCGTCGTAGCCCGCGTCCACGTGGCGCATCACGCCCGTGCCCGGGTCGTTGGTGAGGACGCGGTTGAGCTTCTCCCCGGCCAGCGCGGTGCCGTCGGCGACCGTGACCTGCCCGGCGTGGATGGAACGCCCGATGCCGACGCCGCCGCCGTGGTGGATCGACACCCAGGCCGCGCCGGAGGCGGTGTTGAGCATGGCGTTGAGCAGCGGCCAGTCGGCGATCGCGTCCGAGCCGTCGGCCATCGCCTCGGTCTCCCGGTACGGCGAGGCCACCGACCCGCTGTCCAGGTGGTCGCGGCCGATCACGATCGGGGCCTGGAGCTCGCCGGAGGCCACCATGTCGTTGAACCGCTCGCCCGCGACGTTGCGCTCGCCGTAGCCGAGCCAGCAGATGCGCGCGGGCAGGCCCTGGAAGTGCACCTTCTCGCCGGCCTGCGCGATCCACCTGGCCAGCGGCTCGTTGTCGGGGAACAGTTCCAGGATCGCGCGGTCGGTGGCGGCGATGTCGGCCGGGTCGCCGCTCAGCGCGGCCCACCGGAACGGGCCCTTGCCCTCGCAGAACAGCGGCCTGATGTACGCCGGCACGAACCCGGGGAAGTCGAAGGCCCGCGAGTAGCCGGCGAGCTGGGCCTCCCCGCGGATGGAGTTGCCGTAGTCGAACACCTCGGCGCCGGCGTCCTTGAAGCCGACCATGGCCTCGACGTGCCTGGCCATCGACGTACGGGCCCGCTCGGTGAACCCGGCCGGGTCCTTGTCGCGTTCGGCGGACATGTCCTCGAAGGCGACGCCGAGCGGCAGGTACATCAGCGGGTCGTGCGCGGAGGTCTGGTCGGTGACGATGTCGATCTCGGCGCCCGACGCCAGCAGCTCGGGCAGGGCCTCGGCGGCGTTGGCCACGACGCCGATCGACAGCGGGCGGCGCGCGTCGCGGGCCTCGTAGGCCAGCCGCAGCGCCTCCTCCAGGCTGTCGGCCTGCACGTCGAGGTAGCGGTGCTCGATGCGGCGGGTGACCGAGCGCGGGTCGCAGTCGATGCAGATGGCGACGCCGCCGTTCATGGTGACGGCCAGCGGCTGGGCGCCGCCCATGCCGCCGAGGCCGGCCGTGAGGGTGATCGTGCCGGCCAGCGAGCCGCCGAACCGCTTCGCGGCCACCGCGGCGAACGTCTCGTACGTGCCCTGGAGGATGCCCTGGGTGCCGATGTAGATCCAGGAGCCGGCGGTCATCTGGCCGTACATGGTGAGGCCGGCCGCCTCCAGGCGCCGGAACTCCTCCCAGTTGGCCCAGTCGGGCACCAGGTTGGAGTTGGCGATGAGCACCCGGGGCGCCCACTCGTGGGTGCGGAACACGCCCACCGGGCGGCCCGACTGGACCAGGAGGGTCTCGTCGCCCTCCAGGGTGGTCAGGGTCCTGACCATGGCGTCGAAGGAGGGCCAGTCGCGGGCCGCCCTTCCGGAGCCGCCGTAGACGACCAGTTGCTCGGGGTGCTCGGCGACCTCCGGGTCCAGGTTGTTCTGGAGCATGCGGAGCGCGGCCTCCTGCGGCCACCCCTTCGCGGTGATCGTGGTGCCTCGCGGTGCGCGCACGCTGCGGCTCATGGTGACCCTCCTGAATGAACACATTCACCTTTGTCACCCGAAGACTACGGTGGACCGCGTACAGCGGTCCACCGCAGGCTTGTATGTGCGCTCGCCTAGCTCACCAGGAACTGGGTGGCGGCGAGTTCGCGGTAGAGGTCGTCGTCCGCCACCAGCTCGGCGTGGGTGCCGACGGCCCGTACGCCGCCCGCCTCCATGACCACGATGCGGTCGGCGTTCGTCACGGTGGACAGGCGGTGCGCGATGACCAGCACCGTCGTCTCGGTCGCGACCTCGGCGATGACCTCGCGCAGCCGCAGCTCGTTGACCGCGTCGAGCTGGGAGGTGGCCTCGTCGAGGAGCAGCAGCCTGGGCCTGCGCAGCAGCGCCCTGGCGATGGCGACGCGCTGCCGCTCGCCGCCGGACAGCAGCACGCCGCGGTGCCCGACCGCCGTGTCGAGCCCTTCGGGCAGCCGGGCGGCGAGGTCGTCCAGCCGGGTACGGGTGACGGCGCGGCGCAACTCGTCCTCGGTGGCGTCCTGGGCGGCGAAGAGCAGGTTCTCGCGCAGCGTGCCGGCCAGGACGGGGGCGTCCTGCTCGACGTAGCCGAGCGAGGAGCGCAGGTCGGCGAGCGGCCAGTCGCGGATGTCCCGGCCGCCGATCGTGATCAGGCCGTCCTGGTGCTCGTAGAAGCGTTCGAGCAGGGCGAACACCGTGGACTTGCCCGCGCCCGACGGCCCGACCAGGGCGGTGAGCCCGCCCGCGGGCACCTCGAAGGTGACGCCGTCGTGCACGGTGGGGCGGTCGTCGCCGTACCGGAAGACCACGTCCTCGAACCGGACGCCGACGGGCGTGCTGCCGGCCGGGGCGGCGACGCTGACGGGCTCGCCGGGCAGGTCCTCGATCTCCTTGATGCGCCGCATCGCGGCCAGGCCGTTCTGGAGCTGGACCGCGCCCTGGACGAGCTGCCCGATCGGCGGCACCAGGTAGAACAGGTAGAGCAGGAACGCGATCAGCGACGAGATCTCCAGCACGCCCGACGCGACCCGCGACCCGCCCACGGCCAGCACACACAGGAAGGCGATCTGCACGGCCATCCAGGTCGCCACGCCGGCCAGCGACGTCCATCCGGCCACCTGCATCCCGCGGTCGCGGGCCCGCTCGGCCGCCTCGCCGACGACCGCGATCTCCCGCTCCTCCGCGCCGCTGGCCTTGACCGTCCGGTACGCCTGGAGCGCCCGGTCCAGTACGGCCCCCATCTCGCCGACGGCCTCCTGCGCCTGCGTCTGCGCCCGCTGGATCTTCGGCATGATGAGCGCGACCACCCCGCCGATCACCACCACGACGAGCAGCGTGACCAGGAGCAGCACGCCGTCCATGGTGGCCATCATGACGATCGCGCCGATCAGCATGAACACCGCGCCGACCGACTCGACGATGCCGTTGGTCAGCACCGCGCGCAGCAGCGTCGTGTCGCCGGTCACCCGCGACAGCAGGTCGCCGGGCTTGAGCCGGTCGATGTCGGCCACCCTGAGCCGGAGCATCCGGTCGACGAGCCTGCGCCGGGCCCCGAGGACGACGCCCTCGCCGGTGCGCTCCATCAGGTACGTGCCCCCGGCCGAGACCACGGCGCCGACGAGCACCGCCACGGTCAGACCTAACAGGGGCGCGGCCAGGGATTGATCCTCGCCGAAGGCGTCCACGACGTACTTGGCCAGCAGCGGCATCGCGAGCCCCGCCACCGAGCCGATCAGGCCGAGCAGACCGCCTGCCACCAGGACCTTCCGGTGCGGCCTGATGTAGGCCAGCAGCTCTTTGAGCACCCCAACTCCCCTCACGACATTTCTCGAAATTTCCCAACGAATGGGACGGCGCATTCCGCACCACCGGGACAGGGTCAACTTAGATTGACGACCAAAGTATGTCAACTTTCGTTGACGCCTCCTCCTTGGTGCCTCCCTGACGCCTCCTCCCGGAGGAGGAGAAGAAGGCGACATCCGCGGCCGACCGCCGGACGAATAGGGCGTCGAGGAACCCGGCCGGAACCTCGTCCCGATCAGCCCTTTCCGAAAGGACCGAACATGGAGCTCCGGATCAACCGGCGCGCCCTCGTCGGACTCGGCCTCGCTGTGGCGCTCTCCGCCTCGTCGTTCGCCGCGCTCCGCACCGACTCCGGCACGGCCTCCTCACACCGCGAGGCGCCGATGATCGCGAACGACCCGCAACACGACAACACCGACGTGTACGCCTTCGTCAGCCCCGACAAGGCCGACACGGTGACCCTGCTGGCCAACTGGATCCCGTTCGAGGACCCCAAGGGCGGCCCGAACTTCTACCCGTTCGCCACCAGGTCCCGCTACAACATCAAGATCGACAACGACGGCGACGCCAAGACCGACATCACCTACCAGTGGACGTTCACCAACGAGGACCGGCGCGGCACCGGCACGTTCCTCTACAACGACGGCCCGGTCACCTCGCTGAACGACAAGAACCTGCTCTTCCGCCAGCGCTACACGCTCAAGCGCATCACGCCCGGCGGCACCAAGACCCTGGTGGACGACGGCATCGTCGCGCCCAGCAACGTCGGGGCCGCGTCCATGCCGGACTACGGCACCCTGCGCGCCCAGTCCGTCCAGAACCTGCCCCGCGGCGGCAAGACGTTCGCCGGGCAGTCGGACGAGGCGTTCTTCCTCGACCTGGACGTCTTCGACCTGCTCTACGGCGGCGACCTGTCCGAGGTCGGCCGGGACACCCTCAAGGGCTACAACGTCAACACCGTGGCCGTCCAGGTCCCGCAGTCGGAGGTCGCGCTCAAGGGCGACCCCGCGCGCAACCCGGTGATCGGCGTCTGCTCGACCACCGACAAGTTCAACGGCGACACGTTCGTGCAGGTCTCGCGCCTGTGCAACCCGCTGGTCAACGAGCTCGTCGCCTCCGCCGGGCTGAAGGACGCCTACAACGCGCTCGACCCGTCGAAGGACGCCGGCGTGCAGGCGCTCGTCGACCGGGTCACCGACCCCGAGGTCGCCCGGCTGCTGGAGAAGTTCTACGGCATCAAGGCGCCCAAGACCCCGCGCGACGACCTGGTCGAGATCTTCCTGAAGGGCATCGCCAAGGCGAACGGCCCGATCAAGGCCGACCTGAACTCGCAGGTGCTCAACAAGGACGCCGGGCCGCTGCGGCCCAGCGAGATGTTGCGGCTCAACATGGCGATCCCGCCCACGAAGGACCCGAACCGGCTCGGCGTGCTGGGCAAGGACCCGCAGGGGTTCCCCAACGGCCGCCGGCTGGCCGACGACGTGGTGGACATCGAACTGCAGGCCGTGGCCGGCGCCGCCGTGACCGGCAAGCTCGTCCCGGGGCTCACGGACAAGGTGGACACGAACGACAAGCCGTTCGGGCGGACCTTCCCGTACATCCCGCTGCCGAGCAACGTCGCCGTGAACCAGCGATGACCCGCTGACCGGCCGGTCCTCTCCTCCCGGCCGGTCAGTCCCCGGCGGCGGGCCGCCGTCTCCCGTCGCCCGCCGCCGCCGGCCGGCCGTACGTCCCGAGACGGCCGGCCGGCCCCCGCACCGACCTCTGGAGTCCTTCGCATGCGATCCCTCGTCCTCGTCGCCGGTCTCGTCCTGGCCGGTGCCACGATCTTCACGATCCTGTCGTTCTCGGCGGCGCCCGCGTCCGGGCCCGCCGGACCCGCCGCCGAGTCGCTCCAGGAGCGGTTGCGGCGGTTGCCCGGCGACTACCGCGGCTGGGCCCGGCTCGCCGCCCAGTACGTCGACCAGGCCAGGGTCACCGGCGACCCGTCGTACTACACCAAGGCGGAAGGCGCGATCGGCACCGCCGCCCGGCTGCGGCCGGACGACGACGCGGTGCTGACCGGCCAGGCCGCGCTGGCGGCCGGTCGCCACGACTTCACGCGGGCGGCGTCCCTCGCCGAACGCGCCATCGCCGCCAACCCCTACGGCTCGGCCGCGTACGGCGTGCTGGCCGACGCGCGGACCCAGCTCGGCGACCTGCCCGCCGCGCGCCGGGCGGTGGACCGGATGCTGGGCCTGCACCCCGGGGTCGGCGCGTTCGCCCGCGCGTCCTACGCCGCCGAGCTGCGCGGCGACCAGGCCGGGGCACGCAGCTTCCTGGAGTACGCCCACGACGACGCCTGGGCGCCGGCCGACGTCGCCTACGCCCGCTACTACCTGGGCGAGCTCGCCCTCCACTCCGGCGACCTGACGAAAGCCGCCGGCTGGTACGCCGAGGCCCTGCGCGCCTACCCCGCCTACACCCCCGCCCTCGCCGGCCGGGCCAGGACCGCCGCGCTGGCCGGCCGCCTGCCCGAGGCCCTCGACCTGTACGAGCGGGTCGTCGAACGCCTGCCGCTCCCCCAGTACCTCATCGAGCAGGGCGAGACCCGGCTCAAGGCGGGCCTGCCCGCGGACTGGACGCTGCTGCGCGCCCAACGCAAGCTGTTCCAGGCCGCGGGCGTGCGCGACGACCTGACGTGGGCCGAGTTCGAGGCCGACCACGGCGACCCGACCACCGCCGTACGCCACGCCAGGGCCGAGTACGCGCGCAACCCCAACCTCGTCGCCGCCGACGCCCTCGCCTGGGCGCTCTACCGGGCGGGCGAGCCGCGCGAGGCGCTGACGTACACGCGGAAGGCCACCGCGACCGGCTGGCGGAACCCGCTGCTGCGCTACCACCGCGCGGTGATCGAGCGGGCGCTCGGCGAACCGGCCCGGGTGGACGCCCGTTTCGACCCGGAACTGTCGGCATTGGCGAGGTTCTCATGAGACTGATCAGGCTCGGGCTGCTCTCCGTCACGGCGGGACTGGTGCTGGCGCTGGGCGCGAGTGTGGTCCTGGTGGCCGCCGCGCGCGCCGCGACGACCGCCCATCCGCTCGGCAACTTCACCGTCAACCACTACAACGGGCTGCGGCTCGCGCCGGACGCCGTGCGCAACCACGCCGTCGTGGACCTGGCCGAGCTGCCGACGTTGCAGGTCCAGGCCCAGGTGGACACCTCGTACGCGGGGCGGCGCTGCGCCGCGCTGGCCGCCGCCCAGCGGCTGCGGGTCGCCGGCGCGGCGGTGCCGTGGCGGGTGACCGGCTCGGCGTTCGCCTACGCGCCGGGGCAGGGCGGGCTGCGTACCAGCCGGCTGACGTTCGAACTGGCCGCGACGGTACGGGTGTCCGGGCCGGTGGAGTTCGCCGACGGGTTCGAGCAGGACCGGATCGGCTGGCGGGAGATCACGGCGGTCGGGGACGGGGTGCGGTTGTCCGGCTCGTCGGCGCCGGCCGTGAGCGTGAGCCGGGAGTTGCGGGTGTACCCGGCGGATCTGCTGGCGGACCCGCTCGATCAGCGTACGGCCACGATGACCGCGCTGCGGGTGTCCGGCGCCGCCGGGCTGACGCCTGCCGGGCCGTCCGCGGGCGCCGGAGGCGGGCCGGCGTTCGGGCCGTTCGGGGAGTGGCTGGCGGGGCTGGACCGCACCTTCACCGGGCTGATCGGCCGCGACACGCTGACCGTGCCGCTCGGGCTGCTGGCCGTGGGGCTGGCCATGGTGCTCGGGGCCGGGCACGCGCTCATCCCGGGGCACGGGAAGACGATCATGGCGGCGTACCTGGCCGGGCGCCGGGGCCGGCCGCGCGACGCCCTGGTGGTGGGCGCGACGGTGACGGCCACCCACACGGTCGGCGTACTGGTGGTGGGGTTGCTGCTGACGGCGTTCACGGCGCTGGCCGGGGAGTCGGTGTTGTCCTGGCTCGGCCTGGCCGGCGGCCTCCTCATCGCCGCCATCGGCCTCCGCCTGCTCACCGCCCGTCCCCCGTCGCCCTCCCAAAGCCACGGGCACGGCCACGGCCACGGCCATGGTCATGGTCATGGGCACCGGTCGGGGCGGACGTGGGGGGCCGGTGGGCTGGTGGGGTTGGGGGTGGCCGGAGGGCTCGTGCCGAGTCCGTCGGCGTTGATCGTGTTGCTGGGGGCCATCGCGCTGGGACGCACCTGGTTCGGCGTGGCGCTGGTGACCGCGTACGGCGTCGGCATGGCCGCCACCCTCACCCTCACCGGCCTCCTGCTGGTGAAGCTGGTCGACCGCATGGAACGCCGGGCCTCGGCGGGCCGCCGGCTGGCCGCGCGCCTGTCGGGGCTGGCCCCCCGGGGCACCGCCGTGATGGTCGTCCTGCTCGGCGCGGGCCTCGCCGTACGATCGTTCGCCGCCCTGTAGCCCGGCGCCCTGCACCACCCTCTATAGTCATGCCCATGACTAGTCATCGTCATGAGCGTCCCTGATGGCGCTGCGGCACGCGGTGCTGGCGGCGCTGCTCGACGGCGAGTACAGCGGCTACCAGCTCACCAAGATCTTCGACGTCGGCGTCTCCAACTTCTGGTACGCCGCCCCCCAGCAGCTCTACGCCGAGCTGACCAGGCTTGAGTCCGACGGCCTGGTCAGCGGCCGGGAGGTGGTCCAGCGCGGCCGCCCCAACAAACGGGTCTTCCAGGTCACCCCGGCCGGCCTGGACGAGCTGGCCACCTTCGCCGCGGCCCCCGCCAAGCCGCTGCTCATCCGCGACGACCTGGCCGTCAAGGTGCACGCCGCCGACCGGCTCGACCCGGCCCCGCTGATCGCCCAGCTCCTCGACCGCGCCGAGGAGGCCGCCGCCAAGCTCGCCTACTTCGACAAGACCCTGCTGCGCCTGCGCGGCGACCTCGACGAGGAGTCGTTCCTGCGTGCGGGCGAGCGCGTCGGCCCGTACCTGTCGTGCCTGGCCGGCTGCCGGTTGGAGCGCGAGATGCGCGACTGGTGCCTGAGCACCGCCCGGACGCTGGGCGAGCGCGCCGCCCGTACCCGTGAGGAGATGTCGTGACCTACGCCCGTTACGTCGCGCTCGGCGACAGCCAGACCGAGGGCCTCGGCGACGGCGACGACGTGCTCGGCCACCGTGGCTGGGCCGACCGGCTGGCCGAGCACCTGGCCGCCGGCAATCCCGGCCTGCTCTACGCCAACCTCGCCGTCCGCGGCAAGGTGGCCGCCCAGATCCGCGCCGAGCAGCTTCCCGTCGCGCTGGAGCTCCGTCCCGACCTGGTCACGGTCATGGCGGGTATGAACGATGTCATCCGCCCGGGTTTCGACGCCGCCCGCGTCGCGGCCGACCTGGAGCACATGTTCGTGGCCCTGACCGGGGTGGGCGCGCGCGTGGTGACGGTGACGTTCCCCGACATCGGCAGGATCGCGCCGCTGGCCAGGCCGCTGCTGCCGCGGGTGCTCGACCTCAACGCCCGCGTCCGCGAGGCCGCCGCCCGGCACGGCGTGACGCTGGTGGACACCTTCCCCGACACGGCGGTGACCGACGCCCGGCTGTGGAGCGCCGACCGGCTGCACGCCAGCCCGGCGGGGCACGCCAGGTTCGCCGCCGCGGTGGCGTACGCGCTGGAGCTGCCCGGCAGCGACGACGGCTGGGCGCTGCCGCTGCCCGTCCTGCCCGCGCCCGGCCCGCTGCGCGCGGCGGCGGCGGAGCTGCGCTGGGTGGGCTCGTTCGCGGGGCCGTGGATCGCCCGGCGCGTACGGGGGCGCTCCTCCGGCGACGGACGGGTGTGCAAGCGTCCGGCGCTCGCGCCCCTGGCGGATCAGTCGACCTCGGGCAGGTCGGGGACGTCGTAGTCGGCGTCGCCGTCGTCGGCCCTGCGCAGTTTGATGTCCTCGGCCCACTCCCCGGCGAAGGCGCGGATCTCCGCGATGCGCGGTTCGTCCAGGCCGAGGGCCTCGAAGCGTTCGTCGGTCATGAGCTCGACGAACTCCAGCCGCATGAGCAGCTCGGCGGGGGAGAAACCGTCGAGGTGGGCGGCGGCCAGGCGTTCGAGCTCGCGGAAGGAGTGTCCCTGCGCCGCCGCGGCGACGTCGGCGACGTCGGCCGGCAGCCCGCGTTCGTGCAGGTCGCGCACCATCGGCCCGATCAGGTCCGCCGGACCCTCGTGGAACGGCGGGCGCATCAGCGCGGGATCCGGAGTACGGGCGCGGCCATGGGTCAAGTATGCCGCCGGCCGCGCCGGCTGGAGGGCAGGTCGTGCCGCCCGGACAGGAACTCCTGGAACGCGATCTTGACCCTGATGACCGGCCGCCGCCAGCGTTCCTCCCGGCGGACGGCCGTGGCGAGCTTGCGCGGCGAACGCTCCCCGTGGAGGAACCAGCGGGCCCACGGCGAGCCCGGCCGGGCCAGCCGTACGGCGCCCACCAGGAGCAGCAGCGGCAGGAACAGGCCCGCCATCCCGGTCCAGATCTTGCCCTTGAGCAGCGTGACCACCGCCAGCGCGAGGTTGGCCACGATCAGCGCGGCCGGGTTGACGGGTGTGCCGTAGTCCCAGGTCAGCGGGCGCAGGCCGATGAGCAGCAGGCCGGTCACGGCGACCGCGATGAAGACCGCGTCCACCGAGGTGCGGCCCTCCTCCTCCCAGTAGACGTCGTGCAGGTGCAGGATCAGCGCGAACTCGTCCAGCACGAGCGCGGACCCGATGCCGAACACGCAGGCGGCGACGACGTGCCCGGCCTGCGAGGCGCCGTTGACGATGAGCCCCGTCACGCCTCCGATGAGCATCAGCACGACGCCGAACACGACGTGGTGGATGTGCATCTCGCCCACGTTGACGTCGCGGAACCAGCCGATCTTAGCCCTGATCAGCCGGACGTTGATGCGGGTGGCGATGAACGCCACGATGAGCGTGACGAAGTAGCAGAACAGCGGCAGCCGTCCCGTGGTGACGATGTTGCTCTGGAACCAGTTCCCCATGACCTTAGAAGTCGATGGTACGAGCCGGAAGAGCGTCGTATGTCCCTTGCGCCGGGCTCAGGACGCGGCTCGGGCCTGGAGTGCCTGCTCGTAGCCCTGGCGGACGAGTTGCCGCCGGACGTTCTCGCGTACCTGGTCGAAGGGGGGCGCGCCGGGGCCGGCGGCGCGGGCGTACTGGTCACGCAGGCGGCGTTCCGACAGGTCCAGGCTGCTCGCGTGCAGTTTTTCGAGGGCCGCGTCCAGCTCGGCGGCGCGTACCCGGGCGTAGGTGTACTGGTCGTAGGACGGGACGCCGGGGATCGGGCGGCCGGACCGGGCGGCCTCGGCGCGGCGCGCGTTCTCGGCGGCCAGCTCGCGCTGGAACCCCTGCTCGCCGACGTCGGTGAGCAGGCCCGCCTCGCGGGCCCAGATCCGCCGGGCCTTGTCCAGTACGGCGGCCCGCACCGCCCGCTCCCTGAGCCGCCGCGCGGGGGTGACGCCGTCACGGGCACGCTCCCAGAAGCCGGGGCCGAGCCCCTGCCCGGCGAACTCGGAGATCACCTCGGCGCGGACGGTCTCGGCCGCCCTGAGCACCTCGACCCCGCCCACCGGCTCCCCCTCGAACGTGACGACCGTGTCACCGGGACGAATCCTGAGCACCTCCCCCACCCCGGCGGACGCGGACCGCCCGGGGACGGCCTCTCCTTCGCGTCCGACGGCGACGAGCACCCCGGCGACCACGGCCAGCGCGACGACCGCGACCACGGCGAGGGCCACCGGCACCCGGCGGGTACGGGGCCCCGGCGCCTTATGTGGACGGCCGGCGGCCGGGGTGCTCGTCATGGCGTCAGCCCGCGATCTTCATGTCGAAGACGTGGAACCCGGCGTTGGCCAGCGGGCTGCCGGCCGGGAAGGTCACCGTGGCGACCGTCCTGGCCGCGTCGAGCGGCACCGCGTAGCCGAAGACCGACACGCCCGACTCGCGCGTCTGCCCGGTGGCCGGGTTCTTGTAGCTGGTCTGCGTCATGTTGTGGTAGTCGGCACGGGCCACGAGCACGCCTCCGGCGGGCGCGGTCGCGTCCCATTGGTCACCGAACCGCACGGTCTTCTCCTCGACCGTCCCGTCGGTGTAGGTGACCTTGAACACGCCCTCGCGTGCCTTCAGGCCGCCCGCCCCGAGCAGGACGAGCCGGTCGCCCCGCCCGGCCAGCGCGACCGTCTGCCCGGCGGCCTTGACGTTGTCCGTCGTGCCGTACGGGCGCGGGTGCCAGACGAAGTCGGCGCCGAGCACGTTCACGGTACGGCCGGGGGTCAGGCCCGCCTTCTCCAGCCCCTGGCCGGAGTAGCTGCGCCCGCTGGTGGAGAAGCCGCCGGTGTTGGGGTTGAGGTCGGAGCTGACCGCGACGTTGTTGTACGCCTCCTCGACCGACCCGTGCACGACCGGCCCGGCGGCCGGCCCGTTGTAGGCCCCGCGCGAGACGGTCCCGGCGACCGGGTTGCCGAAGTAGTCGCGGTCGCCGAG
Source organism: Nonomuraea sp. WAC 01424 (assembly GCF_003947315.1). Classification (NCBI taxonomy): domain Bacteria; kingdom Bacillati; phylum Actinomycetota; class Actinomycetes; order Streptosporangiales; family Streptosporangiaceae; genus Nonomuraea; species Nonomuraea sp. WAC 01424. The sequence continues at coordinate 154,303 of NZ_QHHZ01000002.1, forward strand.
GCCGTCCACGACCGCGCCGGACGCGAGCGCGGGCGAGCCGTCGAGCAGCTTGTAGCCGTCCACGTCGGCGGCGCCGTCGGCGGTGCCGGGGGCGGCCAGGCCCGGGTCGGCGGTGACGGCGCGGGCGTCGCCCGCGGGGACGCTCACACCGCCGTGGTAGACGTTGGAGTCGTAGCCGATGCCCGGGGCCGAGGGCAGTGTGCCGGACGGCGCGTAGAAGATGTTGTTGACGACCTTGGAGTTCTCGGTGGGCACGGCGACGTCGAGCTTCTGCGACGGGCAGAAGAACGTGTTGTTGTACAACCACAGCGGGCTCTTGTTGTCACCGGAGGCGTTGCCCGCGATGCGGCAGTCGTCCTGGGCGATGTTGAAGCGCAGGATGGCGGTGGCCTTGTAGTTGGGGAACTCGGTGCAGCTCTGGCAGCCCAGGTAGAAGCCGCCGGCGTTGTCGTGCGAGTAGTTGTACTGGTAGACGCACGTGCCCTTGATGCCGCCGTCGCAGTCCCAGGCGGTGGAGTCGAAGATGGTGGGCCGCTGCCGGGTCACCTCGTTGTACTGAAACACCGGATCAACAGAGTTGATCGGCCACATTCCCGCGAAATTTCCGTCGATGTACGGGTATTTCCCGGCGCCGCCTTCGTCGAACAGGTTGTGCTCCACCAGCGGCCGGTCCGAGGCGTGCACGACGATGCCGTCGCCGCCGACCGCGCGGATCGTGTTGCGCGCGATGAGGACGTTCCGGTGGTAGTCGGTGCCCTTGCGGCTGATCTTGATGCCGCCGCCGCCGGTGTCGTGCACGTAGTTGCCGGTGATCGTGATCCCGTCCAGGTAGCCGACCTTGCCCTCGGGCAGCGCCTGGATGCTGATGCCCGCCGAGTAGGAGAACCACGAGCCGTTCGTGCCGGTCTTGTTGCCCCAGCCCGCGACGTCGGAGATCTCCAGGTCCCGCAGGACCAGCCCGGCCTTCGGCTCGGGGGTCGTGGAGTTGTACTGCACGCCGGTCCGCTTGGCCGTGGCGGCCGCCGGGTTGGTGATGTGCAGCTTCTCCAGGGTCAGGTAGCTGTTGTCCACCAGGTGCACGGCCCACTCGCCGCCGTCGCCCTGGATGATCGGCTTGGGGCCCTCGCCGTAGGAGGTGAACAGGACGGGGTGCGCGGCGGTGCCGGAGCCGACCGGTTCGAGCCGGCCGGCGCAGACGGTCCCCGCCCGGAACTTGATCGTGTCCTTCTCGCGGAAGGTGATGTCGTTGACGGCGGCCAGGCTGTTCAGCGGCCCGGCGGCGGTACGCCCCGAGCCGCCGTCCGGCGCCTGGCAGTCGACGAAGAAGTTCCTGGCGGCGGCCGCCTCTGCGGGGGTGGCGACCAGTCCGGCCGCCACGACCAGGGCCGCGACTAACTGAAGACGCATGTTTCCTCTCCGGGGGTGTTTCAGGCGGAACGGGAAAGCAAGAGAGTCAGGCGGAACGGGGAAGCAGAGGGTTCAGGCGGAACGGGAGAGCGTGGCCGGCTCGACGCCGTGCTCGAACGGCAGCCCCCGGGCGTACCGCTCCAGCTCGTCCAGCGCGAGGTCGGCCATCCTGGCCAGCTCGCCGCCCAGCGAGCCGGCGATGTGCGGGGTGACCAGCACGTTCGGCAGGTCGTAGAGCGGGGAGGCGGCGGGCAGGAACTCGGGCTCGGTGTGGTCGAGCACCGCGTACAGCCGCCCTGAGACCAGCTCGGCGGTGAGCGCGGCCTGGTCGACCAGGGCCGCCCTGGCCGTGTTGATCAGCGTGGCGCCGTCGCGCATGGCGGCCAGGCGGCGCGCGTCGATCATGTGGCGGGTCTCGGGCAGGTCGGGCGCGTGCAGGCTGACCACGTCGCACCGGGCGACCAGCTCGGCCAGCTCGACCCGGCGCACCCCCAGGTCCTCCCCCAGGTACGGATCGCTGACCAGCACCTCGACGTCGAACGGCCGCAGCAGCTCGATCACCCGCCGCCCGATCCTGGAGGCCCCGACGACGCCGACCATCCGCCGGTAGTTGCCGAACCCGGGGAAACGGGCGTCCCAGTCGTCGTTGGCCCGCCGCGCGCGGTAGGCGCGGGCGATGTCGATCACCCGCTTGTTCGCGAACAGGATCGCCGCGAGCGTGAACTCGGCCACCGGCTCGGCGTTGGCCGCGGCGGCCGAGGAGACCACGATGCCGCGCTCCCAGCAGGCGTCGGTGACGTGGTGCTTGACCGAGCCCGCCGCGTGCACGATCGCCCGCAGCCGGGGCGCGCGGGCCAGCACCTCGGCGGTCACCGGCGGGCAGCCCCACGAGGTGAACAGCACCTCGGCCTGCGACAGGTCGGCGCCGCCGAACCCGGCGACCTCGGCCCGTACGTCGGCCACCCGGGCCTCGCCGGCCCGCACGTCGCCGGTGAGCATGCGCCCGGCGACCTCCGCGGCCATGGCGACGACCGTCACCGGCTTGTTCATGTTCTCCCCCGAGAGTTCGTTCACTTGACGCTGCCCGCCGTCATCCCGGCCTTCCAGAAGCGCTGCAGGGACACGAACACCAGCAGCAGGGGCACCACGGACAGCAGCGACCCGGTGATCACCAGGCTGTGGAACTCGGGGAAGGCGTTGCCCTGCTTCTCCCAGCCGTACAGGCCGAGGCTGAGCGGGTAGAGCCGCTGGTCGCTCAGCATGACCAGGGGCAGGAAGAAGTTGTTCCAGATGGCGGTGAACTGGAACAGGAAGATCGTCACGTACGCGGGCAGCAACATGGGCAGCGCGACGGACGCGAACGTGCGCAGCTCGCCGGCCCCGTCGGACCTGGCCGCCTCCAGCACCTCGCCGGGCACGTACCCGGCCGAGAGCACCCGCGCCAGGTAGACGCCGAACGGGTGGACCAGCACCGGCACGAAGACGGACCAGAACGTGTTGACCACGCCGACCTTGGAGGCCAGCAGGTACAGCGGCACGGCCGTGGCGGTGGTCGGCACCAGCACGCCGAGCAGCACCAGCCCGAACATCTTCTCCTTGGCGAACCAGGAGTACTTGTCGAAGGCGTAACCGCACATCACGGTGACGAACGAGCTGACCGCCGCGCCGAGACCGGCGTACAGGACGCTGTTGAGGTACCAGCGGAAGAAGACGCCGTCGCCCTCCTGCGCGACCGCCCTGATGTTCTCGAACAGGTTGAAGCCGGCGAAGGAGAAGCCGGGCGTCGAGTACAGGTCGGACAGCGACTTGGTGGAGGCGAACAGCAGCCAGGTCAGCGGCAGCAGCGTGTAGAGCGTGGAGACGATCAGCAGCACGTTGACCGTGGCGCGGGACATCCACTTCACCGGCGGTTCCCCCACTTCGTGACGACGAAGGACAGGACGGCCGCGAGCAGCGCGAGCAGGATGGAGGCCGCGCCGGCCTGGCCGTAGTCGTTGTTGCCGAACGCCTCGTTGTAGGCGTACATGTTGGGCGTCCACGTGCTGACCACGCCGTCGCTGACGTTGTCGAGCACCATCGGCTCGGTGAAGAGCTGCAGCGAGCCGATGATCGTGAACAGCACGGTGGTGACCACGGCGCCGCGGATCAGCGGCACCTTGACGCGGAGTGCGACGCGCAGCGGGCCGGCGCCGTCCATCCTGGCCGCCTCGATCACCTCGGCGGGGATGGCCTGGAGGGCCGCGAAGTAGATGATCATGTTGTAGCCCACCCACTCCCACAGCGCGATGTTGACCACCGAGCCGAGCACGTGGTCGCCGCCGAGGAAGTCGACGTCGCCGAGCAGGTCCACGATGGGGCTGATGCCGGGCAGGTACAGGTAGAGCCAGATCAGTCCGGCGATCACACCCGGCACGATGTGCGGCATGAACAGCGCGAGCTGGAAGAACTTGCCCAGTCTGGCCAGCCCGGAGTCCAGCAGCAGCGCCAGCGCGAGCGCGCCGCCGATCATCAGCGGGATGTACAGCGCGCAGTAGCCCAGGATGACCAGGAACCCGTCGGTGAACGCGGAGTCCTTGAGCGTGTCCAGGTAGTTGCCGAGCCCGACGAACACGGTCTCCGCGCCGCCGAAGCCCAGCCCGGAGGACTTCTCGCTGAACAGGCTGAGGTAGACCGCGTAGGCCAGCGGCACCACGATCACGGCCGCGAACAGCGCGAAGAACGGCCCGACGAACAGCAGGATCGCCCCCCGCCGCCGCCACCCCTCGCCGCCGCGACCGCTTCCTACTGGAGGAGTCACAAGCTGCCTTTCGGTGGGTCGCGGCGGAGCCTGCGCTCCGCCGCGCGCGTCGTGCTACTGCTGGGCGACGTTGAGCCCGCGGCTCTTGATCTCGCCGACGGTGGCCGTCTGCGCGGTGTCCAGCACGCCGGGGACGGTGGTCTCGCCGGTGCCGACCTTGCCGAGCGCGTCCTTGAAGGTGGTGAGGGTCTGCACCATGCTCGGCCCCCACGTCCAGCCGGGCTGGACCGTCTTGTACGACTCCGAGAACAGCGCGTAGATGTCCTGGCCGCCGTAGAAGGAGGCGTCGAAGCTCTTGGCCGCGACCGGCACGAGGTCGGCGATGGCCGGGAAGCCACTGGAGGTGCCCGAGGACAGGCGGGCGGTCCACGCCTCCTCCGAGCCGGTCAGCCACTTGACGACCTCGACGGCCGCCTTGCTGTTCTTCGACCCCTTGCTCACGCCGAACGTGGTGCCGCCGAGCATGCCGCTGGCCGGGGTGCCCCAGTTCGGGATCGGCGCGATGGCCCACTTGCCGGACTGGCCGGCGTGGTTGCCCTTCATGACGCCCGCGCCCCAGTTGGCGCCGACGTAGCCCCAGAGGGTGTCGTTCTCGAAGGCGGCGTTCCACTCCTGGCTGAAGGACGGCTGGACCTTCACCAGGTCGTCCTTGACCAGGCCCTGCCAGTACTCGGCGACCTTCTTGCTGGGCTCGTCGTTGATCGTCACCTTCCAGGCGTCGCCCTCGGTGCCGAACCACTTGCCGCCCGCCTGCCACGACAGCGCGGCCAGCACGCTGGGGTCGTCGGGGAAGAAGGTCGCGATGCGGGACTTGCCGTCGGCCTTCTTGACCTTCTCGGCGGCGGCGCGGAAGTCGTCCCAGGTCTTCGGGACCTCGATCTTGTTCTTCTCGAACAGGTCCTTGCGGTAGAAGAACACCTGCGGCGCGGCGTCCATGGGCAGCGCCCACGCCTTGCCGCCCAGCTCGACCAGGCCGAAGACGCCGGCCGGGTACTTGGCCTTGACGTCGGCCACGTCGGCCGAGATGTCCTGGAGGGCACCCTGGTTCACGAAGTCGGGGAGCTGCGGGTACTCCACGGACATGACGTCGGGGGCGTTGCCGGCCTTGACGGCGTTGGAGAACTTGGCGTAGCCGCCCGCGTTGCCCGAGGGGATCTCCTCGAACTTGATCTGCACGTCCTTGTGTGACTTGTTGAAGGCGTCCACGACCTGCTGGGTGCCCTTCGCCCAGCCCCAGAACGTCACCTGGGCGGGCTTGCCGGCCTCGCCCGCGGGCTGCGCCGGCTCCGTGCTGCCGCACGCGGCGGCGAGCAGGCTCATACCGGCCAGCAGTCCGGCAATGCCGGCGCTCTTGCGTCCCATCGATGGCTCCTCATCGCTTTCGATCGATAAGGCATCATTCGCTCATCTTCGATCGGTTGTCTAGAGAGAGGCCACAAATCGATCAGTAACGAAATGGATGCGTAACTTCAGGCGCGTGGCGCGACCGTGGACTCCCGGACCCTCAGCTCGGGCAGCAGCGCCACGTGCTGGGCAGGGCGCCGCGGGCCCTCCTGGATCCGGCTCACCAGCAGGTCGACGGCGCAGCGGCCGACCGCGGCCTTGGGGGGCGCGACGGCCGTGAGCGGGGGGTCGCTGAGCGCCGCCACCTCGTCATCGTAGGCGACCAGCGACACCTCTTTGGGAATACGCACCCCGGCCGTACGCAGGGCCTGGACCAGCAGCAACGCGTCCTCGTCGTTGTGCACGAGCATCGCGGTGACCCCGCCCCTGACCGCCGCGACCACGTCGGCCACCTGCTCGCGCGTGGGCCCCTCCTGGGCGACGTCGAGATGGACGGGCTCGGCCAGCCCCAGGTCGCGGACGGCGGCGAGGAACCCGTGCCGCACCCGCGGGGCCGACGGGCTGTCCCGCGTGACCATGGCCAGCCGCCGGTGCCCCAGCTCGGCCAGGTGGCGCGTGCCGAGGAACGCTCCATGGGCGTGATGCGAGGCCGCCGCGTCCAGCAGCGAGGCGGGGCCGCCCAGCTCGGCCCGCCGCTCGACCAGCACGGCCGGCACGCCCAGCCCGGCCAGCCACTCCTCGTGCGAGGCGTCCGGCTGCCTGCTCGGGGTCAGCAGCAGGCCCTCGATGCCGCCGTCCACGAGCTGCCTGACCTGGGTGCGGTCCTCGTCGTCGTCGTAGCGCGAGACGCCGAGGACGAGCCGGGCGCCCAGGCGTTCGGCCTGCTCGCGGGCGCCCTTGATGACCACCGGGTAGTAGTACGTGGCCGAGGGCACCAGCATGCCGAGCGTCAGCGAACGCTCCCTGGCGGGGGCGGGCACGGACTCAGGCCGGGTGATGCCGCCGTGCACCCGGTTGACCAGGCCCTGCCCGGCCAGGTGCTCGACGTCCCTGCGCAGGGTGACCATCGACACGTTGAGCCGGTCGACCAGCTCGGCCAGGCGGACGGAACCGCGCTCGCGCACCTCGCGCAGGATCAGTTCATGACGTTGTTCCGCGAACACGGCGACTCCTTGTGGCTCGACCCTGACGATCCTACCGGGAACTGCTTTCGTTTTTGAACGGATGCTTTCGTTCGATCAAGATGCTAAGGTCCCGCCCGAGACCGGACGTCCCTTTGGAGTGCCGCATGTTCCCGCTTCCGCCGGAGGATCGAACGCTCAGCCCGTACACCGGCTGGACCCGCGCCCACTGGGAGGCGGTGGCCGACGGGCTGCTGGCCGCGGTGGAACCGTACCGCTCGGCGGACGGGGCCGTGATCACCCTGCCCGGACGTGAGAGCTGGTCGCGCTGCGACGGCCTGGAGGGGTACGTCGGCACGTTCCTGCTGGCCGCCTTCCGGGTGGCCGGCGGCGGCCCGGCGGAGCTGCTGGAGCCGTACGCGCGCGGTCTGGAGGCCGGGCCCGGCGTCTGGCAGCCGATCGAGGACCGCACCCAGCCCATGGTCGAGGCGGCCTCGATCGCGCTGTCCCTCTGGCTGACCCGCGAGCACCTGTGGGACCGCCTGGCCCCGGACACCCGCGACCGGGTCGCCGCCTACCTCGCCGAGGCCCTGCGCCACGAGCCGGTGGACAACAACTGGTGGTTGTTCCCCGCCATGGTGGGCGGCTTCCTGTCGGCCGCCGGCCTGCACACCGAGGAGGCCGACGCGGCGGTGGAACGCGGCCTGGCCCGCATCGAGCCCTGGTACGCCGGCGACGGCTGGTACACCGACGGCGACAACCGCTCTTTCGACCACTACAACGGCTGGGCCATGCACCTCTACCCGGCCCTGCTGGCCCACCTGTCCGGCAAGGGCTCCCCCGGTGACCGCCTGCGCCGCTTCTTGGAGAGCTACGCGCTCACCTTCGACCAGCACGGCGGCATGCTCCACCAGGGCCGCTCGCTCACCTACCGCTTCGCCTCGGCGACCTCGCTCTTCGCCGGCGCCCTGCTGGAGGCCACCCCGCTCTCCCCCGGCCGGACCCGCCGCATCGCCTCCGGCGTCCTGCGCCGCTTCCTCGACGAGGGCGCGCTCTCCGCCGAAGGGCTGCTCACGCTCGGCTGGCACGGCCCCCACGAGCCCTCGCTCCAGTCCTACTCCGGCTCGGCCTCGCCGTACTGGGCCTCGAAGGCGTTCCTCGGCCTGCTGCTGCCGGCCGATCATCCGGTGTGGACCGCGACCGAGGAGCCGGGTCCCACCGGGCTCGCCGCGCTGCCCGGCCCCGGCCTGGTCGTCCAGAACACCGGCGAGGTCGCCCTCCTGATCAACCACGGCAGCCGGCACCACCCGGGCGACCCGCTCTACGACCGCTACGCCTACTCCACCCGTACCGGACCGACCACGCGGGCGCCCGACAACCACTTCGGCCTGGTCCGCCCGGACGGCACGGTCACCGAGCGCGGCACGTTCACGCCCCGGGGCGCGGGGGCGGCGGGCGACCTGGCGTGGGCCGCGTCGGCGAGCGACGGCGTGGAGAGCCTGAGCGTGATCAGGGGGGCCGTCGAGGTCCGCGTCCACCGGGTCGCGCCGGGCTCCCCGGTCCGCCAGACCGGGTGGGCGCTCGTCCCCGCCGAGCCCCCGGCCGCCGGTCCCGGCGCGCGTGTGCGGGACGGCGACGGGCTGGTCTCCGAGCTGGTCGCGGTACGCGGCTACACGCGGGCCGGCGTCGCCGACGATCCCGAGGGCAGCGCCTTCGGGGCCCCGGCGCTCGTACCCGTGCTGGAGGGCGTCGCCGGGGACGGCTGGGCGATCAGCACGGCCACCCTCGTCCACGCCGACGCGGCCCCGGCGGACGGCGTGCCCTCGGTGGAGGTGGCGGGCGACACCGTCACGTTCACCTGGGTCGACGGCACCCGCCACGCCCGTACGGTCCCGGAGCCGGGCGGCGCCGCCCTCTGACCGGCCGCGCGCCGGTCAGGACAGGAACGCGCGCAGGAGCGCGGCCGTGCCCTCCAGGTGCTCGGCCATCGCCCGGCGGGCCGCGTCCGGGTCGCCCGCCAGGATGGCGTCCACGATGGCCCGGTGCTGGGCGGCGGCGTGCTCGATGTTGACCTGGAGCATCGGGATCGCGTTCAGCAGGTCGCTCACCCGCGAACGGGCGTCGGCGCACGTCGTGGCCAGCAGCGTCGAGCCGGTCAGCTCGGCGATCGACAGGTGGAAGGCCGTGTCGAGGCGCCGGTAGTCCTCCAGCGGCGCCTCGTTCAGCTCGGTCAGCCGGCGCAGCAGCACCTCCCGTTTGTCGGGCGTGAGCTCGGAGGTGGCCAGCACCTGCGCCGCCCCGCACTCGACCGCCAGGCGGAAGGTGAGCGCGTCCGACAGCTCGGCCATGCCCATGTCGGCCACCGCCTGCCGCAGGTCGCCCGCGTCGGGGCGGGGCGGGACGTAGGTGACGAACGCGCCGCCGTACCGGCCGCGCCGCACGTCGAGGTAGCCCGCGTCCTGGAGGGCGCGGATGGCCTCGCGCAGGGTGACCCTGCTGATGCCCAGCCGCACGGCGAGCTCGCGCTCGGGCGGCAGCTTGTCGCCGTACGCGACCACGCCCAGCTTGATCGCCTGGAGCAGCCGTTCCACGGTCTCCTCGAAGGCGTTTCCCGCCCTGACCGGGCGCAGCACTGTCATCAAACGCGCCGAATCGTCCAAGGTGTCCTCAGGTCTTGACAAGCGATCCCGGCATGCACATCAATGGTCTGAGACTAGCCCAATCAACGGGAAAGCGCTTCAGAGCAGATCGGAGCGACCTAGGGTGAGCGAACGAGCGGGCTCCGGACTCCTGTCCGTCGAGGAACTGCGGGACGAGGTCGCGGCCGGGCGCATCGACACCGTGCTGCTCGCCATCGCCGACATGCAGGGCAGGTTGCAGGGCAAACGGCTCTCCGCGCGGTACTTTCTGGACGAGGTGCTGCATCACGGCTCCGAGGGGTGCAACTACCTGCTCGCGGTCGACGTGGACATGAACACCGTCTCCGGCTACGACATGTCCTCCTGGGATCGAGGCTACGGCGACTTCGCGATGAAACCCGACCTGTCCACCCTGCGCCGGGTCCCCTGGCAGGACGGCACCGCGCTGGTCATGGCCGACCTGGCCTGGGAGGAGGGCGGCGAGGTCACCGCCTCCCCACGCCAGATCCTGCGCCGGCAGCTCGCCCGCCTGGCCGAGCGCGGCCTGACCGCCCACGTGGGCACCGAGCTGGAGTTCGTGGTCTACGACGACAGCTACGAGGAGGCGTGGCGGCGCGCGTACCGCGACCTGTCCCCCGCCAACCTCTACAACGTCGACTACTCCCTCCTCGGCACGGCCGGCGTCGAGCCGCTGCTGCGCCGCATCAGGCTCGACATGGAGGGCGCCGGCCTGTACGTCGAGTCCGCCAAGGGCGAGTGCAACCTCGGCCAGCACGAGATCGCCTTCCGCTACGACGAGGCCCTGCGCACCTGCGACAACCACTCGATCTACAAGAACGGCGCCAAGGAGATCGCCGCCCAGGAGGGCCGGTCGATCACCTTCATGGCCAAGCCGAACCAGCGTGAGGGCAACTCCTGCCACATCCACATCTCGCTGCGCGGCCCCGGCGGCGAGCCGGTGATGGCGGGCGAGGGCCCGTACGGGCTCTCGCCGCTGGGCGCCCGCTTCATCGCCGGTCAGCTCGCCGGCCTGCGTGAACTCACCCTGCTGTACGCGCCCAACGTCAACTCCTACAAGCGCTACGTGCCCGGCAGCTTCGCCCCGACGGCGGTCAAGTGGGGCGTCGACAACCGCACCTGCTCGTTGCGGCTGGTGGGCCACGGGTTGTCGCTGCGGGTGGAGAACCGGGTGCCGGGCGGCGACGTCAATCCGTACCTGGCGGTCTCGGCGCTGATCGCGGCCGGGCTGCACGGCATCGACCAGGAGCTGCCGCTGGAGGACGCCTTCGAGGGCAACGCCTACGACTCCGGCGCCGAGACCGTGCCCCACACGCTGCGGGACGCGCTCGTGCTGTTCGAGGGGTCGAAGCTGGCCAGGGAGACGTTCGGCGACGACGTGGTCGAGCACTACGCGAACAACGCGCGCGTGGAGCTGGCCGCCTTCGACGCGGCGGTGACGGACTGGGAGCTGTTCCGTGGTTTCGAGCGAATGTGACGGTAGGAATGAAGATCGTTAATCCGGCCACGGAAGAGGTCGTCGCCCAGGTCGAGATGGCCGACGCGGCGGAGGTCGACCGGGCGGTGGAGCGGGCCGCGAAGGCGTACCGGAGCTGGCGGGAGGTGGCGCCGGGCGACCGGGCGCGGCTGCTGCGCCGGTTCGCCGACCTGGTGGACGCCCACGGCGAGGAGCTGGCCCGGCTGGAGCTGGGCAACGCCGGGCATCCGATCGGCAACGCGCGCTGGGCCGCCGGGGCCGTCCGCGACGTGCTGCACTTCTACGCCGCCGCCCCCGAGCGCAACCACGGCAAGCAGATCCCGGTGCCCGGCGGCGTGGACATCACCTTCCAGGAGCCGCTGGGCGTGGTGGGCGTCATCGTGCCGTGGAACTTCCCGATGCTGATCATGTCGTGGGGCGTGGCCCCCGCGCTGGCGGCGGGCAACACGGTGATCGTCAAGCCGGCGGAGTGGACCCCGCTCACGGCGTTGAGGCTGGCCGAGCTGGCCCTGGAGGCGGGCCTGCCCGAGGGGGTGCTCCAGGTGCTGCCCGGCGAGGGAGAGGTCGCCGGGGCCCGGCTGGTCGAACATCCCGGCGTGGCGAAGATCGTGTTCACCGGCTCGACCGAGGTGGGCAAGGAGATCGCCGCGAAGGCGGCGGCGCAGGTCAAGCGGGTGACGCTGGAGCTCGGCGGCAAGTCCGCAAATATCGTCTTCGCCGACTCGGATCTCGAAAAAGCGGCAAAAACCGCTCCTTATGCGGTCTTCGATAACTCCGGCCAGGACTGCTGCGCGCGCTCGCGCATCCTCGTCCAGGCCGAGGCGTACGACGAGTTCCTGGAACGCCTGTCGGCGGCGGTGCGCGGCGTCAAGGTCGGCGACCCGCTCGACGAGTCCACCGAGATGGGCCCGCTGATCAGCGCCGAGCACCTGGAACGCGTCCGGGGCTTCGTCGAGGGCACGCCCTTCCTCCAGGGCGACTGCCCCCAAGGCAAGGGCTACTGGTTCCCGCCGACCGTGCTCACCTCGAAGGTCACCGACCGCGCCTTCACCGAGGAGATCTTCGGTCCCGTCGTGTCGGTGGTCCCGTTCACCGACGAGGCGGAGGCCGTACGCATCGCCAACGACACCCCGTACGGGCTGAGCGGGTCCATCTGGACCCGCGACGTCGGGCGGGCGCTGCGCGTGGCCCGCGCGGTGGAGTCGGGCGCCCTGTCGGTGAACTCGCACTCCTCGGTGCGCTACTGGACCCCGTTCGGCGGCTTCAAGCAGTCCGGACTCGGCCGCGAGCTCGGCCCCGACGCCCTGACGGCCTTCACCGAGACCAAGAACGTCTTCATCTCATGGGAGTGAACACAGTGCAGCGTTTGCAGGACCGTGTGGCCGTCATCACCGGCGCGGGCAGCGGCATCGGGCTGGCCACGGCCCGCCGGTTCGCGCAGGAGGGCGCGAAGGTCGTCTGCGTGGACATCGACGAGGAGGCGGGCGGCAAGGCCGCCACCGAGGTCGGCGGCCTCTTCGTCAAGGCCGACGTGACCGTCGAGGACGACGTCGTCCGGATGTTCGCCACGGCCCACGAGACCTACGGCAGCGTGGACATCGCCTTCAACAACGCCGGCATCTCCCCGCCCGACGACGACTCGATCCTGGAGACCGGCATCGACGCCTGGCGCCGCGTCCAGGAAGTGAACCTGACCAGCGTCTACCTGTGCTGCAAGCACGCCATCCCGTACATGCGACGGCAGGGCAAGGGCTCGATCGTCAACACCGCCTCGTTCGTGGCGGTGATGGGGTCGGCCACGTCGCAGATCTCGTACACGGCCTCCAAGGGCGGGGTGCTGGCGATGTCGCGGGAGCTGGGCGTGCAGTTCGCCCGCGAGGGCATCCGGGTCAACGCGCTGTGCCCGGGGCCGGTGAACACGCCGCTGCTGCAGGAGTTGTTCGCCAAGGACCCCGAGCGGGCCCAGCGGCGTCTGGTGCACATCCCGGTGGGCCGCTTCGCCGAGGCGTCGGAGATCGCCGCCGCGGTGGCGTTCCTGGCCAGCGACGACGCCTCGTTCATCACGGGGGCGGAGTTCCTGGTGGACGGCGGCATCTCCGGCGCGTACGTGACGCCGCTGTGACCCGTCCGGTCATCGGGATCACGACGTACGTGGAGCCCGCCCGGTTCACCGTGTGGGACCTGCCCGTCGCGCTCCTGCCGTACATGTACGTCGAGAAGATCGTCCAGGCCGGCGGGCAGCCCGTGTTGCTGCCGCCGGCCGGCGATCCCGCCCTGGTCGTGGAGCGCCTCGACGGCCTCGTCCTGGCCGGCGGCGGCGACGTCGACCCGGCCAGGTACGCCCAGGCGCCGCACGAGCGCACCGGTTACGTCCGGGAGTTCCGGGACGCGGCCGAGTTCGCCCTCCTCGCGGCGGCCCTGGAGGCGGGGCTGCCGTTCCTGGGCGTGTGCCGCGGCCTCCAGGTGCTCAACGTCCTGCTCGGCGGCAGCCTGCACCAGCACCTGCCCGACGTGGTGGGACACACGGGCCACGCCCCCGAGCCCGGCGCGTTCGGCCACCTGCCGGTCACGCCCGTCCCCGGCAGCCGCCTGGCCAAGGCGCTCGGCACGGACGCGGTGACCGTCCCGCACTATCACCACCAGGCGATCGACCGGCTCGCTCCCGGGCTCGCGGTGACCGCCACGGCCGCCGACGGCACGATCGAGGCGGTGGAACTGGACGGCGGGGGGTTCGCGGCGGCGGTCCAGTGGCACCCGGAGGCGGGCGACGGGGTGGCGCTCTTCGAGGCGCTGACGGCGGCCTGCTGAGACCGTTACTGGAAAGCTTCTTTACCTTTTCTGCGCCCAAAAATCGCACGAAAGGCCAGTTCAGGCGGCCATACCACGGTGTTATAGGAAACTTGTTGGGTACCGGCTCCCGCCATCCCGGTGTCACCCTGTGTTCATCCCCAGCCGGCCGGGGCTCTTCCACTCCACACCCCCCTGAGGAGCCAGAGAGTGAACCCCAAACTCAGGTTGGGGGCTGCCGCAATGCTCGCGCTAGCCCTGACCACCAGCTCGCTGGTGGGCGCCACGAGCGCCACAGCCCAAGCGTCGCAGGTGGCCGATCCTCCCAGCCCCGACGACCGCAGGAACGCGATCGCGACCGCACACAGCGCGATCCTGGCCGACTCGGCGGCACTGCTGGCCTCCGAGCAGGACACGTTCACGCTGACGTCGACTGTCGGAGGCGTCCGCGGCCTGCAGTACCTGACCTACGCCCGTACGTACGCGGGCCTGCCCGTATACGGCGGTGACGTGGTCGTCGCCACGGACGCCTCCGGCGCGGTGGTCGACAACGTCGCCACCGGCCAGCGCACCAAGATCGGGATCAGCACCAAGGCGAAGGTGACCGCGGCCGCCGCGGGAGTGACGGCCAGGGCCAAGGTGGCCCGGGTCGAGACCGTCGCCACGCCGGTGCTGTCCGTCCACGCCGCCACGACCACGCCGCGGCTGGCCTGGGAGGTCCTGGTCACCGGCGCCACCGCGACCGGTCACGAGACCAAGCTCCACGTCTACGTGGACGCCCTCACCGGCAAGGTCATCGATTCCTGGGACGAGGTGCGCGACGGCACCGGCAACAGCTACTACGTCGGCACCGTCACCATCGACACCAGCCCCTCGTACACGATGCGCGACCCCCGCAGGAGCGGCGTCGCGTGCGGTGGCCAGAACGGCTCGCCGTACACGAAGACCACCGACACCTGGGGCAACGGCTCGGGCACGAACCTGGAGACCGCCTGCGTCGACGCGCTCTACGCCGCGCAGCGGGAATGGGACATGCTGAGCGCCTGGCTCGGCCGCAGCGGCATCAACGGCCAGGGCGGCGGTTACCCGGCCCGCGTCGGCCTGGCCGACGTCAATGCCTACTGGAACGGCCAGTACGGCTCCTTCGGCCACAACTCCGCCAACTCCCAGCAGCTCACGTCGATGGACGTCGTCGGCCACGAGTTCGGCCACGGCATCTTCCAGTTCACCAGCGGCGGCTCGGGCAGCGGCAACGAGGCCGGCGGCATGAACGAGTCCACCGGCGACATCTTCGGCGCGCTCACCGAGGCGTACGCCAACAACCCCAACGACCCGCCGGACTACCTGGTCGGCGAAGAGGTCAACCTCTCCGGGGCCGGGCCGATCCGCAACATGTACAACCCGGGGGCCCTGAGCCACCCCAACTGCTACAGCACCGCCATCCCGAACACCGAGGTGCACGCGGCGGCCGGCCCGCAGAACCACTGGTTCTACCTCGTGGCCGAGGGCACCAACCCCTCGGGCAAGCCCGCGAGCACCCGCTGCGACAACGGCGCCGCGATCACCGGCATCGGCATCCGCAAGGCCGGTGAGGTCTTCATGTCCGCGCTGAACTCGAAGACGCAGCCGTGGACGCACGCCAAGGCCAGGGTCGCGACCCTCCAGGCGGCCAAGACCCTGTACCCGGGCAGCTGCACCGAGTTCAACGTGGTCAAGAACGCCTGGGACGGCGTCAGCGTACGGGCCCAGTCCGGCGAGCCGACCTGCACCCAGGGCAGCAACGACTTCTCGGTCACCCTGAACCCCGCCTCCGGCAGCGTCACACCGGGCCAGAGCACCACGACCACGGTCAGCACCACCGTGACCGGCGGTTCGGCGCAGTCGATCACCCTGCGGACCGGCACCCTGCCGGCCGGCGTGACCGCCTCGTTCAGCCCGGCCACGATCACCGCGGGGCAGAGCTCCACGCTGACGATCAACACCTCGGCGAGCAGCCCGCAGGGCAGCAACCCGATCTCGATCACGGCCGACGGCGCCGACGTCGACCGGCAGGCCACCTACAACCTCCAGATCGGGCAGAGCTCGCCGAACGACTACGCGTTCGCCGTGACCCCGTCGTCGGCCTCGGTCCAGGCCGGTCAGTCGGCCAGCGCCACGGTCAACACGCAGGTCACCGCCGGCCAGGCGCAGAGCATCGCCCTGTCGGCGAGCAACGTGCCCTCGGGCGTGACGGTCAGCTTCAACCCGTCCACGATCACCGCCGGGCAGTCGTCCACG
This sequence comes from Nonomuraea sp. WAC 01424, assembly GCF_003947315.1. Taxonomy (NCBI): domain Bacteria; kingdom Bacillati; phylum Actinomycetota; class Actinomycetes; order Streptosporangiales; family Streptosporangiaceae; genus Nonomuraea; species Nonomuraea sp. WAC 01424. The sequence goes on from NZ_QHHZ01000002.1 coordinate 170,170, forward strand.
GTGACGTTCGCGACCACGAGCGGCGTGACGCCGAGCACGTACACGATCAGCCTGAACGCCGACGGGGCGAGCGCCGACCACTCGACCTCGTTCAGCCTGACGGTGGGCGGCGGCCAGGGCACCACGTGGCAGACCTACACGGCCTACACGGCCGGGCAGACCGTCACGTACCAGGGCACCAGCTACCGATGCCTGCAGTCTCACACGAGCCTGCCGGGCTGGGAGCCGCCCAACGTGCCCGCCCTCTGGCAGCCGGTCTGACCAGCACGACCTGGGCGGCCACGCCGGGGTGGCCGCCCAACCCCCTTGGAGCCCCCTTGAGGAGCCACAGAACGTGAACGCCATGCTCAGGCTGGGCGCCGCGGCCACCGCCGCGTTAGCCCTGACCCTCACCACGCCGGCCGGACCGGCCGGCGCAGCCGCCGACCCCGCGCCCGACATCCCCGTCTCGAACGTGACGGCGCATCTGAGCCAGTTGCAGTCCATCGCCACGAGCAACGGCGGCAACCGCGCCTCGGGCAGGCCGGGCTTCACCGCCTCGATCAACTACATCAAGGGCAAGCTCGACGCCGCCGGGTTCACCACCCGGGTGCAGAGCTTCAGCGGCGGCAGCAACCTGATCGCCGACTGGCCGGGCGGCCCGGCGAACCAGACCGTGATGCTCGGCGCCCACCTCGACAGCGTCGCGGCCGGCCCCGGCATCAACGACAACGGCTCCGGCTCGGCCGCGCTCCTGGAGAACGCCCTCACCCTCGCCGCCCGCAAGCCCACCCTCACCAAGCACGTACGGTTCGGCTGGTGGGGCGCCGAAGAAGCGGGCATGGTCGGTTCCAGGTACTACGTGCAGAACGGCGGCGCCGGCGGCGTCGAGGTGTACCTGAACTTCGACATGATCGCCTCGACCAACGCCGGCTACTTCGTCTACGACGACGACGCGACCCTTCAGCGGACCTTCAGCGACTACTTCGCCACCATCGGCCTTCAGACCGAGGGTGACAGGGAGGGCGACGGCCGCAGCGACCACGCCTCGTTCAAGAGCGCGGGCGTACGGGTCGGCGGCCTGGCCACGGGGGCCGGGGCGGTCAAGAGCTCGGCACAGGCCGCCAAGTGGGGCGGCACGGCCGGGGCCGCCTTCGACCGTTGTTATCACAGCGCGTGCGACAGCTACCCGGGCGCCATCAACACCACGGCGCTGGACCGGAACAGCGACGCCATCGCGTACGCCATATGGAAGCTCGCCGTGGGCGGCACGCCCGCGGAGAACGACTACTCGATCTCGGTGACCCCGTCCTCGGCGTCGGTCCAGGCCGGCCAGTCGGCTACCGCGGCGGTCAGTACCCAGGTCACGTCCGGCCAGGCGCAGAGCATCGCGCTCTCCGCCGGAAACGTGCCGAGCGGGGTCACCGTCTCCTTCAACCCGTCCACGATCCAGGCGGGGCAATCGTCCACCGTCACGGTCGCCACCACCAGCGGCGCCGCGGCGGGGACGTACACCATAGGGCTCAACGGCGACGGGGCGACGGCGGACCACTCCGCCTCCTTCACCCTGACCGTCGGAGGGGACGGCCAGGGCACCACCTGGACCGCCTACAAGGCCTACGCGGCCGGTGACGTCGTCACCTACCAGGGGTCCAGCTACCGCTGCCTCCAGGCGCACACCAGCCTGCCCGGCTGGGAACCGCCCAACGTGCCCGCCCTCTGGGGCCGGGCCTGATCTCACCGCGCGCCGGTCCCGACCGGCCCGCGTACTGGCTGCCGCGTGCGAGCTGACCTGCCATGACCGGCTCGCGCGCGGCCACCAACGCGGCCGCGGCCCCGCCTCTCCGGGGCCGCGGCCGCTTTTCGCTGCGTGCGGTGTACGGGATCGAAGCGCGACAACACCCCCATGTCGGCACTAGGCTGACGGACATCACCGGCGAAACCGTGCGGGAGAGCACCCTGACAGCCGGTCAGGGTCCCTGAAGGAGCAAGCCCTCCCCGCGAACCTCTCAAGGCAAAGGACCGCGCGGCAGCCCTGTAAGGCGTTCTTACGGGGAGGTGACCTCTGGAAAGCAGGCCCGAGCGGCCTCGCCGAAGGTGAAAGTCCGGCAAAACTCGGGCGAAGCTCTCAGGCATCCATGACAGAGGGGGAGGATGCTGGCATCCGATCCTGTCCTGAGGTGCGACAAATGTCCCGACCTACGCCGCTACGAGACGTCCACGAGGCCCTAGGCGCCACGCTGACCGACTTCGCCGGGTGGCTCATGCCGCTCCGGTACGGCAGCGAGTCGGCGGAGCACAAAGCCGTCCGCGAGGCGGCCGGGCTGTTCGACCTCTCGCACATGGGCGAGATCTTCCTGACCGGGCCGCAGGCCGCCGAGGCGCTGGACTACGCGCTGGTCGGCCACCTGTCGGCGCTCGCGCCCGGCCGCGCCAGGTACACGATGATCGTGGACGAGCGCGGTGGCGTGCTCGACGACCTCATCGTCTACCGGCTGGCCGACGAGGAGTTCATGGTGGTCGCCAACGCCTCGAACGCCGAAAAAGTCGCGGATGAGCTGAAAAATCGTACTAAGTCGTATGACACGGTGGTCGACGACCGCTCCCAGCAGTACGCCCTGATCGCGATCCAGGGCCCGCGGGCCCAGGAGATCCTTTCCACGCTCACCGACGCCGACCTCGCCGGCCTCAAGTACTACGCGGGCCTGCCCGGCGTGGTCGACGGCCGCCAGGCGCTCATCGCCCGCACCGGCTACACCGGCGAGGACGGCTTCGAGCTGTTCGTCGCCAACCAGGACGCCGTACCGCTCTGGCACGCCCTGGAAGCGGCGGGCGAGCCGTACGGGATCAAGGCCGCGGGCCTGTCCAGCCGCGACACCCTCAGGCTGGAGGCCGGCATGCCGCTCTACGGCAACGAGCTGAGCTCGGACCTGACCCCGTTCGACGCGGGGCTGGGCAGAGTGGTGAAATTCGACAAGCCCGGTGACTTCGTCGGCAGGGCGGCGCTGGAGGCGGTCAAGGACGACCCGCCCCGCCGCCGCCCGCGCCGCCTGGTCGCCAAGGGCCGCCGGGTGCCGCGCCACGGCTACCCGGTCACCCGAGACGGCGCCGTCGTCGGCGAGGTCACCAGCGGTGCGCCCTCCCAGACCCTGGGCAAGCCCATCGCGATGGCCTACGTCGACGCCGGAGCAGACGAAGGTCTGGCCGTGGACATCCGGGGCAGCCAAGAACCTATGGACCTGGTCGAGCTGCCCTTCTACAGGAGGAACAAGTGAGCAACATCCCTGACGACCTGAACTACACCAAGGAACACGAGTGGGTGTCGGGTGTGGACGACGGCATCACCGTGACCGTCGGCATCACGGCCTTCGCCGCCGAAGCCCTTGGGGACGTCGTCTTCGTGCAGCTCCCCGAGGTCGGTGCGACCGTCGAGGCGGGCGACTCGGTCGGCGAGGTCGAGTCCACCAAGTCGGTGAGCGAGATCTACTCGCCGGTCGGCGGCGAGATCGTCGAGGTGAACCAGGCCATCGTGGACGACCCGTCGCTGGCCAACAGCGAGCCCTACGGCGACGGCTGGATGTTCCGCGTCCGCATGGAGGGCGACCCGGAGGACCTGCTGTCCGCCGAGGAGTACGCCGCACTCACCTCAGGCGAGTCCTGACCCAACCGCCGGGGCCCGGGTCGGGCCCCGGCACATCCTGAACTGAAGGGCGCCCATCAATGGCGATCAGCGTCTTCGACCTCTTCAAGATCGGCATCGGACCGTCCAGCTCCCACACCGGCGGCCCGATGGCCGCCGCGCACAAGTTCGCCCGCGGTCTGCACGACGACGGCCTGCTCCCCCGTGCGGCCCGGGTCGAAGTCATCCTGTACGGCTCGCTCGGCCTGACCGGCAAGGGCCACGGCAGCGACAAGGCGGTCCTGCTCGGCCTGTCCGGTGAGAAGCCCGAGCTGGTCGACGTCGACTCCATCGACGCCCGCCTGGCCGAGATGCGCGCCTCGGGCACGGTCAAGCTGTTCGGCAGCCACGAGATCCCGTTCGTCGTCGGCCAGGACCTCGTCTTCGAACGCAAGATCTCCCTGCCCGAGCACCCCAACGGCATGCGTTTCACCGCCTACGACGAGCAGGGCGACACCCTGCGCGAGAAGGTCTACTTCTCGGTCGGCGGCGGCTTCGTCGTGGACGAGAAGGCCACCGGCGCCGACCGCATCAAGCCCGACGACACCGTCCTGCCCTACCCGTTCGCCTCGGGCGAGGAGCTGCTCAAGCACTGCTCGAACACCGGCCTGTCGATCTCCGCCCTCATGCTGGAGAACGAGAAGGCGTTCGGCCGTACCGAGGAGGAGATCCGCTCCGGCATCCTCAACCTCTGGCGCGTGATGTCCGACTGCGTACGGCGCGGCATCACCAAGGAGGGCGTGCTGCCCGGCGGCCTGAAGGTCAAGCGCCGGGCCAACCAGCTCCACCGGCGCCTCCAGGCCGAGTCGGCCGAGAAGGACCCGCTCCAGGCGATGGACTGGGTGGCGCTGTTCGCCCTGGCCGTCAACGAGGAGAACGCCGCGGGCGGCCGCATCGTCACCGCCCCCACCAACGGCGCCGCCGGCATCATCCCGGCCGTGCTGACGTACTACACCAAGTTCGTCCCGCACGCCGACGACGAGGGCGTGGTGCGCTTCCTCCTCACGGCCGCCGCGATCGGCGTGCTGTTCAAGGAGAACGCCTCCATCTCCGGCGCCGAGGTCGGCTGCCAGGGCGAGGTGGGCTCGGCCTGCTCGATGGCCTCGGCCGGCCTCACCGAGGTCATGGGCGGCACCCCCGAGCAGGTGGAGAACGCCGCCGAGATCGGCATCGAGCACAACCTCGGGCTGACCTGCGACCCGATCGGCGGCCTGGTGCAGATCCCGTGCATCGAGCGCAACGCCGTGGCCTCCAACAAGGCCATCACGGCCGCCAGGATCGCCCTGCGCGGCGACGGCCGCCACTACGTGGCCCTGGACAAGGCCATCAAGACCATGCGCGACACCGGCCGCGACATGCTGGACAAGTACAAGGAGACCTCGCGGGGCGGCCTGGCCGTCAACGTGATCGAGTGCTGAACCACGAGGACCCCTCCTTCACGGGAGGGGTCCTCGCGGCCCTGGGTCTTCGCGGCCGGGTCTCAGTGCCGGCAGATGATCGTGGTGAAGTGACTGTTCACGCAGATCAGGCCGAACTCGGGATTCAGCGCCTGCAGCAGCAGGCCGGCCAGGTGGTCCCCGACGCAGTGGGTCTGGCCGTCGTCCCCCGTCCGGCACGGGAACAACGGGACGCCGCCGTCCGGCGCCGCCTGGGCGGCGGGCGTGGCGAGGGCGATGGTGAGGGCGGCGGCGGCGAACGCGCCGATGATGCGGTGAATGACGACCTCCCGATCGGATTCGACGACGAAGGCGCGGACTGCGCCTTCTCCCTTCGGATGACGGCTGAGCTGGGGGTGACGGCTGAGCTGGGGGTGACGGGTCAGCGGCGTTCGGCCCGTTGGCGGCGTACGTGGACGCGGACGACCGCGGGCGTCTCGTCGTCGCGTACCTCGCGGCGGACGCGGCCCACGATGTCCTGGTCCAGCTTGCTCACCACCGCGCCGACGTCGGCGTCGGACGGGCAGGTCAGGTGGACACGCAGGCCGTTGTCGGCGAACCGTACGCCGGCCCTGCCGAGCCCGTCCACGCCCTTGAGGCCGACGCACAACATGGCGGTGCCGGTGCCGTTGGCCACGCCCCGGCGGCCCCAGCCGACGCTGAGCAGCAACCAGCGCAGGGCCAGCATGGACAGGATCAGCAGCGCGAAGGCCAGCAGCCACAGCGTCCAGGGATCCTCGGCCAGCGTACGGGCGAGCTCGGCGGGCAGGACCTTGGCGTTGCGCGGCAGGTCGAAGAGCCGGCCCTGACCGCGCAGCCAGGCGTAACCGCCCGCGCCGAGCAGGGTGAGACCGACCAGTGCCAGGCCGACGCGGTTGCCCGCGTACTGCCGCATCACACGCCCTTCCTGCGCAGCCGGACGACGACCTCGCCGGTGCCGAGCGTGCCGACTCCGGCCAGCCGGTCGCCGACCGCCGTACCGACCTGCCTGAGCATGGTGCCCGAGCTCTCCGGCCCGGTCACGACGGTGACCTCGATGGTGCGCCGGCGCAGCCGTACGCGGGCCCGGTCCACCCCGCTCACCTGCTGGGCGGCCGACCGCAGGGTCCGGCGCAACCCTGCCCGGGTGATGCCGATGACGATCAGGGGGTCGGAGGTCTCGACCGGGACCGTACGGGAACGTCCCGGCACGATCGCGAGCAGCAGCATCAGCATCCCGGCCCCGGCGGTGACCAGGGCGGCGGAGGAGACCTGCGGCCACGTCCGCGCGCCGGCCAGCTCGATCGCCTCGTTCAGCGGGACCCAGCCGAGCGGCTTGCCGAGCAGCGACGTCACCACCTCGGCGGTCGTCGCGCCGAGCCCGGCGGCCAGGGCGAGGGCGACGAGGGCGCCGGGGAGCGTACGGGCCGGTCTGAGCGCCCTCCTGGCCCTGCGCAGACCGGTGTGCTGAGCGGTGATGGCTGCGGGCACCATCTGCTGAAGCGTGGTCATCACAACGACAGACGTACATGGGTCCTCAGGGCCCGCGACCGCGCCCTCGCCGCCGATTTGCCCGATCATTACGGGCGCACCAAGGAATGTGAACCTCCCTCATATTCATTCGCCCCATATGCCGTTACCCTGCTGGTATGGAAGACCGCCAGCGCTACGACCGCGCCACCGTGGCGCTTGAACCGCCCTTCGCGATCCTCGACCTGGCGGCCATGCGGGCCAACGCGGCCGACCTGGTACGCCGAGCCGCGGGCAAGCCCATCCGGGTGGCGAGCAAGTCCGTACGCAGCCGCGCGGTCCTCGAACGCATCCTCGCCATGGACGGTTTCCGCGGCATCCTGGCCTTCACCCTCCCCGAGGCCCTGTGGCTGGCCGCCGAGGGCTTCAGCGACATCCTGGTGGCCTATCCGACGGCCGACCGGCACGCGCTGGCCGAGCTGGCCGCCGACCCGCGGGCCGCCGAGCGGATCGCGATCACCGTCGACTCCCGCGAGCAGCTCGACTTCATCGAGAAGGCCGTGTCGGACGTGTACCCGCGAGCCGAGCTGCGGCTCTCCCTCGACCTGGACGCCGGTTACGTCACCCTGGGCGGGAAGTTCCGGGCCGGCGCGCTCCGCTCCCCCGTACGCGAGCCCGAGCAGGCCGCCGACCTGGCCACGGCCGTCGGCAAGCGCCCCGGCCTCCGCCTGGTGGGCCTGATGGCGTACGAGGCGCAGATCGCGGGGGTCGGCGATGACCCGCCCGGCAACGCGGCCTTCGCCCGGGTCGTCCGGATCATGCAGGCCCGGTCGGCCAGGGAGCTGATCGTCCGCCGCGGGCGCATAGTGAACGCCGTACGCCAGGTCGCCGACCTGGAGTTCGTCAACGGCGGCGGCACCGGCTCGATCGAGACGACCGTCAGGGAGAAGGCGATCACGGAGGTCGCCGCCGGCTCGGGCTTCTTCCACCCGCGGCTGTTCGACTTCTACCGGCGCTTCAGCGGGCGCCCGGCGGCCCTGTTCGCGCTGCCGGTCGTCCGCCGTCCCGGGCCGGACACGGTGACGGTACTGGGCGGCGGCTACCTCGCCTCGGGCCCGCCCGGACCGAGCCGCCTGCCGCAGCCCTACCTGCCCGCCGGCCTGCGGTACGCGCAGGACGAGGGTGCCGGCGAGGTGCAGACCCCGCTGCTCGGCCAGGCCGCCCAGGATCTACGGGTCGGGGACCGGGTGTGGTTCAGGCACGCCAAGGCGGGCGAGATGTGCGAGCGCTTCGACACCCTCCACCTCGTGGACGGCGACACCGTGGCCGAGTCGGTGCCCACGTACCGGGGCGAGGGCAGGACGTTCCTCTGACCCCGCCCCCGGCACGTGCTCAGCGCCGGCGACGCCAGCGCCGGAACAGGACGATCGCGGCGCCGACGACCAGCACCGCGCCGACGCCGATGAGCACCGGCGCCAGGTTGGGCTGCTCGTCCTCCCACACCCCTTCGGGCTTGTCGCCATAGTCGACCGGGCGGGCGGTCACCCCGAGGGCGTCCCCCACGGACGCCACAAAGTGGCCCGCCCTGCTCTTGACATCGGCGACCGTACGCTCGGCGACCCGCTTGGGGCTCACCCGGTCGGCGATGGCGTCGACCGTCTGCGCCAACTCCGCGCGCGTGCGCGCGATCCGCCGCTCCAACTCGTCTGGATCGGTGTCAGCCATGGCTCTCCTTTCGACCGTACGCGTGGTCGCGCCCGCTACGCGGTCCGTCGCGAGCTCCGTCCGTTCTGGTCGTGATCAGTCTGTCAGGTCGTCATGCCGTACGGCACGGCGGCCAGGCCGGTAGGTTTGCCGGGAGAACTCAGGAGGGCCTCATGACAGACACCAAGCTCGCGCCCGGCGACCCCGCGCCCGAGTTCACGCTACCCACCGCCGACGGCGGCACCGTCACCCTCGACGACCTCCGCGGCAAGAGGGTGATCCTCTATTTCTACCCCGCCGCGATGACGCCGGGCTGCACCAAACAGGCCTGCGACTTCCGCGACAACCTCAGCCAGTTGACGGACGAGGGTTTCGTCGTCCTCGGCGTGTCCAAGGACAAGCCCGAGAAGCTGGCCAAGTTCGTCGCCCGCGACGCCCTGACCTTCCCGCTGCTGTCCGACCCCGAGCTGACCGTCCACCAGGCGTACGGCGCCTATGGCCCGAAGAAGCTCTACGGGAAGGAGATGATCGGCGTGATCCGCTCGACGTTCGTGATCGACGCCGACGGGAAGATCGAGCAGGCGCTCTACAACGTGAAGGCCACCGGACACGTGGCCTCGCTCAAGAAGAAGCTCGGCCTGGCCTGAGCCCCGGCCCGCGGTCTCCCGGAAAGGCTGCTGCCCGGCCTCGGCCGGAGCGCTAAACTGTCCCCAGCCCGCCTCGGCGGGACCGCGGGCGTGGCGAAATGGCATACGCGGCAGGTTTAGGTCCTGTTGGTGGAGACACTGTGGGGGTTCGAGTCCCCCCGCCCGCACACGCTCCCGCGCCGGCTCGTGATCAGCCGCGCGGGGCGAAGCACAGTGAGAGCGCGCGCCGCCGGCGCGCCGACGACCAGCCCTGTCGGAGCGGTCGCGAAGGTTCTCGAAGAGCCCGGGCGGTGTCTCTGGTGGGGGCCGTGGCCGAGGTTTCCCTAGGTGAGCTGCTCGGTGTCGCGCGGTCCGGGGGTCGGGTCGCGCGGTGCTTCCTCTTCACCGCGCGACCCGGCGTCGCGATCATGATCCGCCATCACGATCTCCCTTTACTCGCCCGCGAGGGGCGCTCCCATGAACCACAATGCCGTGTCCGCCGTAAGACCCATGTAAGACCTGGGTCGTACGCGGACTTCCCCCTCTAGGCGGACAAACCCCCGGCGTGGCTTACATATCGTGAGGATGTGTTCGGCAGGGTACGGGCGTGGTCGAGGCGCCATGGCGGGCTGGTGAGCGTCCTGCGGGTCGCCCCCCTCGCCCTTTTGAGCTTGCTCCTGGCGATTCCCTACGCCTCGCTGAACCCCTCCGAGGGCAGCAGGTACCTGGGCGTGGCCGGCTACATCGCGCTCTCCGCGCTCCTGCTGCTGCCGCTGCTGTGGCGGAGCAGGCCGCTGGCGGCGTTCGCGGTGGTCTCGCTGGTCTCCTTCGGTCAGTGGCTGGCGCACGTCGATCCGATGCCGGCCAACCTCGCGGTCATGGTCGCGCTGTGGACGGTCGCCTCCGAGTGCGCGTTCCGGTGGGCGCTGGCGGCGGGGCTGGTGGCCGAGCTGGGGATCTTCCTGGCGCTGGTGAACTGGTCCGTCGCCACCTTCGGCATGTTCTTCAGCGGCTCGATCTTCGTCGTCACCATCTGGCTCGCCGGCCTGTACGCCAACACCCGCAGGCGCTACCTGGAAGGTCTGGAGGAACGCGCCGAGCGGGCCGAACGCGAACGGGACCAGCAGGCCAGGATGGCCGCGGCCGCCGAGCGCACCAGGATCGCCAGGGAGCTGCACGACGTGGTGGCCCACAACGTCAGCGTGATGGTCGTCCAGGCCGACGGCGCGGGCTTCGCCCTCGACAGCGACCCCGAACAGGCCCGGCTGGCCGTACGGAACATCTCCAAGACCGGACGGGCCGCGCTCGCCGAGATGCGCAGGATGGTCGGCGTGCTGCGCGAGAGCGAGGACGACGACACCGACTACACCCCGCAACCCGGCCTGGGCCAGCTCGAAGAGCTGGTACGCGGCGCCGGCGTGCCCACGAGCCTGCGGATCGGCGGCATGCCCGGCGAGCTGCCCGAAGGGCAGCAGCTCGCGGTCTACCGCATCGTCCAGGAGGCCCTGACGAACGCGCTCAAGCACGGCGGCCCCGACGTCCGGGCGCTCGTCGAGATCGATTACGGCGGCCCCGAGCTGGTCGTCCGCGTGACCGACGACGGCAGGGGCGCCGCCGCGCCGCCCAGCCCCGACGGGCACGGCCTGATCGGCATGCGCGAACGCGTCGGCATGTACGGCGGCGCGGTGTCGGCCGGCCCCCGTTCGGGGGGCGGCTTCGAGGTGCTGGCCCGGCTCCCGATGATCAGGGCGGCGTGATGATCAGAGTGATGCTGGTCGACGACCAGGAGCTGCTGCGGGCCGGGTTCAAGATGGTGCTCGGCGCCCAGCCCGACATCGACGTGGTGGCCGAGGCCGGCGACGGCGTCGCGGCCCTGGAGCTGCTGGAGCGCGTCGAGGTGGACGTCGTCCTCATGGACGTGCGCATGCCGCGCATGGACGGCGTCGAGGCGACCAGGCACATCGACGGGCCGAAGGTGCTGATCCTGACCACGTTCGACCTCGACGAGTACGCCCTGTCCGCGATCAAGGCGGGCGCGGCCGGGTTCCTGCTGAAGGACGTGCCGCCCGCCGACCTGGTCGAGGCGATCAGGCTGGTGCACGCGGGCGACGCCGTGGTCTCGCCGCGTACGTTGCGCAGGATGCTGGACCGGTTCGCCGCCCAGTTGCCCGTGGAGGAGCTGCCCGCGGCGACCGAGCTGACCCCGCGCGAGCGTGAGGTGCTGCTCATGGTGGCCCGCGGCCTGTCCAACATGGAGATCGCGAACCGTCTTGAGGTCGCCGAGGCCACCGTGAAGACGCATCTGGGCCGCGTGCTGGCCAAGCTGGGGCTGCGCGACCGGGCCCAGGTGGTCGTGTACGCGTACGAGGCGGGGCTGGTCGTGCCCTCGCATCGGCCGAAAGGTTGACGGGGGTCGTCTGAGGTCCTACACGAAGTCCCTCCTCAGGACCCACAAGTCCTGAACTTTCCACTCCTAGCGTTGGTCGCGACGAAATATTGCGACAAGGAGTGAAAGTGACCCTCACCGACTCCCGGCGCGCGGCCCCGCCCGCGGTGGTGGCCAAGGCCCTGACCAAGGTGTACGGCCAGGGCGACGCCGAGGTCCACGCCCTTCGCGGCGTGGACGTGGCGTTCGCGACCGGCGCCTTCACCGCGATCATGGGCCCTTCCGGCTCCGGCAAGTCGACGCTCATGCACTGCCTGGCCGGTCTCGACACCGCCACCTCGGGCACCGTGCACATCGGCGACGTGGAGCTGACCGGGCTGGCCGACCGGCAGCTCACGCTGCTGCGCCGGGAGCGGATCGGCTTCATCTTCCAGGCGTTCAACCTGCTGCCCACGCTGACCGCCGAGCAGAACATCAGGCTGCCCCTGGACATCGCCGCCCGGCAGGCGGACGAGGAGCTGTTCGCCCGGGTCATCGACACCGTGGGGCTGCGCGACCGGCTCGGGCACCGGCCGACGCAGTTGTCGGGCGGCCAGCAGCAGCGTGTGGCCGTGGCCAGGGCGCTGATCAGCAAGCCACGGGTGATCTTCGCCGACGAGCCCACGGGCAACCTGGACTCGCGCAGCGGCTCGGAGATCCTGTCCTTCCTGCGCACCTCGGTCCGCGAGCTGAACCAGACCATCGTCATGGTCACGCACGACCCGGTCGCGGCGGCGTACGCCGACCGGGTGGTGTTCCTGCGTGACGGCGAGCTGGTCACCGAGGTCAGCGGGCCGACGCCGCAGGCCGTCCTGGACACGCTCATGAAGCTGGAGGGCTGAGGTGCTGAAGACGGCGCTGGCCGGGCTGCGGGCGCACACGCTCAGGCTGCTGCTCACCTCGCTGGCGATCACGCTGGGGGTGGGCTTCATCGCGGGCACGTTCGTGCTGAACGACACCATCCAGGCGGGCTTCTCCCAGCGCGTCACGGCCGACGCGGACAAGGTGGACGTGGCCGTCCTGCCCAAGGAGCGCGACGGCGTGTTGCCGGAGAAGGTCCTCGAACGGGTACGCGCCCTGGCGGGCGTGACCGAGGCGCAGGGCCTGATCCGCGACCCCGCGCCGCTGCTCGGCAAGGACGGCAGGGCGGTCGGCGGCAGCCCGACCACGGCCCTCTCCATCGTCCCCGGCCCGCTGGACCGTACCTCGATCGTCTCGGGCGCCTGCCCCGGCACCGACGACCAGGCGGCCGTGCTGGACAAGAACACCGCGAAGTCGCAGGGCCTGCGGCTCGGCGACACGATCACCGTGCTCGACCGCAAGCAGGCCCGGCACGAGTTCAGGCTGGTCGGCCTGCTCGACCCCGGTGTGGACCAGGAGTTGTCCTTCACCGGCGCGGTCGGCTTCACCTCGGCCACCGCGCAGCGCATGACCGGCGCGAAGGGCTACCGCGAGATCGACGTCGCCGGCTCGGCCCCGGGGCTGAAGCAGGCCGTCGCGGCGGCGCTCGGCGGCGCGTACGAGGTCAAGACCGGCGCCGAACTGGCCGACGACCTGGCGGCCTCGGCCGGGCTGTCGATGCGTACGCTGACGATCGGCCTGTTGCTGTTCGGGGCCGTGGCGATGATGGTGGCCGCGCTGGTCATCTACAACACCTTCACCATCCTCGTCGCGCAGCGCACGCGGGAGATGGCGTTGCTGCGCTGCATCGGCGCGACGCGCGGGCAGGTGTTCGGCTCGATCGTGCTGGAGTCCTTCGCGGTCGGCCTGCTCGCCTCCGCGCTCGGCCTGCTCGCCGGGTACGGGCTGGCCGTGCTCGCGCTGACGCTGCTGGCCGCGTTCGACGCCCCCATGCCGACGGACGCGGCGGTCGCGCTCACGCCGGGCACCATCGGGATCGGCCTGGCCGTCGGCCTGGTCGTCACCCTGTTCGCGGCCCTGCTGCCCGCGCGCGCGGCCACCCGAGTGCCGCCGGTCGCGGCGCTGCTCGCCCAGCCGGAGGAGCAGGACTTCCGCACCGGCCTGCTGCGCTGGTTGTTCGCCGGGCTGTTCCTGCTGGCCGGAGCCGGTACGACCGCGTTCGGCGTGGCGAAGCTGCCGCCGGGCGAGCCGAGCACGTTGTTCGTCGTGATGGCCGGGGGCGCGCTGGTCTTCCTGGCCGTGCTGATCCTCGGGCCGGTGCTGGTCAAGCCGCTGAGCGCGATGGTGGGCTGGATCCCGGCCAAGCTGTTCGGCGTGCCGGGACGCCTGGCGCTGGACAACTCGGCCCGCAACCCCCGCCGCGCCGCGACCACCACGGTCGCGCTCACCATCGGCGTCACGCTGATGACGCTGATCTCGGTGCTCAGCGCCTCCACCCGGCTGACCGTGTGGAACAAGCTCGACGAGCAGTTCCCGGTCGACTACATGCTGGCCGGACAGGTACGCGAGACCGGCGTCCCCCGGTCGGTGGCCGAGAAGCTGCGCGGGCGGCCCGAGCTGGCCTCGGTGCTGCAGATCCGCGAGACGCCGGGCAAGGTGGGCGCGCGCAGGTTCGACATCGGCACCTACCACGGGCCCCTCACCTCCGAGGTGGCCTCCGGCTCGATGGCGGGCCTGGCCGACGGGCAGGTCGCGCTGCTCGACTACGCGGCCTCCGCCCTGGGCGTCAAGGTCGGCGACACGGTCACGGTCCGGACCCAGCGGGCCGGGGCCGTACCGCTGAAGGTGGTCGCCGTCCTCGTCGGGACGAACTCCGCGCTGCCCGCCCTCACCGTCGCCGAGCGGCCGTTCGACACCTACTACGACCGGGTGCCGGACTCCCGCGTGATGATCAACATCCGCGACGGGGTGGCGGCCGAGCAGGCGCGCCGGGTGGTCAACGCCGCGATCGCGGCCTATCCCACCGTCCAGATGTCGAGCTCGACCGAGGTACGCGGGCAGTTCGACGAGACCCTGGACATGCTGCTCATGATCGTCACGGGACTGCTCGGGCTGGCGATCCTGATCTCGCTGCTCGGCATCGCCAACACCCTGTCGTTGTCCGTGCACGAACGCACCAGGGAGTCGGCGCTGTTGCGGGCGCTCGGGCTGACCCGGCCGCAGCTCCGGCGCATGCTCTCGGTCGAGGCGCTGGTGCTCGGGCTGCTCGGGGCGCTGGTCGGGGTGGCGCTCGGCGCCGTGTTCGGCTGGGCGGCGGTACGGGCCATGTTGCCCGGGGCGGTCTTCTCCGCGCCGGTCGGGCAGATCGTGCTGTTCGTGGTGTTGTCCGGGCTGGCGGGCGTGCTGGCGGCCGTGGTGCCGGCGCGGCGGGCGGCCAGGGCGTCCATCGTGGGCTCGCTGGCGACGGGTTGATCCCGATAAAACCGAATAAAAGCGAAAAATCGGGATAGAGGGTACGAGCAAGAGGCTGCGCGGCCTCGTGGGACGGTGTCATGGGGGACGCCGAGGCCGCGCGGCCATGTTCGTGTCCGCAGGCCGGGCGCCCTACGGGGGCGGCGCCCGGCGCGGGGTCGGCGCCCGGCGCGGGGTCGGCGCCCGGCGCGGGGCCGGGGTCAGCGTGGGGTGCGGCCCGGCCAGAGTTCGGCGACGGTCTCCGGGTCGAGCAGGGGACGGACGACGACCTCGCCGGACGCCTTGTCGATCACGAGGCAGGCCCCTCCGACCGTGTCCGGCAACGTGGTGGGATCGTCGGGGTCGAGCTCCCGGATCCAGGCGACATATCCGTCATGGAAGCCGTACAGGCCCACCGAGAGCGGGTCGTCCGGCGGGCGGGTCCCGTTGAAGTACTCCTCCGCCAGCGCCCTGGCCTGGTCCATGTTCACCGCGGCCGCCCCTGCCGGTCGAGGATCATGCAGAACACCCCGGTCACCGTCGCGTACGGCGGCTCGACCGACATGTGCCCGCGCTGGGCGTCGATCCAGATGACCTCGCTGCCGGAGTTGACCGCGTTCCAGACGTGCGAGCCGCCGCCCGGCCAGCGCACCACGATGACGGCGCTCGCGCCGTGCCCGGCCTCCAGCAGCCGCCGGGCCACCATGGGGTAGGCGTGCCGGCCCTGGCCCGCGTACTGGAAACGCTGGCCGGTCCACCGTTCGATCCTGGCCGCGCCGCCCTGCTCGCCGGTGAGCAGCGGACGGCCGATGCGGTCGTACTCGGGGAGGCGGGGGGCGGCGGTGGCGGGCTCGCCGTGCCAGGTGGACAACACGGCCAGGGCGCAGTCGGCGGCGTTGGAGGCCCGGAACGGGTCGTCCGCCGGGCCGCCGCCGTTGATCAGCCTGACCCAGGTGCCGCGCGGGTCGGGGAACCTGGTGCCGGGCTCCAGCGCCTGGGCCAGGTCCTGCTCGACCTGCGGGTCCGGTTGTGCCAGCCCGCCCGGCAGCCCGTACGGACGGCACTCGGTCAGCCTCGGCGGCCTGCGCTCGCGTTCGAACCAGTCTCCGTCGGAGTTGTTCCTGCCCCGGTCGACCCGGACGTCGAGCGGATGCCGCCCGTTCCCCGGGACGGGCCCGCTCCCTCGTACCTCCCCCAGCTCCAGCCGGCGCATCCCCCGCACCGCCGCCCCGAATCCCTGTGTGGGAGAGGTTCTGACGGGGGTGGTGCCGGGCTCCGGCGGGGTGCTCGTGGCTGTGTCGTGCCCGTTCGGGCCGCCGGAGTGCCAGATCCACGATTCGGGGTTCGCCGCGGGAGCCGGGGGCGTGCTCGGCTCGGCGGCGGACATGGTGTCGGACGCGGTGGCGCCGTCCGGACCGTCCTCCTCGGCGGGGGCGGACGTCGAACGAGCCCCGCCCGGCGTCGCCGACCCGCCGGTCTCCCGGTCGCCCGCATGGGGACCCGTCAGTGCGGTCCCCGAAGAAGTGGCGAGCCCCGTCAGGACGTCCAGGGCGGCGGCCAGGGCGTTCGGGGTGTCGCCATGGGAGGCGGGCGGGCCCTGCGCGGGAGGACGGGACGTCGGGGCCTCCGGGGGCCCGTGGCCCGAGGGAGCGGCGCAGGGCGTTAAAGGGGCCGAGCCCTCACGGGAGGAAGGGGCCTCCGTCGTGGCGGGCACGTCGCCGGGGGCGTCCTCGGCGGCACGTTCGTAGTCGAGCCACCGGACCCCCTCCCCCACCACCGGGTTGTACTGCCCCTCCGGAAGGACCCACCGGACGCTCGACTCACGCTCGCGGAACACGTCCTGCCTCCTGTCCTACTCGACGACCGATCGTAGGGCCGCCGTCAGGCCGCGGAGGGGGAAGTCAGGAAGATTGTCGGTCAGGGCCACCGGCCTTACCTGCGAGAACGCCAGCGAATCAGGCCACCTGCACCGTGATCGTGGGCCAGCCGCTGGCGCCGTCGGGCGCGGGCGGCGCCTGCCGCTCGGTCTGGGTACGCCCGGCCGCGTCGGTCGCCCGCGCCTCGATCGTGTGCGCCCCCGGCGTGGCGTCCCAGTCGAGCGCCCATTGCCGCCAGGTGTCCCGGCCGGCCAGCGCGGCCAGCCGCGCCTGCCGCCACTCGCCGCCGTTGATCCGCACCTCGACGGCCTCCACCCCGGTGTGCTGCGCCCACGCCACCCCGGCGATCGTGACGCGCCCGGCGGCCAGGGAGTCCCCCGCCTTCGGTACGTCGATGCGCGACTCGGTCTTGATCGGCCCCTTGGCGGCCCACCCGCGTGGCGTCCAGTACGCCTCGTCCTGGTCGAACCTGGTCACCTTGACGTCCACCACCCATTTGGTGGCCGACACGTACCCGTACAGGCCGGGCACGACCTGGCGGACGGGGAAGCCGTGCTCTACGGGGAGCGCCTCGCCGTTCATCGCGATCGCGAAGAGCGCGTCGCGGCCGTCCATCACCACGTCCACGGGCGTGCCGCAGGTGAAACCGTCGGACGAGGTGGACAGGAGCATGTCGGCGTCCGGCCGCAGCCCGGCCCGGCGCAGCAGGTCGGGCATGCGTACGCCCAGCCAGCGGGCGTTGCCGACGTACGGGCCGCCCACCTCGTTGGAGACGCAGGTCAGGGTGATGTCGGCCTCGGTGAGGGGCAGGCGGAGCAGTTCCTCGTAGGTGATCTCGACGGGCCGGTCCACCATGCCGTGGATGCGCAACGTCCACGTTCGCGGGTCCACCTGGGGGACGACGAGCGCCGTATCAACCCTATAGAAGTCCCGATTTTTCGTGATGAAGGGGGAAAGGCCGGGGATGCGGAAGTCCGTTCCGGGCGGGAGGGGTTTGGCGGGCGTCGCGGGCTTGGGCAGCGCCATGTGCATCCGTGCCTCGTCGAGCGCCCGCCGCCCGCCGAGCTCCCGTCCCAGCGCGGCGGCCGCCCCGGCCACCACCACCCCGCCGGCCACCCCCGTGATCAGCCCCCGCCGGTCGAACCCGCGCCCCGCGCCCCCGGCCCGCATTACGGGCGGTCGCCCCTCGACCCCCTCGCCCCCCTGCCTGAACGCCGGGACCGTGTCGTGGTCGGGTGCCGGACTCGGGCCGCCGGCGCGCCGGATCAGCCAGGCCAGCGCCGCCGCCCCGCAGACGACCCCAACCACCGTCGGCGACACGTCCGCCGCCCGAGCACCCGGACGGGTGAGCACCGCGACGACCCCCACCACCCCGAACACGGCCAGCCCCGCGAACCCGTACGCGAGCCGCCGCCTGGCCAGCACCCCGATCACGGCCGCGATCCCGGCGAGCACCACCAGGACACCCCCGACGAGAACGGTCTTGTCGTTCTCCCCGAAGGTGTTGATCGCGAAGTCCTTGACCGGCGCGGGCGTCAGGTCGACCGCGGCGTCGCCCACCGCCACCACGGGAAAGGTCGCGGGCCCCGCGAACCCGGCGACGAGCTGCGCGATCCCGAGCGCCAGCGCGCCGGCCGTCAGCCCGGCCAGGGCACCCGCCCAGGCGGGCACCGAATCGTTCTTCTGCACGGTACGACGTTACGTCGCCGACCGCGACGAGGTTCTTACGCGGTGGTTACGAGCCCAGCATGTCGCGCACGATCGGCGCCAGCGCGCGGAAGGCGCGGCCCCGGTGGCTGATGGCGTCCTTCTCGTCGGGGGACAGCTCGGCGGTGGTGCGGTCGTGGCCGAGCGGCACCAGGATCGGGTCGTAGCCGAAGCCGTTGGTGCCTCGCGGCGTGGTGACGAGGTGGCCGGGCAGCGTGCCCTCCACGACCCGGTGCTCGCCCGAGGGCAGCGCGAGCGCGGCGGCGCAGGCGAAGTGCGCCGCCAACTTCTCGGCCGGCACGTCGGACACCTGCGCGAGCAGCAGGTCGAGGTTGGCCTGGTCGTCGCCGTGGCGCCCCGACCAGCGGGCCGAGAAGACGCCGGGCATGCCGTTGAGCACGTCGACGCAGAGCCCGGAGTCGTCGGCCACGGCGGGCAGTCCGGAGCCCTTGGCGACGGCATGGGCCTTGAGCAGCGCGTTCTCCTCGAAGGTGACACCGGTCTCGGCGACCTCGCCGATCTCGGGGAACTCCTCCAGCCCGACGATCTCGAACCCGGCGAGGATGCGCCGCAGCTCCGCGATCTTGCCCGGGTTGCGGGTGGCCAGCACGATCCTCATGCGCCCAGCGCCTCCTGCTGGATCAGCTTGAGCTCCTCGCACCCGGCGGCGGCCAGGTCGAGGAGCTGGTCGAGGGCCGCCCGGTCGAAGGGCACACCCTCGGCGGTGCCCTGCACCTCGACGAAGGAGCCCTCGCCGGTCATCACGACGTTCATGTCGGTCTCGGCGGCGACATCTTCGGTGTAGCACAGGTCGAGCATGGGCACCGAGCCGACGACTCCGACGGACACGGCCGCGACCGAGCCGATCAGCGGGTCTCCGGGGCACATCTTGCGGGCCTTCATCCACGCGACGGCGTCGGCGAGCGCGACGTAGGCGCCGGTGATCGCGGCGGTCCTGGTGCCGCCGTCGGCCTGAAGGACGTCGCAGTCGATCAGAATGGAGTTTTCGCCCAGCGCCTTGTAATCGACGCACGCGCGCAATGATCTTCCGATCAGCCGGGAGATCTCATGGGTGCGCCCGCCGATTTTGCCGCGGACCGATTCACGATCGTTACGGGTATTGGTCGCGCGCGGAAGCATCGCGTATTCGGCCGTAACCCAGCCCTGCCCGCTGCCCCTGCGCCAGCGCGGCACGCTGTCCTGCACCGACGCCGCGCACAACACCCTCGTGCCGCCGAACTCGACCAGCACCGAACCTTCGGCGTGCGCCAGCCATCGCCGGGTGATGGTGATGGGGCGTAGCTGGTCGGGGTTGCGGCCATCCTGTCGGGACATGCAGTTCACCCTATCTCCGCGCCACGACACTCTTGACCAAATGTGTCCGACACATGGATCCTTACGCAATGACAACGGGGGTGTTGCGAAACCCTGACTTCCTCCGGTTCCTGACTTCGCACGTGGGGAACGAACTGGGAGCGAATATCTCGCGCGTGGCCCTCCCGCTGGTGGCTGTCGTCGCCCTGCATGCGGGCCCTGCCCAGGTGGCTCTGCTGTCCGCGCTGCAGACCGCCGCGTTCCTGTTGCTCGGCCTGCCCGCGGGGGTGTGGGTCGACCGCATGCGACGGCGCCGGGTGATGGTGGTCTCCGACCTGGCCAGGTTCGTGCTGCTGGCGAGCATTCCGCTGGCGGCGCACCTGGGTGTGCTGTCGATCGGGATGATGTTCACGGTCGCCTTCCTGGCCGGTGTGGCGCAGGTGTTCAACGACGTGGCCGACCAGACGTACCTGCCCAACCTGGTGAGCACGCCGCAGCTCGGCGACGGCAACTCCAAGCTGGAGGTGGTGCGCTCCGGCGGCTTCCTGGCCGGTCCCGGCATCGGGGGCGCGCTGGTGCAGCTCCTCGGCGCGCCGCGCACGATGCTCGCGACCGCGCTGGGCGCGCTGGCGTCGGCGGTGTTCCTCAGCTCGATCAGGACGCCCGACAAGCCGCCCGCCGCGGGCGTGCGCGAGCCGCTGCTGCGCGGCATCGGCGCGGGGCTGCGGTACGTCTGGCGCGACCGCCTGATGCGCATGTTCGCCGCGGCGTCGATCGCGGCGAACGTCACGGTCGGCGCCGTGCTCGGCCTGTCGGTGTTGTTCCTGGCCGAGGACGTCGGGCTGCCGCCCGGCCTCATCGGCGTGCTGCTGATGTCCGGCGGCTTCGGCGGCGTGGCCGCGGGCCTGCTCGGCGGCGTGCTGTCGAGGAGGATCGGCACGGCCAGGATGACGTGGCTCTCCCTCACCGTGCCGGCGCCCTTCGCCCTGCTGCTGCCGATGACGCAGGCCGACTGGCGGGTGGCGTTCTTCGCGATCACCTCGATCGCGTTGTCGTGGAGCTCGGCGCTGAGCACCGTCGGCCTGATCACCTACCGGCAGACGACGGTCCCCGAGCATCTTCTGGGCCGGGTCAACGCCTCGTTCAGGTCGTTCATGTGGGGCTCGATCCCACTGGGCGCGCTGCTCGGCGGGTTCGTCGCCCAGGAGATCGGCGTGCGGACGGCCTTATGGGTGTTCATGATCGGGCGGCTCGTGTCGTTCGTGCCGTTGTTGTTCTCGCCGCTGCCGTGGTTACGCGACTTCGACGAGGCTCAGGCCAAGTCGTAGACCGCGCCGCTGCGCGCCAGCTCGACCGGCCCGTCGTAGCCGCCTCTGGAGGCGTCCTCCAGCACCCGGGCGTTGTCGTTCCACGGGACGAGGTGGGTGAGCACGAGCCGTCCCGCGCTCGCCTTGGCCGCGTGCTCGGCCGCCTGGCGACCGGTCAGGTGCAGGTCGGGCGGCAGGTCGGGGCCCTCGACGAACGACGCCTCGCACAGCAGCAGGTCGGCCCCCGCCGCCAGCTTGACCAGCTCGGCCGACTCCCCGGTGTCCCCCGAGTACGCCATGCACACGTCGTCGCTGGCCACCCGGAACCCGTACGCCTCGACCGGATGGTTCACCAGGCCGGCCGTGACGGTGAACGGCCCCACCTCGAACGACCCCGGCGACAGCGGCGTGAAGGCGAAGGCGGTCTCCAGCCCGGGCTCCTCCGGCATCCCGTACGCGGCCGCGAGCCGGGCGGCTGCCCCCTCGGGCGCGAAGACGGGCACGAGCGGATAGGGCGCGTCGGGCCCGTACGTCCGGGCGACGTGGTAGCCGCAGATGTCGAGGCAATGGTCGGCGTGCAGGTGGGACAGGCAGATGGCGTCCACGTCGTAGAGGCCGATGTGGCGCTGGAGCGCGCCGAGCGACCCGTTGCCGAGATCGAGCAGCATCCTGAACCCCTCGGCCTCGACGAGGTAGCAGGACGCGGGGCTGTCGGGACCGGGGTAGCTCCCCGAGCATCCGACGATGGTCACCTTCATGTGGGCCTCCCGCTAAAGGTAGTACCCCCCACTGGTGCGACTTCGACCACATCGATCTCCGGGCCCAGGAATCGCCTGCCGAGGCGGGCGAAGAGCTCGGTGTCGCCGGTGGCGCGGAAGCGGTGCCGGGGGGTGGCCTCGCCTCCCGCCGCCAGTCCGTGGTCGTGCAGGATCCGGTAGACGTCCTTGGCCGTCTCGTCGGCGCTGGAGACCAGCGTGACCCCGTCTCCCACGACGTAGGAGATCGCGCCGGTGAGCAGCGGGTAGTGGGTGCAGCCGAGGATGAGCGTGTCGCAGCCGGCGTCCCTGATGGGCTCCAGGTACTCGCGCAGCACGTCGATGAGCTCCTTGCTCATCGTCTCTCCGCGCTCGACGTACTCCACCAGGCGGGGGGCGGCCACGCCGGTGAGCTGCACGTCGGGGGCCGCGGTGAAGGCGTCGTGGTAGGCCAGCGACTCGATCGTGGCCCGGGTGGCGATCACGCCGACCCGGCCGGTGCGGGTGGCGCGCACGGCCCGCCTGGTGGCGGGCTGGATGACCTCGACGACCGGTACGTCGTAGCGTTCGCGCGCGTCGCGCAGCACGGCGGCGCTGGCGCTGTTGCAGGCGATGACGAGCATCTTGACGTCCTGGCCGACGAGGTGGTCCATCACCTCAAGGGCGTAGGCGCGCAGCTCGGCGATGGATTTCGGCCCGTACGGCTGGCGTGCCGTGTCGGCCACGTAGGTGATCGCCTCGTTCGGCAGCTGGTCGATGATCGCGCGGGCGACCGTCAGGCCGCCGACCCCGCTGTCGAAGATCCCAATACTCGCGTCCGGCACGTTCTAGAGGGTAGGCGACCTGCGCGATCAACACTGCGTAAGAATGCTCACACCTGGTGAAGGCGGGACTGTTGTGTTGCTCACACCAGCCCTGCCGATCGCCCCTTCCGATCAGCCCCTGCCGACCCTGGCGAGCTGGCGTGACTGGGCGACCAGGCGGCCGGCGGAGTCCCACACCTCGACCTCTTCGTCGAACCAGCCGTCCGTGATGAGCCGGCCGCTGCCGATCAGGGTGAGCCAGCCGGGGGCGGGCAGCGCGCGCAGGTGCCAGGTGAGGTCCACGGTGGGCGCCCATCCGCGGGCGCCGGCCAGGAACACCACCGGCGGCAGCACGTCCACGGCCAGCGCCAGCACGTACGGGTCGGCGTCCTGCGGCTCGGCCATCCGGAAGTACGCCCGGGACTCCGGCCGACCCGTCGGCCCGCCGGTCAGCCACGCGATGGTGGGCGGGTCGAAGCGCAGGTCGAGCTGGGCGTTGAGGGTCATGTTGTTCTCGGGCTTGGGGTCGGGGAGCTTGACGCACTCCTCGACCAGCGGCATCACGACCGAGGGCGCGTCGGTGTAGACGGGGTCGGCGCCGGCCAGGGTGGCGGTGGTGATCAGGCTCTCGATCTGCGGCACGCCGTTCTGGACCAGCGTGGCCCTGGCGAACGCGGCCGTCCGGCCCGCCTTGAGCTGTTCCACTCTGACCTGGGCGGGCCCGGGGACCGGCGACCTGAGGAACTGCGAGGTGGTGCTCACCGGATGCTCGAACGGCGAGGCGTCCACCGCGGCGCGCAGGACCACGGCCATCAGGTAGCCGCCGTTGAGCGGGGCGCCGATGCAGTATCCGGGGTCGAGGCACACGTCGTAGGTGGTCTCGTCGATCCGGATCGCCTGTGTGGCCTCGTCGAACTTGGTCATCCCGCCCTGCCTCACCTTACGGAACTATATTCTAGTAGTCCCCCCACTTTACGCGGGGCTGCGCCGTTCGCACCACGCCGTTCCGGTATCAGCGCGCCTACCTGCGGAAACGTCCTCCGGATGGAACAGTTCGATCATGGCAAGCGTCGCCGAACTCATCGGCCAGTCGGTGTGGGACTCCAACGGGGTGTGGGTCGGTCACGTCGTCGACATCCGCGTCCAGAAGCACAAGGGCGAGCTCCAGCAGAGCCACACGGTCTACGGGCTGGTCGTCTCGGGACGGCGCGCGCCGGTCCTGCTCGGGCTCACGCGCGACCGCCAGGGCCGCTCCCCCTGGCTGTCCAGGACGCTGGCGCGGACGGTGTACGCCGGTTGCACGTTCGTGCCGTGGGCCTGCGTGTCAGAGTGGACAACTGGCGAAGTTCACCTCGATGTGCTGAAAAAAGAGCTAAACAGGGTCTAATTTCGTCTTCAGCACATTGCAAGCGGCCATCTAGCAACATCAGCTACCTTCTCTGTGGTCAAAAGTCCACATTGTGAGTTGAGTGATGTCTGCGAATAATCCCCCACCTGGCCAGGATCCTGAGCGCACCACGGCGTACCGAGGAGGCTGGGAGCAGCCGCAGGAGCCGCAGCAGCCGTACCCGCCGCAGCAGTCGTACCAGCAGCCCTACGGCCAGCAGGTCCCGCAGCCGGGCCAGGAGGCTTCGTACGGGCAGCAGCCGGCTTACAACTCCCAGGCCGCGTACGGACAGCAGCCCGCCTACGGCGCCCCGCACGGCGGGCAGCCCCAGCAGAACTGGCAACAGCAGAGCTGGCCGCAACAGGACCAGTACGCCCAGCAGCAGCAACAGCAGGGTTGGCAGCAGCAGGACCAGTACGCCCAGCAGGGCTGGCAGCAGCAGGGCCCCGAGGGCTTCGGCCCGCCGCAACCGGCGAAGAAGGGCAGCCGCAAGGGCTGGCTGATCGCCGGCGCCGCGGCGCTCGCCGTGGTGCTGCTCGGCGGCGGCGCGGTGTGGGCCGTGGGCGCGATCGGCGGCGGCGGCACGCAGCCGACCGAGGTGCTGCCCGCGAACGCGATCGCCTACGCCCGCCTCGACCTCGACCCGGCCGCGAACCAGAAGGTGGCGCTGTTCCAGCTCGCCAGGAAGTTCACGGTCACCAAGGGCTCCTTCACCGGCGAGGACCCGCGCCAGGCCCTGTTCAACCTGGTCAACGAGAGCGGCGAGAAGAAGGTCGACTTCGCCAAGGACATCGACCCCTGGCTGGGCAGCCGGGTCGGCTTCGCCGCCGTGCCCTCCGGCAAGGCCGAGCCCGACATCGCGGTCGCCGTCCAGGTCAAGGACCAGGCGCAGGCCAAGGCGGGCATCGCCAAGCTCATGGACGGCGACAAGTACGGCATCGCCTTCCGCGAGGACTACGCGCTGCTGTCCTCGACCCAAGCGCTGGCCGACAAGTTCGCCAAGGGCGAGGCCACTCTCGCCGAGAACAGCGAGTTCACCGACGACATGAGCGCCGTCGGCGAGCAGGGCGTGCTGTCGTTCTGGGCGGACATGGGCGGGGTCGCGAAGCTCGCGCCCATCCCCGCCGAGCAGGCGGCCGGCATCGAGCCCATCAAGGACGCCCGGTTCGCCGGCGCGCTGCGCTTCGACAGCGCCTACGTCGAGCTGGCCGGCCAGGTCAGGGGCGCCAAGGGCCTGACCACGGGCGACCTCCAGGCCGCCGGACTCGGCACGCTGCCCGCCACGACCGCCGGCGCCCTGTCGATCTCCGGCCTGGACCAGATGATCACCAAGCAGTGGGCCGAGATCCAGAAGTCGGCCACGGCCAGCGGCGGGGCCGAGGTCCAGCAGCTCTTCGAGCAGGCCAAGAGCAAGTTCGGCCTCGACCTGCCCGGCGACCTGGCCACCGTGCTCGGCAAGAACTTCACCGTCGCCCTGGACAGCCAGGGCCTGGACGCCGACCAGATCAAGGCCGGCGTGCGCGTCGCCACCGACCCGGCCAAGGCGCAGGCGGTCGTCGACAAGATCGAGAAGGCGATGGCCGCCAGCGGCCAGCCCGCGCCGCAGATCGCCAAGGTCCCCGGTGACGGCGTCTTCACGGCGGCGACCAGCGAGGAGTACGCCAAGAAGCTGGCCGAGGAGGGCACGCTGGGCGACTCCGAGACGTTCCAGACCGCCATCCCGGACGCCGACGAGGCGACCTTCGCGCTCTTCGTGGACCTCGACAAGGTCGAGAAGCTCTACCTTCAGGGCCTGGAGGGCGACGACAAGGCCAACGCGCAGGTCCTGCGGGCCGTCGGCCTGAGCGGCAAGCAGAGCGACACCGAGGCGAACTTCTCGCTGCGGGTCCTGTTCAACTGACCGAAAACGCGGAAGGGGCGGCCGGACCGGCCGCCCCTTCCGCGTTTTCGGCTCCTAGGCCCAGAGCTGCCCTTCGAGGCGCTCCTCGGCCTCCTCCAGAGTGCCCTCGTACGCGCCCGTGGACAGGTACTTCCAGCCGCCGTCGGCCACCACGAAGACGACGTCGGCCCGCTCGCCGTCCTTGACCGCCTTCCTGGCCACGCCCAGCGCGGCGTGCAGCGCGGCGCCGGTCGAGACCCCGGCGAAGATGCCCTCCGCCGCCAGCAGCTCGCGGGTACGCCGCAGCGCGTCGGCCGAGCCCACGGAGAAGCGGGTGGTCAGCACGGACTCGTCGTAGAGCTCGGGGATGAAGCCCTCGTCGACGTTGCGCAGGCCGTAGACCAGCTCGCCGTAGCGCGGCTCGGCGGCGACGATCCGCACGCCGGGCACGTGCTCGCGCAGGAACCGGCCGACGCCCATGAGCGTGCCCGTGGTGCCGAGCCCGGCCACGAAGTGGGTGACCGTGGGCAGGTCCGCCAGGATCTCCGGGCCGGTGGTCTCGTAGTGGGAACGCCAGTTGGCCGGGTTTCCGTACTGGTAGAGCATCACCCAGGACGGGTTGTCGGCGGCCAGGCCCTTGGCCACGCGCACGGCCTCGTTGGAGCCGCCCGCGGCGGGCGAGGAGATGATCTCCGCGCCCCACATGCGCAGGAGCTGGCGGCGTTCCTCGGAGGTGTTCTCCGGCATCACGCAGATCAGCTTGTAGCCCTTGAGCTTGGCCGACATCGCGAGGGAGATGCCGGTGTTGCCGCTGGTGGGCTCCAGGATCGTGCAGCCGGGAGTGAGCAGGCCGTCCTTCTCGGCCTGCTCGATCATCCACAACGCCGGCCGGTCCTTGATCGACCCGGTCGGGTTGCGGTCCTCGAGCTTGGCCCAGACGCGCACCTCGGGCGAGGGCGACAGCCGGGGCAGCCCGACGAGCGGCGTGCGCCCGACCGAGTCGATCAGCGAGTCGAACCGCATGTCACCCGCCGGCGACGGCGGGCAGCACGGTCACCGTGTCGCCGTCGGACACCGGCGTGCCGAGGCCGCCGAGGAAGCGCACGTCCTCGTCGTTGAGGTAGACGTTGACGAAGCGGCGCAGGCTGCCCTGGTCGATCAGGCGGTCCTTGATGCCGGGGTGGCGGGACTCCAGGTTGCTGATCAGCTCGTCGAGGGTGGCGCCCTCGGCGTCGACGGCCTTGGCGCCGTCGGTGTAGTTGCGCAGGATGGTGGGAATGCGAACCTCGATGGCCATCGCGGTCAGTCTCCTCTGTTCTGGTCGTCGTCCCCTCGGCGGCAACACCGGGGGATGGGTGCGGATTCCAGATCAGCGACAGTCGTAGACGACGACGGCCGGGGTGTGCGCGAAGAGGTAGCTCTGCACCGGCCGGACCATCATGGGAGGAATCTTACCTCTTCCTCCTCGATCACCCCGTCGAGGATCCGGTACGAGCGGAACTCGACGTCGTCCGCGTCCTTGGTCGAGACCAGGACGTAGTGGGCCTGCGGCTCGGAGGCGTAGGACACGTCGGTGCGCGACGGGTACGCCTCGGTGGCGGTGTGGGAGTGGTAGATCACGACGGGCTCCTCGTCGCGGTCGTCCATCTCCCGCCAGACGCGGAACTGCTCCATCGAGTCGAAACGGTAGAAGGTCGGCGAACGCTCGGCGTTCTCCATGGGGATGAACCGTTCGGGAACGCCGTTCCTCCCCGCGATCACGCCGCACGCCTCGTCCGGGTGGTCGGCCCGCGCATGGGCGACGATCTTGTCCACCAGTTCTTGAGAGATCGTGAGCATGCCCCGGAAGCTACCAGAGGGCCCGGACCAGGCTGTCTTGGAGGTAGGTCAGCCAGTCGTAGGTGACGTAGGCCGGGTAGCGGGGGTCGTCCTCGGACATCGTCGCGATCTCGTCGTGGATCTCCTCGGTCACGTCGAGCTTGGTGCCGAGCGTCAGGCGTACGTCGTTGAGCGAGCGCAGCCACGACTGAGCCTGCTCGGGCGTCAGCTCGGCACGGCCCGAGCGCGCGGTGTCCAGGACGGTCTGGGCGTCGGCGCGCTTGCCGTCGCGCAGCGTGGCCTCGGTGTAGCGGCGGAACTCCGAGGCTTCCTGCTCGTCTTCGTACGCCGAGGGGAACAGCCGGGCCAGCACCGGATCGGTCGGAGCCTGGGCCGCCCCGATGCCGAGCGCCCGCTCCAGCGGGTCGTCGCTCGTCTCCCCCGGCGTCACCAGGCCGAGCAACATCGAGACCAGCGAGCGCAACAACGAGACCTCCGCGGCCTCGAACCGCGCGATGACCGAGCCCTTGTGCCCGGCCGAGAACCCCGAACTCACCGCCGCCGCCTCACTTGACCGAATCCGGCTGGACCGTCGCCCACAGGCCGTAGGAGTGGAGAATCTGCACATCGCGTTCCATCTCTTCGCGCGTGCCACTGGACACGACCGCCTTGCCCTTGTGGTGCACGTCCATCATGAGTTTCTCGGCCTTCTCCTTGCTGTAGCCGAAGACGGTTTGGAAGACGTAAGTCACGTAGGACATGAGGTTGACCGGGTCGTTCCAGACGATGGTCACCCATGGCAAATCGGGCCGGACGTCCGATGACGGACGCTCGACGGTGATTGGAGCGGTGCTACCCACATCCCCGAGTCTGCCCTATCTGGGTCGTAGTCTTCGAGTCGTGAGAATGACCATGAGCACTGCGTTGCTCACAGATCACTATGAGCTGACGATGCTCCAGGCGGCGCTGCGCAGCGGTGCCGCGCACCGGCGCGCGGTCTTCGAGGTGTTCGCCCGGCACCTGCCCGGCGGCCGCCGCTACGGCGTCGTGGCCGGTACCGGCCGCGTCCTGGACGAGCTCGAACGCTTCCGTTTCGGTGACGAAGAACTCACCTTTCTCCGCGAGCAGGAGGTGGTCGACGAATCGACTCTGGCGTTTCTCGCCGATTACCGGTTTTCCGGGAACGTCTACGGCTACCGCGAGGGCGACCTCTACTTCCCCGCCTCCCCGATCATGATCGTGGAGGGCACCTTCGCCGAGGCCGTGCTGCTGGAGACGCTGACGCTGTCGATCCTCAACCACGACTGCGCGATCGCCTCGGCCGCCTCCCGCATGTCCAACGCCGCCGGGAAACGTCCGCTCATCGAGATGGGCTCGCGGCGCACGCACGAGTACGCGGCGCTGGCCGCCGCCCGCGCCGCCTACATCGCCGGGTTCGCCTCCACCTCCAACCTCATGGCCGGCCACCTGTACGGGGTCCCCACGGCGGGCACCGCCGCGCACGCGTTCACGCTGCTGCACGACTCCGAGCGGGACGCGTTCGAGGCCCAGATCGCCACCCTCGGCGCGGGGACGACGTTGCTGGTGGACACGTACGACGTGGAGCAGGCGGTGCGTACGGCGGTCGAGCTGGCCGGCAACAAACTAGGCGCGGTCCGCATCGACTCCGGCGACCTGGCCGCCGCCGCGCAGGAGGTCCGCGAGCTGCTCGACTCGCTCGGCGCCTTCGACACCCGGATCGTGGTCACCTCCGACCTCGACGAGTACGCCATCGCCGCGCTCGCCGCCGCCCCCGTGGACGGCTACGGCGTCGGCACCTCCCTCGTGACCGGCTCCGGCGTCCCCACGGCGGCCCTGGTCTACAAGCTGGTGGCGCGGGAGACGGCGACGGGCCGGCTGGAGGCCGTGGCCAAGCGCTCGGTCGGCAAGCCGTCGCGCGGTGGGCGCAAGGAGGCGTACCGGCTGTTCGACCCCCATGGGCACGTGGAGACCGAGCTGATCACCACCGGCGGCATCGTCCCCGAGGGCGGCATCCCCCTGCTGCACGAGCTGGTGCGCGACGGCGAGGTGATCGGCCGGGAGCCCCTGTCCGCCGCCCGCGACCGCCACGCCGAGGCCATCGCACTGCTCCCCCAGGAGGCGCTGCACCTCGGAAGGGGGTACGCGGCGATCCCCACGGAGTTCGCCTGACGTATCGTGCTCTTATGGGCACCGCGCTGATCATCATCGATGTGCAGAACGACTTCTGCGAGGGTGGAAGCCTGCCCGTCGCGGGCGGCTCCGAGGTCGCGGCGGCGATCACCCGCCACCTGAGCGACCACGGCTACGACCACGTCGTGGCCACCCGTGACTACCACGTCGACCCCGGCGACCACTTCTCGGCCGACCCCGACTTCGCCACGACCTGGCCCGCCCACTGCGTGGCCGGCACCCCCGGCGCCGACTTCCACCCCTCCTTCGACGTGTCGGAGGTGGAGGAGGTCTTCAGCAAGGGCGCTCACGCGGCCGCGTACAGCGGTTTCCAGGGCGCCTCGGGCGACGGCGCCCCGCTGGCCGAATGGCTGGCCGAGCGCGGGGTGAACGAGGTCGACGTGGTGGGCATCGCCACCGACCACTGCGTACGCGCGACCGCGCTCGACGCCGTGGCCAACGGGCTGGCCGTGCGCGTGCTGCTCGACCTGACCGCGGGCGTCGACCGGACGACCACCGAGTCGGCCATGGCTCAGATGGAGGCCGCCGGCGTCACGCTGAAGGGCGCCCCCAAGGAGGGCTGACCCCGGCCCCGGCACGACGGGCGCCGGGCGGCTTCGCCATGCCCACAATGATCACGCACGGTACACAGTGCGCAACCCTGTGGTCATGTGATATTCAAGGATGACCTAACCTCTCCGCAGCCGAAGTAGTACGTAGAGTCATATCTCTTCATTCTCGTGCGAGGTTACTCATGCTTGCCATCTCCCTGGGCGTCGCCTGGCTGCTCCTCGCCCCTCTCGCCCTCTGGGTGCTCGTCAAGGGTCGTCCGGGGGCGCGGGTGGGGGCCGTCGTGACGCTGGTGCTGCTGGAGGGCGCGACGATCGCGATGGGCCAGGCCGTACGTCCCGATCACGGTCCCGTGGTCGTGGCCCACGACATGCCGCCGGCGCCCGCGCTGCCCGCCTGCGACGAGCGTACGCCGATCCCCCAGTGGGCCACGGTCGGCCGGCAGCTCGTGTTGTCGTGGTCGGCCGCGCCGCGCGAGTGCGCGACGGCCAAGGTGATCTCGCGTACCGAGGGCCGCAGGCTGCTGGTGTGGGTGCACGAGGGCCCGCTGAGCGGCGACCACGAGGGCGTGCGCACCCTTCCCGTACGTGTGAAGGGCGGACGGGCCGCGCTGACGGTCCCGCTGCCGGCCGGCAGGCGCTACATCCCGGTCGACGGGCGCTCGGGCAAGAGGATCCCGGCCCCCGCGAGCCTCTAGAGTGTGGCCACCGCCAGCCGCAGGGCGTCGTCGAACCTGGTGAACACCTCGAACGCGTGCCGCAGCCCGGTGATCGACAACACCCGCGCCATCACCCCGTGCACCCCGCCGAGCAGCAGCCTGGTGCCCCTCGACTCGCACCGCTGCATGACCTCGACGAGCTCGTTCAGGCCCATCGAGTCGCAGAAGGCGACCTCGCCGAGATCCAGGATCAGGAACGGCTTGGCGGGCAGCTCCCAGATGTGGTGCATGTGCTCCCGGAGCACCGGAAGCGCGTAGACGTCGAGCTCCCCTTCGAGCCGGATGATGATGGCGTTTCGGGAGAGGCCGGACGAGACGGTGAGGGTCGACGTTCCAGGGGCCTCAGACGACATGGGCTAGATCCTTCTGCTGATCCCGAGACAGCCAAGAGGGTTCTTGCCGTTCTGGCTGAGGTTCTAACGGAAGGTCACTGCTCTGTGTCCAAATGCGCAGGGTCCCCCTGCGGGTCCCTTCGCCGGCCCGAGGCGGGCCGGCGAGGGGGCGCGGCTAGCGTCGCTGGGTGGCCCAGCGGCGGATGGCGTCGATGCGTTCCTGGATCTGCTCGGACGTGGCCTGCGCGATCGGGGGCCCGCCGCACGTGCGCCGCAGCTCGGCGTGGATGACCCCGTGGGGTTGACCGGTGCGGTGGTTCCAGGCGCCCACCAGGCCGTTGAGCTCGCGCCGCAGCTCGGCGATCTGCTCGTGGGGCGCCAGGGTCTCCTTGGGCTGCTCGGCGGGGCTCTGCCGGCGCTTGGCCTGCTGGTCGGACTGGCGCTTGCGCAGCAGGGTGGCCACCTGGTCGGGCTCCAGGAGGCCGGGCAGCCCGAGGAAGTCCTCCTCCTCGGCCGAGCCGATCTCCGCGCCGGTGCCGAACTCGCCGCCGTCGAAGAGCACCCGGTCGAACGTGGCCGAGGTCTCCATCGTCTCGAACGGCAGCTCGTCGCCCAGGACGTCGGGGTTGTCCTTCTGGCGGTTGGCCTGCTCCAGCAGGCTGTCGTCGAGGCCGTCCTCCGGAGGTTTCCGGTTGAGCACGTGGTCGCGCTCGACCTCCATCTCGTTGGCCAGCCCCATGAGGGTGGGCACCGAGGGGAGGAAGACCGAGGCCGTCTCGCCGCGCTTGCGGGCGCGGACGAACCGGCCCACGGCCTGGGCGAAGAAGAGCGGGGTCGAGATCGAGGTGGCGTAGACGCCCACGCACAGGCGCGGGATGTCGACGCCCTCGGAGACCATGCGGACGGCGACCAACCACCGGTCCGGGGAGCTCCCGAAGTGCTTGATCTTCTTGGACGCCCCCGGGTCGTCGGACAGGACCACCGTCGCGCCCTCGCCGGTGATGTTGCGCAGGTGGCGGGCGTAGGCGCGGGCGGTCTCGTGGTCGGTGGCGATGACCAGGCCGCCCGCGTCGGGCACACCCCGGCGGATCTCGGTCAGCCGGCGGTCGGCGGCCTGCATGACCTGGCGGATCCAGTCGCCCTTGGGGTCGAGCGCGGCCCGCCACGCCTGGGAGAGCTGGTCCTTGGTGAGCGGGGTGCCGAGCGTGGCGGCGATCTCGTCGCCCGCGCGGGTGCGCCACTTCATCTCGCCGGAGTAGGCGAGGAAGATCACGGGACGGACGACGCCGTCGTCGAGCGCGGGCCCGTAGCCGTAGGAGTAGTCGGAGACGCTGCGCTTGGCGCCCTCGGCGTCCTCCTCGTAGTCGACGAACGGGATCGGGTTGTCGTCGGACCTGAACGGCGTGCCGGTGAGCTGGAGCCTGCGGGTGGCCGGCTCGAACGCCTCGCGCACGCCGTCGCCCCACGACTTGGCGTCGCCCGCGTGGTGGATCTCGTCGAAGATGACCAGCGTCTTGCGGGCCTCGGTGCGCGCCCGGTGGAGGGCGGGATGCATCGCGACCTGCGCGTACGTCACCGCCACCCCGGTGTAGTCGCGCGAGGTGGTGCCCTGGCTGTTCTTGAACTCCGGGTCGATGCCGATGCCGACCCGGGCGGCGGCGTCGGCCCACTGGCGCTTGAGGTGCTCGGTGGGCGTGACGATGGTGACGGCCCGGATCACCCCGTTGGCCAGCAGCTCGCTGGCGATGCGCAGGGCGTAGGTCGTCTTGCCCGCGCCGGGGGTGGCCACGGTGAGGAAGTCACGCGGCTCGCGCCTGAAGTACAGGTCGAACGCCTGCTGCTGCCAGGCGCGCAGCTTGGGCGCGGTGCCCCACGCGGCGCGGTCTGGATAGGAAGGCGAAAGGTGGGACGCGGCGAAGGTGCTCACCGCATCACCTCTGGGGTTCGTGTGCTTCGCTCTCTCACAGTGACCCAAGGGTAATCGGGCTCACCGACAAGACGTGCCGTGCACCGAGGATTCTGGCCAAGGTCTTCCCTACGTGCTATGTGGCTTATCTGAAGCTCGTCATCACCGCGTCGAGCGCCTGTCTTCCGCCGGTCGCCTCGGGCTGGAGCAGGCCCACGAGCAGCACCGCGCGCCCCGCGCGAGTGAGAAGCATCACGCGCAGGAAGGCGGGCCGGTTGACGACGTCCTGGTACTCGGCCCGCAGCGCCCTGGTGTGCCCCTGGGGGATGTCGCGGTCCTCGACGACCGTGACCTTGTCGCCCTTGAGCAGCAGCCTGGAGTACAGCTCGGCGGCCTCGCCCGTGGTCTTCTTCGCGTTCGTCACGGGGCCGGGGACCCCCATGGCCATGACCAGCGCGCCGTTCCCGTCCCTGGCGGCCGACGTGAACCCGGTGACCGGCGGGACCGTCCCGGGGCTCCAGCCGGGCGGCAGCAGCAGCGACACGCCCGCCGCGGCGTCGCTCAGCCGTTCGGGCTCGGGCGGCGGCGCGGTGAGCCGGGGCGCCAGCGCCCGCGTCCCCGCGACCAGCCCCGCCGCCGCCACCAGTGCGACCAGGACGCCGGGCCAGCGCCGTACGCGGCTCGGTGCCTGTTCCAGGGGCCCGGGGTCGGCGGGGGTGCCGTAGAGCCGGGCGGAGGGCGGCAGCGCCTCGGAGGGGGCCGGTGGGTCGATCGGGACGGTCCTGCGGATCCGCGGGTTCCAGGCCGTCTCCCGCTCGTACGGGTCGCGCCCCCGGCGCGGCGGCCAGGGGGCCTCCTCGTCCTCGTCGGAGTCGTCCTCCGAGTCGTGGGGAGGGGGGCGGCGGTGCCTGGGCCCGGAAGCG
Organism: Nonomuraea sp. WAC 01424; assembly: GCF_003947315.1. NCBI lineage: Bacteria > Bacillati > Actinomycetota > Actinomycetes > Streptosporangiales > Streptosporangiaceae > Nonomuraea > Nonomuraea sp. WAC 01424. Next base: position 204,266 of record NZ_QHHZ01000002.1, read on the forward strand.
GGGGGCCAGACCTGGTGATCGTCCTCCATGACACCTCCTCGTCCGCTGTCCTATCACTCCTCGGGACGAAGATCTGGCGATCCGTGATCGCTGTGGCGGGAGGGGCAGAATCGCACGGTCAGCGCGTACGGGCGGCCAGGAACGTGGTGGCGAGACCGATGAGCGCCATCATCACCGAGATCACCACGAACCCGGCGGCGATCTGGGAGGGTTCGTGCCCGATGAAGTTGATCACCGCGCCGCCCAGGCCGACGGTCAGCGCGGAGCCCAGCATGTCGGTGACCGACAGCGCCGCCGAGTTGGCGCCCTGCTCGCTGACCGGCGACTGCTTGAGCGCGGTGACGCTGACCGTGGTCATGCCGAGGCCCATGCCGAACCCGGCCACGATCCACGCCGGCACCGCGATCCACCCGTTCACCGAGGGCAGCGCCGCGAACAGCGCGATCACGATGCCGACCGTGACGCACGCCGCCCCGAGCCTGATCCGCCGGTGCGGCTCGGCGGTCCGCCTGCTCTGCAGGAACGACCCCGTGGACCAGCCGAGCGCGCCCGTGGTCAGCGCGATCCCCGCGGTCCTGGCGTCGAAGAACTTGACCGACTGGAGCACCAGCGGGATGAAGGAGTTCACGCCGAAGAAGGCCGCGGAGAAGAAGCCGCGCAGCAGCACGGTCGTCGGCAGCCCGCGCCCGAACCGCAGCGCGCGCACCGGCAGCAGCCGATGCAGGCCGTAGACGAGGAAGCCCAGCCCGGCGAGGGTGGCGGCGACGCCGATCACGGGCTGCTTGTGCAGCTCGTCCACGCCCCACAGCAGCACGCCCGCGCCGCCGGCCGCGGCGGTGGCGGCCAGCGTCATCGCCAGCGGCTGCGAACGCGGCCCGCGCGAGGGCTCCGCGTCCGGCTCGGAGGTGGCCATCCGGAGGGCCGGGACGAGCATGACCAGCGCGGGGATCACCAGCGGGATGATGCCGTAGAAGACGTAGCGCCAGCCCCACTGCTCGGCGACGAACCCCGCCACCGCGGGCCCGACCATCGAGGGCACGACCCAGGCGGCCGACAGGGCCGCGAAGACCTTGGGCCGTACGGCCGCCGGGTAGACCCGCGCGATCATCACGTACAGCGCCACGATCGAGGCACCGGCCCCGAGCCCCTGGACGGCCCGCGCCACCAGGAACAGCTCCTTGGCGTCGGCCGTGCCGGCCAGCGCCATCCCGGCGACGAACAGCACCACCCCGGCCAGGAACGGCAGCGGGTATCCGCGCCGGTCGGACCAGAGCCCGGCCACCACGTTGGCGAACAGGCTGGCGATGAGGAAGGCGGAGAAGCTGATGCCGTAGAGGTTGAGCGCGTCGAGGTCCTTCGAGACCTCCGGCATGACGACGCCGACCGACATCCCCTCGAAGGCGATCAGGGTGACCACGAGGACGATGCCCAACGTGGCCGTACGGAATTCGGGCCCCAGGATCCGGGGTTCGGTGTCGGGAGTGTCGATTGCCTTCGGTGCTGTCACCTACACATCGTAAATGTGCGGAAACTAGACATCTGTCGCGCGGCGGTACGCGGCCCACATCTCGTGCATGCGCTCGGCCTGGCCCTGGGAGAACTCCGACATGCACCGGTCATGGGTGTAGTCCATGTAGTTGTGCATCGGGTCGGAGGCGGCGCCGGGGCAGGTGTCCTTGCTCTCGGGGCAACCCTCGGTCGCGCCGCCCTCGGGCGCCGTGTCGGCGATGCCGTCGCCGGGGACGTCGCAGCCGTTCTCGAACGTGTGGAACAGGCCGAGCCAGTGGCCGATCTCGTGGACGCCGGTGAAGCCCTTGTTGTAGTTGGTCATCGCGCCGCCCGGCAGCGTACGCCAGTCGATCACGACGCCGGCGAGGGCGGGGGCGCCCGCGTACCAGTAGGGGTAGGCGGCGAAGCCGAGCATGAGCTCGCTGAGCTGGGCGATGTAGAGGTTGAGCGTCTGGGCGCCGCCCTGGTGCAGGCGGGTCTTCATGGCCTTCTCGGCGCCGACGGGGTCGGTGAACCAGGAGGCGTTCTCCTTGACCGAGACCGACTCCAGCTTGAAGCGCACGCCGGTGTCGACGCCGCCGTAACCGCCGGAGTAGGCGGTGTTGAGCACGTCGAGCTGGGCCCTGACGGCCTGGTCGGAAACCCTGCGCCGGCCGTCGGTGAGGAGGATCACCCTGGTCGGCACGGTGATCCGGACGGGCACGGCGACACCGCGCAGCCTGCTCTTGAGCTCGCCCATGACCTTGGCGACGTCTTCGGGGCGCGGCGAACGCGCGCCCGTCGCGCCCGGCACGGCCCGGGCCAGGCGCGCAGCGGCCGGTAGGCAACCGGATACCCGCGCGACATCGAGCCTGAGCGGCGGGACGAGCCCGGCCGCCAGCAGGCATGCCAACGAGACGGCGGACGCGCGCCGGGCCATGCGATCCCCCCGTGACGGTGTGGGCTGGTCAGATTACCGACCGTAGCCCCACCCGGAGGGATTGGCCTTCAGCAACACTCACTGCTTGTCGTCGCCGCCACCGCCGCCCGACGGGAGACCCTCGTAGATCTCCTTGCACTCCGGGCAGACCGGGTATTTCTTCGGGTCCCGGCTGGGGACCCAGATCTTGCCGCACAGGGCACGGATGGGCGTGCCCGTCACCATGCTCTCGGTGATCTTGTGCTTGTCCGCGTAGTGGGCGAAGCGCTCGTGGTCGCCGTCGCCGTGCGAGGTGCGCGGAGTGGTCTCCTGCTCGGGGAGGATCTTCGTGCTCACCCCATCGATTTTATGCCCGCCGGCGACCGGTCCCGCGTTCCGCGCCGGCGTGGCAGCGCGGCGAGGCCCGGAATCCAGCCGAGCACGATTCCCCAGATCAGCCCCGTGAGCAGGCCACCCCCGAGATAGCCGAGGTAGGCGCCGAGGCCGGCCTGCGCCACCATGGCGAGCAGGGCCGCGCGCAGCAGGTTCACCACGATCGCGGCGACCAGGAAGGCGCCCCAGGTGCGCCAGAATCCGCCGCGCGCGGACGCCACCGCGCCGACCAGCGCGAGCGCCAGCACGGTGTCGGCCAGCGTGAGGAGCCACGTCGTCTCGCCGAGGGGTACGACACGCAGCCCCGGCAACGCGTACGGCCCTCCGATCGCGGACGGCACGGCCAGGTAGCCGACCCTGGTGACCAGGGCCGCGCCGAACAGACCGAACGCCAGGACGATCACGAAGGCGACGATCGCCGGCAGGCTATTGCGAACAAGGCTCATGTTCGGCAGGCTAGCCGCGTCCATGATTCTGATGGAAGACCCCATTTCCCGGCACCCGCGGAGATCAGATGAAGCGTGCCAGGTTGCTCGCGACGGCAGCCGTGCTCGTCCTGCTGGCCGGAGGCGCCGTCGCCGCCGGGACCAGGGACGCTCCCCCGTCCGCCCCCCGCTACGTCACCGACGACCAGGGCCGGGCGCTGATCCTGCACGGCTTCAACACGGCCGGCAGCGCCAAGGGCGCCCCGGACGCGCTGCCGGAGCTGACCCCGGACGACATCGACCGCGAGTACCGGGACATGGGCACGAACTTCGTGCGTTTCCTCATCCAGTGGCGGGCCGTGGAGCCTTCCCCCGGCACCTATGACATGAAATATCTGGACAAGGTGGCTGAGCGGGTGCGGTGGTACTCCGACCGCGGCTACCAGGTCATGCTCGACATGCACCAGGACCTGTGGGGCAACGCCATCACCCCCACCGGCGTCGCCGGCAACGGCGCGCCGGCCTGGGCCACCCACACCGACGGCCTGCCGGTGGCCACCGAGCAGTTCACCTGGGAGATGTACTACCTGGAGCCCGGCGTCATCCGGGCCTTCGACCACTTCTGGAACACCACCGGCGACCACCCCGACCTGATGGACCGCTACGCCAAGGCGTGGGCGGCGGTCGCGGCCCGCTTCAAGGACGTGCCGGGCGTTCTCGGGTACGACCTGATGAACGAGCCTTGGGGCGGCTCGGTGCAGGGCGCGGCGTTCGAGACCGGCCCCCTCGCCACCCTCTACCGCAAGACCATCGCCCGGATCAGGGAGGTCGACCCCGACGGCTGGATCTTCCTGGAGCCGCAGGCCGTGGGCGTGAACTGGGGTCTGCCGTCGGCGCTGCCGCGCTTCGACGACCCGCGCGGCGGCCCGCCGCGCATCGCCTTCGCCCCGCACCTCTATCCGCTGCCCCTGGACCTCGGCGACGACTACGCCGCGGACTCCAAGGAGTGGACCGACCGCACGCTCGGCTGGTGGCGGGAGAACATCGCGCGGACGGCCGAGCGGATGCGGGCGCCGGTCCTGCTGGGCGAGTTCGGGCTGGACATGACCAGGCCCGGCGCGTCCGACCTGGTCAAGAAGGTCCAAGGGTTGAGCGACCAGGCAGGGACGGGGATGGCGTACTGGTCGCGGGACGCCGACGCCTGGGGGCCGTACGACGCGAAGGGGAAGGCCACTCCGCTGCCGGGCGTGTACGTCAGGGCGTACCCGAGGGCGATCGGCGGCGTCCCGGTCAGCGTGACGTACGGCGAGAACCGCCTCCAGGTGGCCTTCGACGCCAACGAGACCGGCCCCACCGAGATCTACGTGCCCGAGCGCGGCTTCCCGAACGGCGCCCAGGTGGACGGCGGCACGGCCGTCTGGAACGCCGCCCGGCGCATCCTGACGGTCACGACCAAGACCTCCGGCCGCGTCATCCTCACCGTGACCCCCAAATAGCGTCATCCTCACCGTGACCACCAAATAGCGGAACGGCCCCCGCCGCACTGGCGGGGGCCGTTCCTGCGGCGCGCGGTCAGCCGACGTGGACCGGCGCGCCCTCGGTCTTGCGGCCTGCCTTGACGAACATCGTCAGCAGGGCCGTCAGCACCGCGACACCGGTGCTGACCAGGAAGGCGAGGTGCATGCCGTCCATGAACGAGTTGTGCACGGCGTTCGTGACCACCTCCGGCAGCCCGGGAGGCGCCATACCGAACGCGGCGGCCTTCTCCAGCAGCGTGAGCTGCTCCGGCGGGACGCCCTGCGCCGCCGGGCCGAGGTAGCCGGGCAGCTTGTCGGCGATCTCGCCGGCCATCACGGCGCCCAGGATCGCGGTGCCGAGCGCACCACCGACCTGCATGGCCGACTGCTGCACGCCACCCGCGACACCGCTCAGCTCGACCGGCGCGTTGCCGACGATGATCTCGGTGGCGCCCACGAACACCGGCGAGAGGCCGAAGGCCAGCAACACGAACGGCAGGCCGCTCTCGATGAACGAGGCGTCGATGCTGAGACGCGACATGAGGAACATCGAGCACGCGGTGATCAGCAGACCCGCGGCCATCGTGATCTTCGGGCCGAGCTTGCCGATCGCCATGCCGGCCAGCGGCGAGGCCACGATCATGCCCGCGCTCATCGGCAACATCCGCAGACCCGCCTCAAGCGGGGACAGGCCGTGCACACCCTGGAAGAAGAAGCCCAGGAAGAACATCGCGCCGAACATCGCGAACGCGACCATCATCATCAGCAGGGTGCCGATCGAGATCGAGACGTTCTTGAACAGGGACAGCGGGACCAGCGGCTGCTTGGCCTTGCTCTGCCAGACGATGAACAGGGCGATGAGCACCACGAACGCGCCGATGAAGGTCAGCGTCGTCGCGTCGCCCCAGCCCCACTCGGGGGCCTTGATGATCGTCCAGACCAGCGAGAACATCGCGCCGGACAGCAGCAACACGCCGAGCCAGTCGATCCTGCCGAACGTCTGGACGGCGCGGTTCTCCTTGATCAGGAAGATGCCCATGATCAGCGCCACGATGCCCACCGGGGCGTTGATGAAGAAGACCGTCTCCCAGCTCACCTTCTCCACCAGCACGCCGCCCACGATCGGGCCGGCGGCGCTGGACAGGCCGATGATCGCACCCCATGCGCCCATCGCCTGGTTCAGCCTCTCACCGGGGAAGGCGCCACGCAGCAGGGCGAGGGCGGCCGGCTGGAGCAGGGCGCCGAACAGGCCCTGCAGCACCCGCAGGCCGATCAGCGCGCCGACCGGCGAGACGCCGGGGATGACGTCGGCCAGTTCCTGGCTGAGGCCGATGCCCACCGAGGACAGGGCGAAGCCGGTCACACCGATCAAGAAGACGCGCTTGTGGCCGAACAGGTCACCGAGCTTGCCCGCGGTGATCAGGAACACGGCCAGCGCGAGCAGATAACCGCTGGTCACCCACTGCAGGTCGGACAGCGACGCCTTCAACTCCACCTGGATGACCGGGTTGGCGATGCCCACCACCGTGCCGTCCAACATCACCATGATGACGCCGAGGCTGACCGCCAGCAGCACCAGCCATGGGTTTCCGCCACCAGTCCCCGTCTTACCGAGGCTGGGCGACGACGGTTCGGCGACCGCCTTCGCGTTAGCCATAAGTCCCCCTCAGTTACACGTACCGCCCCACAAAGCGGCATAGATCTCGTAAGCCTCAGGTAATCTATGTCAGGCAATGACTTATGACAAACGGTTTTAGATAGTCACCGTATGACTTCTGGCACACTGTGACAGATAGGTGGCGAGGGAGTGTCCGCTGTGGGTCTACGGGAACGCAAGAAGGAGAAGACGCGCGTCGCACTCCTGGACGCGGCGCTTGATCTTTTCCTCGAACAAGGATACGAGTCCACCACGATCGAGCAGATCGCGGGGGTGGTCGAAGTGTCTCCCCGTACGTTCTTCCGCTACTTCACCGGCAAGGACCATCTCGTCCTGTGGTTCCACGACCACGGCGAGGAGATCCTCCTGGAGACCTTCGCCGGCCGTCCGGAGGACGAGCCCCCGTTCACGTCGCTCATGCACGGCCTGCGGGCCATGCTGGACGACATGCACGGGTCAACGCCGGAGGACACCGAGAGGTTCCTGAAGCTCCGGAAACTCTTCGACAAGTATCCGCACCTGGTGGGCCAGTCCGTGGCCCGGGGCAGCGTGACCGAACTCCGCCTGGCCGAGGCCGTCGCCGCCCGCAGGGGTGTCGCCCCCGAGGACGATCAGCTGACGTACCTGATCGTGGCGTTCGCGATGTCGACCATGCGCATCGGCTTCGAGTGCCCCCGCAGGGAGACCACGATGCCGGAGATCAAGCAGCGCATCTCCGACGCGGTCGCGCTGGCCGAGGCGTCGCTGCGGCCCGGCTGGGACACCCGCCCGGCGAGCTAGTTCATCGTGGGGTCGTCGGGGCAGGTCGCCACGAAGGCGAGCTCGCCCGGCTGACGCCGCAGCACGTGCCGCCAGAGCGAGCCGGGGTCGCCGTGGAAGGTGTCGCCGGCCTCGGAGTCGACGACGTACCAGGCGCCCTCGGCGATCTCGCTCTCCAGCTGGCCGGAGGTCCATCCGGCGTATCCGGCGAAGATCCGCATCTGCGCGATCTCGCCCTGGAGGATCTCGGGGGGCGCGTCGAGGTCGACCGTGCCCAGCCGGGAGACGGCCGGGGTGCCCGCGTGGAGCCTGCGCCACCCGAGCGGCTCCTGCCCGCTCGGGACCGCCGCCAGCGCGAGCGCACTGTCGGTCTGTACGGGCCCGCCCTCGAACAACACCGGCGGCCCGGTCACCAGCGGGTCCCACACCGGCAGCACCTGCGTGACCGAGATGTCGCTCGGCCGGTTGAGGACCACGCCGAGCGTGCCCCCGTCGAGGTCGTGTTCCAGGATGAGCACGACGCTACGCCGGAAGTTGGGGTCGTCGAGAAGCGGCGTCGCCACCAACAAACCGCCGACGTAGATCGCTTCCGCCATACCTCCATCATGAAGGGTGCGACGGGCATTCCGCTCCCCCGGCTCAGTCATGTTACTTTCTGTGCTCTTATGGGCACGATCTGTAGCAATGATCACGCTTGCGGGGGCTCGGGAGGAGCACATGCGCATCGGTACACGCCTCGTCCTGGCCGCCCTTCCCGTGGGCGCGGTCCTGCTGCTCCCGACGTCCGCGGAGGCGTGGCCGCTGCCGACTCCAGACCAGGGCGACCCGTTCACGATGACGACCGACCAGCTCGCGTGCCACTCGGGGTCCGTACGGGTGACGTTGCGCAACCAGACCCGCCAGCTCGCCCGGTTCGACCTGCGGGTCGACTCGGCCAGCGTGGCGACCGGCTCGATCCCGGCCCGCAAGAAGGTGATCAGGACGGTCAAGGTGAACCGCGGCTCCGCCCGCGAGATCGAGGCGTACTCGGTCAGTGAGGCCCGTCCCGACACACTCATCGACTCCACGCGGGTGCGCAACGACTGCGCGTGGGGACGGGGGCACGGGCGGCTGCCGTACACCGGGCCGCCCTCCGACCTGCTGGGCAAGCTCGCCACGGCGGGAGGGCTCGTGGTGATGGGCGGGATCATGTGGTGGTACGGCTCAATCTGGCCCCGTTCGGTCCCCGACGGCCCCCTGTGATCCCGCCCCCCGTGACGCGCTAGGCGGGCAGCGGGACGAACGCGCCCGCCCGCGCCGCCGCCAGCGTGCGCAGCGCCGCGCTCCTGGCGACCCCCTGGTCCACCGGCTCCTTGGTGACCAGGAGACGGTAGTAGAGCGGGGCCGAGATCGCCCGGATCACCTCCATCCCGTCGGTGCCCTCGGGCAGCTCACCCCGCTTCACGGCGAGATCGACCACCTTGGCCCATTCCTCGATCCGCCGCAGATAGAAGGCCTGTAACGCCTGGACGGCCTGCGCGTCCGAGGTGCCCGCCGCGATCACCGCCTGGAACGTCGCCCCGAGCCGGTGGTCGGTGACCGCACCCACGACAGCCATGGCGTTGGCCAGCAGGTCGTCCTCGATGGATCCCGTGTCGGCGTGCGGTGACGACTGCTCGGCCAGCTCGATCATGAGGTCCGTGACCAGCCCGGCCCTGCTCCCCCAGCGCCGGTAGACCGTGGTCTTGCCCACGCCGGCCCTGGCCGCCACCTGATCCATGGTCAGCCCATGGAAGCCGTGCTCGACCAGCTCGTCCTGAGTGGCCTCCAGCACGGCCGCGCGCACGCGCGCGGTGCGGCCCCCCGGCCGCACAGTCCCCGCTAAACGGGACTCTTGTTCCATTAACGCTCCTTCCCTGTTATCGTCATGGCACATCTTAACGGAACAGCTGTCCCATTAGGGAGATGACATGACCGTACTCGCCGACCGGCCCCGATCCGATCGGATGACGTCCGCGCAGCGGCTGGTGCTGGTGCTCTTGCTGGGGTCCCAGTTCATGCTCGCCGTGGACTTCTCCATTCTGAACGTGGCACTGCCGGTCATCGGTTCGGGCCTCGGTTTCGCACTGGCCGAGCTGCAATGGGTGGCGACCGCGTTCGCACTGGCCGCGGCCGGGTTCACGTTGTTGTTCGGCAGGATCGCCGACCTGTTCGGGCGGCGCAGGCTGTTCCTGATCGGCATGGCCCTGCTCGGGGTGTCCTCGCTGGCCGGCGGGCTGGCGACCTCCCCGGGCCTGCTGCTGGTCGCCAGGGTCGCCCAGGGCCTGGCCACGGCCATCGTCAACCCCGCCGGGCTCGCGCTGCTGACCACGTCGTTCCCCGAGGGCCCGCTGCGGGCCAAGGCGCTCGGGCTGAACGGCGCGCTGATGTCGGCCGGGTTCACCTCGGGCGCGGTGCTGGGCGGGCTGCTGACCGAGTTGCTGAGCTGGCGGTGGGCGTTCTTCGTCAACGTGCCCGTCGCGCTGGCCGTGCTCCTCGCCGCGCCCGCCGTACTGAAGGAGAGCCGCCCGGCCGAGCGGCCCAGGATGGACCTGCCCGGCGCGGCGGCCGTCACCGCCGGTCTGCTCGCGCTGGTCTTCGGCCTGACCAGGGCCAGCGAGCACGGCTTCGCCGACGCCCTCAGCCTCGGCGCGCTCGCCGCCGGCGCCGCGCTGCTGATCGCCTTCTGGTACGTCGAGCGCCGCGCCGCCGCTCCCCTGGTGCCGGTCACGATCCTGGCCAGGCCCAATGTCACCTGGGGCAACCTGGCCGGGCTGATCGCCTTCGCCACGGAGACGTCCCTCGTCTTCCTGATGACCCTCTACCTGCAGAAGGTGCTCGGCTACTCGGCCCTGGCCACCGGGCTGGCGTTCGGCGTGCTGGGGCTCGGGACCGTGCTCGGCGGCGTGCTCGCGCCCCGGGTCATCGGCCGGCTCGGCACAGGACGGGCCCTCGCCGCCGGGTTCGGCCTCCAGGCCGTCGCCACGGCCTCGCTGGCCCTGCTCGGCACCGGCCCGGGTTGGATCTGGCTGCTGCTGGCCGCCACCTTCGCGGGCGGGATCGGGAACATGGTGGCGATCGTCGGGTTCATGGTGACGGCGACGTCCGGGCTGCCGGACTCCGAGCAGGGTCTGGCGACCGGCCTGGCCACGATGACGCAGCAGGTCGGCATCACCATGGGCATCCCGGTCATGAGCGCCGTGGCCACCGCGGCCATGGGGACCGTACTCCAGGGTGTGATCGTGGCGGTGCTCGTCAACGTGGCCCTCACGTTCGCCGGAGCACTGATTCCCCGGAAGCGTTCGGCAATGTCGAACTGATCTGCGCTATGGTTGCCGCCGTGGGAGAGACGATTCAATCGGTCGAGCGGGCCGCCGCGATCCTGCGGCTGCTCGCCTCCGGTCCCCGCCAGCTCGGCGTGGCCGAGCTGGCCAGGGCGCTGGGCCTGCCCAAGGGCACACTCCACGGCATCCTGCGCACGCTGGTCCGCGTCGGCTTCGTCGAGCAGGACGCGGCGACCGGCAAGTACCGGCTCGGGGCCACGCTGCTCCACCTGGGCAGCAGCTACCTCGACGTCAACGAGCTGCGCACCCGCTCGATCAACTGGGCCGACGCCCTGGCCGGGCGGAGCAGGGAGAGCGCCTGGATCGGCACCCTGCACGAGGGCCACGTGCTGGTCATCCATCACGTGTTCCGCCCGGACGACAGCATGCAGACCCTCCAGGTGGGCACCTACCTGCCGACGCACGCCAGCGCGCTCGGCAAGGTGCTGCTCGCCTACGACCCCTACGGCGAGTCGCTCGCGCCGCCGCTGACCGCCTACACCGACCGGACGCTGGTCGACGCCGCCAAGCTGGAGGAGGACCTGGAGCAGGTCCGCACGCGGGGGTGGGCGGCCGAGATGGAGGAGCTGACCGAGGGCGAGGTCGCCATCGCGGCCCCGATCAAGGACCCGCGCGGCATCGTCGTCGGGGCCATCGGCATCCGCGGCGCGGTCGAACGACTGACCGCCGGCGGGGCCCTGACCATGGAGTACGTCTCCTACGTCCGCGACGCCGCCCGCGCGATCAGCCGGGATCTGGCCAGGTGAACCGGTTGAACAACACCGGGGCGAACACGTACCATCGCTCACATCGTTCGACAATGTCGAACCCCGACTCTCAAGCGAGGAACCTCGTGCCTCGACCGCACTACATCGCAGCCATCGACCAGGGCACCACGTCCAGCCGGTGCATCGTCTTCGACCAGGCCGGCAACATCGTCACCGTCGCCCAGCGGGAGCACCGCCAGATCTTCCCCAAGCCGGGCTGGGTCGAGCACGACGCCGCGGAGATCTGGCAGGCCGTCCAGACCGTCATGGCCGAGGCCACCGAGGGGCTCGACATCGCCGCGCTGGGCATCACCAACCAGCGCGAGACCACCGTCCTCTGGGACCGGCAGACCGGGCGTCCCGTCTGCCCCGCGATCGTGTGGCAGGACACCCGCACCGACGCGCTCACCCGTACGCTGGCCGAGCACGAGGGGCTGTTCAAGGAGCGGGCGGGGCTGCCGCTGACCACGTACTTCTCCGGGCCGAAGATCCGCTGGCTGCTCGACACGTACGAGCTGCGGGAGCGGGCCGAGCGCGGCGAGGTGCTGTTCGGCACCATGGACAGCTGGCTGCTGTGGAACCTGACCGGCCGCCACCTGACCGACGTGACCAACGCCAGCCGCACGATGCTGATGAACATCCACACGCTGAGCTGGGACGACGACCTGCTCGCCGCCCTCGGCGTGCCGCGCGCGATGTTGCCGGAGATCCGCCCGTCGGCCGAGGTCTACGGCCACACGGCGGCCGGCGTGCCGGTGGCCTCCGCGCTCGACGACCAGCAGGCGGCGCTGTTCGGCCAGACCTGCTTCGAACCCGGCGAGACCAAGAGCACCTACGGCTCGGGCAGCTTCCTGCTGATGAACACCGGTCAGGAGCCCGTCGTCTCCCGGCACGGCCTGCTCACCACCGTCGGCTACCAGATCGGCGACGGCCCGGCCACGTACGCGCTCGAAGGCGCGATCGCCGTCACCGGCTCGCTGGTGCAGTGGCTGCGCGACAACCTGGGCCTGATCTCCAGCGCCGCCGAGATCGAGACGCTGGCCAAGAGCGTCGACGACAACGGCGGCTGCTACTTCGTCCCGGCGTTCTCGGGGCTATTCGCGCCCCACTGGCGTTCCGACGCCCGCGGCGTGATCGCCGGTCTGACCGGATTCGTCACCAAGGGCCACATCGCGCGGGCGGTCCTGGAGGCCACCGCCTGGCAGACCCGCGAGGTCGTCGACGCGATGAACGCCGACTCCGGGCTCGACCTGACCACGCTGCGCGCCGACGGCGGCATGACGGCCGACAACCTGCTCATGCAGACGCTGGCCGACGTACTGGCCGTCCCCGTGATCAGGCCGATGGTCGCCGAGACCACCGCGCTCGGCGCCGCGTACGCCGCCGGCCTGGCCACCGGTTACTGGCCCGACCTCGACAGCCTGCGCGCCAACTGGCACAAGGCGTCGGAGTGGCGGCCGGAGATCGACGATCAGGTCCGCGCGCGGGAGTACCGCAATTGGAAGAAGGCCGTGGCCCGCACCCTTGACTGGGTCGAACAGTAGGACTGGAGCACGTTCATGAACATCGCCATCGGCGCCGACCGGTCCGAGATCCGAGACGAACTCTCCCGCGCCACCTACGACCTGCTGGTGATCGGCGGCGGCATCCTCGGCACGTCCGTCACCTGGATGGCCGCGCAGGCCGGGCTGCGGGTGGCGATGGTCGAGGCGGGCGACTTCGCCGGGGCCACCTCCAGCGCGTCGTCCAAGCTGGTCCACGGCGGCCTGCGCTACCTGCAGACCGGCAACGTCAAGCTGGTCGCCGAGAACCATCGCGAACGCCGTGCCCTGGCCGCCGACATCGCGCCCCACCTGGTCAAACCGCTCACCTTCCTGGTGCCGATCTACAAGGGCGGCCCGCACGGCGCGGCCAAGCTCGGCGCCGGCGTCTTCCTGTACTCGGCGCTGTCGGTGTTCGGCGACGGCATGGGCAAGGTCATCACGCCCCACCAGGCCATGGCCCGCGTCCCCGCGCTGCGCAGCGAGGGCCTGCGCGCCGCCGCCGTCTACGGCGACCACCAGATGAACGACAGCCGCGTCGCCGTCATGACCGTCCGGGCCGCCGTGGACGCGGGCGCGGTCGTGCTCAACCACGCCGAGGTCGTCGGGCTGCGCAAGACGGGCGCCAACGTGACGGGCGCCGAACTGCGCGACCGCCTCGACGGCACCGAGTTCGGCGTGGACGCCCGGCTGGTGCTCAACGCCACCGGACCCTGGGTGGACCACCTGCGGCGGATGGAGGACCCGAACGCCGCGCCGAGCATCCGCCTGTCCAAGGGCGCCCACCTGGTCATGCGCCGCCACGAACCGTGGAAGGCCGCGCTCACCACGCCCATCGACAAGTACCGCGTGTCCTTCGCCATCCCGTGGGAGGACCACCTGCTGCTCGGCACCACCGACGAGGCGTACGAGGGCGACCCGGCCGCCGTACGCGCCACCGACGCCGACATCACCCAGATCCTGGACGAGGCCGGCCACGCCGTACGCGACTCCCAGTTGCGCCGCGAGGACATCACCTACGCCTTCGCCGGGCTGCGCGTGCTCCCCGGCGGCCCCGGCGGGGTGGCCTCCGCCAAGCGGGAGACCGTGGTGACCAGGGGCTCGGGCGGCATGTTGTCGGTCGCGGGCGGCAAGTGGACGACCTACCGGCACATCGGCAAGCACGTCCTGGACACCCTGGCCCGCCTGCCCGGCAGGCCGCTCGGCGACGACCTGGCCGCCATCCTGCCCGCCGTACCGCTGCCCGGCCTGGCCAGCCCGGACGCCGTCGCCATGCGCCTGTGGACCGAACGCGAGCCGGGCGCCCGCATGGACCCGCTGGTCGCCCGCAACCTGGCCACCCACTACGGCACGATCGCCTTCGACGTGGCCCGGCTCATCCGCGACGACCCCTCGCTCGGCGAGCGCATCCACCCGGACGGTCCCGACATCTGGGCCCAGGCCGTCTACGCCCGCGACCACGAGTGGGCGGCCACCGTGGACGACGTCGTCCGCCGCCGTACCACGCTCACGGTGCGCGGCCTCGACACGCCCGACGTCCGCACCCGGATCGAGCGGCTCCTGGGCTGACCGCGCCCTCCCGGATTCCTCAGGTTCAGAACGGCTGAGATCGGGAATCCGCACGGTCGCATTCCGCCGCCTCCGGGCCATCCGGAGGCGGCGGCCCCTATGGAGGTGACGACTTGTCCGCCGATTCCCGGCTGCACATCGCGATGGTGACCCCGCCGGAGCTGGAACGCTCCGACGGGGGCGTCAGGGTCATGATGACCGACCTCGCGCGTTCCCTGCTCAGGCTGGGCCACCGGGTCACCCTGATCGGCGCCGACCGGCCGGTGCCGGAGGACGCGGATGTCGTCCACGACCACTCGTCGGCGGGCATCGTCCTGGACCCGCGCTTCCCGACGGTAGCGACCGTGCACGGCCCGGCCACCGGCGAGCCGGCCCGGTGCCACCGCCCGCTCGGCGACGCCGTCGGCCTGGTGTCCACCTCCACCTTCCAGCGGATGCGGGCCCCGGAGCTCAACTGGCTGGGCACCGTGCACAACGGCGTGGATCTGAAGAGCTTCCCCTTCCGCGAGCGCAAGCAGGACTACGTGCTCTTCCTCGGCAGGCTCAGCCCCGGCAAGGGCGCCCACCTGGCCATCGACGCCGCGCGCGCCGCGGGACGGCGCATCCTGCTCGCCGGCGGGCTGACCGGGCCCGCCGACCACGCCTACTTCGACGCCCACGTCAGGCCCCGGCTCGGCGACGACGCCGTCTTCGTCGGCGAGGCGGACGGCGTACGCAAGCGCGAGCTGCTGGCGAACGCCCACTGCCTGCTCTTCCCCAGCCTGCGGGAGGAGTCCTTCGGGATGGTCATGATCGAGGCCATGGCGAGCGGCACCCCCGTGGTCGCGCTGCGCGGCGGCGCCGTGCCCGAGATCGTCGCGGACGGCGTCACCGGCTACGTCAGCGCCGCCCCCGCCGACCTGCCAGAGGCTGTCGAGGCCGCGGGCGGCCTGCATCCGGCCGACTGCCGCATGCACGTCAAGCGCGACTTCGACGCGCTCGGCATGGCCATGGGCTACGAGAAGATCTACGAGCTGAGCGTGCGCGACCGGCGACCGGCGCCGTTCGCGGCCGCCTGACCTGCTTCTACGGCGCGGCGGATCGCCGCCGTACGGGGTGTCGCCCGCGTACCGGGGGAAGAGGGTAGGCATGCGCACTGCCATGAACGAGGCTCTGATCAGGCATTTCACCGACCTGCGCGACGGCGTCCACGGCGGCGTCACCGCGCGGGAGGACAAGGAACGCCTGTTCGCCACGGCGGTCGAACTGCTCGACCCGGTGGCACGGGCGACGCTGGACGAGTTCAACGCCGACCTGCTCCTCGGTACGGGGCAGGTGGTGGCCAGCGGGCTCACCAGGTCTCAGGAGGGCGGGCTCAACGCCATGTGGTCGCTCACGTGGCCGGAGCAGCGCGACAAGGACATCCTGCCGATCGCGATCGTGGCCCATTACGGCGCCGACTTCCACCACCCGCACCTGCGCGGCAACACGGTGGGCGACTGGCCGCTGAACGTCTTCGACCACTCCGACGCGGCGGGCCAGCTCACCACCCTGCGCGCCATCGCCGCCGCCGACGCCCACAACCTCGTCTTCCAGGAGAGCTACCGCCTGATCCCCGCCGTCACCCACGCGTAAAGCCTCCACAGGCGACGCCCTGCGGGCCGTCCGGATGGTCGGAGGATCTGCGGCGCTGCGGCGGAAGAGGGCCGAACCAGCGGCTCGGCCCTCCGGTGATCACGCCTCGGTGAAACCTCGGGCACGGCCGCCGGCGGACTCGCGGACCGCGGCCGCCACCGCCGTCGCCACGTCGGGGTGGAAGACGCTCGGGACGATGTAGTTGGGGCCCAGCTCCTCCGGCGTGACCACCGCGGCCAGCGCCGCCGCGGCGGCCAGCAACATCTCCTGCGTCACCCCGCCGGCCTGCGCGTCGAGCAGCCCCCGGAACACCCCGGGGAAGGCCAGCACGTTGTTGATCTGGTTGGGGTAGTCGGAGCGCCCGGTCGCCACCACGGCGGCGTGCTCGCGGGCGTCGTCGGGCGACACCTCGGGCTCGGGGTTGGCCAGCGCGAACACCACCGCGTCCTTGGCCATCGTGGCGATGTCGTCGCCGGTCAGGATGCCCGGCGCGGACACCCCGACGAACACGTCGGCGTCCTTGACCGCGCCCCGCAGGTCGCCGGCGTAGCCCTCGGCGTTGGTGTGGTCGGCGATCCAGCGCAGCGACTCGTCGAGGTCGTCGCGGCCCTTGTGGACGGCGCCCAGGTAGTCGCAGACGACCACGTTGCGCGCGCCCGCGGCCAGCAGCAGCCGCAGCACCGCGTTCCCGGCCGCGCCCGCGCCGGCCATCGTGATCTTGACGTTCTCGATGGACTTGTTCACCACGCGCAGCGCGTTGGTCAGCGCCGCCAGCACGCAGATCGCCGTGCCGTGCTGGTCGTCGTGGAAGACCGGGATGTCCAGCAGCTCGCGCAGCCGGCGCTCGACCTCGAAGCAGCGCGGCGCGCCGATGTCCTCCAGGTTGATGCCGCCGAACCCGGGCGCGATCACCTGCACCGTGCGGACGATCTCGTCGACGTCCTGGGTGTCGAGGCAGATCGGCCAGGCGTCGATGCCCGCGAACCGCTTGAACAGCGCCGCCTTGCCCTCCATGACCGGCAGCGCGGCCTCCGGCCCGATGTTGCCCAGCCCGAGGACGGCGGATCCGTCGGTGACCACGGCCACCGTGTTCCGCTTGATCGTCAGGCGGCGGGCGTCCTCCTTGTTCCTGGCGATGGCCATCGACACGCGCGCCACACCCGGGGTGTAGGCCATGGACAGCTCGTCGCGGTTACGCAGCGGCACCTTCGACTTCATCTCGATCTTGCCGCCGAGGTGCATGAGGAACGTGCGGTCGGACACCTTGTGGATGACGACGCCCTCGACGGCCTCGAGCTGGTCGACGATGGCCTGGGCGTGGTCGGTGTCGCGGGCGGCGCAGGTGACGTCGATGCGGAGCTTCTCGTGGCCCGCATTGGTGACGTCGAGGGCGGTCACCACACCCCCGGCCGACTCTACGGCGTGGGTGAGCTGGCTGACGGCCTTGCCGCCCGCAGGCACCTCAAGACGCACGGTGATGGAGTACGACACACTCGGAACGGTGGCCACGTCAATCGCTCCTTCGGGACTGACCAAGAAGTCATCCCAGGATAGGGGGCTTCAGGTCAATCCAGTGCCGCCGCGGCCATGACGATCAGGTCGACACAGGCCGGGACCGGGATGGTGGTGCTGTCGAGCACGAGATGATAGTGGCACGGATCGCCCGGATCCGCGCGGTAGAAGTGGCGTACGTAGGCCGTCCTGGCCCGGTCGTTGTCCTCGATGACGGCCCGCGCCTCCCGCTCGCTCATCTCGCCGAGGGTGGCCGTCTGCCGGATCCGGCGCTTGAGCGGCCCGTCCAGCCGGACGTGCAGCGCGCCGGGCTGGTCGGCCAGCACCAGGGCCCCGGCCCGGCCCAGGAAGACGCCTCCCTGGGCGAGGGCCATCTCCTTCATCATCCGCTCGGTACGCCGGACGAACTCCTCGGGCGGCAGCGGCATCGCGCCGGGGACGTACATGTCGACGCCGCCGAACGTGACCGTAGGCAGCCGGATGGCGCCGGACAGCAGCCTGCCGAGGCCGTGTTCGGCGCGGTCGTCGTGGGCCAGCGCCTCCTCCAGCGTGCAGCCGAGCTCCTGGGCGACGGCGCTGGGGATGGCACGGTCGACGAAGGGCACGCCGAGGCGCTCGGCGACGGCCGGGCCGATGTGGCTGCCGGCCGTGCCGTAGGCCGCGGAGATCGTGACGACCCGCATACCTCCAGGTTAGAACAGGGCGCTCGCCAATGCTCTACGCGCTTTTGCCAAAGATGGGTCGTCTGATGGCAACGCGTCGAAAAGTCCGAGCAAGTGCTTTCTGGCCTTGTCACGGTCGTCACCCGAGGTGCGCTTGACCACCGCCACGACCCGCTCGAACGCCTCGTCCACCGCGCCGGAGAGCATCTCCAGGTCGGCGGCGAGAAGCTGCGCGTCGACGTCGGACGGGTCCTGCGCGCGCCGCTGCACGTCGGCCGGGTCGACCTCGGAGGTGCGCTTGATCAGGCCGACGCCCGCCAGGCCCATCTTGGCGTCCTCGTCGCCCGGGATGCGGGCCAGCAGGCGCTGGTAGGCCGCCTCGGCCGCGTCGAGGTCTCCGGCGTCGATGGCCTGCTCGGCGGCCACCAGGTCGGGGTCGGCGGGCGGCCCGGCGGGCGCCTCCTCCCCCTCCTCGGCCGCGGCCGGCCGGGCGTCGGGGTTGGCCTGGTAGGGCTGCTCGACCGCGCCCATGAGCTCGTCGAGCCAGCGGCGCACCTCCTGCTCGGGCAGCACCTGCTGGAAGCCGGTGACGGCCTGCCCCTGGAAGATGGCCAGCACGGTCGGCACGGCCTGCACCCGCAGCGCCTGCGCGATCTGGGGGCTGGTGTCGACGTTGACCTTGGCCAGGACGGCTCTGCCGCCCATGTCGCCGATCACCTTCTCCAGCACGGGGCTGAGCTGGGCGCTGCCGGGCGCCCTCGGCGACCACAGGTCGAGCACGACCGGCATGGTCATCGAACGGTCGATGACGTCCGTCGTGAAGGTCTCCTCGGTCACGCCGACGACCGAGGCCGACGGGGCCCCCTGGGGACCGGCGGCCTCCCGCCGGGCCTGGGCCTCCAGTGCCTGTTTGCGCGCGCCCAGGTCCACAGCTCCGTAGAGCGACCCGGGCCTAGAGAAGTCCGCCATGCTCCTCATCTTGCCGCATGGACGGGCCGGCGAAGTCACCCGCCGCCACCCTCAGCGTGCGGAGCTGGTCGAAGATCTGCTGGAGTTCGTCCTCGGCGTACATCGTCAGGCCGAACTCGGCGGCCATCAGGTCGGCCGTGGCCCGGCGTACGACCTCCCTGCCCTTGTCGGTGATCTCGGCGAGCACGCCGCGGCCGTCGCGCGGGTTGGGCAGGCGGCAGACGAACCCGGATTTCTCCAGCCTGTCCACGGTGTTCGTGACGCTGGTGGGGTGGACCATGAGCCGCTCGCCGATCTTCCACAGCGGCAGCGAGCCGGTGTGGCTGAAGGTCAGCAGAACCAGCGCCTCGTAGCGGGCGAAGGTGAGATCATGGGGCTTCAGGAGCGAGTCGAGCTGCGACAGCAGGATCTGCTGGGCTCTCATGATGGAGGTCACCGCGGCCATCGCGGAGGAAGGCCCGAAACGGGCACGCCAGCTCTCCGCGGCGCGGTCGATGGGATCGAACGGCAGATTGAGCGGCTTCGGATGGGACACAGCGCTACGGTAGCGCGCCTCTCGTCCCGGTTTCTCCGGGCCACCTGGAGCGACAGGCTTCACCGCTTGACCAAGAATCCGACCGTCAATCATCACGCTCCGTTATGGTTCTCTTACGTAAGGTGACGCGGAAGCCAAGTCCATCTGCCGTGGGGACGGGTCTGGGCTTGCATTCTTCCGCCTCGCCAGGGGCACGGGGGGTGCTTGGTGAACTGCAACGGGATAAGGCGTGCGTGAGCACGCGGGCGTTTCACGCGAGGAGCTGAAGCACAGCGCGGCCGTGACAGTGGCGGTCCTGCTCGCTCTCGGCCTGGTCGCGGCGTGGAACGTCCTGATACCTGGCGTCGACGCGTGGGAGAACATCCTGGCCGCGGTCATCGGCTCGCTGCGGATGACCGGGCCTGTAGCGGCCGCGTTCGCCGCGTGGGTGGCGCTGCGCAAGCGGCGGGCCCTGCGCGGGCGTTCGCTCACGACGTGGCGGGCGCTCAAGGCGCCGCTGGCGATCGTGGTGGTGGTGCTGGGCTCGTTCGGCGCGACGGTGCTGGTGCTGGCGGTCAAGACCGTGCTCACCGACCAGGCGGGGCGGCTGAGCCTGTCCGGGCTGGGCATGGGCATGGCCGGCCTGGCGCTCTACGCAGTGATCGGGTGGGTGGCCGGCTGGGTCGTGCCCAAGGCGCTCACGCCGCCGATCGCCGGGCTGGCCTGCTATGGCGCCTTCTCGTGGCTGGCCGACGACCGGGGGCTGGCCGACAGGCTGGCGCCGGGCACGGGCGAGCCGTACGACCTGTTCCAGGGGCTGGGCGGGGCGCCGTTCTTCGACCAGACGATCTGGCTGCTCGGCATCACCTGCGCGCTGCTGCTCGGCTGGGCGGCGCTGGTGACCAGGCAGGCCCTGGTGCTGGCGTGCGCGCTGCTGGCCGTGCTGGCGGCGGGCATGGGCGTGTCGCGGATGCTGGCCCACCCCAAGCCGGCCGCGGCCGAGGACATCGCCTACGCCTGCCAGGAGTGGCCGATCACCGTGTGCCTCCACCCCGGGATGCGGGCCGGGCAGACCGAGCTGGGCGCGGTGTTCACGCAGATCGCCTCGCGGCTGGCCGGCACCCCGGCCGCGTTCACGCGGGTCGAGCAGCGGCCGCTCGACGAGCCGCTGAAGCCCTCCAACGGCCTCGCGCCGATCCACGTGCCCGACCTGTCGGCCGGGTTCGCCGAGGAGGCGGCGTACGAGTACATCGACGCGCTGGCCGCCCGCTGCCCCGGCACGCCGGCCGACGGCTACCGGGAGATCGTGATGGCCTGGCTGCGCGGCGAGCCCCTGCCCGGCGGGCCGCTGCCCGAGCACCAGTACGCCGCGTCCTGGTTCTCCGGGCTCGACGAGCACCAGCGCAGGGAGTGGCTGCGCATGTTCTACAGCGACTTCCAGGCCTGCCGCCTGTCCAGCACCCACTTCGGCGGCGGCCCGGCCGGCATGCCGGCGATGACGTCCCCCGCCCGGCCCACCCCGGAGAGCAGCCACGTCTACCCGGTCTACCCCGATCCCGGCACGGCGGGCACCTCCGGCGCGTCCGGCTGAGAACGAAGCCGAGAACGAAGCCGAGAACGAAGCTGCGGACAAAACCGAGGACAAGGCTGAGGACGAAGTTGTCACCCTATGGCTGGCAATGATGATCGACGAGCGGGTAGTCATGCACCCATGACGACTTCCCAGACGACGCCGCCGGACGTGGCTCCCCGGCGGCGCCGCAGGTGGCGATACGCGGCGGGGTTCCTGGTCCTGGCGGTTCTGCTCGTGGTGGGCGGCCGGCTGGCCTGGACCTGGCTCAACCCGCTCGGTGAGCAGACCGTCGACCGCAGCGGGCCGGTGTTGTTGCAGTCCATCAAGGACCTCAGCCGGTTCGAGGCCGCGACGGGCAACTTCCAGGTCGTCGTCGATCTGGAGAAGGACGCCAACTTCCTGCCCGACGCCGTCAAGGGCACCCGGACGCTGTTCGTGGGCGCCGGCGGCGTCGACGCGTACGTGGACTTCTCGGCCATGGCGGCCGGCGCGGTGACCGTCAACGAGGAGCGCACCGAGGCCACCGTCCGCCTCCCGCGCGCCCAGCTGGAGAAGCCCAACCTGGACAACCGCCGCTCGTACGTGTTCGCCCAGCAGCGCGGCCTGCTCGACCGCGTCCAGGACTTCCTGTCGGGCTCGCCGGGCGACCAGCGCGAGCTCTACCTGCTGGCGGAGAGGAAGATCACCGAGGCGGCGGTGGCGAGCGACCTGCGCGCGCGGGCCGACGCCAACACCAGGTCCATGCTGACGGGCATGCTCAAGTCGCTGGGGTTCACCAAGGTGAGCGTGAAGTTCACCGACGAGCCCTGACCCCCGCCGCCCCTGGTGGAGGGGGCCGTTCGTGTTCCCGCCTAGGTATCCCCGGGTGTCCTTAGGGCATGGGGGTGCCCTCCTAAGTACCTCCCTACCTGCCAGAACCCCGCCAGATAGGACATCCGCCCGATGTGCCGGGAGGGGCCTTAGGAGGAGTCTTAAAAGTGCAGGGAACAAGGAACACGAACAGCAGGAGAACTCGGATGAACGCCGAACTCGAATACTCCGTCATGCAGCACCACGCCGCCGAACACCGTCAGGCCGCCGCCGAGCAGCGGCGCGTACGGGAGGCACTGAAGGGACAGCGTTCCGAGCGTCGCCACCGCTCGGTCTTCGCCAAGTTCCTGGCTTCATGACGCCCCACAAGCAGCCCGGCCGCAGCCTCCCTCGCGGCCGGGCTGAGATGCCCCCTTAGGGGGCGCGCCCGTCGCCGGATTCCTGGCCGGCGCGAGCGCAGCGTGAGCGACACCCCGGTCCCGTTCCTGGTGGGACCGGGGTGTCGCGCGTTCACCCGCCGGGACACTGACGGAAGATGTCAGGGATGGCCGCATACCGTCCGGCCATGGACAACAACTTCGACTTCTTCGTCGGCACCTGGACCTCACGACAGCGCCGGCTGCGCAAGGTGCTCGCCGGCAGCGACGAATGGTACGAGTTCACCGGCCACACCAGGTGCTGGAGCGTCCTGGACGGCGCCGGCAACATCGACGAGGTCACCTTCCCCAGCGAGGCCGCCGCCGGCGTGACGTTACGCCTGTACGACAAGGCCGCCGACGAATGGGCGCTCTACTGGGCCGGCAGCGCCACCGGCATGTCCCTGCCGCCCGTCGTAGGCCGCTTCGACGCCACCGGGCGCGGCGAGTTCACCTGCGACGACGTGTACGACGGCCGGCCCATCAAGGTCGCGTACATCTGGTCGGACATCACCGAAGGGTCGTGCCGCTGGGAACAACGTTTCTCCCCCGACGGCGGGACGACCTGGGAGACCAACTGGATCGCCGACTTCACCAGGACCTCCTGAATCCTTTCCGGGGGCCGCCGCCTCTCATGTCCGTCGTACCGACGAGACAATGGGAGAACATCGTGGTGGTAGCGATCGCGGCCGGGGTGGCCGCCGTACTGATCTGCACATGCATGGTCGTGCTGCGCAGGAGGAGGCGGGGACGTGACTGACCTGCACTGGCCCGGCCTCGCCCGGCCGCTGTCGGGCGACGTGACCGGGCGCGCGTGGTCCGACGAGCGGCTGATCGACGCGGCCCGCGCCGGCGACGCCGACTCGATCGCCGCGCTGGTGTCGGGCGCCCATCCACATGTACAGCGCTTCGCCCACACGCTGTGCGCCACTCCGGAGGACGCCGAGGACGCCGCTCAGGAAGCCCTGATCGTGCTGTATCGCAAGATCGGCACCCTGCGCGCGTCCGGGGCGCTCGCCTCGTGGATGTTCCGGATCATCCGCAACGAATGCATCAGGCGGGCCCGTCTGATGCTGCGTCCCCACCCGGCCGTGCACTCCTCGGCCGCCGCGTTGTCGGCCGAGGAGGAGGTGTTCGAGCGCCTGGAGACCGCGCGGGTGGCCGCCGCCATCGCGGCGCTGCCCGCCGACCAGCGCAAGGTGCTCATCATGCGGGACGTCCAGGGTCTCAGCGGCCGTACGGTCGCCGCGGCCCTCGGGCTGAGCGTCCCGGCGATGAAGTCCCGTCTGCACCGCGCCCGTGCGGCCGTGCACGGCCTGCTGACCGGAGGAGCTCTCCATGACTGACTCGCAGGCGGGCGTGTCGCTGGCCCGCCACCTGGTCCGCGGCACGGTGGGCTTCGGCTCGCTGATCGCCGCGGTTGCCCTCATCCCGCTGGTCGGCCCGGTCAGCCTGGTGCTCGTCATCGTCGGCGCACTCGCGCTCCGCGGCTGCCCGGCGTGCTGGGTGATGGCGCTGGTGGAGATCATCTCGATGGGACGAATGCGCCGCTCATGCTCCAACGGCGTCTGCGAACTCGTCAGACCGGGTGAACGGCACGCCGAGCACCCGGTGACGAGGTAGCCGACCGGCGGAACGGGTCAGGGGACGCGGATGATGAGCGCGTCCCCTTGGCCGCCGCCGCCGCACAGGCCGGCCGCGCCCAGTCCGCCGCCGCGCCGCTTCAGCTCGTACGCCAACGTCAGCACGATGCGCGCCCCCGACACCCCGATCGGGTGCCCCAGGGCGATGCCGCCGCCGTTGACGTTCACCTTGTCCAGCGGCACCCCGAGCTCCTTGGCCGACTGCAGCACGACGCTCGCGAAGGCCTCGTTGATCTCGACCAGGTCGAGGTCGTCGGCGGTCAGTCCCTGCTTGGACAGGGCGTGCTTGATGGCGTTGGCCGGCTGCGACTGAAGGGAGGCGTCGGGCCCGGCCACGTTGCCGTGCCGCCCGATCTCGGCCAGCCACGGCAGCCCGAGCTCCTCGGCCTTGGCCTTGGACATGACGACCACGGCGCACGCGCCGTCGGAGATCTGGGAGGCCGAGCCGGCCGTGATGGTCCCGTCGGCGGCGAAGGCCGGGCGCAGCTTGGCCAGGGCCTCGGCCGTGGTGTCCGCGCGGATGCCCTCGTCCTCCCGGACGATCACCGGCTCGCCGCGGCGCTGCGGGATCTCGACCGGGACGATCTCCTCCTCGAAGACGCCGTTCTTGGTCGCGGCGGCGGCGAGCTGGTGGGAACGGGCCGACAGGGCGTCCTGCTCCTCACGGCCGATGCCGAGCCTGGTGTTGTGCCGCTCGGTCGACTCCCCCATCGCGCACTGGTCGAACGCGCAGAACAGGCCGTCGTGGGCCATGGAGTCGACCACGCCGGAGTTGCCGTACTTGACGCCCTTGCGCAGGCCGGGCAGCAGGTGGGGGGCGTTGGTCATCGACTCCATGCCGCCCGCGACCACGATGTCGAACTCACCCGCACGGATGAGCTGGTCGGCCAGGGCGATGGCGTCGAGGCCCGACAGGCAGACCTTGTTGACGGTCAGCGAGGGCACGGTCATCGGGATGCCGGCCTTGACCGCGGCCTGGCGGGAGGGGATCTGCCCCGCGCCGGCCTGGAGGACCTGGCCCATGATCACGTACTCGACGGCCTCCGGGGCCACTCCGGCACGTTCCAGGGCGGCCTTGATGGCGATGCCCCCCAGCTCGACGGCGGGCAGCCCGGACAGGGCGCCGAGCAGTTTGCCGATGGGGGTACGAGCTCCGGCGACGATGACGGAACTGGACATTGGCGGCGGCCTCCTGTGCTCACGAGGGGTTCTTTGACACCATACCCACGAGTAGGAGCTCGCCCGCTATGGAGGTAGGCCACACAATGTTCATGCGCATCGATCACATCGGGATCGCCTGCCGCGACCTGGAGGAGAAGATCGCGTTCTTCTCCGAGACATTCGAGCTGACCGTCGTGGCGCGGGAGGTCAACGAGGCGCAGGGCGTCAAGGAGGCGATGTTGCACATCGCGGACGGCGAAGGCGGGGGCTCCTACATTCAGCTTCTGGAACCGCTCTCCGAGGACTCGCCTGTGGGAAAATTCCTCGCTAAGCGGGGCGAAGGTGTCCACCATGTGGCATTTGGGGTTTCCGACGTCACCGAGGCCATGACTAAGATCAACGAGAGGGGCGTGCGGGTTCTCGACGAACGTCCACGCCACGGTTCCATGGGGTCGCAGATCGCGTTCCTGCATCCCAAAGATGTGGGAGGAATGCTCACCGAGTTGGTCCAAGCGGCCCCGCGCTAGCAAACGGAAATATCGTTCATAAGTAACTAGTCACGCAGAAAGCTGGACGGGGCCCGAAGGTGGCACCAGCGGAGTACGCTGGCTTCCCACCGGACAGGGAGCCTGCCGCGAGGCACAGGCTCCTGGCTCGGATGCCCCGAACCCCCCGTCCGGCCCGTGTAGCCGTCTCGACAACCCAGGATCGAGCCTCCATGCAGTCCGACATCGACGCCCAGCTCAACAACTTCTTCGAGGACGCCCCGGCACGCGAGTTCGACGTCGTGCTCAGGGGCTACGACCGGCATCAGGTACACGACCACCTCAAGCAGCTCGACCTGGAACTACGCCAGTCGAGGGAGCAGGTCACCAACCTGCAGCGCGATCTGTCCGACTCCCAGCGCCAGTTGCAGGAGCAGGAGCGTCCCACGTACTCGGGTCTGGGCGCCCGCATCGAGCAGCTGCTGCGCCTGGCCGAGGAGCAGGCCACCGAGCTCGTGCAGGCCGCCAGGACCGAGGCCAACGAGATCAAGGCGGCCGCCAAGGTCGAGGCCGCCGACCTGCGGGCCGCCGCCGAGGCCGAGGCCGCCGAGAAGCGGGCCCAGGCCACGCGGGAGAGCGACGAGATGCGCTCCACCGCCGAGCGGGACGCCGAGGAGATCCGTTCCACCGCCCGCCGCGAGGCCGACGAGCTGACCAACACCACCGAGCGCGAGGCCGCCAAGCTGCGTGCCGCCGCCGACCACGAGGTGGCGGAGAAGCGGGCCGACGCCGAGCGCGAGATCGCCAAGCTCCGCACCACCACCGAGCGCGAGGTGGCGCAGCTGCGCGCCTCGACCAAGCGTGAGCGCGACGAGGTGCTGACCACCGCCAAGCGGCAGGCCGACGAGATGCGCGCGCAGGCTCAGCGGGTGCTGGAGGAGTCGGAGGCCAAGCGGGCCCAGGACGAGGCGGAGTTCGAGATCCAGCTCGCCTCCCGCCGCGAGGAGGCCGAGCGCCAGGAGGCCGAGCGCCACGCCACCGCCCAGGCCAACACGCAGAAGATGGTCGCCGAGGCCGAGCAGCGGGCGGCCACGGCCGAGTCGCGGGCCACGAAGGCCACCCAGCAGGCCGAGCAGACCCGCCGCGAGGCCGACCTGCACGCCAAGCAGCTCGTCGCGAACGCCCGCAAGAGCTCCGAGACGGTCATGACGGAGGCCAAGTCCAGCGCCGAGACGATCGTCACCGAGGCGAAGAACGACGCCGAGCGCACCCGTACGACGATGCAGCGCCAGGTCGACGAGCTGACCAGGCAGCGTGACAGCATCACCAGCCACCTGGCCCAGCTGCGCCAGCTGCTCGGCGGCGCCGCTCTGCCGGGCCTGGAGCCGGAGCCCGCGGTCGCCGCGGCCCCGGCCGCCCCGGCCATCGCCGCCCCGGCCGCCGAGCCGGCCGCGCCGCCCACGACGCCCGCTCCCAAGGTCGAGGCCAAGAGCGAGGACGACGCGGAGTGGTGGCAGGAGTGACGGCGGGCTAGACGGACACCGCACACGGGGGTTGTAGCACGGCTGGAGAGAGAGCCTGGTGACCTTGGGGTCGCTAGGCTCTCTTTCTGTTTCACCGACACCTCCGTCCCCCTAGGAGCCCTCCGTGTCCGCAGAAGCCGAGCCCAGGACCGCCGAGGAGCCCAAGGCGGCCGCGTCCTCCGAGGAGCCGGCGCCGTACGGGCTGCCCGGCAAACCGTTCGCCCGCGGCCCGTTCCTGTTCGGGCTGGTGGGCGGGCTGGGTGTGCTGACCGCCATCGCGCTCGCGCAGATGATCGAGAAGTCCCTCAGCACGATCATCCTCATCGTCGTGGCGATGTTCCTGGCCGTGGGCCTCAACCCCGCGGTCGAGGCGTTACAACGACGCGGCCTGGCCAGGCGGCTGGCGATCTCGATCGTGTTCACCGGGGTCATCGTGGCGTTCACGCTGTTCGGCCTGGCCGTGGTGCCGCCGGTGAGCCAGCAGTTGTCGGAGTTCATCGCGGCGGTGCCCGGCTACATCACCGATCTGAGCAACCATCCGACGGTCCGCCAGATCGAGGCCGAGTACCACGTGCTGGCGCAGGTGCGCTCGTTCGTGACCAGCACGCTCGGGCCCGCGCTGGCCAGCGGCATCATGGGCGCGGGGCTGGTGGTGCTCAACGGCGTGTTCACCACGGTGACGCTGCTGGTGCTCATGTTGTACTTCCTCGGCTCGCTGCACACGATCAAGGACTACCTGCTCAGGCTGGTCCCGGCCTCGCGCCGCACCCGTACGTCGGCCATCACCGAGCAGATCCTCACCGGCATCGGCGGCTATGTCGCGGGCAACGTCCTCATCTCGGTCATCGCGGGCGTACTGACCTGGATCTTCCTGTCGATCGCGGGAGTGCAGTACGCGCTGGCGCTCGCCCTCGTCGTGGCACTGACCGACCTGATCCCGCTGGTCGGCGCCACGATCGGCGCGGTGCTCGTCACGGGGGTCGCGCTGCTGCAGTCGCTGCCCGCCGGCATCGCCTGCGCGATCTTCTTCGTGGTCTACCAGCAGATCGAGAACTACTTCATCTATCCCAGGGTGATGAAGCGCTCGGTGGACGTGACGCCCGCCGTAACGGTGATCGCCGCGCTGTTCGGCGGCGCCCTGCTCGGCATCGTCGGAGCACTGCTGGCGATCCCGGTGGCCGCAGCCATCGCGCTGATCATCCGGGAGATCGTGTTGCCCCGCCAAGCTCGGTCCTGAGGAACTCGGCCACCGCCGCGTTGAACGCCTCCGGCTGCTCGACCGCGCTCAGGTGACCGGCCTTGGGGATGATCTCCAGCCTGCCCTCGGGCGCGGCCCGCGCCATGGCCTCGGCGTCGGCGGGCGGCGACAGCTCGTCCTCCTCGCCGACGACGATCAGCAGGGGCACCTTCAGCTCGCTCAGCGTGCCGAAGGAGTCGGGGCGGGCGGCCATTGCGCGCTGGGCCCAGGCCACGGCTCCCGGCGGGGCCGACTGCACCAGGCCCTTGACACGGCCGAACACCATGGCCCTGCGTTCCTTGGTCGTGGGCCCGATGAGCGTCGGCAGCACCTCGCTGACCAGCACGTCGCTCCCGCCGTCGATGACCGCCTGCGCGATGCGCTCCCTGTTGTCCCTGGCCGGCGGCGGGTCGGGGCTGGCCTTGGTGTCGGCCAGGATCACGCCCAGCACCCGGTCGGGATGCCTGCGGCAGAACGCCATGGTCACGTAGCCGCCCATCGACAGCCCGCCGACCACCGCCCGGTCGATGCCTTCCTCGTCGAGCAGCCTGGCGACGTCGTCGGCCATCAGGTCGAGGGAGGGCTCGTCGTCACCCAGCCGGGACCCGCCGAACCCACGCAGGTCGGGGGTCACCACCCGGCAGACCCTCGCCAGTGCCTCGCGCTGGGCCAGCCACATCGCCGACGACAACGGGAACGCGTGAAGCAGCACAACCGGGAGCCCGGTCCCGGCCGATCTCATGTAGAGCTGCACGGACCACACGGTAGCCCGGTTCACCGACACATTCACTTATTGACGATGCCGGTATACCGCGATAAGCCTGCCCACTTCCGGACATCGCCCGTGAGGACGAACGTCGGCCCCGCCTGACGGCGCTCAGCCGATCGCGGTGGCCCCGCCGTCGACGAACAGCACCTGGCCCGTCATGTACGCCGACGCCTCCCCCGCCAGGAACACCGCCGGCTGGGCCATCTCCTCGGGCGTGCCCCACCGCCGCATGGGCACGCCGGCGACCGTGGCGGCGCCGGTCGCCTCGTCCTCCCACAGGTTGCGGTTGAGGTCGGTGGCCGTCCAGCCGGGGCACAGGGCGTTGACCCGTACGCCTCCGGAGGCCCATTCGGCCGCGAGCGTCTTCGTCAGGGCCACCAGCCCGGCCTTGGCGGCGGCGTACGGGGCCAGCAGCGGGGCGCCGCGCGCCGCCACCGAGGCCACGTTGATCACCGATCCGGAGCCCCGGGCCAGCAGGTGGGGCGCGACGGCGTGGCAGACGGCCATGGCCGAGTCGAGGTTGAGCCGCATCAGCTTGTCCCACCCGGACAGGCGCAGGTCCTTGAACTCGACCAGGAAGTTCGAGCCGCCGGCGTTGTTGACGACGACGTCGAGGTGCCCTAACCCGTCGATCGAGGCGGCGACGGCCGCGGCGGCGGCCTCGCGGTCGGTGAGGTCGGCCGGGATCACCACGGCCCGCCGGCCCAGCGCCTCGACCTCCTTGCCCACCTCGGCCAGGGTCTCGGCCGATCTGGAGACCAGGGCGACGTCGGCGCCCGCCGCGACGTAGGCGAGCGCGATGGCCCGTCCGATGCCCTTCGACGCCCCGGTGACCAGAGCCGTTCTGCCGTTGAGGTCGAACGCGCCCACAGTGCCTCCTCGCTCGCGAACCGAACAAGATTCTACAAAGAGCGTTCGACCTGCGCCATGCCCGATCCTGACCGGGCGCTAGGCCGGCCGCGCCGGGGCGCTCGGGGCAGCCGGGGCCGGGGGCCCGGCGGGGAACGTCGTCCCGGCGGGCAGCAGCGGCTCGCAGGCCTTGACCGCCGCCCCGTACTTGGCCGACAGCACGCCGACCCGCTCGCCGTCGATGCTCAGGTTGATCAGCCCGCTCTCCGAGACGGTGACCTCGGGGAAGTCCGGCAGGTCGGGCGCGCGCATGCAGTCCGTGAACGCCTTGCCGCCGTCGTCCGGCGCGGCCGTCGCGTTCGAGGCCGCCGCCCCGCCCGTCCCGGCGGCGGTGGCGAAGACCAGGGCGGCCAGCGTGAGCCGCCTGATGGTCGAACCCTTCATGATGATCCCTCCGTTTCGTCCGACACTCACAGAGAACCCGGCCCCCGGTTACCACCCGGGAACGCCCGCGGTTACCCCGCTGTAACCCCGCCGTGGGCATGCTGGGCACACCATGAGGGTGCTGATCGTCGAAGACCACGAGGAGCTCGCCCACACCGTGGCCGCGGGCCTGCGCCGCGAGGGCATGGCCGTCGACGTGGCCCTGGACGGGCACACCGGGCTCGAACGCGCGTCCGTCAACGACTACGACGTGGTCGTGCTCGACCGCGACCTGCCCGGCCTGCACGGCGACGAGGTGTGCGGGCGGCTGGCCACCGGGGAGCGCCCGGCGCGGGTGCTGATGCTCACCGCCGCCGGGACCATCGACGACCGGGTGAGCGGGCTCGGCATCGGGGCCGACGACTACCTGCCGAAGCCGTTCGCGTTCGCCGAGCTGGTGGCCAGGATCAGGGCGCTGGCCAGGCGGACGAGACCGGCGCTGCCGCCGGTGCTGGTGCACGGCGGGCTGCGGCTGGACCCGTCCACGCGGGTCGCCACCGGGGACGGGCGCCGGCTGACGCTCAGCCCGAAGGAGTTCGCGGTGCTGGAGCTGCTGCTGTCGGCGAGGGGCGCGGTGGTCTCGGCCGAGCAGCTGCTCGAACGCGGTTGGGACGAGTTCGCCGACCCGTTCACCCAGACCGTGAAGGTGACGGTGAGCCGGTTGCGCCGCAAGCTCGGCGCCCCGCCGCTGATCGAGACCGTCCCACAGGCCGGGTACCGGATATGAGCGGAGGTGTCCCGGCGTGCGGCGGACCGTACGGCTGCGGCTGACGTTGCTCTACAGCGGCCTGTTCCTGGCCGCCGGCATGTTGCTGGTCGCGCTGATCTACCTGCTGGTCGCGTTCTCGCCCGTCCCGGTGGCGCCGGTCGGCCCCGTCGCACCCGGCGGGCCGGAGGTGACCGTGCCGCGGGTGGACGTGGCGTACCTGGCCGAGCAGCAGGCGGCCGGGCTGCGCAGGCTGCTGGTCAACTCGGTGATCGCCCTCGTGGTCATGGCGTTCGCCTCGGTCCTGCTGGGCCGGTTGACGGCCGGGCGGGTGCTGCGGCCGCTGCACGACATGACCGCGACCGTCCGGCGTATCACCGCCGACCGGCTCGACCGGCGGCTGGCCGCGTCCGGGCCGCAGGACGAGCTCAAGGAGCTGGCCGACACCTTCGACGACCTGCTGGACCGGCTGGAGGCCGCCTTCACCGCGCAGCGGCGGTTCGTGGCCAACGCCTCCCACGAGCTGCGTACCCCGCTGACCCTGCAACGGGCGATGGCCGAGATCGCGCTGGCCAACCCGGACGCCGACGCCGCCGCGCTGCGCCACGTCCTGGACCGCCTGCTGGCGGCGGGCAGACACCAGGAACAGCTCATCGAGGCGCTGCTCACCCTGGCCAGGAGCCAGCAGGGCCTGGAGCACCGCCGGCCGCTCGACCTGGCCGCGGTCGCCGGGCAGGCGCTCGACCAGCGGCCGGACTCCGCGGTACGGATCGAGGCGGCGCTGCGGCCCGCGCCCGCCTCCGGTGACCGCGCCCTGCTCGAACGCCTGGTCGCGAACCTGCTGGACAACGCGGCGCGGCACAACGTACCGGACGGGTGGATCACGGTGGCCACGGGCGTGCGGGACGGCCGGGCGACGCTCACCGTCGCGAACAGCGGCCCGGTGATCCCGCCCGACCGGATCGGGACGTTGTTGCAGCCCTTCCAGCGGCTGGACAGCGGCCGGAAGGCGGTCGGCGACGGGCTGGGGCTCGGCCTGTCGATCGTCGCCGCCGTCGTCCGGGCCCATCAGGGCACGCTGGAGGTCGTCGCGCGGCCGGAGGGCGGGCTGGAGGTGACCGTCAGATGTCCGACGGCAGCGGGTACGCCTCCGGGTTGACCCGCCGGACGATCTCGTTCAGCACGATCCGCACGTAGGGCTCGCCCACCCACAGGTGTTTGGCGCCGTCCACGCCGATGACCTCGGCCTGCGGCACCCTGGCGAAGCGCCGGCGGGCCTCCTCGGGACGCAGGTAGTCGTCGAACTCGGGCACCAGCACCACCAGCGGCCGTCCGAACCCGGCCCAGGCGTCGAGGTCGTCGTCGGTCGCCCTGTGGAGCGGGGGCGAGAGCAGGATCGCGCCCTCGACCAGGGGGTCGTGGGCCCACTTCAGGGCCAGCTCGGTGCCGAAGGACCAGCCGACCACCCACACGCGCGGCAGGTCGTGGTACTCGGCGTACTCCAGCGCGGCCGTCACGTCGAACCGCTCGCCCTCGCCGCCGTCGAACGTGCCCTCGGAGGTGCCACGCTCGGAACTGGTGCCGCGCGTGTTGAAGCGCAGCACGGCGAGGTCGGCGAGCGCGGGCAGCCGGTTGGCGGCCTTCTTGTAGACGTGGCTGTCCATGAAGCCGCCGTGGGTGGGCAGCGGGTGCAACGTCACCAGGGTCGCAACGGGCGGCCGGTCGAGGGGCTGGGCCAGCTCGCCGACCAGTCTGAGGCCGTCGCCGGTGTGCAGCTCGATCGGTTCACGCCTGGCGGGCAGCACGGTGGCCGCGCGAATCTCCACGGGGGTCCTCCTAGTAGCGGCTGCGGCCGGGGCCGCGGTCGAGTCTCTTGCGCCAGCAGGTCGGGTGCCAGTGGCGGCGTTCCTCGTCGCCGCCCGGCCAGTCGGGCCAGGCGACCAGATGCGGCCTGCCGCCCAGGATCTCCTGGTCGCAGCCGGGGCACCGGTACGTCTTGGTCGAGGACGCGCCCGTGAGCATGCGGACCTTCCAGTCGCCGTCCGGCCACTCCTCCACCTTGTCGGTGCCGGTGGGGAAGCCGAGTGGGCGGGAGTCGTCCCTCCTGCGGGCGCGGCGCGGGCTCATGAGCGGGGGAACTCGCTCACACCGGCCGTGACGAGCTGGTCGAGCAGGGGGGCGGGAGCGAAGGCGGGCTCGCGGTACTCGGCGTAGAGGGCCCGCAGGCCGTCGCGGACCCTGGCGAACCCGAGGTAGCCCAGCATCTCGAACGGACCGGCCGGGTAGCCGCAGCCCAGCCGCATGGCGGCGTCGATGTCGGCCATGGAGGCGTAGCCGGAGTCGTACATGCGCACGGCGTCGTTGAGGTAGGGGAAGAGCAGGGCGTCGGTCACGAACCCGGCCCGGTCCTTGCAGGACACGGGGGTCAGCCCGGCGACCCTCATCAGGTCGCGCGCCGCCTTGGCGGCCCTGGGCGAGGTGAGCGCGGTGCCGGCCAGCTCGGCGACCTTGTCGCCGACGACGTGCAGGCCGACCATGCGGGCGGGGTCGGACAGGCGTACGGCGTGCTCGATCACCGGACGGTCGGTGCAGCGCAGCACGGTGTCGGGATCGTCGGACGGGCGGAAGCCGGCCGCCCGCAGCCGCTCGCCGAGCCCGTGGACGTCGGGCCCGTCGATCGCGAACGTGATGACCGTGGACTTCTCCGGCTCCTTGGGCGGCTCCTGCGGCCCGTAGAAACCGTGGCCGCTCTTGCGCCCGAGCAGCCCGGCGGTGACCAGCTCGCGCAGCAGCGGCGAGGGCGCGTGGCGGCGGTCGCGCGTCTCGTCGAACAGCACCTCCATCACCTCGTACGCGGTGTCGAGCCCGATCAGGTCGAGCAGCGCGAACGGCCCCATCGGCAGCCCCACGCCCTGCCGCATGGCGTCGTCGATGCCGTCGCGCGTGGCGATGCCCAGCTCCAGCAGGACGGCGGCGTGGTTGAGGTAGGGCAGGAGCAGCCGGTTGACCACGAACCCGGCCCGGTCGCCCACCGAGACGGCCGTCTTGCCCAGCCGGCCGGCCAGCTCGGAGATCTCGGCGGTCACCCCGGGCGCGGTCACCACCGTGCTCACGACCTCGACCAGCCGCATCACCGGCGCCGGGTTGAAGAAGTGCATGCCGATCACCCGCCCGGGACGGCCCAGGTCGGCGGCGACGGCGGTGACCGGCAGCGAGGAGGTGTTGGTGGCGAGGACGGTCTCGGGCTTGCAGACCCGGTCGAGGTCCTGGAACAGCGACACCTTGTGGTCGAGCACCTCGGGGATGGCCTCGATCACCAGATCGACCTCGCGCAGGTCCTCCCGCGAGGTGGTCAGCGTGATGCGCCCGAGGATCTCCGCGCGCTGCCCGGCCGTCAGCTTGCCCCGGTCGGCCGCCCTGGCCGTGGAGCGCTCGACGTGCCCGCGCCCCCTGGCCAGGGCCTCGGCGTCGGCCTCCACGCCGATCACCCGCAGCCCGGCTCGGGCGAAGACCTCGGCGATCCCGGCACCCATCGTGCCGAGCCCGACAACTCCCACCGTTTCAAACGCCATGCGACCAGTTTTCCAGAGCCGCTAAGGTGGAACGTCATGCGGCTGGTCATCGCGCGATGCAGCGTGGATTACATCGGACGGCTCACGGCGCATCTGCCGATGGCGCCGAGGCTCGTTCTCATCAAGGCGGACGGAAGCGTGAGCATCCACGCCGACGACCGCGCCTTCAAGCCGCTCAACTGGATGAATCCGCCGTGCAAGCTCAAGGAGAACGGCGAGACCTGGACGGTCACCCACGGCAAGACCGGCGAGAAGCTGGTCCTGACGATGGAGGAGATCATCCACGATTCCAGCCACGAGCTGGGCGTCGACCCCGGCCTGATCAAGGACGGCGTGGAGGCCCACCTCCAGGAGTTGCTGGCCGAGCACATCACGACGCTGGGCGAGGGCTACTCGCTGATCCGGCGGGAGTACATGACGGCCATCGGCCCGGTCGACATCCTCTGCCGTGACGCCCTGGGCGCGACGGTGGCGATCGAGATCAAGCGGCGCGGCGAGATCGACGGCGTCGAGCAGCTCACCCGCTACCTGGAGCTGCTCAACCGCGACCCGCTGCTCGCGCCGGTGCGGGGCGTGTTCGCGGCTCAGGAGATCAAGCCGCAGGCGCGGGTGCTGGCCACCGACCGCGGCATCGACTGCGTGACGCTCGACTACGACGCCCTGCGCGGCATCGAGCCGGAGAACCCGACCCTCTTCTAGCCGACCGGCCCGGCCTCGCGAGGGCCGGGCTTTTCTTCGGCCCCGACATTCCACTGTTGACAGGTCTTTTATGTACGTTCTAGTTTTGACATATCGAGATTGGAGCGTTCATGAGTGATCCTTCGTACCTCAGCGGCGACCTGGCGCCCGTTCCCGACGAGATCGAGGCGCACGACCTGGAGATCACGGGTGCGCTTCCCGCCGAGCTGACCGGGCGATACTTCCGGAACGGGCCCAACCCCCGGCCGGGCGAGGATCCCGGTCACTGGTTCGGCGGCCACGGCATGCTGCACGGCGTCCGGCTGCGCGACGGGCGCGCCGAGTGGTACCGCAACCGGTGGGTGCGTACCAGGAAGTTCACGGAGAACGCGCCCTTCGTCTCCGACACCGGGCTCGATCTCACCGCGGTGAGCGCCAACACGCACGTCATCCGGCACGCCGGGCGCATCCTGGCGCTCGTGGAGAACGGCCTGCCGCACGAGGTGACCCCCGAACTGGCCACCGTGGGCCCGTACGACTTCGGCGGGCGGCTGACCACCGCGATGACCGCCCACCCCAAGCAGGACCCGCTGACCGGCGAGCTGCACTTCTTCGGCTACGGCTTCTTCCCGCCGTTCCTCACCTACCACCGGCTCTCGCCCGCCGGCGAGCTGGTGGAGAGCAGGGAGATCGAGGTGCCGGGTCCGACGATGATGCACGACTTCGCCGTCACCGAGAACCACCTGATCTGGCTCGACCTGCCCATGGTGTTCGACCTGAACCGCGAGGGCATGCCGTACGCCTGGGAGGACGGCTACGGCGCCAGGATCGGCCTCACCCCGAGGGCGGGCGGCCCGACGCGGTGGTTCGACGTCGATCCCTGCTACGTGTTCCACGTCGGCAACGCCTGGGAGGACGACCACGGGCGCGTCGTGCTCA
Organism: Nonomuraea sp. WAC 01424; assembly: GCF_003947315.1. Taxonomy (NCBI): domain Bacteria; kingdom Bacillati; phylum Actinomycetota; class Actinomycetes; order Streptosporangiales; family Streptosporangiaceae; genus Nonomuraea; species Nonomuraea sp. WAC 01424. The sequence goes on from NZ_QHHZ01000002.1 coordinate 240,757, forward strand.
ACGCGGCCCGCTACTCCCCCGACGCCTGGTTCTCCCTCTGGCGCGGCATCGGCGGCAGCGTCGACCCGGCCAGGCACGCGGGCGCGGCCGGCGCCGCCGCCCTGCACCGCTGGATCCTCGACCCGGCCTCCGGCACGGCCAAGGAGGAGGCGCTGGACGACCGCGGCGTGGAGTTCCCCACATTCAACGAGGACCTGCTCGGGCGGCACAGCCGCTACCTCTACACGGTGGGGTCCGACGCCATCGTCAAGTACGACCAGCGCGACGGCTCCGCCCAGGTCAGGAAGACCGGCGGCAACACCGGCGAGGCCGTGTTCGTACCGGCCGAGGGGGCCGCCGGCGAGGACGAGGGGTGGCTGCTGTCGGTCGTCACCTCCGGGGAGTCGTCCGAGCTGGTGGTGCTGGACGCGGCCGACCTGTCCGACGTGGCGTCGGTACGGCTGCCCCGGCGGGTGCCGGCGGGCTTCCACGGCTCGTGGTTCGCGGAGGGATGAGCGTGGAGATCAGGGAGTCCGACGACTTCGACGCCATGGGCGAGGCGCTGGCCAGGGCGTTCCACGACGATCCGGTGATCGGCTGGCTGCTGCCCGGCGGTCACGGCGCCGCGGGCATGTTCGCCACGCTGGCCCGCCACACGCACGCGATCACCGAGACGGCGCTCCACGGGGGCGGCGCCGCGGCGGGGGTCGCGCTGTGGGACCCGCCGGGCCACCGGCCCGACCACGAGACGGCCCTTCCCGGCCTGCTCGCCGCCATGGGCGACCGGGCGCACCAGGGCCTGCTGCTGGAGGAGGCGTTCGCCGGGCACAAGCCCGCTGGTCCCTACTGGTACCTGGCCCAGATCGGCACCGTACCCGAGTCGCGGGGCACCGGCACGGGCGGGGCGCTGATGCGCGCGGGCCTGGAAAGGTGCGGCGGCCTGCCCGTCTACCTGGAGAGCAGCAAGGAGTCGAACGTGCCCTTCTACGAGAGGTTCGGCTTCGTCGTCACCGACCGCTTCACGCTGCCGGACGGGCCGCCGATCTGGGGGATGTTGCGCCCACCCCAGAGCTAGTAAGCAACGGCTTACCGGTTTATCGTGACGCCATGACCACGCTGACGTTCGACTCACTGAACCCGGCTACCGGCGAGGTCGTCGGCAGTCATCCCAAGCATGACGCGCGGGCCGTGCACGACGCGGTCGGCAGGGCCGAGGCCGCCGCCACCTGGTGGGCGGCCCTGCCTCCCGGCGAACGCAGGCGCCGCCTGCTCGACTTCAAGGCGGTGCTCACCGGGCACCTGCGGGAGCTGGCCGCGCTCGTGCACGAGGAGACGGGCAAGCCGGTCGGCGACGCCACCCTGGAGATCGTACTGGCCGTCACGCACCTCGACTGGGCGGCCCGCAACGCCGCCAAGGTGCTGGGCCCCCGCCGCGTCGCCACCGGCATGATGGGCCTCAACCTGGCCGCCACGCTCGAATACCTGCCGCTCGGCGTGGTCGGCGTGATCGGCCCATGGAACTACCCGGTCTTCACCCCCATGGGCTCCATCGCGTACGCGCTGGCGGCGGGCAACGCGGTCGTGTTCAAGCCGAGCGAGCTCACCCCCGGGGTGGGCGTACGGCTGGCTGAGCTGTTCGCCGAGTCGGTGCCCGAGCAGCCGGTGTTGCAGACGGTGACCGGGCTCGGCGAGACGGGCGCGGCGCTGGCCGCCGATCCCAGGCTGGGGAAGGTGGCCTTCACCGGCTCGACAGCCACCGCCAAGCGGGTCATGGCGGCGTGCGCGGAGAACCTCACGCCCCTGGTGGCCGAGTGCGGCGGCAAGGACGCGTTCATCGTGGACGCCGACGCCGACCTGGCCGCCGCGGCCGACGCCTGCCTGTGGGGCGCGATGTCCAACGCCGGCCAGACCTGCGCGGGCGTCGAGCGGGTCTACGTGGTGGACTCGGTGTACGAGCCGTTCCTGCGGGAGTTGTCGGGCCGTGCCGCCGAGGTCAAGGCCGGGCAGGACTACGGCCCGATCACCATGCCCGCCCAGATCGACATCATCAGGCGGCACATCGACGACGCCACCAAATCCGGAAAAGTGGTGACAGGCGGCCGCGACTCCGTACGGGCGCCGTTCGTGGATCCGGTGATCGTGGAGGACGTGCCGGAGGATTCGCCGGCCGTACGGGAGGAGACGTTCGGGCCCACGATCACGGTCCGGCGCACCCGTGACGTCCAGGAGGCCCTGGAGCTGGCCAACGCCTCGGCGTACGGGCTGGCGGGCACGATCTTCTCGCGGGACGCCCGCCGGGCGACGCGGCTCGCGCGCGCGATGCGTACCGGGATGACCGCCGTGAACTCGGTCATCTCCTTCGCCGGGGTGCCCGCGCTGCCGTTCGGCGGGGTCGGCGATTCGGGGTTCGGCCGCATCCACGGAGCCGACGGCCTACGCGAGTTCACCAGGCCGAAAGCGGTCTCCCGCCAGCGCTTCGCCCTGCCCGGCATGAACCTGACCTCGTTCAGGAGAGGGCCCGGAGAGCTTGAGCGGCTGATCAGGCTTGTCACGTTCTTGCACGGACGACGTAAAAGATAATCATCGCACTCTTTCCCAAATCCGATCATCCGTCCATAATTGTGTGCTCTGGGGGCCACGATCATGTTGGACGGGTGGAATGTGAACCGGTCTTACCGGGGAATGTCGGCTGAGCAAAGGCTGGCGGACAGACGCGAGCGGCTGATGACGGCCGCCTACACGCTATACGCGAAACCAGGTTTCGCGGCGACGACCATCGAAAGATTGTGCTCGGAGGCGCGGATCTCCAACCGCGCCTTCTACGAATGTTTCGGCGGCCGGGAGGAGTTGCTCCAGGCGCTGCACGAGCGGTGCGTGGAGGAAAGCCTCGCGGTTGTGGCCAAAGCGTTACAGGAGGCGCCGAGCACGCTTGACGGAAGAGTCAAGGCGGGGATTCGCGCCTATATCGAGTTCGCCACCGCCGACTGGCGGCGGGCCCGCATCATGCACCTGGAGGTGCGCAGGTCCGGCGATGTCCTGACAGCCTCTCGTCAGCGCGCCGTAGACTCCTTCGCGCGGCTCGTGGAGGAGGCCTCCGCGGAATTCCCGCAGGCCCGCTCGCTGAATCGGCGACTGGTGGCACTTGGCGCAATTGGCGCACTACAAGAGCTGCTGATCGAATGGATACTGGCCGACGAGCAGCCGGGCATCGACGAACTCGTCGAGGTGGCCGTGCACATCTTCATCTGCAGCCTCAGTGCGTCGTGACCCGCCGATCACCTTGCGTGACGGGTCACAGAATAATCACTTCGCAGTTCCTTTTACGAGTGCCCGCGTCCGTGATAGCGGCCCAGCCGAAATCTACATTCTCTCTATATTCGGCTCGTGGAATGGGCGCGGGCGACGGCTGATCGACGCCCGGCCCCGATATGTGTCCTCAGGCCACCGCGGCCGCGGGAACCTCGACGTGCAGGACCCGATTCAGCCGGGTCACCGCCAGGATCCGCATGATCCGCGGGGGCACCCCCCGTAGAACGAGGCGGCGTTGCACGCTGATCGCGCGCCGATGCGCCCCGACCAGCACCCCGAGACCGGTCGCGTCGATCATCTCCAACCTGGAGAGGTCGAGGATGAGGTCGCCCTCACCGGCGTCGAGCGCCTTGTGCAGCCGCTCGCGCACGCCGGCCGACGTGCCGGCGTCGAGCCGGGCGCCGATCCGTACCGTCTGGCCTCGTGGATTGCGCCGGACGCGCATGCCACCTCCTCAATCACGCACGAAGCGTAGTCGCCGGGATCGTAACCCCGGCCCTCCTCACCTACCCACCTATCGGGAGTGACACGACCGCCGTCAACAGGAAGTGTCCGTCGCCGGTCGGCCGGGCCGTCATGCTCCCGCCCACGGCGGCCATGCGCTCCCCCATGCCGGTCAGCCCGCTGCCCAGGTCGTCGGCCTGCCTGCGGGCCACGCCGTCGTTGCGTACCGCCAGTTCCGCCTGCTGGTCGGTGAAGCGCAGCGTGATGTCGCAGAAGGTCGCGGCGCTGTGCTTCAGCACGTTCGTGACCGCCTCACGCACCGCGTAGGCGAACACCGGCGCGACCCCCGGGGGCAGCTCCCGGTGGGGCAGCCGCACCTCGCAGCGGACGCCGGCCGCTTCGAGCACTCCCTTCACGCTATTCAGCTCAGCGGTCAAGTCAAGCTCGCGGTAGCCGCGTACGGCCTGGCGCAGCTCGCGCAGGGCCTTGCGGGTCAGCGTGTTCACCTCGGACATCTCGGCCCTGGCCGCCTTGCCGTCGGCGTCGGCCAGGCGTACGGCGAGCTCGGTCTTGACGGCGATGGCGGAGAGCTGGTGCCCGACCAGGTCGTGCAGGTCCCTGGCGAAGCGCAGGCGTTCCTCGGCCAGGGCCAGCCGGGTGTGCGCCTCGCGGCCGTCGTGGGCCTGTACGGCCAGCGACCAGATCCACGCCCACATCCGGTTGGTGCAGGGCAGCGCCGTGGCCCAGATGACGTCGAGGACGGCGATGATGAGCAGCGTGGCGAGGAAGGAGTCGCCGCTCTGCGCGAGCAGGCCCGTACCGCCCAGCACGGACAGCGCGCCGAGCCCGACGCAGGCCGCGCACGTCGCCGTGCCCAGCGCCAGCGCCCTGCGGCCCGGCAACCCGATCACCGCCACGGACACCCACACCATGGGCACGAACCCCCAGCCCATGGGATCGGCCCCGCCGAGCAACGCCGACAGGAACGCCAGAGCGCCGGACCACACGACCTCTCTCGTGGGATACCGGCGCTCCATGACCGAGGCGACGACCCGGACGTAGATCCAGGTGAAACCGAGCGCGGCGACCGTCGCGAGCGCGGCGCGCGGCCACGTGGCCGTCCCGGCGCCGAGGCCGAAGACCGTCGACATGACCAGGAAGATCCACATGACCACGAGCGTCGAGTTGAGCATCCGCCGGGCCAGGCGGCGCGCCCGCGTGATCGCGTCCATCTAGCCCGCGCGCAGCACGTCGCCGAGCTTCAGCCTGGCGCCCGTCCGCAGCACCGCCCGCTCGTAGACCTTGGCCCCGAACGAGAGCACCGCCAGCACGGCCACCGCCATCGCCGCCATGGACGCCGCCACCTGCCACATCGGCACGTCCCCCGCCGCCATGCGCACCGGCATGATCATCGACGAGAACGGCGGGATGTACGACATCACCGTGGCCAGCGTGCCCGTGGGATCGTTGGTGGCGTAGAAGGCCACGAAGTAGGTGGCCATGATCAACATGGTCAGCGGCGACATCACGCTGCTCACCTCCTCCTGGCGGGAGACCAGCGAGGCGAAGGCGGCCGCGAGCGTGGCGAAGAACGCGTACCCCAGCACGAACCAGACCAGCACGGCGGCCACCAGCCCCGGGATGCCGGGCGGGAAGTCGGAGGCGAACCCCGAGACCGACGTGGCGACCAGGCCGACGGCGAGGATCGTGAGCAGGTTGATCAGCCCGAGCACGCCCAGACCGATGATCTTGCCGCCGAGCAGCTGCCAGGGGCGCACCGCCGCGAGCAGGATCTCCACGATCCGGCTGCCCTTCTCCTCCACCACGCCCATGGCCACCATCATGACCTGGCCCATGAGCAGCATGAAGAGGACGAGCACCAGCACCACGGCGATCCCGGTCCTGGCCGCCTCGTAGCGGGTGTCGGCGCCCACGGAGACCATCTGCAGCGGCGGGATCGACACCCCGGCCGCGCCGAGGCGCATCTCCCGGTTCGTGCTCTGCATCAGCACGCCGAGCTTGGAGTCGATCTCGCCGTCGGTGATCACCTTGTCGCCGTTGACCAGCACCGCGTCCACGTCACCGGCCAGTACGGCCTTCTTGGCGGCGGCCCGGTCGCCGAACGCGCGCCACTCGAAGTCAACGTCCGGCGCGGCGGCCTTCAGCGGGAGCTGCTGGGAGTTGACCGTGCCCACCGTGTACGAGTCGTTCCCGCCCATGATCTTCGGCGCGAAGGACACCGCCGCCACCAATAGGGCGGTGACCAGCAGGCCCACCAGGAACGTCTTCGTGCGCACCTGCGTCACGATCTCGCGGCGGGCGATCAGCATCAGTCCGTTCACGCCACGGCCTCCTTGAAGATCTCGGTGAGGGTCGGCTGCTCGGCGCCGAAGTGCTCGACGCGGCCGGCCTTCATGGCGCGGCGCAGGATCTCCTGGTCGTCGCCCTCGGCCGTCCGCAGAGTGTGCAGGTCACCGGCGACGGTGACCGTGCCGGGCAGGCCGTCGGCCCAGCCGGGCGCGGGGTCGCGGACGACCACGCGCAACGTGTCGCCCTCGGCGGCGCGCAGTTCGGCCACCGTGCCCGTGGCGACCATCCGGCCGCCGGAGACGATGCCCACCGAGTCGCACAGCCGCTCCACCAGGTCGAGCTGGTGGCTGGAGAAGATCACCGGTACGCCGCTCCTGCACCGCTCCTGCAACGCCCCGGCCAGCGCGTCCACGGCCAGGGGGTCGAGCCCCGAGAACGGCTCGTCCAGGACCAGCGCCTCGGGGTCGTGCACCAACGCCACGGCGAGCTGCACACGCTGCTGGTTGCCCAGCGACAGCGCCTGCACCGCGTCTCCCCTGCGCTCGGTCAGCCCCAGCCGCTCGATGAGGTCGTCGGCGGCCTTCTTCGCCGCCGCCGGGCCGAGCCCGTGCAGCCGGCCGAAGTACTCGATCTGCTCGGCGACCCGCATCTTCTGGTACAGCCCGCGCTCCTCGGGCATGTAGCCGAAGCGCGTGCGGTCGTCGGCGCCGAGCGGTCGGTCCCGCCAGCGCACCGACCCGGAGTCGGCCTGGAGCACGCCCATGACGATGCGCATCGTCGTCGTCTTGCCGCCGCCGTTCGCGCCGACGAAGCCGTACATCTCGCCCGGACGTACCGTGAAGCTGATCCCGTCCAGGGCGACCTTGCCGCCGGGGGCGTCGGGACCGCCCGCGAAGCGCTTGCGCAGCTCGCTGATCTCCAGCATCAGGCCCTCTCTCTCATCATGGGTCAATGGTGGCTTTAGTGCAGTTCGCCCTGGTAGTCGTGGAAATCATGGAGGTGACATGGAAAGCGCGTCCCGTTCGGATGACATTTGTCATTACGCTGGGATCCATGACGCGTGCCGACAAGGACAAGCCCGTCGTCCTCTCCCGCATCTACACCCGTACGGGAGACGACGGCACCACGAACCTGAGCGACATGAGCCGCGCCGCCAAGACCGACACCCGGCTGGCCGCGTACGCCGACGTCGAGGAGGCCAACGCCTGCCTGGGCCTGGCCCTGTCCCATGGCACGCTGCCCGCCGACCTCGTCGCGGTCCTCGTGCGCATCCAGAACGAGCTGTTCGACGTGGGGGCCGACCTGGCCACGCCCGTGGTGGACGATCCGGAGTTCCCGCCGCTGCGGGTGGAGCAGTCCTACATCGACCGGCTGGAGGAGCAGTGTGACCGGCTCAACGCCGAGCTCAAGCCGCTGCGCAGCTTCATCCTGCCCGGCGGCGACCCCGCCACGGCCGCGCTGCACCTGGCCCGGGTCACCGTACGCAGGGCCGAGCGCACCACGTGGGCGGCGCTCCAGACCTACGACGACGTCAACCCGCTGACCGCCAAATACCTCAACAGGCTGTCCGACCTGCTCTTCATCGCCTGCCGGGTCGCCCACGGCGGCAACGAGATCCTCTGGAAGCCCGGCGCCACCCGCTAGGCGACGTCGAGGTACGCGCTGGGCGGCGCCGACTCCAGCCAGGCGAGGAACCCGGTCAGCGCGTCGGCGCTCATCGCCAGCGACAGCCCGCGCGTGCTGCCGCCGCAGTCGATGGCGTAGAGACCGCCGTCGATCTCACGCCGGGCGGAAACGACGAGGCCGCGCCTCGCGATCGCGTGGCGCGGCCTCAGTCGGACACCCATGAGCGGAATCCAGTGGAGCTCTCCGTCGGCGTAACGGGCAACCCCGCTCTGCCAGCCTCCGCTGCCTACTTTGAGGCGACAGGGCACGCTGCCGCGCGAGCGGGAGAGCGTCACCCCTCGCAGGACCACGAGGGCGACCAGCAGCAACAACAAAACCGAAACCGTCGCCACCATGGCCGCCCCCTGAATCCCGTTGTATGTATTAAACCTCTTCGCCCGCCGCGCGCAGCCGGGCCCTGGCCCGCTTGGCCTCGATCGCCGCGTCGGCGTCCTCCTGGTTGGCCTCGATCGAGGCCTGAGCCCGGTCGAGAGCGTCTCGGGCAGCCGCGACATCGACCTCGGAACCGAGCTCGGCGACCTCGGCGAGCACCGACACCTCATCGTCGGCCACGGAGATGAACCCCCCGTGAACGGCCGCGACGAGCTCGGGCTCACCTTCCCGCTTGACGCGCAGCACGCCGCCCTCGACGAGGACGCCGAGCACGGGTGCGTGTTGCGGCATAATACCGATCTCGCCGTCCACGGTCTTGGCAATCACCATGTCGGCCTCGCCCGACCAGATCTCACGCTCGGGTGAGACAACCCCTACGCGTAGCTTCGCCACTTCTGTAGGTTCCTTTCCGATCAGGTAGTGGCACGGGTACTCGTGCCCGTGCCACTACCGTAGGGCGATCAGCGACGCTCGAGTTCCTTGGCCTTGGCCACGGCCTGGTCGATGCCGCCGACCATGAAGAACGCCTGCTCGGGCAGGTGGTCGTACTCGCCGGCGCACAGGCCCTTGAAGGAGGCGATGGTCTCGTCCAGCGGGACGTTCTCGCCCGGCTGGCCGGTGAACGCCTCGGCGGCGTACATCGGGTGCGACAGGAACCGCTCGATACGGCGGGCCCGCTGCACGGTGACCTTGTCCTCTTCGGACAGCTCGTCGATACCGAGGATCGCGATGATGTCCTGGAGCTCGCGGTACTTCTGCAGGATCCGCTTGGTCTCCTGGGCCACCCGGTAGTGCTCCTCGCCCACGACCTGCGGGTCGAGGATCCGGGAGCTGGAGTCGAGCGGGTCCACCGCGGGGTAGATGCCCTTCTCCGAGATCGGCCGGGACAGAACGGTCTGCGCGTCGAGGTGCGCGAACGCGTTGTGCGGGGCCGGGTCGGTGATGTCGTCGGCGGGCACGTAGATCGCCTGCATGGAGGTGATCGAGTGACCGCGCGTCGAGGTGATGCGCTCCTGGAGCACACCCATCTCGTCGGCCAGCGTCGGCTGGTAACCCACCGCTGACGGCATGCGGCCGAGGAGGGTGGAGACCTCCGAGCCCGCCTGCGTGAAGCGGAAGATGTTGTCGATGAACAGCAGCACGTCCTGCTTCTGCACGTCGCGGAAGTACTCCGCCATCGTCAGCGCGGACAGGGCCACCCGCAGACGGGTGCCCGGCGGCTCGTCCATCTGGCCGAAGACGAGCGCGGTGTCCTTGAGGACGTCCGCCTCCTCCATCTCCAGCCAGAGGTCGTTGCCCTCACGGGTGCGCTCGCCGACGCCGGCGAACACCGAGGTGCCACCGAAGTTGCGGGCGACACGGCGGATCATCTCCTGGATGAGAACCGTCTTGCCCACACCCGCGCCACCGAACAGGCCGATCTTGCCACCCTGCACGTACGGCATGAGCAGGTCGATGACCTTGATGCCCGTGACGAGCATCTCGGTACGGGACTCCAGCTGGTCGAAGGGCGGGGACGGCCGGTGGATGCCCCACTTCTCGGTGATCTGAAGCGAAGCGGTCGGCACGTCGAGCGACTCGCCGAGCGTGTTCCACACGTGGCCCTTGACGATGTCGCCGACGGGCACCGAGATCGGGTGGCCCGAGTCGGTGACGGCCGTACCGCGGATAAGACCGTCGGTGGGCTGCATGGAGATGGCGCGGACCAGGTTGTCACCCAGGTGCTGGGCGACCTCCATGGTCAGGGTCTTGGTCTCGCCGCCGAGGGTCACCTCGACGTTGAGCGCGTTGTAGATGTCGGGCATCGCCTCGACGGGGAACTCCACGTCGACGACGGGCCCCTTGACGCTGGCCACACGACCGGCACCGGCCGACGTGGGCTCAACAGTCTCAACAGCCTCTGCAGTCATTTCACTCTTTCCCCGCTGCGGCGTCAGCCAGCGCGTTGGCGCCACCGACGATCTCGCTGATTTCCTGGGTGATCTCGGCCTGGCGAGCCTGGTTCATCTGCATGGTGAACACGCGGATCAGCTCGTTGGCGTTGTCCGTGGCGGACTTCATCGCGCGGCGGCGCGCGGCCTCCTCCGAAGCCGCCGACTGCAGCAGCGCGGTGAAGATGCGGGACTCCACGTAGCGCGGCAGCAGCGACTCGAGCACGTCGCCCGCGGTGGGCTCGAACTCGAAGTACGGCGGGATCGTCTCGGTCGCCGTCGCCTCGGTCTCCTCGACCTCCAGCGGCAGCACACGCTTGACCACGACGTTCTGGGTCAGCATGGAGACGAACTCGGTCGAGACGATGTGGATCTCGTCGATCCCCGCCTCTTCCTTGAAGGAGTCGATCAGCGTCTGCGCGATCTCCTTGGCGTCGGCGTAGGCCGGCTTCCTGGAGAAGCCGACCCACTGGCCGCCCATCGTACGGTTGCGGAAGGTGTGCCAGGTGACACCCTTCCGGCCGGTGACGAACGGCACCACCGTCAGGCCGCGGCTCTCCAGCAGCCCGCGCAGGGCCTCGGCCTCGCGCAGGACGTTGGCGTTGAAGCCGCCACAGAACCCGCTGTCACTGGTGACGATGAGGACGCCCGCCTTGGCGGGGTTCTCCTTCGCCACGGTCAACGGATGATCGACGCTGGCCGCGTTGCTGACGACGCCGGTGACGGCGCGAGTGATCTCACGCTCGTACGGCAGCGCCGCCTGCATCCGCATCTGCGCCTTCACGATCCGCGAGGAGGCGATGAGCTCCTGGGCGCGCGTGATCTTGGCGGTCGACTTGACCGACCTGATCCGCCGCCGCAGCAGCCTTAGCTGGGCACCCATGAGCTACTTCTCCGTCGCCGGGCGGACGACCTTCTTGATCTTCTCCTGGCCGACCTCGCTGGCCTCGAGCGGCGCCACCGGCTCGTCCTTGACCAGGAGCTCGCCCGAAGAGGTGGTGAAGCCCTTCTTGAACTCCGTGACGGCGTCCTTGAGGGAGGTCACCGCGTCGTCGGACAGCTCGTTGGTCTCGCGGATGCTGTCGAAGATGCCCTTGTGGCTGCTCTGCAGGTAGTCGAGGAACTCCTGCTCGAAGCGGCGGATGTCCTCGATCGGAACCTCGTCGAGCTCACCCGTCGTGCCCGCCCACACCGACACGACCTGACGCTCCACGGGGAACGGCGAGTACTGCGGCTGGATGAGCAGCTCGGTCAGGCGCTGGCCGCGCTCCAGCTGGGCGCGGGAGGCCGCGTCCAGGTCGGAGGCGAAGGCCGCGAAGGCCTCCAGGTCGCGGTACTGCGACAGCGACAGACGGAGCGTACCGGCGACCTTGCGCATCGCCTTGATCTGCGCCGAGCCACCGACCCGGGAGACCGAGATACCGACGTTGATGGCAGGACGGATACCGGCGTTGAAGTAGTCGGTCTCCAGGAAGATCTGGCCGTCGGTGATGGAGATGACGTTGGTCGGGATGAACGCCGACACGTCGTTGCCCTTGGTCTCGATGATCGGAAGACCGGTCATCGAGCCGCCGCCCAGGTCGGCGGAGAGCTTGGCGCAGCGCTCCAGCAGACGGGAGTGGAGGTAGAAGACGTCACCGGGGAACGCCTCACGGCCCGGCGGGCGGCGAAGCAGCAGCGAGACGGCGCGGTAGGCGTCGGCCTGCTTGGTGAGGTCGTCGAAGATGATGAGGACGTGCTTGCCCTGGTACATCCAGTGCTGGCCGATGGCCGAACCGGTGTAGGGGGCGATGTACTTGTAACCGGCCGGGTCGGAAGCCGGGGCGGCGACGATCGTGGTGTACTCCAGAGCGCCGGCCTCTTCGAGGCGGGAACGCACCTGGGCGATCGTCGAGCCCTTCTGGCCGACCGCGACGTAGACGCAGCGCACCTGCTTCTCGGGGTCGCCCGAGAGCCAGTTGTCACGCTGGTTGAGGATCGTGTCCACGGCTACGGCGGTCTTGCCCGTGCCACGGTCACCGATGATCAGCTGGCGCTGGCCGCGGCCGATCGGCGTCATGGCGTCGATCGCCTTGATGCCGGTCTGCAGCGGCTGCTTCACCGGCTGCCGCTGGACGACCGAGGGGGCCTGCAGTTCGAGGGCGCGCAGGCCCTCGGACTCGATCGCGCCCTTGCCGTCGAGGGGGTTGCCGAGCGGGTCGACCACGCGGCCGAGGAAGTTGTCGCCGACGGGCACGGACAGGACCTCGCCCGTCCTGCGGACCGTCTGGCCCTCCTCGATCTTGCTGAAGTCACCCAGGACCACGACGCCGATCTCTCGGGGGTCGAGGTTCAGGGCCAGGCCGCGCGTGCCGTCCTCGAACTCGAGCAGCTCGTTCGCCATCGCCGAGGGAAGGCCGGAGACATGGGCAATGCCGTCGCCGGCGTCGACGACGGTCCCGATCTCCTCGCGCGCGGCGCCTTCCGGTTCGTACGCCTGGACGAAGCGCTCAAGCGCGTCCCGGATCTCGTCCGGCCGGATCGTAAGCTCCGCCATCTCTACTCTGTCTCCCTATTCATTCGGCGCTCACTGCGCCTCAGCCGGCCAACCGGCGGCGGACTTCTTCAATTCGTCCCACGATCGTGGTGTCGATGATCTCGTCGCCGATGCGGACCGAGAACCCACCGAGCACTCGCTTGTCCACCTCGACGTTCAGGTGCACGTCGCGACCGTAGGAGGTGCGCAGCCAGTCGGCCAGTCGCTGCTTCTGCGCGTCCGACAGCTCGACCGCGCTGCGCACGACCGCCACCAGGCGCCGGCGCTGCTGGGCCACGAGCTGGCCGAACTCCTCCAAGCCCACTTCCAGGCTACGCCCTCGCGGGTGCACCGCCAGCTGCGTGATCAGGCGCAGGCTGGTGGGGGCGACCTTGCCTCCGAGCAGATCGCTCAGGAGCTGCCGCTTGCCCTCGCCGGGCGCGGCCGCGTCCGCGAGCGCGCGGCGGAGGTCGGGGTTGGCGGCGACGATGCGGCCGAAGCGGAAGAGCTCGTCCTCCACGTCGTCGAGCCGGGACTGGCTCTCCGCCTCAGCGGCAGCGGCGACGACGCCGAGCCGGTCCAGCGAGTCGGCCAGGTCTCCGGCACGCGACCACCGGACCGAGACCGCGGCCTCGGTCGTGGCGAGGGCCGCCTCGGAGACCTTGCCGCCGAGCAGGGCGCGGATGGTTCCCGCCTTCTGCTCGGCGTGCCTGGCCGGGTCGGACAGCGCGCGGCGCAGGCCGTGCTCGCGGTCGAGCAGATCCGCGACGGCGAACAACTCGTCGGAGAGCGCGCCGAGGTCGGCGCTGCCCGCGACCGCGTTGAAGCGCTCCTCGACCTCTGCCAACGAGGTCCTGCTCAGACCTCTCATTAGCGCACCGCCTGCGCGTTGCTGCTCTCGAGCTCATCGAGGAACCGGTCCACGATGCGGCTCTGGCGGACCTCGTCCTCAAGGGACTCGCCGACGATGCGGCCGGCCAGCTCGGTGGACAGACGGCCCACCTCCGTGCGGAGCTGCGCGAACGCGGCGGCACGGTCGGCCTCGATCTGGGCGTGCGCGGCCTCGACGAGACGACGGGCCTCGGCCTGCGCCTCCTCGCGGAGCTCCGCCTTGATCTGCGCGGCCTGCTCGCGAGCCTCCTCGCGGAGCCTGCCGGCCTCGCGCCGGGCCTCCTCGAGCTGCTGCGCGTACTGCCTCTGGAGGTTCTGCGCCTCGGCCTGAGCCTCCTCAGCCCTCTTGATGCCACCCTCGATCGCGTCGGTCCGCTCGCCCAGAGTCTTCTGGATGCGCGGTACGAGAATCTTGCCGACGACGAGGAGGACGACGAGGAACGAGAAGATACCGACGACGAGCTCGAACGTGTGCGGAAGGAGCGGGTTAGCACCCTCCTCCTGCGCGAGGAGCGTAGCTGCCTTAATCATGGGTGCAGCCTTTCGTCAGGGATTCTTCTGGTTTAGAGGTTCGCGAAGATGAACGGCGCGACCAGACCGATCAGGGCGAGGGCCTCGGTGAGGACGAAGCCGAGGAGCATGTTCTGGCGAATCAGGCCGTAAGCCTCGGGCTGACGCGCGATGGCCTGCACGCCCTGACCGAAGATGATGCCGACGCCGATGCCGGGGCCGATGGCGGCGAGACCGTAACCGATGGCGGTGACGTTGCCGGAGACCTCAGCGAGAACGCTCATTGCTATTTCCTTTACTGGACGGCCGGTGAAGGGAGTCCCACCGGTCATGGATATTCCGGTATGTGGTTCTCAGTGATCCGGGTGCAGCGCGCCGCCGATGTACATCGCCGCCAGCATCGCGAACAGGAAAGCCTGCAGGAACTGGATGAACATCTCGAACCCGGTCAGGATGATCGTCATGACCACACCGAGGACGCCGACGCCGGCACCCATCGGAGTCAGCTTCTCGAACAGGAACCAGAAGCCGACCATGCTGAAGAACGCGAGCAGCATGTGACCGGCGAACATGTTCGCGAACAGTCGGACCGCGTGCGTGAACGGCGCGATGATCATGTTCGACAGGAACTCGATCGGCGCCAGGAGGAAGTAGATCGGCTTGGGCAGGCCGGGGGGGAACATCATGTTCTTGAAGTAACCGATGCCGCCCTGGTGCTTGACGCCCAGGTAGACCTTGATCGCGTAGATCGAGAGCGCGAGCACGGCCGGGAACGCGATGTGCGAGGCGACCGGGAACTGCGCGAGCGGGATCACGCCCAGGATGTTCCAGAACAGAACCAGGAAGAAGAGCGTGACGAGCAGGCCCATCCACCGATCGGCGTCCTTGCCGAGGAACGGCCGGGCGATCTGGTCACGGACGAACATGTAGCCGTACTCGACGACGTTCTGGGTGCCTCTCGGCACGAGCTTCGGTTTGGCGAAGGCGACCCAGCAAACGGCGATCACCGCGAGCGCGCTCAGGATCGCCAGCAGAACCGGCTTGGTGAACCAGTCCACCCCAGGAATGATGGGCGTGAACGAATTGAACAGCTCATCAGGCGATGGCGCCTTGAAGTTGTCTTCGGGGGCGAGGACCGTCAGCGCAATCACGCGGCGTTCCCTTCAACGTCGTAGTGGATCACAAGGGTTTCCTCAGCGAGGCGATCGCTGCGTCGGGTCAGCGACCGAACTTCCGGTAGACCGCATAGCCGCCGAGCACGACCCCAAGGACCACGCCTATGGGGAAGAACGCGGACATGTCGAGCCACCGGTCCAGCAACCACCCGAGACCGCCATAGACCGCCATCCCGGCGAGCAGATAGCTGGGGACTGACCACATGGCATCGGAGAAGTCGCGACCGTCGTGTTCCGGTCGGCGTTCCTGTGCGCTCATCGCGGCCCCGACGATAGCAGGCGAGTAGAGGACTAGTCATATCGGACCCCATCCCTTTACCTGCCTCATGAGTCACCCTTTCCGGGGACGGAGGCTTCGGGGTCGACGTAGAGCATCTTGGTCTTCAGGAACCCGCGGACCTCGAACCCGGTCCAGACGAGCGTGCACACGACCACTGACCACGCGAAGGCCTGGGTGTTCCAGGCGGTGGTCTCACGGAAGGCAGCCAGCACCGCCATGATGGCGATGACCTTGACGAGGTAGCTGACCATGGCCGCGATCGCCATCATCTGCGGGGAGACGCGGGCGGCATAGGAGACCGCTACCACGCTGATGCTGAAGAAAACCCCGACGAGCAAGGTGCCGAGGGCCGCGCCCAGCGCTCCCTTGCCTCCCGCCAGGAGGAACGCCACGATGACCGCGACCACCCCGACCGCGAAGGTCGGAACAGCGGCGCTCTTGAGTACGCGCACGTCGTTGGCCTGCATCGGTGCTCCATCAGCATGTTATCAAGCGAGCGTTTGCTACCCCCAGAACATGTGCGTCCGGAGGTCCCTGCTCGTGAAAGATATCACAAGCTCACGGAAGACCGCTTTTACCTGCCGTTTCTAGTTCCCGATCACGGACGGCTCGGAAATGCAGGAATGACCGGTTTGCCCTCAGCACTCGCGCGTTCCTGCGAAGACGGGCCCTCCTGCGGCGGCATCCGGCGCCTGACCTCGGTCTCCGGGGTGATCGGCGGCATCGGGCCGGTGGGCGGGCCGTCGTCGTCGGGCTGCTTGCTGCGCGGGGACGAGTGCGCGCCGCCCCTGCCCCGCCAGCGCGGTGCCGCCATCAGGACGAGCACCGCCAGCGCCAGCACGATGACCACCACGAACAGCAACACCGGCACGCCCTCGCGCGACATCGCCACCATGCCGAACGCGAACAGGAACGCCCACGCGTACATGATCAACACTGAACGGCGGTGCGAGTGGCCGATGTCGAGCAAGCGGTGGTGCAGGTGGCCGCGGTCGGGCGCGAACGGCGACATGCCATGGGACGTGCGCCGCACCACGGCGGTGATCAGGTCGATCAGCGGCAGGACCAGCACCGCCGCCGGCAACATCAGCGGCAGCAACACCGGGACCTTGTTCATGTCCTCGATGGCGGCCGGGTCGAGCGGCGTCACGGTGACGATCGACGAGGCGAGCACCAGCCCGATCAGCATCGCCCCGGTGTCGCCCATGAAGATCTTCGCGGGATGGAAGTTGTGCGGCAGGAAGCCCAGGCAGGTGCCGATGAGGACGGCCGCGATGGCCGCCGTCGTGGTGATGTTCCCCACGCTCATGCTCTGCGCCAGCAGGATCGAGTACGCCCACGTCGCCATGGCGGCGATGCACACGATGCCGGCGGCGAGCCCGTCGAGCCCGTCGACGAAGTTCACGGCGTTGATGGTGACCACCACGATCAGGATGGTGATGATCGTGCTCAGCGTGTAGTCGAGGCTGGTGGAGCCACCCCAGTCCTTCGGCAGCGGGATGTAGAGCAGCCGCAGGTCGAAGTAAACCAGCACGCCCGCCGCCGCGATCTGCCCGCCGAGCTTGATGAAGGCGTCCATGCCCCACCAGTCGTCGAGGAAGCCGGTGAGCGTGATCAGGCCACCCGCGACGATCAGCGCGGTGACCGCCTTGCCCTCCGACTCCGACAGCGCCGCGCCGGTGTGTTTCAGCTGGCTGGCGACCAGCAGGCCGACCACCAGGCCGCCGTACATGGCCAGGCCGCCCAGCCTGGGCGTCGGCGTGGTGTGCACGTCGCGCGCGCGGACCTCGGGCATGGCGCCGATGCGGATGGCGAAGCGGCGCACCAGCGGAACCAGCAGGTACGTCACCGCTGCCGAGATGAGCGCCATGAAGAGGTATTCGCGCACGACCCTAGTTTCCCGGATGCTCCGGCCAGCTGTGACCGGAAACCGACACAGACCAGCTTAATATTCGCTGAGATATGGCTGATGGATGGCGAGAAGCGCCGACGTTCTTTCCCTGACCTCGGCCTCCGCGCCCGGACCACGCACCACGAGCCACACCGGACTTCCCACCTCTCCCATCCCCCACGGGACCGCGTCCCACGTGGTCGTGCACGGCGCGCTCACCTCCGTCCCGGAGGTGAGGTGCGTCGGCTCCGGATCGTACGGGATGACCGTCGCGGCCGAGCGTGACCCCCGGCGGCCACGGGGTTGCTGCGGATGGCGGGCGTCGCGACGTCCGCGCATGGCACCGCCGACGGATCGCCACGTCGTCGGGCCGGGCGGGCGGGCGGGCGTGCTGCGTCGGCGAGCAACCATGTACCCACCTCTCCGGCAATGCCACTAAAGACCGAAAAGTCGGTCAGCTTCGGGAACGCGGCCGCGCCGCACCCGAAGCTTTGAGCCGACGACCTTGGATCGACGACCTTGGATCGGCAGCCTCCGGTCAACGGCCTTGGGACAGCGGCCTTGAGCTGGCGGCCTTGAGCTGGCGACTTTGAGTCGGCGACTTTGAGTCGGCGCCGCAGCGCCGGGTCGCACACCTCGTCGTAGACGATGAGCTCGGCGCCGCGCCGCCCGCCGTGCGAGACGCCTCGGGCCGTGCCGGGTGGCCGTGGGGTCAGGGGGGCAGCGGGTCAGGGGAAGGCGTGCGGCGCGCCGGTCTGGCTGGGGATCCATCTCGGGGTGTCGTCCGCCTCGTCGCTGATCGCGGTGAGCACGGAGTGCCGGTAGAGCGCCAGCCTGGACCGCCATTCCCGCAGGTCCTGCACATAGCGCTCGCCGACCGGGGCGTCCCAGGTCTGGGGGCTCTTGGCCAGCGCGTACGCCTTGTCGAGGGCCGTGCTGAGCTTCTCCAGCATGGGCATGACGGTGTTCCAGGCGGTGATGAGGCGTTCGTAATCGGGGTTGAACTCGTACGCCAGCGGCTGGTTGTCCAGCGGGCCCGCGGCCGTGACGGGAGGCATCTCGTCCCTGCCTCTGGGCTTGGGGGCGGGCGGGTCGACGTACATCACGCGCTCCTTCCCGGCGTCCCTGGATCGATCTCACCAGATGGGCCGTCCGGCCTGATGTCCTTGGCCGCCCATTCACCCCTGCCGTACTCACCGGGCGGAACCTCGACAGACGGCATGCCAAGCGGCTGGACATCACGCGCATTGTCCACAAACGCCCCAACCGCCTCCGACCGAACGCCGGGCATATCCACAACCACAACATCACCGCCCTCCCTGACCCAGACCCCACCAGCGACATCGCCACCGCTTACGCCAGCACCGGCCTTGGGCGTGTCGAGCCCCCCGACCGAGCCATCGCCGCTTCCCACTCCCGTGGAACCCCCGCCGTACGCGCCGCCTCCCGCCCCCACAGAGCCCCCTCCCGAAGCGTCCCTTCCCGCAGCGTCCCCTCCGACAGCGGCGCCTCCCCCAGGTGAGACGGCGTCCCCTCCCCCAGGCGGTGTGGGCGGAATCCTCACCCCACCGGAGCCGTCACCACGCCCGACCCCGCTTCCATCCGCGCCGCCACCTCCGCCACGACCAGCATCGGCAACACCATTGCCAGCACGGCCGCCATCAGAGGCCCCGCCGCCAGCACGGCCCCCGTCAGCAGCACCACCACCGGCCCCTCCATCGGCACGCCCACCATCCGCGTTGCCACCGGCGCCGTGCCCATAGCCACCGCCGACGTCACACCCACCGTTCGCGGTGCCGTTGTCGGCGCCTCCGGTGCTCCCGGTGCCTCCGGTGCCTCCCGTGCTTCCGGTGTCGCCGTACGTGCCGCCTGTGGCGTTGTCGGCGCGGCCCGTGCCGGTGTTCGAGTGGCCGGTATCGCCGATGGGCTGGGTGCTGTTGCCAGGGGTGGCGTCAGTACGGGGGTGGGAGGAGGCTGTGCCGTCCGGGTGGGTGCCTTGGGGGTTGCCCGCGTCCGATGGGGTGCCGTACGGGTGGCCGGTGGCGGCAGGTGGGTTGTGGTGGTGGCCGGCGGGGGTGCCGTTGCCGGGAGCGGTGGTCGAGGTGCCGGTGCCGCCCTCTCCTGTCGGCACCGACAACCCGTCACCGCCCCCCGCCGTAGCCGCTGACGGCGCCGACGGGCCTTCGCCGCCCCCCGCCGGGGCCGTCGGCGGCACCGAGAGCGGCGCATCGCGACCGCCCGTCGTGGACGCCGTGCCATCGGACGTGCCCGCGACCGGGGGCGGCGTGCCGTCGGACGTACCCGGGACCTGGGGTGGCGTGCCGCCGTCGCCGTACGGGGTGCCGGGGGCGACGGAGCCGGTCGGGCCGTCCGGCTGGATGTGCTTGGGAGCCCCTTCGCCGAGGCCGTAATCGCCCTTGGGAGCCTGTACGTCCGGCATGTCCATCGGTGGGATGTCCCGCGCGCGGTCCACGACCGGCCTGTTCAGGGCGTCCGGGTCGGGTCTGCCGGCGTTGGCGGAGGCGGCGTCGCTGCCGTCGTTCGCCCAGGTGTCGGGGTTCGGGGCGCCGTCGGCGCGGACGGTGGGCATGTCGGCGGGCTGGACGTGGTCGGTGTTCCTGAGCAGGGACTCCAGTTGGTCGGCCGTGGGCGGGTCTATGGGGACCTGGAGGACCTTCACACCGTCGACCACCACGATCTGGGGTTTGTGTGCGTCGTCCGTCTGGTCCTTCGCGGGGACGTTGGTCGTGCCGGTGTCCGCCTCCGCTCCCCGGTCGCGTCTGCTGTCCTGGTCCGGGGCCTTGGGGTCGTCAGCGGTCGAGCCGTCGCCGGTCCTGGAGTCGGTGCCGGAGTCGGTGCCGGGGTTGGTCTTGGAGTCGTTTCCGCTGGTCCCGGTGTTCTTGTCGGCGTCGTCGCACGCCTTCCCGTCGCCGTCCGACCTGGCACCGTCGTCGCCGGTCCTCGCGTTGTCGCCCGTCTTGTGGTCGCCCGTCTTGTGGTCGCCGCCCGTCTTGGCGTCGTGGTCCTTCGGGGCGGGGGGATCGGACGGCTTCGGGTCGGCGGGCTTCGGGTCGGTGTCCTTGGGGGTGGACGGATGGGCGGGGGTGGTGTCGGGCTCTTTGGGGGTGGAGGGGTGCGCGGGGGTGGGATCGGGGTTTTTGGGGGTCGCGTCGGCGCGCGGGTTGTCGTACTTGTCGTTGCGGGTGCCGGGGAGGTCCTTCGGCTCGTCGGTCGTGCCGCCGCCGCCCGTCTTCGACGTGTCGCCCAGCTTGCCGTCGGCCCGCTTCTCCAGTGTGGCCAGCCGCGTGTTGACGTCCTTGACCATCTGGTCGGCGGAGTCGGCCACCTGGACCGGACGATGTGTGCTCCTCGCGGCCAGCCCGGCACGGCTCAACGCAGCCCTGACCTGGTCCTCGACCGTACGCAACTCCGAGGACGCGTGCTTGACCTCGGTCAGCAGGTCACGGACCAACTGGGGATCCATGCCGTCGAACTTGCCCATGGGCCACTCCCGGGACGTGTCGCCGTTCCGGGACTCACCGTAATCGCGCCGACGGCGTCACCGCAGCCGGGATAAAGAGACGGTATACGTCAGTCGTCTGTGGCGACGTAACCGATGATGCCGCGCAGCTTCTCCACCGGGATCGCACCGCGGCGCAACATCCGGGGCACCGCCGTGGTGAGGTCGAGGATGGTCGAGGGCGTGTTGTCGGTGGTCTTGCCGCCGTCGAGGTAGACCGCGACCGAGTCGCCGAGCTGCTCCTGGGCCTCCTCGGCCGTCGTCGCCGCGGGGGCGCCGGAGCGGTTGGCGCTGGAGACGGCCATCGGGCCGGTCTCCTTGAGCAGGTCGAGCGCGACCGGGTGGAGCGGCATCCGGACGGCGACCGTGCCCTTGGTGTCACCCAGGTCCCAGGAAAGGGCCCTGTTGGCCCTGCAGACCAGCGTGAGCGGCCCGGGCCAGAAGGCGTCGATGAGATCCTGCCCGTAGGGCCCGAGGTCGTCCACGAGCGCTGTGGCGGCTCTGACGGTGCCCACGAGCACGGGGGGCGGCATCTCGCGGCCACGCCCCTTGGCGTCGAGCAGCGCGGTGACGGCCGGCGGCATGAACGCGTCGGCGCCGATGCCGTAGACGGTGTCGGTCGGCAGCACGACCTGCGCGACGCGGCGCACGGCGGTGGCCGCCTCGATCAGGCCCTCGGCCCGCTGGTCGAGGTCGGAGCAGTCAAAGCGTCTTCCCACGGCGTGCATCCTAGTCCTGGCCGAGCCTGGCCGTGACGAAGCGGTCCCTTCGGGTGAGGTCCTGGCGCAGGCGTACGTCGCGCCAGCCGTTGTCCTCGGGGAAGGTCAGGTAGACCGCCCGGCCCTGCTCGTCGGCGTGTTCGACGGCCACCCAGCCGCCGGGACGCAACAGGCGGCGGGCGGTGCGCTCGACCGCGCGCACCTCGCCGAGCCCATCGTCGCCGGAGCCGTACAGGGCTCTGGAGGGGTCGTAGTCGCGGACCTCGGGGTCGCGCGGGATGGCGCCGGGCGGGATGTACGGCGGGTTGGAGATGACCAGGTCGACCTTGCCGTTGAGCTCGGGAAGCGCTCCGGCGAGGTCTTCCGGGTGCAGATGCGTACGCCCCTGGCCCAGCTCGGAGATGTTGCGCTTGGCCCAGCTGTAGGCCGCCGGGTCGACCTCGCGGGCGTGCACCTCGGCCAGCGCGACCTCCTGGGCGATCGACAGCGCGATGGCCCCCGAGCCCGTGCCGAGGTCGACGACGAGCGGCGCGGTCACGTCCATGGCGCGCAGGGTCTCGATCGCCCACCCGGCCATGACCTCGGTCTCGGGCCGCGGCACGAACACTCCGGGGCCGACCGCGAGCTCCAGGTAGCGGAAGTAGGCGTGGCCGGTGATGTGCTGCAGCGGCTCACGCGCCTCCCGCCGGGCGATGCCCTCCCAGAACAGCGCGTCGAAGTCGGAGTCCTTGACCGTGTGGAGCTCGCTCCTGCGCACGCCGTGGACGAACGCCGCGATCTCCTCCGCGTCCGTGCGCGGCGAAGGCACACCTGCCTCGGCCAGCCGAGCGGTGGCGAGAGCGATCTCGTCCAGCAGAAATGTCATGAGTGTTGTGCGAGCTTCTCCGCCATCTCGGCGTCGATGAGTGCCTGGGTGACGGCGTTGAGCTCACCGTCGAGAACCTGGTCGAGGTTATACGCCTTGAAGCCTACGCGGTGGTCGGAAATCCGGTTCTCCGGGAAGTTGTACGTGCGGATGCGCTCGGAGCGGTCGACCGTCCGCACCTGCGACTTGCGCTCGGCCTGCGCCGCGGCGTCGGCCTGCTCGTCGGCCACGGCCAGCAGGCGGGCACGCAGGATGCGCATCGCCGACTCCTTGTTCTGGAGCTGGCTCTTCTCGTTCTGGCAGGAGACGACCACGCCCGTGGGCAGGTGGGTGATGCGTACGGCCGAGTCGGTCGTGTTGACGCTCTGGCCGCCGGGACCGCTGGAGCGGTAGACGTCGATGCGCAGGTCGTTGGGGTCGATCTGGACGTCGACCTCCTCCGCCTCCGGGTAGACCAGCACGCCGGCCGCGCTCGTGTGGATGCGGCCCTGGGACTCGGTGACGGGCACCCGCTGCACGCGGTGGACGCCGCCCTCGTACTTGAGCCTGGACCACACGCCCTCGTCGCCCTTGGCCTTGATGCCGACCGTGACGTCCTTGTAGCCGCCGAGGTCGGAGGGCTGGGTGTCGATGATCTCGGTCTTCCAGCCGAGACGCTCGGCGTAGCGCAGATACATCCGCAGCAGGTCGCCGGCGAACAGCGCGGACTCCTCGCCGCCCTCGCCCGCCTTGATCTCCATGATGATGTCCTTGTCATCGTTGGGATCACGCGGGATGAGCAGGTGCTTGAGCTTCTCCTCAAGCTGCGGGATGCGCTCTTCGAGCTCGGCCGCCTCGGCCGCGAACCCCTCGTCCTCGCCGGCCAGCTCCTTGGCGGCGGTCAGGTCCTCGCGGGACGAGTCCAGCTCGCGGTAGGTGCTGACGATCGGCGTGAGCTGGCTGTAGCGCCTGCCGAGGGTGCGGGCCTTGTTCTGGTCGGCGTGCACGGCGGGATCGGCAAGCTGCAGCTCCAGCTCGGAATACTCCTTGAGCAACTCGTCGAGGTTCACCGTGGGTCCTTCAGTGGTTTGACTGCTGTTTCACCAACAACGCCGACCCGGCGCACGCGAATGCGTCCGGGTCGGCGTGGGTGAAGCTACTTGCCCGTGGCCTTCTTGCCGAAACGCTTCTCGAAGCGAGCCACCCGGCCGCCCGTGTCGAGGATCTTCTGCTTGCCCGTGTAGAACGGGTGGCAGGCCGAGCACACGTCGGCGTGGATGACGCCGTTCTTCGCGGTGCTGCGGGTGGTGAACGTGTTACCGCAAGAGCAGGAGACCTGCGTCACGTGGTAATCGGGGTGGATGTCGCGCTTCATCGCTGTCCTTTCGGGCTGCGGCCGCCGGGTCGCCTTCACGCATGGCGTGAACCGGAACCGCAAAATGGTCAGCTACCAGTGTGCCAGATCGTGCAACCAACCCAGGCCATCGGGCATTCCCGCGATCTTCATGACGCGACCACGTGCGCCACACTAGGCTCCTTTGCACAAACTATCACTTTTCCCTCAAATGGGACTTAGCCAAAGGATCATCCAACTGATGAAGAGAAGGGTGCGGTTGCTCCTGGCGACCGCCACGGGGGCCGCCGTTCTCCTCGGAGGCGCGGGGCTGTCCGCCACCGGCGCATCGGCCTCTGCGTACGCGGCGGCCGACGACTTCACGGGGGACGCGTCGGCGAGCGCGTACGTCCCGCTGGACAAGGACATCGACGCCACCGTCACGCTCAAGCTCAAGAACCCGGACACCGCCACCAGCGTGACCGGGTCCATCGAGCCTCCCGGCAAGTCGGCGCGCACGGTGACGTTCGACTTCACGCCGAGCACCTCGACGCCGAGCCGCACCGCCACGCCGACCACCACGCCCTCCCCGGCCGCCGACAAGTCGGTCACCGGCAAGTGGACGATCGGCAAGGACGACCCGGCGGGCGACTGGAAGCTCACCGTCAACGTCGCCCGTACGGGCGGCAGCGGCGGCGGCGCCAGCACCTTCACCGTCAAGGTGTCCGGCAAGCAGGGCATCTCGGGCGCGAACGTCACGCCGGACCCCGTCCAGCTCGTCAAGGGCAAGGACACCAGGGTCACGGTCGAGGCGTCGGTGAAGGACGCGGGCACGGTCTCGGCCAAGCTCGTCAGCGACGCCACCAGCGAGTACTACGACCTCGGCGACCTGTCCAAGGAGTCCGACGGCTACTACCGGGGCGTCACGTACTTCAGCGACGACACCACCGAGGGCGCCTGGACCCTTGAGGTGTACGCCACCCGCGGCGGCCAGACGCTCAAGGGCGAGGCGTCGTTCTCGGTCGTCGCCCCCGCGGGCGGCGCGTCCAAGAAGACGAAGACCCGGGTGACGATCTCGGCCCCGAACAAGGTGAACAAGGGCCGCGCGTTCAAGGTGTACGGCAAGGTCTACCGCGGCACCAAGGCGTACAAGAGCAAGATCGTCGAGGTGTACTTCAAGACCAAGGGCACCAAGACGTACAAGTTCATGGGGTACGCCAAGGCCACCTCGACCGGTAAGTACAGCAAGACGTTCAAGGGCAAGAAGGACGGCTACTTCCAGGTCAAGGTGCCCGGCACGAGCAAGACGCGCAGCTCCCTGTCGCCGCAGGAGTTCGTGGACGTGAGGTAGCGGGTACGGCCCGCATCCCCAACCCCGGGTGCAGGCCGTATCAGCGACCCAGGTACGTCAGAACGGCGAGCACTCGCCGATGGTCCTCGGGCGCAGGCCCGAGGGCCAGCTTGGCGAAGATGCCGGACACGTGTTTCTCCACCGCCCCTTCGGTGACGACCAGCCTGGAGGCGATGGCAGTGTTCGAACGGCCCTCCGCCATCAGGGCCAGGACCTCGCGCTCCCGGGGGGAGAGCAGGTCGAGCGGGGCGCCCCTGCGCCGGCGGCTGAGCAGTTGCACGACGACCTCCGGGTCGATGACCGTGCCGCCCGCGGCGACCTCGCGCACCGCCTCCATGAACTCGGCCACGTCGGCCACCCGCTCCTTCAGCAGGTAGCCGACGGCCCTGCCGATCAGCTCGCCCGCGTAGCGCTCCTCGACGTACTGGGACAGGACCAGGATCGGGAAGTCGGGCCTGGCCGCGCGGACCTTCAGCGCCGCCCGCAGCCCCTCGTCGGTGTGGCTGGGCGGCATGCGCACGTCGACGATCGCCAGGTCGGGCTCGTGTTCGAGGACCGCGGACACCAGCGCGGGCCCGTCGGAGACCGCCGCGACCGTCTCGAACCCGCCGTCGGCCAGCAGCCGCGCCAGCCCCTCGCGCAACAGTACGGAATCCTCGGCGATGACCACGCGCATGAGCACATGACTACCATTCGCAGGGCAGCTCCGCACGCACGATCGTCGGCCCTCCGACAGGGCTGTGCAGCACGAGCACGCCGTCGAGGGTGGCCGCCCGGTCGGTCAGGCCCGACAACCCGCCGTCCGGCGTGACGGCCGCGCCGCCGATGCCGTTGTCCCAGACGTCCACGACCACGCCGCGGTCGTCCCTGAACACCGTCACCGACGCCTCGCTCGCGCCCGAGTGCTTGGCGAGGTTGGTCAGCGCCTCGGCGACGGTGAAGTACGCGATGCTCTCCACGGCGGCGGGCGGCCGTTCGGCCAGCTCGACGGAGACGTCCACGTGCACCGGCGCCCGCGCGGCCAGGCCCGACAGCGCCGCGTCGAGCCCCCGGTCGGTGAGGATGGCCGGGTGGATGCCCCTGGCCAGGTTGCGCAGCTCGGCGATGGCCGCCTTGGTGCCCGCGTGGGCCTGGGCGATCAGCGTCCTGGCCTCCTCCGGGTCGGTGTCGAACTTGGCCTGCGCGCGTCCCAGGTCCACCGCCACCGACAGCAGCCGCTGCTGGGCGCCGTCGTGCAGGTCGCGTTCGATCCTGCGGCGTTCGGACTCGGCCGCGTCGATGCCCCTGGCCCTGCTGGCCCGCAACCGTTCCTCCTCGCTGCCGCCGAGCAGCACCGTGCCGAGCGTGCCGTGCAGCCAGGCCATCCCCCGTACGAGATAGGCCGTCAGGACGAGCAGCAGCACTCCGAACGCGCCCGCCAGCAACGCGCCCGGCCAGTTGTCGACGACGAGTCCGCTGTCGACGCCGCCCAGGACGTACAGGACGCGCGCAAGGGGCACGAAGAGCAACATCGCCGTCGCCGTCCACAGGGCGACCGACAGGGCGGACTCGACCAGGCCCAGCGGCAGCAGCATGAGCAGGTAGCCGAGGTCCTGCCAGGTGGCCTTGTCGCCCAGCAGCCAGGTGAGATGCGCCAGCAACCCGCCCTCGGGCCGGCCCCGGTACGGATCGGCGATCCGCACCCCGAACGCCGCCCGCAACAACCGCCGCTCCACCATCGCGCCGCCGCGCCACATCAGCACGGCCGCCATCGTCAGCGGCAGGCCCACCCAGACGACCACCAGCGGCACCGCCAGAGCCGTCGCCAGGGTCACCACGACGAACCAGACCAGCCCGAACCCCCCGCTGACCAGCAGATAGGGAGCCGCCCGCCAGGTCATGGGGTCCACCAGCACCCCTAACGGCCCCTTCGGCCCGAACGCCACCCTGTCCTTCATCCGCACCGATCGCATGCCCCCAGCCTGCCGGGCGGCGACGGCGAGGTGAATGGAGCGAGCGCCAGACCCGACCGGGGGTTAACCCCACCCCCCGGACCATGGCCCGTCCGGCACACGAAAGGGCGGCGAGGAGATGAACTCCCCGCCGCCCTTTCGAGAACGCGCGGCCGCTAGTCGCGGTCGTTGCTCACCGTGGTCTTCTGGACCTGCAGAAGGAACTCGGCGTTGGACTTGGTCTCCTTCATCTTCTCCAGGAGAAGTTCAAGAGCCTGCTGCATGTCCAGCGCGTGCAGCACCCGGCGCAGCTTCCAGACGATCTGGAGCTCTTCCTTGGCCATGAGGATCTCTTCCTTACGCGTGCCGGACGCGTCCACGTCGACCGCGGGGAAGATGCGCTTGTCGGCCAGGGAGCGGTTGAGCTTGAGCTCCATGTTGCCGGTGCCCTTGAACTCCTCGAAGATGACCTCGTCCATCTTGGACCCGGTCTCGACCAGGGCCGTGGCGAGGATCGTCAGCGAGCCGCCGTTCTCGATGTTGCGGGCGGCGCCGAAGAAGCGCTTGGGCGGGTAGAGCGCCGTGGAGTCGACACCACCCGACAGGATGCGACCGGAGGCCGGGGCCGCCAGGTTGTAGGCGCGGCCCAGTCGCGTGATCGAGTCGAGCAGGACGACCACGCCGTGGCCCAGCTCCACCAGGCGCTTGGCGCGCTCGATGGCCAGCTCGGCGACCGTGGTGTGGTCCTCGGCCGGACGGTCGAAGGTCGAGTGGATGACCTCGCCCTTGACCGACCGCTGCATGTCGGTGACCTCTTCGGGACGCTCGTCCACGAGCACGACCATCAGGTGGCACTCGGGGTTGTTGCGGGTGATCGCGTTGGCGATCGCCTGCAGCACCATCGTCTTGCCGGCCTTCGGCGGCGAGACGATCAGACCGCGCTGGCCCTTGCCGATCGGCGAGACGAGGTCGATGATCCGCGTGGTGAGGATGTTCGGCTCGGTCTCAAGGCGCAGGCGCTCCTGCGGGTAGAGCGGCGTCAGCTTGTTGAAGTCGGGCCGGTTGCGGGCCTGCTCCGGGTCCATGCCGTTGACGGTGTCGAGGCGGACCAGGGCGTTGAACTTCTCGCGGCGCTCGCCGTCGCGCGGCTGGGGCACGGCGCCGGTGATGACGTCGCCCTTGCGCAGGCCGTTGCGGCGGATCTGGGCCAGCGAGACGTAGACGTCGTTGCTGCCCGGCAGGTAGCCGCTCGTCCTGACGAACGCGTAGTTGTCGAGGATGTCGAGGATGCCGGCGATCGGGATGAGCACGTCGTCGTCGCCGATGACGGGCTCGGTGCTGTCGAAGCGGTCACGGCCGCGGCCGCGGTTGCGCTCCCTGAAGCGGCCCCTGCGGCCACGCCCGCCGCGGTCGTCGTCATCCATGCCGCCACGCTGGTCACCGCGCTGGTCACCACGGTCACCACGCTGGTCGGCACGGTCGCCGCGCTGGTCACCACGGTCGCCGCGCTGGTCGGCACGGTCGCCGCGCTGCTCACCGCGCTGCTCACCGCGGTCGCCGCGCTGGTCGCCGCGGCCGCCGGCGTCCGTGGCGCGCTGGTCGCCGCGGCTGCTCTCGGCACGGCCGCCCTCACCGCGGTCGGCGCGGTCACCACGGTCGGTGCGGTCGGTGCGCTCGCCGCGGTCGGTGCGCTCGCCACGCTCGCGGCGCTCGCCGCGGCTGCGCCGCTCACGACGGCTCTCGCGCTCGCCCCGCGTGTCGGCCTGACCGGCGTCCACGACCTGGGCCTGCTGCTCGACGGCCGGCTCGGCCGGCGCGGCCACGGGCTCGGGGGCCGCGGCCACCGGCTCGGCGGCCTGCGGTGCGGCCTCCTCGGCCGGCTTGGTGCGGGAACGTTCCCTGCGTGTACGGGTGGGCCGCTCGGCCGCGGGAGGCGCGGCCTCCGTCACGACGGGCGCCGCCTCAACCGCGGCTGCCGCCGGAGCGCCGTCTCCGGAGGCGCCACCCTGCTTCTCCTGGATGGCCGCGATGAGCTGGCTCTTCCGCATGCGCCCGGTCCCGCTGATGCCCAGTTCCGCGGCCATCTTCTGCAGCTCGGGCAGCACCTTGGCGGACAGGCCGGTGCCGGAGCGACGCGCACGAGGCTTGGCCGCGGCGCGGGTGGGGGTGTCGCCGGACGCGGGCTGAGCGCCTGATGCGTCGGAGAGGAGTTCGGTGGTGTCGCTCAACTAAAAGGTCCTTCCCAGGGGTCGGGCGCCGGTTTTGTTCTGCCGGGCGTCCCGGAGGTGCTTGCGACCCGGCGGGACAGACCGGGTCGGGGTGCACGTTGCGATCTTCGGCTGTCGCGGACGGCCGCCACTCTTGGGGAGGGGTTCGTCCAGGCCGCCACAGGACCGTGGCGCGTGGCTGACACCCCCCAGATTGCTGTCGCCAACCAGATGTCGATGTGTGTCGAACGCGCAGGTCCCCGTCGTCGCCGCCTCACGTTGAGCCAACCGGGTGTGGGCCAACCGGAGGCAACGGATTCCGGGGAGACAGCCGCGCTGCTCACGCCTCGCGACGTGAAACATGATGCAGCGATGTATGGCTGACAAGCACGCACCCACCAAGGGGGCATCTGGTGCGGCTATCAGCCTAACATCACCAGCGCACACGGCTATTCCCTGAAGGTCTAAAGAGGCATCAGCGTGTCTCGGGGAACTGAACGTTCGCACCAACCGGGTCGACGTCCATTTGCTGGATGTGCCAGTCATTACCCACTTCTGGCGCGATCAAATCCTGCGTATCCGGTGACGAAAACGCAAGAACCGTGGGACCCGCCCCCGAAACGACCGCGGGCACGCCGACTGCACGCAGACGTTCTACCAGATGCGCGCTCTCCGGCATGGCAGGCGCGCGGTAGGGCTGGTGGAGACGGTCTTCGGTGGCGGCGAGCAACAGATCGGGTTCCGGCCGCGAGGTCAGCGCGGCGATCAGCAACGCGGCCCTGCCGGCGTTGAAGGAGGCGTCCTTGTGGGGCACGTCCTTCGGCAACAGCCCCCGAGCGGTCTCCGTGGACAGCCGCGTAGAAGGTACGACGGCGACCGGACGGACCCTCTCGTCGGGGGCCAGCTTCACCATACGCGGTACGCCCGCGTGGTCGGTCCAGGCCACCGTCAGGCCCCCGGCCAGGCACGGAGCGACGTTGTCGGGGTGGCCCTCCATCTCGGTGGCCAGCGCGAAGACGTCGTCGTCGGACAGGTCGGCGTCGCTCAACGCGCGGGCGGCCAGGATGCCGGCGCAGACGGCCGCCGAGGACGAGCCGAGGCCGCGCGCGTGCGGGATGCGGTTGACGCAGCGCAGGCGGATGCCCTCGGGCTGCGGCGCTCCCATGCGGGCGTACGCCTCGCGCATGGCCCTGATGACGAGGTGTCCCTCGCCGAGGTCGACCGCGCCGGCGAGGTCGCCCTCCACGCTCACACGCACACCGGGCTCGGCGGTGAGCGTGGCCTCCACGTCGTCGTAGAGGGTGAGCGCGAGGCCGAGCGCGTCGAAGCCGGGCCCCAGGTTGGCGGACGTGGCCGGCACGCGGATTCGCACCGTCGTCATTGGTTCACGATTCCCTTGTCATTCGCTCACTCCACGTGCATGCCTCAGGCGAGGTTGAGCGCCGCGGCGGCGGCGTGCACGTCGATCGGGATGACCACCGGGGCGGGCGCGCCCGAGATGGCCCAGTCGGGGTCCTTCAGGCCGTTGCCGGTGACCGTGCAGACGATGCGCTGCCCAGGCTCCACGAGGCCCTGGGAGTGCGCCTGGAGCAGCCCCGCGACGCTCGCCGCCGAGGCCAGCTCCACGAACACGCCCTCCTCCTGGGCCAGCAGCTTGTACGCCGCCGCGATCTGCCGGTCGGTCACCGCCTGGATGACGCCGCCGGACTCGTCGCGCGCGGCGGTGGCAAGGCCCCAGGACGCGGGGTTGCCGATGCGGATCGCCGTGGCGATCGTGTGGGGGTGGGCCACCGGCGCGCCCTCGACGATCGGCGCCGAGCCGCTGGCCTGGAAGCCGAACATGCGCGGCCGCTTCGTCGAGATCCCGTCCTCGGCGTACTCCTGGTAGCCCATCCAGTAGGCCGAGATGTTGCCGGCGTTGCCGACCGGGATGCAGTGGATGTCGGGGGCGTCGCCGAGCGCGTCGACGATCTCGAACGCCGCCGTCTTCTGCCCCTGCAGCCGGAACGGGTTGACCGAGTTGACCAGGGCGATCGGGTAGTCGGCCGACAGCTTGCGGGTCATCTCCAGGCAGTCGTCGAACGACCCCTCGACCTGCAGCAGCGTGGCCCCGTGGACGAGCGCCTGCGCCAGCTTGCCCATCGCGATCTTGCCCTTCGGCACCAGCACGGCGCAGGTCAGCCCCGCGCGTACGGCGTAGGCCGCCGCGGAGGCCGAGGTGTTGCCCGTGGAGGCGCAGATGACCGCCTTGGCGCCTTCCTCGACCGCCTTGCTGATGGCCATGGTCATCCCGCGGTCCTTGAAGCTGCCGGTCGGGTTGGCCCCCTCGACCTTCAGGTAGACCTCGCACCCCGTCAGCTCCGAGACCCGGCGGGCCGGGACGAGCGGGGTGCCGCCTTCGAGCAGCGTGACGACGGGCGTCTTCGTGGTGACCGGAAGACGCTCTCGGTACTCCTCGATGAGGCCACGCCACGACCTGCCCATGATGACTCCCTACCTGCGCTGTTGGGCACCGAGTGTACGGGGTGCGCGGACCTGTCGCGGAGCCGCGTCCAAATGGCTGGACAGGTCATTGGACAGGGGCACTATTCAGGAAATTCTCAGCATCTCCCGATAAGGTCTCGGCAGGGGGTCACCATGAACGCGCGTCCTGCTTTGAGGCAGAACGACTATTCACCAGTAGTGCCGCCGGAGCTCGGGGCCTGGTCACCGAATCTGTCCGTGAGCGTGGTGATACCCGCGCACGGTGGGCAGGACAAGCTGGAGCTGACGCTGGCCGCGCTGGCCGCGCAGACGTACCCGGACCATCTCATGGAGGTCCTGGTGGTGGACGACGGCAGCGCGCCGCCCGTCCGGCTGCCGGAGATCCGGCCGGTCAACACGAGGCTCGTCCCGGTGCGCGACGGCTGGGGCATCTCGAACGCGGTCAATACCGGCGCCAAGTCCGCCGACGGGGAGATCATCCAGCGGCTCGACGCAGACATGGTCGCCTGCCGCGAGCACATCGAGGCCCTGGCCCGCTGGCACCACGAGACCGACTACCTGGTCACGATCGGGATGAAGAAGTTCGTGGACGCGCCGCCGGTCACCGCCCGGCAGGTCTTCCACGCCGCGCGCCTTGACGAGGTGTTCGACCTGGCCGGGGCCGTGTCCAGCTCGACCGAGGCGACGATCGAGAAGACCGACGGGCTGCGCAGGAGCCGTAATCCGTACCACGTGTGCACCGGGCCGACCTTCGCCCTGCGCCGCGAGGTCTTCGACGCCGTGGGCGGGCTCGACCCGACCGTGGTGCGCGGCGAGGACACCGAGTTCTCCTACCGGCTGGCCATGCACGGCGTGGTGTTCGTGCCCGACCCGGCCGCGCAGGCGGTGCATCTCGGGTTGCCGGCGCAGCACCGCGACAGGGAGCGGGCCGTGCGGGCGGTGGAGCCGTACCTGGCGCATCGGATCCCGCTCCGCCGTGACCTGCGCAAGGACCGGGGGCGGCGGTGGCTGGTGCCGTACGTGGAGATTGTGCTGGACGTCACGGACACCTCCGAGTCGGTGGTGCGGCGGGCGGTGGCGGCGGCCCTGGACGGCAAGCTCCAGGACGTCGTCGTGACGCTGGTCGGGCCCTGGTCGCGGCTGAACGACGGGCGGCGGGCCGTGTTGTCCGACCCGTGCTTCGAGCTGCGGCTGATGCGCGACCTGTTCGCCCATGACGAGCGCATCCGGCTCATCGACGAGGCCGCGCCGACGCCGACGCCCACGCCGTTCCGCTACCGGGGGCCGGTGGACGTGCCGCTGCACCGGGCGACGCTGGAGCGCATGGTCGAGTCGGTGCAGAAGGACCTGGCGGGGGTGCTCGTCGTGGACCTGCCCGACGGGCGCACGGCCCGGCTCGAACGCACCTCGGCGCTGGGCCGGGCGCTGCTGCTGGCCGGTCCCGGCGCGGATGTCGACGACGTCGTCGAGGGCACCCATGGCGTACGGCACGAGCCGCCGGACCGCTACTGGCCCGCGCCTCCGCAGCCGGAGCCGGTCACGATCCCCGCGCCGGTGACCGTGACGGTGGAACCGCCGGAGAACACCCTGCTCAGACGCCTGAAGTCGGCCTTGCGGCCGAACTGACCCCGTCCCGCGCCGGAAAGCTTCCGGCGCGGGGTGTGGGCGGCGCGTGGGCGGTCAGCCGCGCAGGCGTCTGCCGAGGGCGCGTTTCATCGTGGCGGACAACAACGTGCGCAGGCTCTGCTGCGCGCGGTTCGCGGCGGCGAGCTGGCGGCGCAGGGTGCTCACGTCGCGCCGCAGCTCGACGGCCGTCCTGCGCCACCGCGTGGCCTCGTCCTTCCACTTGGTCACCTGCGCGCGCAGGCGGTCGGCCTCCCTGGCCAGCCTGGCCAGCTCGGCCTGCGCCTCCATCCGCGCCCGGTACGCCCCGCGCCGGCCGATCGGGGGCGCGGCCTCCGTGGTGAACCCGTACGTCTCGCCCTCGACCCAGGACACGCCCGACACGGCGTCCACCACGTCGTCGAGGTCGGCGGAGTCACCGAGGTCACCGAGGTCGGCGGCCGTCATGCGGGCCCTGGCGAAGGCGGAGGCACGTTCCAGCCGGGCCGCGACGACGCCCTGCGAGGACTCCCCCAGCAGCACGTCCACCAGGCCGAGCCCCTCGTCGCGGGCCAGGTCGAGCAGGCCGGCGAGGGTGTCCTCGCCGGGGATCCAGCCGGGCGGCAGGCGCAACACGAACGGCGTGGCCGGATCGATCTCCTCGGCCGTGGCCAGGCGCACCTTGGGATCGTGCAGGTAGTGGCCGTGGACCAGCGCGAGGTCGAGGCCGGGGTCGTCGAGCGGGGCGCGGCGCTCGCGGTCCAGGGTGTCCCAGGGGCCGAGCAGGAGCACCGACAGGTCCGCGACGGTGCCCGCGAGCAGCGCGTCCACCGTCGCGCGCACGCTGTCGTAGCCCGCCGTGCCGTCCACGACGGCGGTGACGTACGGGACCTTCCACTGCCGCGACGGATGGGAACGCAACCACCGGTAGGCCGGGATGCGGTCGGCCACGAACGCGTGGCTCACCCGGTCGATGGACAGCTTGTCGCGCATGCGCATGGTCGGGCCGAGATGGTAGGCGAGGGCGCGCGGCTCGGGCACGAACACGGCGCCGGCCTGGCCCAGCCGGTAGCCCATCTCGGTGTCCTGGCCGAGGATCAGCTCGTCGTCCATGGGTCCGGCGGCCTCGATCAGGCGGGCGCCCACGGAGGTCGCGCCGCCGACGTGCAGGCTGAAGGGGCGCTGGGGGTTGGCGGTGAGGCCGTCGGTGCGCTCGACGAGGTCGACGATCCAGGTGTGCGGCTCGGCGGGCTCGAAGTGCTCTTCGAGGTCGGCGGGCAGCTCGGCGGGCACCTTCGCGCCGGTGAACCTGATGTAGCCGGTCACGACCAGGTACGGTGCCGCGTGGTGCCAGCGCATGTGGGCCTCGACGGCGCCCGGGGTGAGGACGACGTCGGAGTCGAGCCAGTGGATCACGTCGCCGGTCGCCTCGGCCAGGCCGGCGTTGCGGGCGTTCGCGCGGCCGGGCTGGGGACAGACGATCAGGCGGGTGCGCTCTGGACGTACGGCGGGCAGCCGCAGGGGCGGGGCGCTGCCGTTGTCGACGACGACGACCTCGGTGAGCGCGGCCGGGTAGGTCTGGCGGGCGAGCCCGGCCAGCACCAGGTCCAGCTTGTCCTGGCCGCCGTAGGCCGGGATCACCACGCTGACCGTGAGGGACGGGGTGAGGTCCTCCTGGAGCCGGAGCACGCGGTAGTCGTTGCCGCGCACCGGCGGGTTCTGGCTCGGGTTCATGCGCTTTCCATCAGCAGGCTCGGCCGGAAGCCGCGCCATTGGTTCGTGGCGACCCTGACGAAATGCGCCAGGGGCAACTGCCAGGTGTGCTCGTCGGTGAGCCCTCGGCGCAGGACGTAGCCGAGGCCGTGGGTGCGATACGTACGCGCCCCGATCTTTTGTGCCGCTTTGAGGAACTCGAGATCAACCGCACGCGGTAGCGCAGGAAATCCACCAATTTCCCGAAATTTCGCGCTTTGGAGCAAAATGGTGCCTCCAGCCACGTGATCTGCCCAAACCTCGCTAGGGTACGCCGCCCCACTGGCGAACGTCGTACGCCGGATCGTGGCGCGCAACGGCTCCAGGTAGAAGAACTCGGCCGTCGTGCCCACCACGTCGGCCCCCGCGTACGAGCGGGCCATGACGAGGTCGGACAGGTGGTCGGGACCGTACCAGTCGTCGTCGTCCCACTTGGCCAGGTAATCGCCCGAGGCCAGGGCGGCGGCCCGGTTCAGCACCTCGCCGAACGGCACCGACCGCGCCGCCTCGACCCACCTGACGGGCAGCGAGCACGCCTCGACGGCCGCGCGCACCTGCTCGAACGCCACCCCGTGCAGCCCGATCAGCACCTCCGCCTCGACGCCGCGCTGTCGTTCCATCTGGGCCAGCGCCGCGCCGACCAGGCCGGGCCGCTTGGTCGACATGACGATGCTGACCGAGACGCGGGCCGGCCGGTGGGCCAGCCGGCGCAGACGTACGCTGTGCTCCTCCCGCCGCAGGTCGGCCAGGCTGCGCGCGGTGCCGTCGGCGGGCTGGGCGAGCCAGTCGCGGTCGGTGAGCAGCGCGGCCAGGTCGCCCGGCACCCACGCGGGGGCGTCCTGGGCGGTCAGCGGGATCCCGGCCCCGGCCAGGCCGGTCAGGCCGTCGAGCGGCACCGGCTCGCCGGGCCAGTCGATCTCCAGCCCGCGCAGGGAATGCGGCTCGGACGCCTCGGGCGGCTCGCCGTCGACCCGCCATCCGTCCGCCCAGTGGAGCCGGGCGAACCCCTTGCCCGGCGTACGCGTGAAGCCGCAGGGGGTGACGGACATGGACGTGCTCCTCGGCCGGACGAGACGTGATCGGCGCCTACCTTACGCCCGTTTTACTCATCAGTAGACAGACGGGCAGCTTTCGCATGACGGGCGGCGCAGGTCGTGGGGCGGAGGGTTCCCAGTTTTCCTACAGGAACTTATGGCACGGTAGTGCTCGGGGTTTATTAAGGTGTCAATAATCCGACCCGGCCCCTATGCCAGACAAGTCGTGACTACGAAAGGTTTGCGCGGATGCTCTCGCCCCGCCGACTGGCAGCGACCGCCGCACTTCTCGGACTTGCGGCTGCCGGCGTACTCGTGCTCCTCGTCCTGGCCGGCCTGCTCACGTTCGGTGCGGCGGCTGCCGGCGCGGGGTTCGCGGTCACGCTGGCCGCCCTCGCCCTCCTGCTGCTCACCGTGCGCCGCGTGGACGGCAAGGCGCACCGGATCGACCTGCGGATGAAGAAGCACGAGGCCGAGCTCGCCCGCGCCACCGCCGCCATCAAGAACCTCGACTCCCGGCTGGAGCTGCTGGTGCAGGCCGTCGAGGAGTCCGCCGCGCGCCGGGCCGACGACATCGGCGCGATCCTCGCCTCGCTCGGCGAGGACCGGGTGCACGCCATGACCAGGGCGCGAGAGGTCGAAGAGCTGCGCGAGGAGGTCCGCGCGCTGGCCAAGGGCCTGGCATGACGCGCGTCCGGCACAACGACTACGGGGTGCTGTCCCCGCCCGCGATCGGGGACTGGAAACCCGAGCTGAGCGTGTCGGTCGTCATCCCGGCCTACGACTGCCAGGAGGCGCTGGAGCGGACGGTCTCCGCGCTGGCCGCGCAGACGTATCCGGCCGGGCTCGTCGAGATCGTGGTCGCCGACGACGGCAGCACGCCGCCGGTCGAACTGGCCGACGCCCGCGTCGTACGGGTGCGCGACGGCTGGGGACGCGGCGCGGCCCGGCAGACCGGGCAACTGGCCGCCACCGGCGAGGTGATCCACTGGCTGGACTCCGACATGATCCTCGCGCCGGACCACCTTGAGGCGCACATGCGCTGGCACCACCTGATCGACCACGCGGTGGTGATCGGCGACACCCGGTTCGTGTCGGCCCCCGGCGAGGAGGGCACCCAGTCGGAGTACACGAGGAAGACCCTGGACTCGACCCGGATGCTCAAGGACGCCGGGACCGGCGCGTACCTGCTGCACACGGGGGCCTCCTCGTCCGTACGCGCCGAGTTGCTGCGGGCGGCGGGCGGCGTGGACGCCACGCTCAACATGGCCGAGGACACCGAGCTGGGCTACCGGCTGGCCCAGGCGGGAGCGGTGTTCGTGCCCGATCCGCAGGCCAGGGCGTGGCACGTCGGGCCGTCCACGGTGATGCTGCGCGAGAAGGAGGTCCATCGGCACAACTGGTCCTACCTGGGCGACCTCATCCCGGATCTGCGCTGGTTGCGCGGCCATCCGCGCCGCCACTGGCGGGTGCCGTACGTCCAGGTCGTGGTGGGCGCCACGACGTACGAGGAGACCCGGGCGAGCGTGGACGCGGCGCTGGCCGGCACGCTGCCCGACGCCGCCGTCACCCTCGTCGGCGCGTGGGGGAAGCTGACCGGCGGACGCCGGTCCAGCCTCGACGACCCGCTGCTCGACCTGCGGCTGCTGCACAACCTGTACGCCCACGAGCCCCGCGTCGTGTTCGCGGAGAGCGAACCGGTCTCCGTCACCCCGACCCCGTTCCTGCTGCGGCTGCCCGCCGGATGGGTGCTCGGGGCCGACACCCTCGCCGGGCTCGTCCGGCTGGCCGACGACGACCTGCTCGGCCTGGTCTGCCTCGCGCTCGCGGAGGACGCGGACGGGGTGGTGGCCGCCCGGCTGGAACGCACGGCCGCCTTCGCCCGAGCCGCGCGCTTCGAGGGCGCCGCAGACGACCTGGTGGACGAGCTGTTCGGCGCTCTGTGGGTCGAGGGCGGCGAGTACGGCCTCAGCACCGTCGAGGAGGCCGGCCCGCTGACCGGCGACCCGGCCAAGTGGCGCGCGCTGGCGGCCCGTCGGCAGGCGGAGATCAAGGAGCTGCGGGCCACGGCCGACCGGCTCGCCGCCGAGGTCGAGCGCCTGTCCGTCCCGCAGGACGAGGAGGACCCCGCCCGCGGCCCGCTGAGCTCGCTGATCAGGCACCTGCGGAGCGCGGGGTGATCGCCGACCGGGCGCCCGCCGTGCGCCGGACGAT
This sequence comes from Nonomuraea sp. WAC 01424, assembly GCF_003947315.1. Classification (NCBI taxonomy): domain Bacteria; kingdom Bacillati; phylum Actinomycetota; class Actinomycetes; order Streptosporangiales; family Streptosporangiaceae; genus Nonomuraea; species Nonomuraea sp. WAC 01424. Next base: position 279,041 of record NZ_QHHZ01000002.1, read on the forward strand.
CGACGGGCTGCTGGCGGACCTGCCCGGCGCCCGCGTGTTCCTGGCCGGGATCGAGGGGGCCGGCGGCCTGCCCGACAACGCCGTGGACCTGGACCGCGACCTGCTGGAGCCGCCCGCCGAGCCGGAGACGGCCGGGCACGTCCTCGTGCTGGCCGGGACGCCCGCCGACCTGCGCAGGGTGGCGACCCTGCACAAGCTGCTCCCGCTGGCCGGGCGGGTGGTGGTGTGCGTGCTCGACACGCCCGCCTCGCATCCGGCCCCGGTGCCCACGCCCACGCCGGCCCACCGCTGGCGGTCGCTGACGGATCTGCGGGTGTACCAGCCCGGGAACCGGGTGTGGGTGGTGGACGCGCGTTTCTCCGCCGCCACGCCGGCCGGCCGTACGGTGACCGCGACCGCGCGCGCGTTCGCCGGGCACCGGCTGGACGTGATCGCGGCGCCGGCGGCCGGCATCGCGGGCATCGGGTCGGCCGACTGGCGTCCCGGCGACCCGAACGCGACGCCCGCCGAGGTGAGCGGGCCGGTCCCGGAACGTGTCGGCGCCCCGGGCAGCGACGTCGTCCTGCGCACGCTGGGCGACGTCCCGGGAGGCGAGGCGGCGGGCGTGCCGGGCGACCGTGGCGAGGTCGGGTGGGCCGGAGATCAGACGCCCATCGAGCGGCCCACGATCGTGGCCGCGAGCTGGGAGAGCATCGGCCGTCCCGGCAGGGCGGGCTCGCCGCTGGCCGACCCCGACGTGCTCGGCGAGCCGTCGATGGTCCCGCCCGTGGACGAGCGCCTGGTGAACCCCCAAGGCTTCGTGACCACGCCGTCCCGGGGCATGGCCTCGCTGGCCGAGCACGACGGACGCTGGTCGGTGTTGCTGGACGGCAAGGTCGTGACGGCGTTCGCCGAGTCCGGCGGGGTCACCGACGCCGACGTGGCACGGCTGCGGCAGGTCCGCGGCGTCGAGGTGAGCTGGCAACACCCGCACAGCGGGCCGCTGGCGGCCGTACGGGTGCTGGCCGGGCTGGCCGCCGCCGGGGTGCCGCTGGTGACCGGGGCCGTGCCGCGCTGGGCGGGGGCCCTCGGGGACGAGCTGGTCACGCTCCTGCCCGCCGCGCCCGACCTGTCCGACGACCTGCGGCGCGAGGAGCACAGCATCCGGTTGCGCCGGGCCGCCCTGCGTACCCACGGCGTGGCCGCCCGGTGGGAGCAGCTCGGCGCGCCCGCGCCCGCTCCCCCGCTGACCTCGGTCCTGCTGGCCACCCGGCGCGCGGACATGGTCGCCTTCGCCCTGCGGCAGATCGCCCGCCAGCGCGACGCCCAGCTCGAAGTGGTGCTCGCGCTGCACGGCGTCCCCCGGGAGCATCCCGACGTCGCCGCCGCGCTGGCCGCCTTCGACGGCCCGCTGACCGTGTTCGAGGCCGACCGCCAGGCGGTCTTCGGCGAGGTGCTGAACGAGGCCGCCGCCAGGGCCTCGGGCTCGTTCCTGCTGAAGATGGACGACGACGACTGGTACGGCCCCGACTTCCTCGCCGACCTGCTGCTCGCGCACGCCTACTCGGGGGCGCAGGTGGTCGGCACGGTGCCCGAGTTCGTCTACCTGGCCGCGATCGACGTCACCGTGCACCGCAGCCAGGTCACCGAGCAAATCACCAGTTTCGTGGCGGGCGGCACGATCCTGGTGGAGCGGTCGGCGTTCCAGGCCGTGGGCGGGTTCCGTCCGCTGCGGCGTTCGGTGGACACCCAGTTCCAGGAGGCGTTGCAGGCGGCGGGCGGCCAGATCTACCGCACCCACGGCCTGGGGTACATCCTGCGCCGCGGCCCGGCCTCGGCCCACACCTGGCAGGAGCCGATCGGCACGTTCCTGCGGCGCAACCGCCGCCAGTGGCGCGGCTTCCGTCCCAACGCGCTGATGGAGCTGGAGGGGAGCAGCCGCCCATGACCGTCCCCCGCATCCGCGGAAACGACTTCGGCGTCCTCGCCCCTCCAGAGCTGGGGGCCTGGGAGCCGGAGCTCACCGTCACCGTCGTCATCCCCGCGCACGACCGCCAGGAGACCCTGGACCTGACGCTCGCCGCCCTGTCCGCGCAGAGTTACCCCGAGCACCTGCTCGACGTGATCGTGGTGGACGACGGCAGCGCCACCCCCATCCGCCTGCCCGAGCTCGTCCCCGGCACGACCAAGCTGATCTCGAGCCCGCCGGGCGGCTGGGGCCGCGCCTGGGCCGTGCAGGCGGGCGTGGACGCCGCCGCCGGCGAGGTGATCCTCGTCCTGGACGCCGACATGGTCCCGCACCGGCGGCACGTCGAGGCCCAGCTCCGCTGGCACCACCTGGCCCCGTACGTGGTGGGACTGGGCTGGATCGACTTCACCTCGGCCACCGAGCTGCCCACGCCGGGCCAGGTCGCCGACGCCCTGGCCGAGGGCGCCGAGGACGACCTGTTCCCCCTGTCGCCGCACCGCCACGACTGGGCCGAGAAGATCATCCACGACCACGACGGCCTGCGTACGGCGTCCGGGGCGACGGCCGCGCGCGTGCACGTGGGGGCGACGGCGTCGTACCCGGCGGCGCTGCTGCGCTCGATCGGCGGCCTGGACACCTCGCTGGTCCTGGCCGAGGACACCGAGCTGGGGTATCGGCTGACGCAGGCGGGCGCGGTGTTCGTCCCGGATCCGGAGTCGCGGGCGTGGCACGTCGGCCTGCCGACCGCGATGCGCGACGTGGCCGCGCTGAAGCGGTACAACGATCCCTACGTGGCCGACCGCGTCCCGCACCGGCGGTACCTGCGTACGGACGCCGGACGGCAGTGGCTGGTGCCGTACGTGGAGGCGGTGGTGCCGGCGGGCGCGTACGAGGACACCCGCGCCACCGCGGACGCCCTGCTCGCCTCCTCGATCCCCGACGTGCGCCTCATCCTCACGGGCCCGTGGCCCGCGCTGTCCACCGGCCGCCGCTCGCCCCTGAACGACCCCGACCTGGACCTGCGCCTCATCAAGGCCACCTTCGAGCACGACCCCCGCGTCCGGCTGGCCACCGAGCCGCCCGCCGCCACGACGGCCCCCTTCCGCCTGACCGTCCCGCCCGGCTGGACCCTCGCGCCCGACACCCTCGAACGCCTGACCGCCCACCTGGAGGAGCACGACCTCGGCGCCCTCTGCCTGGCCCTGGACGAGACCCCGCGGGGAGTGGTCGCCGCCCGCCTGGACCGTACGGCCGCCCTGGCCAGAGCCGCCCTGGTCGCCACCCCCGACGACGACCCGGACGACCTGATCGACGCCCTGTTCGGCCTGGAATGGGCGGACGGCTCGTCGTGGGGCCTGCACCGCCGCCCCGGCGTCTACCCGCCCCGCAGGCGGCCGGCGCCGGAGTCGGCCGTGCTCGCCGCCCGGTACGAGAAGGACCTGCTCCTGCACCGCAAGCGGGTGGCCGCGCTGCGCGCCGAGATCGCCCAGCTCCGCCGGGAGTCTGCCAAGAACGGCAGGGACGCGGCCCGCTGGCGGGAGAAGGCCGAGAGCTGGCGGCGCGAGGCCGTACGGCTGGCCCGCGAGCAGCGCCGCACGGTCCTGAAACGCGCCGTCCGCCGCGTCCGCGACCTGGCCTTCCCCGCCGGCGACTGACCGGGCGGGGCAGGCGTCAGTCGTCGCCCTCCACGCGCATCACACTGGCGATCGCGCGGACGATGTCGAGCTCGCGCAGCCCCTCCATGGTCGCCGTGAGGGCGGCGTCGGTGGCGCGGTGGGTGACGATGACGAGCTGGGCGTCGTCGCCGTGGCCCTCCTGGCGGACGGTCTGGATCGACACGTCGTGCTTGGCGAACAGGTCGGCCACCCGGGCCAGCACGCCCGGCTTGTCGGCCACGTCGAGCGCCACGTGGCAGCGCGTGACCGTGTCGCCCATCGGGTGGACGGCCAGGTCGGCGTAGGTCGATTCCTCGGGGCCGTGGGTGCCGGCCAGGCGGTTGCGGCCCACCGCCACGAGGTCGCCGAGCACGGCCGAGGCCGTGGGCGCGCCGCCGGCGCCCTTGCCGTAGAACATGAGCTGCCCGGCCGACTCCGCCTCCACGAACACCGCGTTGTACGCCTCGCGCACCCCGGCGAGCGGATGCGTGCGCGGGATCATCGCCGGGTGCACCCGTACGCCGAAGGAGTGGCCGTCGTCGGAGCGCTGGCAGATGGCCAGCAGCTTGATGACGTAGCCCATGGCCTTGGCGGAGGCGACGTCGGTCGCGGTGATGTCGGTGATGCCCTCGCGGTGGACCTTGTCGGCGGTGACGCGGCTGTGGAAGGCCAGACCGGCCAGGATGGCGGCCTTGGCGGCGGCGTCGAAGCCCTCGACGTCGGCCGTCGGGTCGGCCTCGGCGTAGCCGAGCGTCTGGGCCTCCTCCAGGGCGTCGGTGAAGGACGCGCCCGTGGTGTCCATCTTGTCGAGGATGTAGTTGGTGGTGCCGTTGACGATGCCGAGCACGCGCTTGACGTGGTCGCCGGCCAGCGACTCGCGCAGCGGGCGCAGCAGCGGGATCGCGCCCGCGACGCTGGCCTCGAAGTAGAGGTCGCCTTGGCCCCGGCGGGCCGCCTCGTGCAGGGACGAGCCGTCCTCGGCCAGGAGGGCCTTGTTGGCCGTGACGACCGACTTGCCGCGTTCGAGGGCCGCGACGATGAGCGTGCGGGCCGGCTCGATGCCGCCGATCACCTCGACGACGATGTCGATGTCGTCGCGGGTGACCAGGGACTCGGCGTCGGTGGTGAGCAGCGCCGGGTCGACGTCGATGTCGCGTTTGCGCCCGAGCCTGCGCACGGCCACGCCCGCCAGCGCGAGCGGCGCGCCGATGCGCGCGGCCAGGTCGTCGGCCTGCTCGTGCAGCAGCCTGATGACCTGGGAACCGACGACGCCGCAGCCCAGCAGAGCCACTTTCAGCGGTTTCACAGCTGCCCCCTCAACAGGTCGTCCTCGGTCTCGCCCCGCACGATCACCCTGGCCCGGCCGTCGGCGACGGCGACCACGGCGGGCCTGGGCAGGTAGTTGTAGTTGCTGGCCAGCGAACGGCAGTAGGCGCCCGTCGCGGCCACGGCGACCAGGTCACCCGGCGCCAGGTCGGCGGGCAGGTAGAAGTCGCGCACGATGATGTCGCCGCTCTCGCAGTGCTTGCCGACCAGGCGGCTGAGCATGGGCTCGGCGTCGCTGGCGCGGCTGACGAGGGCGGCGGTGTACTCGGCGCCGTAGAGGGCGGTGCGCACGTTGTCGCTCATGCCGCCGTCGACGCTGACGTACGAGCGCAGCCCCTCGACGTCCTTGACCGTGCCCACCTCGTAGAGGGTGATGCCGCCCGTGCCGACGATCGTGCGCCCGGGCTCGACGGTCACGGCCGCCACCGGCAGGCCGGCGTCGACGCAGACCTTGGCGACGATCTCGCGCAGGCCGTCGGCCAGCTCCTTGATGTCGGGGGCCTCGTCGCCCTCGACGTAGGCGATGCCGTAGCCGCCGCCGAGGTCGAGCTCGGGCAGGACCACGCCGTGCTCGTCCTTGATCTGCACGAGCAGCGTGGCCAGGCGCCGCGCGGCCACCTCGAACCCGGCCGTGTCGACGATCTGCGACCCGATGTGGGAGTGGAGCCCGACGAGGTCGAGCTGCGGCAGGGCGAGGATGCGGCGCACGGCCTCGGCGGCGGCCCCGGTGTTGAGCGACAGGCCGAACTTCTGGTCGTCGTGGGCCGTGGCGATGAACTCGTGGGTGTGGGCCTCGACCCCGGTGGTCACCCGGATCATCACCTTGGGCCGCTTGCCGAGCTGCTCGGCGAGGTAGCCGAGGCGGGCGATCTCCTCGTAGGAGTCGACCACGATGTGCCCGACGCCGCACTCGAGGGCCCGGGTCAGCTCGGCCTTGGACTTGTTGTTGCCGTGGAGGGTGATGCGCTCGGGCGGGAAGCCGACGCTGAGCGCCACCGCCAGCTCGCCGCCGCCGGCGACGTCGAGCCCGAGCCCTTCCTCGGCCAGCCAGCGCACGATCTCCTTGCACAGGAACGCCTTGCCCGCGTAGTGGACCTCGGAGCCCTGGAAGGCCGTGGCGTAGTCGCGCATCCGGGAGCGCACGTCGGACTCGTCGAGCACGTAGAGCGGGGTGCCGTGCTCGCGGGCCAGATCGCGCACGTCGACGCCGCCGACAGTGAGCGTGCCATCGGTCCGGGTCGACGTTCGGGGCCAGATCGCGGGATTGATCCGGTTGAGGTCGGCGGGCGCCATCGGCGGGCGCTCGTGGGGCAGCATCTCAGCGTGCCGGTCCCCGGCTGGATGGACGAATCGACTCACCCGAACGAGGCTATCGGAATCGCCGCCCCTCCCAGGACCGATGCCCACGTATCGAGACGCGATCAAGGTCCACAAGCGATATTTTTACGATTTTTCGCGGTTTGGCCGGATATTTTCCGATACATCACAGTCTTTCCGGTCCCACCAGTACCACCCGTACGGCCTCCGCCAGCCTCAACCGCGCAGTGTGCACCGGCCGGACGGGCTCGTCCCCCACCGGGACGGCGGGCGCGTGCTCGTGGGCGTCGTGGTAGGCCAGCGCCAGCCGGACCAGGTAACTCTCCCAGCCGGGGTCGCGGCTGACGGCCCGTCCGGGCAGTTCGGCCAGCACCCGCAACACCCGCCGGTCGTAGGGGCCGTCGAGGAGTTCGGGCCGGAACCCGGTGAGCGGCACCCCGAGCGCCCCCGCCCACCGCCGCACCGCGCAGGCGCGCGCGTGGCCGTACCGGACCACGAAGCCGGGGTTGTCCCAGGTACGGGGGAAGTCGGGCCAGGCCGGCTCGGGCAGGTCCGGCGGGATCAGCGACTCGACGAGCCGCCCCGGCTCGGCCACGACGATCCGCAGGAAGCCGTTCCCCCGCACCTCGGCCCCAGCCACGCCGGGCACGGCACGTACCCGCGCGGCCAGGTCGTGCGGGGGGATCCGGCGGCGCAACGCGGCGGCCGACACGTAGACGGCCTCCCGCTCCCACGTGCCGTCGGGCGCCGGCGGCTCCCCCAGCACCTCGGCCAGCAGGTCGATCATGACCTCAGCGTAGGCGTCAGATCAGCGCGTGCGGCTCCGCCGAGCCGTACTCGACCAGGTGGGCCGCGCCGAGCAGCCAGCGGTCCTCGTCGCGCACCCGTACGTAACCGAACCGGTCGGCGGAGAAGACCTTGACGCCGTCGGTGCGGCACTGCCGCATCATGACCTCGTCCCAGCCCTCGGTGAGGTCGGCGAAGCCCACCTCGCGCAGGGTGTTCCTGCGGGCCAGCAGGGTGGCCCCGGCGATCTCGGGGAGGTAGGCGTACTCGGCGTCCGGCTGCTTGAGCAGGGTGGCCTGGGGTTTGCGCAGGTGGGCGTAGAAGGCGGCCTTGCCCACGATGTCGGCCGTGCTGAACAGGAACGCCCGGCGCAGGTCCGACAGGTAGTTGGAGCCGTACACGTCGCGCGGGTCCATGACCGCGACGAGGTCGGCCTCGCACAGGTCGAGGCCCTTGGCCAGCATCGCGCCCTCGGACATCGCCGGGTGCGGCCGCCGGTACAGGACCTCGGCGTCGATCAGCACGTCACGGGCGCGCAGCTCGGCCTCGGGCGGGCCGATGACGACGACCTGGGCCACGTCCGACTGCCTGGCCACCTGGGCCAGCGCGTGTTCCATCAGCGCCGGGTCGAGGACGGGCAGCAACACGGAGGTGTTCAGCGTGGCGCGTACGCAGGGCAGCCCGACGGCCTCCAGCAGCTCGTCCACGCGCTCGGTCATTGTCCCCATGTCGTAGGCCCGCCGCAGTGCCACGTGCGCCCGCCGCGAGTCGGGCTCGGTGCCGATCGGCGTGCCGCAGGTCGCGATCTCGGCCAGCCGCCACTGGGGTGTGCCCGGCGGGCAGTCGGCCGCCGCGGGCCAGCGGTAGGAGGTGAGCGCGTCGGGATAGGCCAGGTGCGGCGGCAGGAGCTGGTCGAGCGTGAGCACGCGGTCGATGCGCCCGCCGGCCAGCGGCAGCGGGTTGTGCACCCGCGGCTGCACGCCGAAGTGCAGGCGCGGCCAGGCGACGGTGGTGTCGTTGGTGAAGCGGTGCTCGAACAGCCCGGCGGCGGCGGCGTAGTCGGCGACGTCGCCCTGCGTGTGCCAGAAGACGGTGCGGATGCCGCGTTCGGCGCACCAGGCCAGCAGCGCCTTGAGCCCCTCGCCCGGCTCGCCGGTCAGCTCCTCCAGCCACGGGCCCTGCGTGACGGACTCCACCACGAGCAGGTGGGGCACCTCCAGCGGCAGCACCCTGGCGAAGTCGCGCGGCGTGAAGCCGGTCGTCTGGCGCCACTCGTAGCGCAGCAGCGCCTCGGCGTGCGGATCGGCGATCACGGCCGCGGTCAGATGGGGCCGGGTGTTGGGCCCGGTGGGCACCCGGTACGGCTTGAGCTTGAACGAGGCCCCGCCCAGCGTCCTGGTCGTGCTGGTGGCCTGGAAGGAGGCACCTGGACGCGCTTCCTTGGCGCCCTGGGCGGCCACCGGCCTGCGCTTGGGCGCGATCGGCCGCTTGACCGGCTTGGCCGCGCCTCTGAGCCCCTTGGCCAGGCGCATGGGGTTGTTCCTGCCGCTCTTGATCGCGTCGCCCAGCCGGTTCCAGCGGGCGACCTTGATCGAGGACAGCTTCCAGTTGGCCACCTCGGCCTGGAAGCGCTGCTCGGCCAGCTCCCTGCGCAGTTTGTCGGCCGCGGCCCGCTCGACCTCCAGCCGCTCCTCGGTCTCGCTCAGCCGTTCGGCCAGCTTCCTGACCTCCTCGGCGTTCTCCTCGGCCGCCGCCAGCCTGGACTGCGCGGCGTCCAGCAGCCTGGCCAGTTCGACCGGGTGCTCGGCCTGCGCGACAGCCTCCCGCAACGCCCGACGCGTGCTTTCCAGCTCGGTAGACAACCGGGACCTCCGCTCTCTTAGCCCGGCAAAGGATACTCTTTTGCAGGAAGCGTCTCGAAGGGATGAGATCCGGTGCAGTTCAACGTGCGACCCTATGTATGCGGCGCTCTCGGTCGGATCGACACCTCCATACTGGGCAAACTCACCGCCGCGGGCCCCAAGGTGCGGCCCGCGCTCCAGACGGACGAGGCCGCGCTGTTCAGCTCCGCGCCGCTGCCGCCCTACCACCGGGCGGGCGGCGCGTTCGCGTTCTCATGGGGTGAGCGCAAGCCCGCCGCGGCCGAGGACTGGATCACGGTCGCGGAGACGTACGAGACGCCCGGCCTCGTCGGCGACGGCGCGCGGGTGACGCTGCACGCGGGGGCGCTCGGCCTGGTCGACGTCTACTACGTACGCCAGGGCGACGCGGTCTACTTCTCCTCGCTGATCCAGCCGCTGCTCAGCCTGGTGCCCATCGAGATCGACTGGGCGGCCTGGGCCTCGATCATCCAGGTGACGTTCCCGATGGGCGAGGCGACCCCGTACCGGGAGGTCAGGCGGCTGCCGGGGTCGAGCGCGCTGGTGTTCGAGCACGGCCGGCTGTCCACCGAGCGCCGGTTGCCGCGCTGGTTGCGCACCGAGCCGTACGAGGCGTGGACCAGCGCCGAGGAGATCGTCGAGCTGCTGCACCACGTCTACGAGGACTACGACGGACGCAAACTGCTCGTACCGGTCAGCGGCGGCTACGACTCGCGCCTGCTGGCGAGCGTGGCCATGGCCCGCGGCGCCGACGTCGAGTCGTGGACCACCAGCCCCGACGACGGCACCGACACCGACATCGCCTTCGCCAGGTCGATCACCCGCGAGCTGAGCATCCCGCACCGGGTGATCACCCAGGACGCCGCCGCCTACCCCGGCGACGCCGCCGAGGTGGCCCGCAGGCTGGAGTACCTGACCCCGCACCACGCCTGGTACGCGCCCTTCGCCAAGGAGGTGCACGGCTCGGGCCGGATCCTGGTGGACGGCCTGGCCGGCGGCCCGCTGCTGAAGAACTTCATGGTCAGCGGCGCCGCCCTGGAGGCCAGGACGCAGGCCGAACGCTCGGCGGCGCTGCTGGGCTCGCTGTCGCTCGGGGCGCCCACGCAGCCGTTCCTGTCCAAGGCCGCCGCGCAGTGGATGGAGGAGACCGTGCGCGAGCAGTTCGCGGCGGCCACCTCGATGCTCCACGGGCACCGGGCCGAGCTGCCGCTGTCGGTGTTGCACACCAGGACCGTGCGCGGCATCGCGCGTTCCGCGGTCAACCTGGTGGGCCCGGAGGCGTCGTTCGCGGCGCCGTTCATCCACCCCGCCTTCTTCGACGCCGCGCTCAGCGTCGGCGTCGGGCGCAAGGACAAGGGCCGCTTCTACCGCGAGGTGCTGCACGCGGCCAACCCGAGGGTGGCCGCGCTGCCCTCCACGAACGTGGTCAAGCAGCCGCTCCAGCGGGTGCCACTGCGTTCCACGGCGGCCCCGGCGCGGGCCTACTCCCACGGGATGCTCGACGTGGTGGCCCGGCGCGTGCCCGGAATGTTCTCCGACGAGCTGCACGAGGTGATCGCCGGCGGTCCCGACGCCCTGACCCGGTTCAGCGGCTGGAACGACCGGTTCTGGGTGCGCGGGCTGGTGCTTTTCGGACTCTGGCTGAACGACTTCGAGAACGACCTCCCGGACGTCACGCCGCCTTTTTAGCGAACTCTCGGTAACAGGGCGATTACATACTGATCTCGCGGGTATTACACGTCGCACAGCAGAAGCGGGTTCCGGAAAGCCAACGGGCTGGTAGTGTTCGGCCCGTAAGCGCCGCAACAAACGGGCACCAGATCACAAATCCGGTCTCGTTCGAGGGCATGGAGTTCGCAGGGATGACGACTCCACGCGGCGCGGTCACCAGCTAAGAACGCCGGGGTAACCGGTGACTTCGTCCTGCCCACATCTCTTCCTGTGAGCGACATCATGATCAACGCATCCCCATCACCGGAGTCGATCTCTGAGGCGTTCGTCTCCGAAGATCCGCGATGGTACAAGCGGGCGGTGTTCTACGAGGTTCTCGTCCGGGGGTTCAAGGACTCCAACGGCGACGGTACGGGGGACCTGCGCGGTCTCATCGAGAAGCTCGGGTACCTTGAATGGCTCGGCGTGGACTGCCTCTGGCTGTTGCCGCTGTACGAGTCGCCGCTGCGCGACGGCGGTTATGACATTTCGGACTATATGAAGATCCTCCCGGATTTTGGTGACCTGGGGGACTTCGTCCAGTTGATCGAGGCCGCGCACGAGCGGGGTCTGCGGATCATCACCGACCTCGTCATGAACCACACCAGCGACAGGCACCCGTGGTTCCAGGCCTCCAGGCATGACCCGGAGGGGCCCTACGGGGACTTCTACGTCTGGTCGGACGAGCCCACCGGCTATCCGGACGCGCCCATCATCTTCATCGGCGCCGAGGAGTCCAACTGGACGTACGACCCGGTGCGCAAGCAGTACTACTGGCACCGTTTCTTCCACCACCAGCCGGACCTGAACTATGACAACCCGGCGGTGCAGGAGGCCATGCTGGAGGTGCTGCGGTTCTGGCTGGACCTGGGCATCGACGGCTTCCGCCTGGACGCGGTCCCGTACCTGTTCGAGCGTGAGGGCACCGCGTGCTCCGGGCTGCCGGAGACGCACGCGTACCTGAAGAAGATCCGCTCGGAGGTCGACCGGCTCTATCCCGACCGCGTGCTGCTGGCCGAGGCCAACGGGTGGCCCGAGGACGTCGTCGAGTACTTCGGCGACCCCACCACCGGCGGCGACGAGTGCCACATGGCCTTCCACTTCCCGCTGATGCCGCGCATCTACATGGCGGTGAAGAAGGAGACCCGCGAGCCGATCTCCGAGATCATGTCCCGCACCCCCAAGCTGCCCGACACGGCACAGTGGGGCATCTTCCTGCGCAACCACGACGAGCTCACGCTCGAGACGGTGACCGAGGAAGAGCGCGACTACATGCACAACGAGTACGCCAAGGACCCGCGCATGCGGGCCTACCTCGGCATCAGGCGGCGCCTCGCGCCCCTGCTGGACAACAACAGGGACCTGATCGAGCTGTTCACGGCCCTGCTGCTGTCGCTGCCCGGCTCGCCGGTCATGTACTACGGCGACGAGATCGGCATGGGCGACAACATCTGGCTGGAGGACCGCGACTCGGTCCGTACGCCGATGCAGTGGAGCCCCGACCGCAACGCCGGGTTCTCCTCGGCCGACCCGGGCCGCCTCTACCTGCCCGCCGTCATGGACCCGATCTACGGCTTCCAGGCGGTCAACGTGGAGGCACAGCAGCGCCACGAGGGCTCACTGCTGCACTTCACCCGGCGCATGCTGGAGATCCGCAAGAACCATGCGGTGTTCGGGACCGGCGCCTACACCGAGATGTGGTCCTCCAACCCGTGCGTGCTCACGTACGTGCGCGAGGACCGCGACGACGTGATGTTGTGCGTCAACAACCTGTCGAAGTTCCCGCAGCCCGTCGAGCTGGACCTGCGCCGGTTCGAGGGCATGGTGCCGGTCGAGGCCCGCGGCGGGGTGCGCTTCCCGAGGATCGGTGAGCTGCCCTACCTGCTGACCCTGCCGGGCCACGGGTTCTACTGGTTCGCGCTGAAGCCCGAGGAGATCAGCGCGAAGTGACGGGCACCTGGGCACGGGCCGCGCGGCGGGCGGGAATGATCGCCACCGCGAGGGCCGTGCCCACGGCCGCGACCACGGCCACGATCAGGGTCAGCGGCGCGGGCGCGCGGCCGATGCCGGCGCCCACGCCGCTCGTGTGACCCTGGAGATCGATCAGCCCCACCACCACCGACGCCCCCACCGCCGTGCCGGCGGCGCCGCCGAGCACGACCAGCAGGCCCGTACCGGTCACCAGCGTGGCCATGACCTGGCGTGGCGTCAGCCCCATGGCTTTGAGCACGGCCAGGTCGAAGGCGTGGTCACGCAACCCGATCGCGCTCGCGGTGAGCAGGTTGGCCAGCCCGATCAGGGCCAGCACGCCGATCAGCGCCACGATCACCACTCTGATGATCGACAGCCGGTCGGCCGGGTTGACCGCGGCCTGCACGTCGAGCCCCTCTGCCGAGTCCGCCAGCAGCCTCGCGCGCACCTCCGCCTTGTCCGCGCCCGGCCGCAGGGCCAGCGCGTAGTACTGGGGCGGCACGGAGTCCTTGGCGGCCAGGCTGTCCAGGCCCACCGAGAGCACCTCGCCGTCCAGGTCGGGCTCGACCGTACGGCCGACGATCCGGACGATCAGCGGCGAGCCGCCCACGGTCAGGCGTACCCGGTCGCCGATCCGGACGCCCAGGAGGTCGAGCAGGCCTTGTCCGGCCACCGCCTCGCCGGGCTCGGTGTAGCCCCGGCCCTCCACGACGGGGAAGGGGTAGGGGTCGGCCGAGCCGCCGACGGCCCGTACCCGGACCGACCGGGCCTCGCCCGGGGCCAGGGCGTTCACGTCGGTGCCCGGGTAGACCGAGCGCACGTCGCGGTCGCGTTCGGCGATGCGTTTGGCGTCGGCCGACTCCATCTGCTTGCCGGGGCGTACGTACAGGCTGGCGTGCTGGCCGACCTGCTCGGGGTGGCTGAGGAAGTTGTCGAGGGTGGACCAGACGCCGAGGCCGATCGTGATCATCATCATCGGCACGGCCAGTCCGAACGCCGTCAGGAACGCCGGCACGCGCCTGGTGAAGGCGTCGCGGGTGCCGAGGATCAGGGCGGGCGGGAGGCGTACGAGGAGGCCTAGGCGGGCCAGCCTGGACAGGTGGCCGCGCGGCGGCGAGGCCGGCACGGCGGGGATCGGCGGTGTGCGCGCGCCCCGCCAGGCGGGCACGCCCACCGCGCCGAGCACCACGAGCGCCGTGCCCGCCACGATGGCCAGCACCGGCATCGGCGCGGCCGAGTACGTGCCCAGCACGACCACCGTCGCCCCCCAGCCCGATAGCGCGCCGAGGCCCACGCCGAGCAGTCCGAGCGCGCCGTGCTCGACCAGGAGCAGCAGGGCGACCTGGCCGCCGGTGAAGCCCATGGACTTGAGCGTGGCCAGGTCGCGCAGCTGGCCGAGCACCCGGCCGCCGGCCGCGTTGGCCAGCGCCAGCGCCGCGGCGACCATGCCCACGACGCCGAACAGCGCGAGCAGCGTGCCGAGCAGCCGGTTGTCCAGCTCCATCGCGGCCCTGACCTCGCGCCAGGTGTAGACACGCTGGAGTCTGTCCTCCAGCATCACGACGACGCGCTGGGCGACGACCTGGCTGGCGTCGGGGTCGGTCAGGCGCAGGCCGGTCACCCATTCGCTGCGGCCCAGCATGGGCTCGATGCGGTCGAGCGTGGCGGGCAGCACCCAGGCCAGGCCGGGCGTCCACTCGGGGTAGAAGCCCTGGTCGGCCGAGTCGACGACGCCGCGTACGTAGAGGGTGTGGCGCTCGCCGCTGAGCGCGATGACCGTGAAAGGCGAGCCGATCGCCAGGCCCAGCGACCTGGCGAAGGAGTGCTCGACGACGACGCCGTCGGGCTGTCCGGCGTCGAGCCACCTCCCCTCGGCCAGTACGGGGTGGGCCACCGGCTACGGCGCGGCGGGCATCGCGCGCAGCGACGCGGGCTCCTTCTTGCCCTCCTGGGCCACGGTGACGGGGGCCGAGCGGTAGGGCCCGGCGACGCCCGTGACGCCGTCTATGCGGTCGAGGGCGACGTCCGGGGCGTCGTCGGTGTAGACCCAGACGTGGGCGCCGTCGGTCTGGGCCGACAGGCTGCGCCAGGGGTTGGTGCCGTCCTCCAGGAGGGTCGCGGCGGTGATCAGGGCGGCCACGATCCCGGCCACGACCAGCACGGTGAGCACCGCCTGGCCCTTCCTCGCCCGCAGGTCGGCCCTGATCCACCGGCTCCCGGCCCGGGTGGTGCTCATCGGAGGTCGATCACCTCGCCGGCGGTGCGGGTACGGCGGCGGGCGATGCGGCCGTCGTCGACGATCTCGCCGTCGGACAGCGACACCAGCCGGTCGGCCAGGCTGGCCACCCGGGCGTCGTGGGTGACCATGACGATCGTCTGCCCCTCTTTGTGCACGTCGCCGAGCAGGCGCAGCACGTCGCGCGTGTTGCGGCTGTCGAGGTTGCCGGTCGGTTCGTCGGCCAGCAGCAGGCTGGGCTTGTTGGCCAGCGCCCTGGCCAGCGCGACGCGCTGCTGCTCGCCGCCGGAAAGCTGGGCGGGCGAGGCTCCGGCGCGGTCGGCCAGGTTGAGCGCGCCGAGCAGGCTCTCCCGCCGCTCGCGGGCCACCTTGGGCGAGGCCCCGGCCAGCAGCGCGGGCAGCTCGACGTTGTCGCCGACGGTCATGTTGGCGACCAGGTTGAAGAACTGGAAGACGAAGCCGACCTTCTTGCGCCGCAGCAGCGCCCAGGCGCTCTCGGACAGGGTGTCGACCCGCTGCCCGTCGAGCCAGATCTCGCCGCTGGTACGCGCGTCGAGCCCGCCGAGCATGTGCACGAGCGTGGACTTGCCCGAGCCGGACGGCCCCATGATCGCGACGAACTCACCCGGCTCGACCTGGAGGTCCACCCCGCGCACGGCCGGGACCGGCACCGCGCCATCCTGGTAGATTTTGACCAGATTGACCGTTTTTAGGACCGAGCTCATGTCAGATCCTCCTGGCATCGCTCCAACCAGTCAAGATCGGCCTGCAGGTGCAGCATGGCCCCTTCGATCAGCAGCAGGGCGACCCTGTCGGTGGGCGCCGTACGGGAAAGCAGGTCGTTGAGGTCGCCCATGAGCGACAGGTAGTGGCGACGCTGGCGGTTGATCAGCGCCATCCGGTCGGCGATGCCGGTGAGCGGCGCGAGCACGAGCTTCATGAAGAACTCGTCGCGCACCCTGGGCCCCTCGGTGGGCTCGTCGACCCAGATGGTGAGCAGGTCGCGGCCCTTCGCCGTCAGATAGTAGACCTTCTTGTTCGGCCGGTTGGACTGTTCGACGTCCACGGCCCTGACCAACCCGTCCTTCTCCAGCCGGCCGAGGGTCACGTATATCTGGCCGATGTTCGGGGAGGGGTAGGCGCTGCCGAATGTCTGCTCGAGGGCCTGTTTGAGCTCGTAGCCGTGGGCCGGTTCCTTGGCCAGGAGCGCCAGCAGGTGAAGCCGCACGCCTCACCTCCCCGCTTTGTGTTACGTGAGCGTTACGTAGGTATCCGTTGACCATCAGATTACAGGTGTGCATAACATGAATGCATCTACCTAACACGTATGTAACCCCGCTGAATGTGGAGGAAACAGAGTGCTGCGCCCGCTTTCGTTCGTCCTGGTCGTCCTGCTGGCGGCCGGATGCACGGTGGCGGGTGACGAGGGCGGCGGCGAGACGGGAACGGGCGGCACAGGCCCGATCACCTTCGCCACCGGACGCGACACCACGGCGTACCTGCAACCCTTGCTGGACCGCTGGAACCAGGCCCACCCGGCCGAGAAGGTGACGCTGCTGGAGCTGCCCGAGGCCGCCGACGAGCAACGTGCGCAGATGGTGGCCAACCTCCAGGCCCAGAGCAACCGCTACGACGTGCTGGGGCTCGACGTGGTGTGGACCGCTGAGTTCGCGGAGAACGGCTGGATCATCCCCCTGGAGCGCGGGCTCTTCCCGCTCGACAGGTTCCTGCCGCCCGTCGTGGACACGGCCGTCTACAAGGGCAAGCTTTGGGCCGTCCCGTACACCAGCAACGCGGGACTGCTTTACTACCGGACCGACTTGATCAAGAAACCGCCCCAGACTTGGGCGGAGCTTCGCGATAAAGCACGAGAAGTGACGAAAAAGCGTGACCTCGGGGGGTACGCCACCCAGCTCCTCGCCTACGAGGGCCTGACGGTGAACTTCTCCGAGGCGGTGCAGTCGGCGGGCGGGCAGATTCTCAACCACGACGGCACGGAGGTGACCCTCGATCCGGCCAAGGGGAGAATCGCGCTCGACTTCCTGATGCAGGGCCTGCGGGAAGGCTGGATCACCGACGACTCCCTGCGTTTCAAGGAGGAGGAGACCCGCCTGGCCTTCCAGGAGGGGAGGCTGGCGTTCGCCCGCAACTGGCCGCACGCCTACGGCCCGGCCAGGGCCAAGCTGGGCGACCGGTTCGCCGTGACCCGGCTGCCCGGACTGAACGGCCCCGGATCCAGCACGCTCGGCGGCATCAACCTGGCCGTCAGCGCCTACTCCAAGTACCAGCACACCGCACAGCAGTTCATCCGCTACTTCACCAGCCTGGAGAACGAACGTCGCGTCCTCACCGAGGGCTCCTTCCCGCCCGTGTGGACCGAGCTGTACGACGACCCGGGCCTGATCAAGCGCTTCCCGTACCTCCCCGTGCTCAAGGAGAGCATCCTCGCCGCGAAGCCACGGCCGGTGAGCGCCAACTACAACCAGGTGAGCCTGGTGATCGCCAGCTCGGTCACCAAAGCCCTGGCCAATCCTGCGAAGGAGTCCGCTGACGACGTCGCGGCCTCCATGAAGTCAGAACTCGAAGAGATCATCAGAACCCAGTGAGGCAAGCCATGCGTAAAGCCAGAGCAGCAGTGATCCTGGCAGGGCTCGCGGTAGCCGTCGCCGCCTGCGGCAACGCCCCGACGACGACTACCCCCTCCGCCTCGGAGTCGGCACCGGCCAGCCCCGCCGGCGCCAAGACGCTCGAAGGCGTCAAGATCGAGGTCGCCGCCAAGTGGACCGGCGCCGAGCAGAAGAACTTCGAGCAGGTGCTCAAGGCCTTCACCGACAAGACGGGCGCCACGGTCACGTACGCCTCCACCGGTGAGGACACCGGCGCCTACCTCGGCCCGCGCATCCAGGGCAAGAACCCGCCGGACGTCGCGATCCTCCCGCAGCCGGGTCTGGTTCAGCAGTACGCCAAGCAGGACGCGCTCAAGCCGCTGACCCCCGAGGTCACGCAGGAGATCGACACCAACTACACCCCGTACTGGAAGGAGCTGGGCTCCGCCGACGGCAAGGTGTACGGCGTGCTGATCAAGGCGGCTCACAAGTCGCTGGTCTGGTATCGCTCCGACGCCTTCGAGGAGGCCGGCGTTCAGGTGCCGACCACCTGGGACGAGCTGATCAAGGCCGGTCAGACCATCGCCGACTCCGGCACCCCGCCCTTCTCCCTCTGCGGCGCCTCCGGCTGGACGCTCACCGACCTGTTCGAGAACGTCTACCTGTCCACCGCCGGCCCGGAGAACTACGACAAGCTCTCCAAGCACGAGATCCCCTGGACCGACGCCAGCGTCGCCACCGCCCTGGAGAAGATCGCGCAGATCGCCGGCAAGAAGGAGTTCGTGCTCGACGGCTCCTCCGGCGCGCTGCAGACCGACTTCCCGACCTGCGTGACCAAGGTCTACGGCAACAAGAAGGCCGCCATGGTCATCGAGGCCGACTTCGTGGCCACCCAGGCCACCCAGGACGGCGCCAAGGTCGGCGAGGGCGCCAAGTACTTCCCGTTCCCGAAGGCCGGCGACACCGCTCCGGTCGTGCTCGGCGGCGACGTGGCCGTGGTCATGAAGGACTCCCCCGGCGCGATGGCCCTGGTGCAGTTCCTGGCCTCCAAGGAGGGCGGCGAGATCTGGGCCAAGCTCCCCGGCTACCTGTCGCCCAACAAGAACGTCTCCCCCGACAACTACCCCGACGAGCTGACCAAGCAGCTCGGCCAGACGATCGTCTCCGCCGGCGACGCCGTCCGCTACGACATGTCCGACCTGGCGCCGAGCGCCTTCGGCGGCACGGACGGCAAGGGCGAGTGGAAGGTGCTGCAGGACTTCCTGCGCAACCCCAGCGACGTCAAGGGCGCGCAGGCCGCGCTCGAGGCCGAGGCCAAGAAGGCCTGGAAGTAAAGAGGTAAGGCCGTGACCGAACGGTTGGACGGCCCGGCGGCCCCGCCCGCGAAGATCGCGGGCGGGTCCTCCGCAGGACCGGCTGAAACCCCCCGTACGAGACGACGCCTCGGCCCATCGCCGGCGGTCGCCATCGCCTTCCTCCTGCCGGCGGCTCTGCTGCTCGGCGTCTGGGTGGTCTACCCCATCGTCTACTCCATCTTCCGCAGCCTGTTCG
The DNA here is from genome assembly GCF_003947315.1 of Nonomuraea sp. WAC 01424. Classification (NCBI taxonomy): domain Bacteria; kingdom Bacillati; phylum Actinomycetota; class Actinomycetes; order Streptosporangiales; family Streptosporangiaceae; genus Nonomuraea; species Nonomuraea sp. WAC 01424. The sequence goes on from NZ_QHHZ01000002.1 coordinate 298,027, forward strand.
ACTCGTCGGGCAGCGGGTTCGTGGGGCTGGGCAACTACGCCACGATCTTCAGTGACGGCGGCATGCTCGTCACGATCCGCAACAACCTCATCTGGGTGGTCGTGGCGCCGATCGTGGTCACCACGCTCGGCCTGATCTTCGCGGTGCTGACCGAGCGCATCAGGTGGTCGACCGCGTTCAAACTGATCGTGTTCATGCCGATGGCCGTCTCGCTGATGGCCGCCGGCGTCATCTTCCGCCTCGTCTACGAGGAGGACCCCGACAAGGGTCTGGCGAACGCCGTGCTCACCACCGTGCACGACACGTTCTCCTCCTCGCAGGGTTATCCCGAGGCCCGTCCCCGCACCGGCGACCAGTCTCCGGTGAACGAGCAGAACGGCGCGGTCGTCACCAAGCAGCCCGTCCAGGCGGGCACGCCGGTGCTGATCCCGATCGTGGGCGTCAAGCCGCAGATCATGCCGTCCAGCGCGCAGCCGGCCCGCGCCCCCTCGGGCGGCTCCGCGGTGTCCGGGACGGTGTGGTTCGACTTCACGCAGGGCGGCGGCGGCCAGAGCGGCGCCGTGGACCCGACCGAGAAGGGCCTGCCCGGCATGACGGTCGAGGCGGTCAAGGACGGCCAGGTCGCGGGCACTGCCACGACCGCCGCCGACGGCTCCTTCAGCTTCACGGGCCTGCCGGCCGGCTCCTACGTCGTACGGCTCCCGCAGTCGAACTTCCAGGCCAGCTACGGCGGCCTGACCTGGCTCGGCCCGACGCTCATCACGCCGGCGATCATCGGCGCGTTCGTCTGGGTGTGGGCCGGGTTCGCGATGGTGCTGATCGCGGCCGGACTCGCGGCCATCCCGCGCGACGCGCTGGAGGCCGCCCGCATCGACGGCGCGACCGAGTGGCAGGTGTTCCGGCGGATCACCGTGCCGCTGCTGTCGCCGGTGCTGCTCGTCGTCTTCGTGACGATGATCATCAATACGCTGAAGGTGTTCGACCTGGTCTACATCATCGCGCCGGCCTCGGTTCAGCCGCAGTCGAACGTGGTCGCGCTGGAGATGTGGCGCGTGTCGTTCGGCGGCGGGAACAACCAGGGGCTCGGCAGCGCACTCGCGGTGTTCCTGCTCATCCTGGTCCTTCCCTTCATGATCATGAACATCCGCCGGTTCAGGAGGGAAGACTCATGACGACCGCGACCGTGACCGCAGCCCACAGGCGGGAGTCGGGCGCGCCGCGCAGGGGCCTGGCGGGCCGGATCGTGGACCGCCTGGGCGGCGGGGCCGTCCAGGTGATCATGATCCTGCTCGGCCTGTTCTGGCTGGTGCCGACGCTGGGCCTGCTGGTCGTCTCCATGCGCACCGTGAAGGTGAACAACGCCGAGGGCTGGTGGACGATCTTCACCAAGCCCGCCGAGCTGACCCTGGCCAACTACAAGAACCTGCTGGCCAGCGGCTTCACCTCGTCGTTCTGGAACACGGTGGCCATCACCGTGCCGACCACGGTCCTCGTGATCGGCATCGCGGCCATGGCGGCGTACGCGTTCGCGTGGATGGAGTTCCGCGGGCGGGACACGGCGTTCCTGGTCGTGGTGGGCCTGCTGATCGTGCCCATCCAGATCGCGCTGATCCCCGTCGCGGCCTTCTACGGCGGCATCGGGATCTTCGGCACGATCCCCGGCGTGGTCCTGTTCCACACGGCGTTCGGCCTGCCGTTCGCGATCTTCCTGCTGCGCAACTTCTTCGTCGGCATCCCGGCCTCGCTGCTGGAGGCGGCCCGGATGGACGGCGCACCGGAGTGGAAGATCTTCGCGCAGGTCGTGTTCCCGCTGGGCAAGCCGGCGATCGCCTCGCTGGGCATCTTCCAGTTCTTGTGGGTGTGGAACGACATGCTCATCGCGCTCGTGTTCGCCAACACCGACAACCAGCCGATGACCAAGGCCCTGCAGTCCCAGATGCGGCAGTTCGGGTCGAACGTTGACATCCTCTCCTCCGGCGCGTTCCTGTCGCTGATCATCCCGCTGGCGCTGTTCTTCGCGTTCCAGCGGTACTTCGTCCAGGGCATGATGGCCGGTTCCGTCAAGTAGGCCATTCCCGGCGGGCGCCCGCCTCCCGAGGGGGGCAGGCGGGCGCCCGTAACAGGTTCGACCGAACCTCCGATGATTGTTCATGAAGCGTCTCCTCGCCCTGGCAGCAGCGGCCTTCATCTCCTTACCCCTCACCCCCGCCGTCGCGCTCGGCGGCAGCCCCGGCGCTCCCGGGGCGGGCGACCCGTACTTCCCCGACCAGGGGAACGGCGGCTACGACGCCGGCCACTACGACCTCGCCCTCGACTACGACCCCTCCTCGAACGTCCTGACCGGCGTCGCCGCCGTCACCGCCCGCGCCACCCAGGCGCTGAGCCGCTTCGACCTCGACCTCGTCGCCACGCTCTCGGTGCGCTCGGTGACCGTGGACGGCCGGGCCGCCGCCTTCACGCGCAGCGGCTCGGAGCTGATCGTCACCCCCGCCGCCACGCTGGCCTCCGGACGAACCTTCTCCGTCGTCGTCAGGTACGACGGCCGCCCCACGTACGTCCTCGACCCCGACGGCTCAAGGGACGGCTGGATCCGGACCGGCGACGGCGTCTTCAACGCCAACGAGCCCCAGGGCGCGATGACCTGGTACCCCGGCAACCATCACATGACGGACAAGGCGACGTACCGGTTCGCGGTGACCGTCCCCAGCACCAGGGTCGCGGTGGCCAACGGCGACCTGGTGTCGCGGACCACGGCCGGCGGCCGGACCACGTACGTCTGGGACGCCCGCGAGCCCATGGCGAGCTACCTGGCCACGGTGACGATCGGGAAGTTCCGGCTCACCGACACCAGGGTCGGCGGCTACCGCGTGATCACCGCCGTGGACCCCAAACTGGCCGACAAGGCGACGGACTTCGCCGAACGCCACGCGCCGGTCCTCGACTACTTCAGCTCGCTCTTCGGCCCGTACCCCTTCTCCTCCACCGGCGGGATCGTGGACCACGCGCCGAACGTCGGCTACGCCCTGGAGACCCAGACCCGGCCCATCTACCCGGTGGCGCCGAGCGACTCGCTGCTCGCCCACGAACTGGCCCACCAGTGGTTCGGCGACTCGGTGACGCCCACGCTGTGGCGCGACATCTGGCTGAACGAGGGCTTCGCGACGTACGCCGAATGGCTCTGGCTGGAGAAGATCGGCAGCCGTACCGTGCAGACCTCCTTCGACGGTGTCTACGCCAAGCCCGCCGACGACGAGTTCTGGCAGACGCCCACCGCCGATCCCGGCGACGCCGCCGGGCTCTTCCACGACCCGGTCTACGACCGCGGCGCCGCGACCCTGCACGTCCTGCGCCGGACCGTCGGCGACGAGGCGTTCTTCACGATCCTGCGCACGTGGGCGAGCGAGCACCGGTACGGCAACGCCGACACCGCCGCCTTCGTCGCCCTGGCCGAACGCGTCTCCGGCAAGCGGCTCGGCCCCCTCTTCGACGCCTGGTTGTTCCAGCCCGGCAAACCGGCCTTGTGATCATTCCGGTACGGCTTGCCCGCCCGTTTGGGCGGCAAGCCGTACCAGACCTAGATAAGCTTCACGGCCATGGCCGGTCGTCCTTTGCATGAAGTCGTCGAAGCCGGATGGGCTCAGGCTCTTGAGCCCGTATCCGAGCAGATCTCCCTGATGGGTGAGTTCCTCCGCAAGGAAATCGCCGAGGGCAGGCAGTACCTGCCCGCGGGTCCGAACGTCCTGCGCGCGTTCAACCAGCCCTTCGACGACGTCAAGGTGCTGATCGTGGGGCAGGACCCCTACCCCACGCCCGGCCACCCCGTCGGATTGTCGTTCTCGGTGGCGCCCGAGGTGCGGCCGCTGCCCGGGAGCCTGCTCAACATCTACAAGGAGATGGAGGCCGACCTCGGCCTCCCCCGCCCGGCCAACGGCGACCTGACCCCGTGGGCCGAGCAGGGCGTGCTGCTGCTCAACAGGGTCCTGACGGTCCTGCCGGGCAAGCCCGCCTCCCACCGGGGCAAGGGCTGGGAGCAGGTCACCGAGCAGGCGATCCGCGCGCTCGTGGCCCGCGACAAGCCGATGGTCGCCATCCTGTGGGGCCGTGACGCCCGCAATCTAGCGCCGATGCTCGGCAGCGTGCCGCGCATCGAGTCGGCGCATCCGTCCCCGCTGTCGGCGCGCAGCGGCTTCTTCGGCTCGCGGCCGTTCAGCCGCGCCAATGAGCTGCTCACCCAGCAAGGCGCCGCACCTGTCGAGTGGAAGCTGCCCTAGCATCGTCGCCATGAGTGATGAACCGAAGTTCCTGCGCCTCACGGTCGAACTGACCGTCGAGGTGCTCGACGTGAACGCGCTGCAGGCGGCGGCGCTGGCCGAGATCAGGCATCCCGACGCCGACCTCAGCGACGAGGAGCGTTCGGAGCAGGCCGACCTGGTCAACTCCGACGAGACGGGCGCCTCGGCGCTGCAGTGGCTGATCGAGCCCGACCACGTGCTGCAGCTCGTGGACCACATCACCGAGATCGAGCCCCGCGAGGCCGTTCTCGGGGTGGAGCCGTCCGAGGGGCCGAGCGAGGACGAGGACGAGGAAGAGCACGACCACGACCACGTGTGACGTACAGCGATCAGCCACGGCGCCCCACCCGCGTCGTGGCTCTTCGCCCCGGCTACGATCGATCCCATCCAGCCGCATTCCGTCACACGAGGGATCTGTCGCATGATCGTGGCATTCTCCATCACCCCGCTGGGAGTCGGCGAGGGAGTCGCCGAACCGGTCGCCCGCGCCGTCAAGGTGGTGCGCGACAGCGGCCTGCCCAACCGTACGGACGCGATGTTCACCACGATCGAGGGTGAGTGGGACGAGGTGATGGACGTGGTCAGGCGCGCGGTGGACGCGGTGGCCGAAGTCGCCCCCAGGGTCAGCCTGGTCCTCAAGGCCGACCTCCGCGCCGGCGTGACCGACGGCATGACCACAAAACTGGAATCCCTCGAACGCCACCTCTCCTAACTCCCGCCACCATTCCGGTGGCGAGCCCGCACGCCGCCCCCGGATCGCCAGCGAGCGGCGGCCGGGATGCGGTGAGGCACAAGTACGCACCTGGCGGCAGGCCCCCAGGCCGCTTCAACACCCGCCGAACGACGCTCCACCCCGTACGTCCCCGCCCGCACGGGCCGGGATCACCCCTCAGCCTGCGAACCTCCAGCTCGGGTGCGCAGCGGTGAGGTCCGTACAGCGGCCCCCAGAGCGGCACCTCGGGCTGGTGGGCTGGGAGGGCGCTGGCGGGTGTTGTGAGGCGGGGTTCGCGGGTGGCGGGTGTGTTGGGAAGGCCAGGGCCACACACGCTCTCGGTTGGTCTTCTCCCCGGCACGCAGGTCTGCGGGACGAGTGCGGCGGATGCCCGCCGACGCCTTGAAAGTCCCAGCACGAGGACGCCGCGCAACCACCTTCAGACCTCAGCACGAGGCTCGCCACACAGTCGCCTGCGTCCAGCCACAGTCCGTAGCGCGGGGCCGGTTCGCGGCCTCAACCGCGTGAAGCGTCGCCCGATGGACGCCCACGGCCCGATTTCCAGAGGTCCGCGAGTGCCACCTGCGAAAGCGCTCGCAGTACGTGGATCGCTGAAAGGTCCGATGACTTTGACAAATCGCGATATGTCTTGACCGTCATCTAGACGCGACATATCGTGTCGCTCGGACGTCGAACGCGATACTACTCGTCCCCCGGAGGTGGAGGCAATGAGACAAGAGCGAGTGCCGGTCCTGGTGGTCGGTGGCGGGTACGCCGGCCTCAGCGCGGCGGCGCTGCTGGCGTGGCGTGAAGTCCCCGTCATGCTGGTCGAACGGCACCCGAGCACGTCCATCCAGCCCAAGGCGTTCGGCATGGGACCGCGAGCGGTCGAGCTGCTGCGCCCGCTTCCCGGGATCGAGCAGACGTTCGCCGACATCTGGACGGGCATCGGCGACTCCATGCGCATCGCGATCGCCAAGTCGCTGGCCGACCCCGACCCGAACATGATCTTCGAGGACCAGGGCGAGTTCGAGGCCCTCGCCGACCTCACCCCCGTGCCCCGGGTGGGCGCCCCCCAGTCGGAGGTCGAACGGGTGCTCCGCGCCTACGCCGAGGAGCTCGGAGCCGACCTGCGTTTCTCCACCGAGCTGATCTCCCTCGACCAGGACGACGACGGCGTCACCGCCGTGATCCGCGCCGCCGACGGCGTCGAGACCGCCGTACGGGCCGACTACGTCGTGGCGGCCGACGGCCACCGGAGCCCGTTGCGGGAACGGCTGGCCGTCCCCACCTCCGGCAAGGGCGACCTCGTCCAGATGCGGTCGATCATGTTCGACGCCGACCTGACCGGCCTGGTGAACGAGCGCGAGGTCATCGTCTGGTATCTCCAGAACGACACGTTCACCGGCGTCATCGTCACCGGCACCGGCGTGGGCGCGCACGTGCTCGGCGTCAACCAGGACCCGTCGAAGGACGGCGGCGACCTCACCGAGGAACGCTGCGTCGAGCTCGTCCGCGTCGGGACCGGTGTCCCCGACCTGGACGTGCAGGTGCTGGACACGGCGACGTTCAGCCTGGCGCACGTGGTGGCCGACACCTACCGCGCCGGCCGTGTGTTCTTCGCCGGCGACGCGGCCCACACCATGCCGCCCACCGGCGGCGAGGGCGGCAGCACCGCCCTCCAGGACGGCTGCGACATCGCCTGGCGCCTCTGGCTGGTGATCAGCGGGCAGGCCGGCCCCGGTTTCCTGGACACCTACGACGCCGAACGCCGCCCGATCGGCAACCTGACCGCCGACGCCCAGCTCGCCAACCTCGCTGTACGGATGCCCGTGGACGAACGCGCCGACCATCCCGAGCCCCTGGACGACTTCCTCCAGGCGATGCTCGGCTACCGGTACCACTCGACCGCGATCCTGGTGGAGCCCGGCGACGACGGCTCCCTCCTGGAGGACCCGCGCATCCCGAACGGCCGCCCCGGCAGCCGCGCCCCGCATGTGGCGCTCGACTGGGAGGGGCAGCGCATCTCGACCATCGACCTGTTCGGCTCAGGGTTCGTCCTGCTGGCCGACAAGAGCGGGGGCCAGGTCTGGATGGACGCCGGCCGCGTGGTCAAGGAGCGGCTGGGCCTCCAGCTCACCCGCATCCTGGTGGACGACGAGCTGATGGACGTGGAGGGCCGCTGGCGCGACCGGTACGGCGTGCGCGAGGGCGGCGCCGTCCTGGTCCGCCCCGACGGGTATGTCGCCTGGCGCACCCCGCACCCCACCCCGGACCCCACGGCCACCCTCGAACAGACCCTCGTCCGCGTCCTCAGCCGCTGAAGCCCCCCGGCGAACTGAACGCCGGGCACCTGGACCCCGGCGAACACCCTGGCGAACCCCCCGGTCACCGTCACCGCCGCGGCCCCGTGTAGTGCTCATGCCGCGAGGGCCGGTCGGACGTCGTGGGCGGTGCAGAGCCAGTCGTTGAGTGAGCCGGTGAAGCCCGAGGGTGGACCGACCTTGAGGCAGGTGAGCCGGCCGGTGCCCGGCGCGGGACCGACCTTCAGGCGGCGGATACGGCCCGTCCTGCCCGGCTCGCCCCGCTCCGTCTCGCAGGGGGTCAGCCGCACGCCGAAGGGCGGGCCGCCCCGGAACGGGCCGGACGGCTGGATGCGCAGGAGGTCGTCGATCTCGTGGCAGGTGGCGAGCGGGTGGGCCTTCAGGTGGGCGAGCTGGTCGGCGACCAGGCGGTGGGCCACCGAGCGCAGGAGGCCGGTCGCGCACCGGCTGTGGGCGCAGGCGACGCCGTCGAGGGTGATCTCCGGCAGCGCGAAGCGGCTCAGGCCTCGCGAGGTGACGCGCAGGCAGTCGCACTCCGCCGTGCCGGACGGGTCCCACGGCGGGCAGGTGGCGTCGCCGTGGACCTGTGTGTCCCAGGTGAGCCAGTGGTCGCCGAGGCGGAAGTCGCGCGGCTCCCCCGGCTCCCCCGGCTCCCGGGGGCAGGCGGGGACGGCCGCGGCGGTCAGCGGGTCGATCAGCAGCCCGTCGCACTGGCGGGCCAGGGCGCGGGCCACGGCTCTGGCCACCTGTACGGCGCCGGGCAGCCGACGTGGGGGCGCGGTGGTGGACACCAGCACGTGCTGCCCGGCCCGGCGCAGCCTCCGGCGCTCGTCGCCCTGAAGGGTGATCTCGGCGGACCGCCAAGGGGACGGACGGTGGGAGACCACCAGGGCCGGCGGGTCGTCGAGCGCGTCCCGGGCCGCCTTCCTGTACGGCCCGGGAACACGCCACGGCACGAACGTGTAGACGTCGAACGGCAGTTGCTCCACGGCTACGACGAACAGGGAGGTCAGCTCGGCGGGGAGCGGCAGGACGATCTTCATGAGGTGCCTCGCCTTCGAAAAACGTGGTGAGGCACCCAGGATCCGCAACCGGAACCACCCCGGCGCGCCCGAACCCCGTTCTGGGGACAACACCCCCAGCCCGCTCACACCCTGTGGACAGCACAGCCCCGCAGGACGCTCAAGGAACCGTGCGGCACTCAAGGAACCGTGCGCCAGCGCCCATAGAACCGTCCGGCAGCGTTCAGAGAACCGTCCGGCAGCGTTCAGAGAACCGTCCGGCAGATGGCCAGGGCCTGGCCCGGTAGGCGCAGGCCGTCGGGGCCGGAGGCCACGGGGTCGTCCGAGGCCAGCAGGACGGTCGCGCCCGCCGGCGGCAACGTCAGCGTCTCCGGGGAGAAGTTGACGCTGACGCAGACCGTCCCACGCCACATGATGAGCCACTTGCCGTCCGGATCCGCCTCCACCCGCACCCGATCCAGCCTGGGGTCCGACAGCTCGGGCAGCGCCTTGCGGAGGGCGATCAGGTCCCGGTACCAGCACAGCAGGGACCAGTTCTCCTCCTCCTTGAGCTCGCTCCAGTCCAGCTTGGAACGCAGGAACGCCTCCTCCTCGGACGGGTCGGGCGCGTCCCAGGTGTAGCCGAAGCCGTCGAACTCGCGCTCGCGCCGCACGCCCTCGCTCTCCCGCAGCGTGGGCTCGACGTGGTCGGAGAAGAACAGGAACGGCGTGCGCGCCCCCCACTCCTCCCCCATGAACAACATCGGCGTGAACGGCGAGGTCAGCAGCAGCCCGGCGCCGAGCTTGAGCGCGGACATGGGCAGCCGGTCGCCGCCGGGCCGGTTGCCGATCTGGTCGTGGTTCTGCAGGCAGGCGATCAGCCGGTGGCCGGGCACGCCGGTGAAGGGCTGCCCATGGGTCCGGCCGCGGAAGCCGGAGTGTCCGCCGTCGTGCAGGACCCCCTGGGTCAGCACCTTGACCAGCGCCGAAGGGTCGGCGAAGTCCTCGTAGTAGCCGTGGCTCTCGCCGCTGACGGCGGTGTGCAGGGCGTGGTGGACGTCGTCGTTCCACTGGGCGCTCATCCCCAGGCCGCCTGCCTCCAGCGGGCGGACCATGCGCGGGTCGTTGAGGTCGGACTCGGCGATCAACGTCAGCGGCCGGCCGAGCGAGCAGGCCAGTACGTCCACCTCCTCCGACAGCTCGGCCAGCAGGTGGCGGGCGCGTTTGTCGTGCAGCGCGTGGACGGCGTCCAGCCGCAGGCCGTCGATGTGATAGTCGCGCAGCCACTGGACGGCGTTGCCGATGAAGTACCGCCGCACCTCGTCGGAGCCCGGCCCATCCAGATTGACCGCTTCACCCCAATAACTACCAGCAAAGCCGGAAAAGTACGGACCAAAGGGCCGCAGGAAGTTGCCGGACGGCCCCAAGTGGTTGTAGACGACGTCCAGGATGACGCCGATACCGGCCCGGTGGCAGGCGTCCACGAACGACTTCAGCCCGTCGGGCCCGCCGTACGTCTCGTTGACCGCGTACAGGTCGACGCCGTCGTAGCCCCAGTTGCGCCCGCCGGGGACGGGGGCGACCGGCATGATCTCCACGAAGTCCACGCAGAGCTCGACCAGGTGCTCCAGCCGCTCGGCGGCCAGCGCGAACGTGCCCTCGCCGGTGAACGTGCCGACGTGCAGCTCGTAGATCACCGAGCCGCGCAGGTCGCGGCCCTTCCACTCGTGGTCGGACCAGGTGAAGCGGGCGTGCTCGTAGACCGCGCTCGGTCCGAACACCCCCTCGGGCTGCCGGCGGGATCGCGGGTCGGGGTAGGGTCCGTCGCCGTCGACCACGAAGGCGTACCGGGTGCCGTGGCCGGCCTCGGCGACCTCGGCCCACCACCAGCCCCTCTCCCCCGGGGACATCGGCCGGCGTCCGTTCGGAACGTCGACCTCGACAGCCGTGGCCTTCGGTGCCCAGACCTCAAAGATCATGTCGCTCCAGGAGTGAGACGGGGTACTGATCGAGCAGTCGAGCCAGTGGAACCGTCCCCGAGTGCGGCTCGCCGGTGAGCAGATCGCGCCAGGAGCCGGCGGGCAGCGTCAGGGAGGTGTCGCCCCACACCGAGCGGCCGGCGACCGCGGACCGGCGCGCGAGGCGTACCGGCAGCCTGGTGGCCACGGCCACCGCCCGCGGGCCTTCGCCCCGGGCGAAGGCGATCGCGTGCTCGGCCGCCTCCGCCGCGGCCCGCAGCGGAAGGTACGGCGCCGCGCCCCCGAGCCGCCTGCGCAGCCGCAACGCCTGGGTGGTCACCAGCAGCTTCGCCGCGTCCCAGGAGGTCTCGGGCTTGCGCGGGTACGTCACCGGCCGCCGGTTGTCCGGATCGACCAGCGAGAAGTCGGTGGTCTCGTTGCCCTGGTACACGTCGGGCACCCCGGGCATCATGAGCTGCACCAGCTTGGCCCCCAGCGAGTTCGACATCGCGAACGGCTCGACGCGCTCGGCGAACTCCCCGACCGGCAGCCGCACGGCCGCCCGCGCGAACTCCCGCAGCCGCCGCTCGTAGTCCGCGTCCGGACGCACCCACGAGATCGCGGTCTTGGCCTCGCGGGCCGCTTTGAGCAGGTATTCGGTGAACCGTTCGGCCGAGATGGGCCAGGCCGCCATGAGGTTCTGCCAGGCGAGGTAGTCGAGGTGGGGGTCGAAGGCCACCTCACGCGACCATTCGGACACGGCGGACGCCCACTCCCCGGGCATCTCCGACAACACCGACAGCCGGGCGCGTACGTCCTCAGACCGTTTGGTGTCGTGCGTGGACAACGTCGTCATCGTGTACGGCGACATCTCCCCGCAGAAGTCGTGGAACTCCTCCACCGAGACCCCGAACACGTCGGGCTCACCGCCCACCTCGTTGAGGCACGACAGCGGATACCACCGGTACAGCGCGGTGTCCTCCACACCCTTGGCCATGACGGGCCCGCACGTCTGCTGGAAGCGCACGACCGCCTCGGGCGACCCGTACAGGACGTCCCGGACGAGCGGCCGGACGGCGGGCGAGCACTCGTCGGCGGCCAGCTCGACGATCTCGACCGACTCGGGCGGCGGCTCCTCCCCCGGCGTCACGTAGGCGCGGTAGAGCGGCATCGCGGCCAGCAGCTCCGGCACCACGGCCGGATCGCGGCCCGTGACCCTGGCCAGGCGGTTGACCTCGGAGCCGAAGAACAGGCCGAGCACGTCCCGCTTGGCCTCGGCCATGACCGGACGGTATTCCTCCGGCTGCCCGGTCAGCTCGCTGAACAGCCGGACCAGCGGTTCCTTGCCCGCCGGATCGACGAACAGGCCGTTGACCCGGTTGAGCACGTCGTAGCCCGTCGTGCCGTCGCAGGCCCAGTCGGGCTGCAGCCGCTCGGGGCCGATGAGGATCTTCTCCACGACCGTCCAATGGCCGCCGGACCTCTCGCGCAGCCGGTCGAGGTAGCCCCGCGGGTCGGCCAGGCCGTCGGGATGGTCGACGCGCAGCCCGTCGTCGAGGCCCTCGTCGAGCAGCCAGAAGATCACCTCGTGCGTGGCGAACAGGACCGCCGGGTCCTCCACCCGCAGCCCGATCAGCGACGACACGTCGAAGAAACGCCGGTAGCCGGGCCCCTCGCGCCAGTCGACCAGCCGGTAGTGGCCCGGGTAGGGGAAGGCGTGCTCGTGGTAGCGCAGGATGTCGCCGTCGACCACCGGCTCGGTGTCGTCGCCGAGCACCGGCAGCGCGACCTTCCCCTCCACCCACTCGATGTCGAACCAGTCCGCGTACGGCGAGCCGGGCCCGTCCTTGAGCACCGACCAGAACTGGGCGTTCATCGTGTTCATGTGGTTGGGCACGATGTCGACGACGATGCCGAGGTCGTGCGCGGCCAGTTGCTGGGCCATCTCGCGGAAGCCGGTCGCCCCGCCGAACTCGTCCCTGATCCTGGAGTGGTCGACGACGTCGTAGCCGTGCCGCGACTCCGGCGTGGACTGCAGGATCGGCGACAGGTAGACGTGGCTTACGCCCAGGTCGCGCAGGTAGCCGGCGATCTCGGCGACCTGCGCGAAACCGAAGTCGGGGGTGAGCTGCACCCGGTACGTCGAGACCGGTCTAGACACGGCGCAACACCCGCACACTGCGTCCGGGGACCGCGATGGCCTCGCCCGCGCGAACCATCCGCACGTCGAGCCTGATGGGCATCGCGGTGTCGATCTCGGTGTGCCACATCTCGCCGTAGTCCTCGGGGATCGTGAACTTGATCGTGTCGTGGTGGGCGTTGAACAGCAGCAGGAAGGAGTCGTCCCGGATCGGCCGGCCGCGCCCGTCGTACTCGGTGATGGCGTCGCCGTTGAGGAAGACGGCCAGCGACTTGGCGTAGCCGACGTTCCAGTCGCCGTCGGTCATCTCCTCCCCGGAGGGGGTGAGCCAGGCGATGTCGTTCAGGCCGCGTACCGGTTTGCCGTAGAAGAACCTCCTGCGCCGGAAGACGGGATGTTTCTTGCGCAGTGCCGCCAGCTCCTGGGTGAACTCCAGCAGCAACCAGTTCTCCCTGATGTCGGACCAGTCGACCCAGGTCAGCTCGTTGTCCTGGCAGTAGCCGTTGTTGTTGCCCTTCTGGGTGCGGCCCAGCTCGTCGCCGTGCGAGAGCATCGGCACGCCCTGCGACAGGAACAGCGTGGTGAGGAAGTTGCGTTTCTGCTGCTCGCGCAGCGACTCGATGGCCAGGCTCGCCGGGCCCTCCTCGCCGCAGTTCCACGACCGGTTGTCGTCGGTGCCGTCGCGGTTGCCCTCCTTGTTCGCCTCGTTGTGCTTGTTGTCGTACGAGACGAGGTCCTGCAGCGTGAAGCCGTCGTGGCAGGTCACGAAGTTGATCGAGGCGGCCGGGCGGCGGCTGTCGTCCTTGTACAGGTCGCTCGACCCGGTGAAGCGGGAGCCGAACTCCGGCAGCGTGGCGGCCTGCCCGCGCCACAGGTCGCGGATCGTGTCGCGGTAGCGGCCGTTCCACTCGGTCCAGCGTGAGGGGAAGTTGCCGACCTGGTAGCCGCCGGGGCCGACGTCCCAGGGCTCGGCGATGAGCTTGACCTGCGACAACACGGGGTCCTGCTGCACCAGGTCGAAGAACGCGCTCAGCCGGTCGACCTCGTGCAGCTCGCGGGCGAGGGTGGAGGCGAGGTCGAAGCGGAACCCGTCGACGTGCATCTCGATGACCCAGTAGCGCAGCGAGTCCATGATCATCTGGAGGACGTGCGGCGAGCGCATGAGCAGGCTGTTGCCCGTGCCGGTGGTGTCGACGTAGTAACGCTTGTCGTTCTCGACCAGGCGGTAGTAGTTGCTGTTGTCGATGCCCCTGAGCCCGAGTGTGGGCCCCAGGTGGTTGCCCTCGGCGGTGTGGTTGTAGACGACGTCGAGGATGACCTCGATGCCCGCCTCGTGCAGGCTGCGCACCATCGCCTTGAACTCCAGCACCTGCCCGCCGCGCTGGCCGGTGCTGGAGTAGCGGTTGTGCGGGGCGAAGAAGCCGATGGAGTTGTAGCCCCAGTAGTTGGACAGGCCGCGCTGCTCAAGGATGTGGTCGGTGACGAACTGGTGCACCGGCATCAGCTCCAGCGCCGTCACGCCCAGCTTGGTGAGGTGGTCGAGGATCTCGGGGTGGCCGAGCGCCGCGTACGTGCCGCGCAGGTGCTTGGGGATCTTGGGATGGCTTATCGTCAGCCCCCGCACCTGGGCCTCGTAGATCACCGTGTCGTGGTACGGCGTCGCGGGCGGCCGGTCGTGCCCCCAGCCGAAGAACGGGTTGATCACGATGGACCGCGGCACGTACGGGGCCGAGTCGGCGTCGTTGCGCGTGTCCGGCTGGCCGAACCGGTAGCCGTAGACCGCCTCGTGCCAGTCGACACCCCCCTCGATGGCCATCGCGTACGGGTCGAGCAGCAGCTTGTTCGGGTTGCAGCGCAGCCCGCGCGCCGGCTCGTACGGCCCGTGCACCCGGTAGCCGTAGCGCTGCCCTGGGCCGATGCCGGGCAGGTAGCCGTGCCAGATGAATCCGTCGACCTCCGACAGCGGCACCCGCGACTCGACGTTGTCCTCGTCGAACAGGCACAGCTCCACCGCGTGGGCGACCTCGGTGTAGAGCGAGAAGTTCGTGCCCGCGCCGTCGTAGGTCGCCCCGAGCGGGTAGGGGTCTCCAGGCCAGATCTCGATCATCGAGGCTCCCTTGCGGTCTCTCCCCATGTTCCGTTCCCCTGCTCCGCCGGACAAGGCCACCCTGTTCCTTCCCACGCCCGCGTCCGGATTACTCCGGAAACACGAGTGAGCCGCCTCCGACGGCGCGGTGTCGAAGGCGGCTCACGTATGCGGCCCGGCCGGACGTCGTCGTCCGGCTTCCGGATCCGGTGCGCGGCCCCTGCGCACCGGATCCGCCCCCGCGATCAGGACAGGCGAACCCTCCCGAATCCCCGGCAGGCCCGGCAGTCGCCCCGGCTCGTCATCCCGTCGCCGCCGCAGGCCGTGCAGCGGACGTACAGGTCGAAGTCGGGGTTGCGGTAGACGCGGACGAGCGGGGCGGGGCGGCGTACCCGCCACCCCTGCGACCTGGCCCGCTCGTCCAGTGCGTCGAAGGCCCAGTGGTCGAGCTTGGCGAGCAGGGCCTCCGCCAGGCGGCCGTACGTCCGGCGCAGCGCGCCCGGAGCCGCCCGTTCCATGGCTAAATTGCTAACATTCATAGCGAACCGATCCTTGTGCTCTGGCAGGAGCGATTGATCGTGGAGCTGGGCCGATGAGACGACATCGGCCCAGCTTTATGTGACGTACGGCCTCTGGTGAGCCATCACGTCAGGGAATGAACGCGGCATTTCGTTCTCTGGTGGTTTTGATCAGATCACCCCTGGGCATCTCCCCTCTCCTATGACGCTGTCGGAGTTTTACCCCTCTAAGACCACGAACCCACCCCGATTTGGCACTTGCCATAGGAACGTGCCGGTGACGATTACCTAACGCACATGCCTTCGAAAGAGCACCCGGGGGTACGCTCCGGGCAACCGGCCGCTGCGCTGGAAGGGAGTGTGCGGCGATGAGCATCCCCAACCCGACGCTCCGGCAGCGACAACTGGCGATGCGGTTACGCGAGCTGCGCAACGAGAAGAACCTGAGCATCGCCGACGTCGCGCAGCAACTCCTGTGCTCGCCGGCCAAGATCAGCAGGATCGAGACCGCGCAGCGCGGTGTGAGCCTGCGTGACGTACGCGACCTGTGCCGCCTGTACGAGGTCTCCGCCGCCGAGTCCGCCCAGCTCATGACGCTCGCCAAGGACGCCAGGCAGAAGGAGTGGTGGCAGTTCTACGACAACCGCGAGCTGCGGCAGATGCTCGGTCTGGAGGCGGAGGCCAGCGCCATCACCGAGTACGAGATCACCACCGTGCCCGGCCTGCTCCAGACCGAGGACTACGCCCGTGCCGTCATCCGCGGCTGGCTGCCCCGCATCGCACCCGACGTGCTCGACGACCGGGTCAAGGTCCGGATGAAGCGGCAGGAGTGGCTGTACCGGGCCGACACCCTGCGCTACTGGGTCCTGCTGGACGAGTCGGTGCTCTACCGGCACGTGGGCAGCACGCCGACCATGCGCGACCAGCTCGACCGGCTCGTCGAGCTGAGCGATCTGCCGCATGTCACGATCCAGGTCATTCCCTTCACAGCGGGGGCGCACGTCGGCTTCGACAGCACGTTCCGGCTCATGGAGTTCGACCATGACTCCGGCATCGCCGACACCATTTTCGTGGAACACCAAATGGGCCTTTTCTACCTTGAGGCCGATAAGGTGGTCAGACGGTTCCGCGAGATCATCGACCATCTGCGGGCCGAAGCCCTGGGCATCCAGGAGTCGCGGCGGCGAATTACCGAAATGGCCGCAAAGTTCGCATAGCACTCCGTCACAGGACGATCTCGATTTTCTGGCCACCTGGCACGACGCCCTCGACACCATCCGGACCTCGCTCTTTTGGCAAGTGCCAGATGCTACTGTTCGTGCATTGAGACGCCTCTGAACTCCATGAGATCGCCGCGTCCGCCGACAATTGTTCATGAACGAGGGGGAGACAATGACGTCCGACCGCCCGAGCGTCCAAGCAGCTCCGCAGTGGCGTGCCGCGTCCCGCTGCAACAACGGAGAATGCGTCGAGGTCGCGCTTCTGTCCCCCGGCCGGGTCGGCGTACGGGACAACAAGAATCCGGGTGGCCCGGTCCTGACATTCACCACCGGCGAATGGGACGACTTCCTGCGCGTAATACGCCAGTCCCATTGAGCGCACGCGCTTTCTCTTCCGGCGGTCGTCCCTGCGGACGCCCGCCTTTTGTTTTGGCCCGCTTCAAAGGCCGTCGCGCCCGCTCCTGTCACCTGGTCATCCTCGGCTGTCAAGGTAAAATCACCTCGGCTCACTACCTCTACAGCCGCCCTTCAGGAGGTAATGGATGAAACGCCCACCTGCCCTTGACCAGGCACGATGGCAACGGTGCAACAATGGCGACTGCGTCGAAGTCACCATGCTCGCCGACCGGGTCTGGGTGCGGGGAAGCCAGGACGCCAGCGGAGCCGTCCTGTCGTTCACCATCGACGAGTGGACCGCGTTCCTCGACGGCGTGCGGCGCGGCCACTTCGATCTCGAACGGCTCGCGCCCCAGGTCTGACCGGCCACAACGTTCTCATCGAGGTCTGTCGGGGGCATTCGGGGTTTCAGGCCGCGGCCCCCGGCAATATGCCGACTCCATGGGCGGATTCAAGAAGTTCTTACTCCGGGGCAACATCGTCGAGCTGGCGGTCGCCGTGATCGTCGGGGCCACCTTCAGCGGGCTCGTCCAGGCGCTGGTCGCCGATCTCATCACCCCGCTGATCGGCGCGGTGACCGGCGGCCGGCAACCGAACTTCGCCGAGTACTCCTTCACCGTCAACGGCAGCGAGTTCAAGTACGGCGACTTCCTCAACCACCTGGTGACCTTCATGGTCATCGCGGCGGTCGTGTACTGGCTGGTGGTGGCCCCCATGACCCGGCTGATCGGGCTGTTCGACCGGGACCGGGCCGCGACGACCAAGGAGTGCCCGGAGTGCCTGTCGGAGATCCCGGCCGAGGCCAGGCGGTGCGCGCAGTGCACGTCCGAGCTGGTGCCGGAGTCCGAGAAACCGCGCTGAACCGTACATCACGGACTCTTGACCCCAGTGGCGCACCGGCGGGGTGGACGTTCGGCAAGATGGACCGATGAGCGTTGAGTTGATGGTCTGGGACGAGCCCGTGCCGATCAGCCGGGACCAGGCCCGGGCCACGTATCTGGCGGTGAAGCGGGGCGACCCGGTCGAGGGGGACGTGCCCGCCGTCGCCAAGGAGCTGCCCGGGGAGGTCACCCTCTACCCCGGGCACGTGCTGGTGACGATGGACCTGGACACGATGGACGAGAGCTCGGCCCAGGTGTTCACCACCGCCCGCGCCCACGGCCTGGTCTGCTACGACCCCCAGCGCGACCTGGTGCACAACGTGGCCCCGCTCGGCGTCTACCAGGGCATGCAGCTCCACACCGGCGACGGGATGGTCGTCCACGACCCCGACCTCGGCCTGGTCCACGACGTCCTGGCCACCCTGTCCCCGCAGAACCCGTTCGTCGCCCTGGTGAGCTTCGGCCACCATTTCATCCAGGTCTCGCCCGGTTACGAGCTGGAGTACAAGGAGGGCACGATGGTCCGCGCGGTCGTGCCCGACCTGGCCGAGGTGCAGCAGGCCTTCCACGAGTACGCCACCGGCGAGCGCGGCTTCCTGACCCGCCACTCCTGGGCTCAGGCGTAGATCCGCGCGAACAGCTCAGGATCGACGTTGCCCCCGGACACCACGGCGACCGTGCGCCCGGCGGGCACCCGGCCCGACAGCAGGGCGGCCGTGGCCGCCGCCCCGCTGGGCTCGGTCACCAGCCGGGCCGTGCGCGCGAGGTGCCGTACGGCCCCGCGCAACTCGTCCTCCGACACCGTGACGATGCCTTCGAGGTGCTCACGCAGGTGGGCGAAGGTCAGCTCGGACACCCGGTTCACCCGCAGCCCGTCGGCGATGGTCCGGAACGTACGGGAGGTCTCCCAGGTCACCACGCGCCCGGCCGCCAGGCTCTCGGCGGCGTCGGCGGCCAGTTCGGGTTCGACGCCGTACACGCGGACGTCGGGCCGCAGCGCCTTGACCGCCGCCGCGACGCCGGAGGCCAGCCCGCCGCCGCTGACCGGCACGAGCACCACCTCGACGTCCGGCAGGGCGTCGACGATCTCCAGGCCGATCGTGCCCTGCCCGGCGATGATCGCGCGGTGGTCGTACGGCGGCACGAGCGTCAGGCCGCGCTCGGCCGCCAGCCGCTCGGCCATCACCTCGCGCTGGTCGGGCGGGACGACGACCACCTCGGCACCCCACCCCTCGATGGCCGCCTTCTTGACCGCCGGGGTGCCCTCGGGCACGACCACCGTGCAGGGCACGCCGAACTCGGCGGCCGCGCAGGCCAGCGCCTGCCCGTGGTTGCCGGAGGAGTGCGTGACGACGCCGGAGGGACGCAGTACGGCCAGCGCGTTGTAGGCGCCGCGGATCTTGAACGAGCCGACCGGCTGGAGGCTCTCGGGCTTCAGCCAGGACTCGCCCATCCGCAGGAGCGGGGTACGCACCGCGATCCCCTTGATCCGTTCGGCCGCCTCGCGGATGTCGTCGATCGTCACAAGGTCCATACGATCACTCTAGGCTCGGACCGGCACAAAACGGGGAGCCCCTGCTCCATGGCAGGATCGCGGAACATGAGAACTTTGTACCCGCCCATCGAACCCTACGACTCCGGCCTGCTCGACGTGGGCGACGGCAACCAGATCTACTGGGAGGTCTGCGGCAACCCCGACGGCAAGCCGGCCGTCATGCTGCACGGCGGCCCGGGTGCCGGGTGCAGCGAGAAACACCGCCGGCAGTGGAACCCCGAGCTGTACCGGATCGTCCTGTTCGACCAGCGCAACTGCGGGCGCAGCCTGCCGCACGCCAGCGACCCCGGCACGTCCCTGGCCGCCAACACCACCTGGAACCTGGTGGCCGACATCGAACGACTGCGCGAGCACTTGGGCATCGACAGGTGGCAGGTGTTCGGCGGCTCGTGGGGCAGCGCGTTGTCGCTGGCGTACGCCCAGACGCACCCCGACCGGACGACCGAGCTCGTCCTGCGCGGCATCTTCACGCTGCGCCCGCACGAGCTGCGCTGGTTCTACCAGGAGGGCGCGAGCTACCTGTTCCCCGACCTGTGGGAGTCGTATGTGGCGCCGATCCCCGCCGAGGAGCGCGGCGACCTCATGGCCGCCTTCCGCGCCCGGCTCGAAGGCGACGACGACGCGGCCCGGCTGACGGCGGCCAAGGCATGGGCCGAGTGGGAGGGCGCCACGATCACGCTGCTGCCCGACCCCGACCTGGTGGCGGAGTTCGGCGAGGACAAGATGGCGGTGTCGTTCGCGAGGATCGAGAACCACTACTTCCACCACGGCGGCTGGTTCGGCCCCGAGCAGCTCATCAGGGACGTCGACAAGATCCGGCACATCCCGGCGGTGATCATCCAGGGGCGCTACGACGCCTGCACGCCCATGGCCACCGCCTGGGACCTGCACAAGGCGTGGCCCGAGGCCGACTTCCAGGTGGTGCACGACGCCGGGCACGCCTCGACCGAGCCCGGCATCGTGGACCGGCTCATCGCGGCGACAGACGGCTTCGCGCGAGCCTGACGGCGGGGGTGACCGCGCCGACCAGCAACAGCGCGAACAGCGGCGCGAGCACCAGGCCGAGGAGGAAGCCGCCGGCGACGTCGTGCGGGTAGTGCACGCCGACGAACACCCGCGAGAAGCCCATCACCGCGGCCAGCGGCAGGACCACCCAGGCCAGGGCGCGCCAGGCCAGGATGAGCGTGCCGGCCGCGCCCGCGGCGATCACGGTGTGGTTGCTGGGGAAGGACCAGTCCGTCGAGGGCGGGCAGGCCGCGATCGTGGCGATCCCGCCGCGGCACGGCCGGTCCTCCCGGACCAGCACCTTCACCCCCTCGCTCACGACGTACGCGCCCACCACCCCGACCAGGCCGGCGATGGCGAGCGCGAGGTCGCGGGCGGGGGCCTGGCGCGCCCGCCACCAGCAGACGACGAACAGCGCCGCGAAGATGAACAGGCCGGCGTCCGTGCCGATCTCGGCGAGGGTGTGCAGCCACCCGGGCGTGGTCAGAGCGAAGTCGACGATGTCGCGGTACACAGGTGTCCAATCCGTGAACGGGTAGTGGACACGACCTTATGAACTTTGATCGTCAAATGCTTCGACCGAAAGGTCGAATCAGGGTCTTACGCAAGATACTGGCGCATGAGGAGAGTGCGCTTCTGCTCCAGCTCACCTTCGGTGATGAGACCGCGGTCGAACGCCTCGGTGGTGGCGTCGCGCTCGGCCATGTAGTACGCGGCCATGATCTCGCTGCGCAGCGGGGTGAACCCGCGCTCCACGCAGTCGGAGAAGACGGTGACCTTCTGCTCGACGGCGTCGGCGCGTACCGTGCAGGTCAGGTCGTACGCTTTGAGCTGCTGAACCGCTTCACGAAGCGTGACCGGACCGAGGGACCCGTTGAAACGGGTATCAAGAGTGATCTTCACTATTTTTACGCCTCCATTCGGGTGAAACACATCGGACAAGGCCGCGTATTCCCTGCTCAGAGCGGGTAAGAGGGCAAACGTGATCGGAGAGCACGTGATCGTCGGCTACAGCAACGACCCGGGGGGACGTGACGCGCTCGCGCTCGGAGCGGCCATCACCCGGATCACCGGAGGCGAGCTCACGGTGGCCTCGATCTACCCTCCGGGCAGCCCGGGTCTGGCCGTGGAGGCCCAGGCCAACCTCGCGCACGCGGCCGAGGAACTGGGCATCGTCCCGGCCGAGTACATGGCGTTCGAGAGCCGGGGCACCGGCCGCGGGTTGTCGGTGCTGGCCAGCCGGATCAGGGCCGACCTCATCGTGCTCGGCTCGGCGAGCGGCGGCCAGTACGGCCGCATCGCCGTCGGCAGCGCCGCCGACCACCTGCTCCACCGGTCACCGGAGGCGGTGATGCTGGCGCCCTCCGGTTACGTGCCGCCCGAAGAGCCGGCCAGGCTCACCCTCGCCTACGTCCACCGGCCGCAGTGCGACGCGGCGGTCGAGCGGGTGGCGCAGGCGGCGCTGCGGCTCGACGTGCCGCTGCGGTTGATCACCCTCGACCTGCGCACCGAGGACCAGGGCAAGCTCCGCGACGACCTGGCGCTGGCCGTACGGCTGGCCTGGGAGAGCACCGGCCTGGAGGCCGAGTCGGAGGTGGCCGAGGGCCACGACGTGCCGGCCGCGCTGAAGGACGTGGAGTGGCTGCCGGGCGAGCTGCTGGTCTGCGCCGCCGGCGAGGACGCCCAGCCCCACCGGGTGTTCCTGGGCGAGCTGGCCATGAAGGTGCTGAGGTCGTCGTCCTGCCCGGTCACCGTGCTGCCGAGGGGCTTCTCCTAAGCTTCTGGGGTGCGTGTCGCCCGGATGATCGTCGTCGTGCTCGTGGCCGCCCTGGCCGGCGTCTACGTGGTGGCCGGCGCCTGGGGGGCGCTGCTGGTCCTCGGCGCGCAGTGCGCCTTCACCCTGCGGGTCAGGAAGGGGTGGCTGCTGGCCGTACAGGCCGGGCTGGTCTACGCGGTGACGCTGGGGCAGGGCGCTTCCGTGGCGATCCTGGGCTTCCTCGCCGGGTCGCTGCTGGTGACCCGGTGGTGGGCGCTCGCGCCCGCGGTGGTGTTCAGCGGCGTGGTGATCCACCACTGGCGCAATCCCGGTGACGCGGTCTCCACGACGGACCTCGCGATCACGACGCTGCTCATGACGCTGGTCGTGTTCGGTCTCAACCGGCTGGTCGACCGGGTGGCCGAGATGGAGGCCACCCGTCCGGCGCTGGCCGCGGCGGCGGTGGCCGAGGAACGGCTGCGCATCGCCGCCGAGCTGAGCGACGGCCTCGGGCGCGGCCTGGCCGCGATCGGGGCGGGCGCACGGCGGGCGCTGACCGCGCCGTCGGACGCGGCGGAGGTGCTCGGCGAGGTGGTCGCGACCGCGCGGCGGTCGCTGGCGGACGCGCGCGCCGCGGCGGCCGGCTACCGCGCGATGTCCCTGGCCCCCGAGCTGACGACCGCCCGCGCCCTGCTGGAGGCGGCGGGCGTCGGCGTGGAGGTGCGCGCCGCCCACACCGAGCCGCTGGGCCCGGCGGGCGCGCTGCTCGCCTCGGTGCTGCGCGAGGCGGTCACGGACGTCGCCCGCCGCGGCACGGCCACGCTGTGCGTGATCGAGACCCGGGAGGAGCCCGCCGGAGGCCAGGTACGGCTGCTGGTGGCCGACGACGGTCGCCGTACGGCCGAGGACGACGACCCCGGCGGGACCGGTACGGGCGGCGTCGGCGGGCTCGGACGGCAGGTCGCGGCGGCGGGCGGCACGCTCACGCGCGGCCTGTCCAGCCAGGGCCGCTACACGATCGAGGCCGTGCTGCCCACGACGCGCCCGCCCGCGCCCGCCCGGCGCGAGCCGCCCGACGTCTCCGTGGTGCTGCTGGCCGCCGTACTGGTCGGGTTCAGCGTCAAGGCGCTGCTCCAGATCCCGGCCGGGCTGCTGGTTCCCGCGATCGCCGGGCTGAGCGTGATCGTGATCCTCCAGCTCCGGTCGGTCACCGGCCGCCACATGGTGGCGCTGGGGGTGATGGCGGCGCTCACGTTCGCCCCGATCCCGGTGTTCGGGCCGATCTGGCTGGGGTCGTCGGGGTTCCTGGCCGGTCCGGTGCTGCTGGCCTTCCGCCCGCGTACGGCCTGGCCCCTGGTGGGCGCGATCCTGGCCGCCGTCTGGACCGTCGCCTCCCTGTACGAGCTGCCCGGCCGGGTCAACGTCACGGTGAGCACGCTCACCACCGGCCTGGTCGTCTACAGCCTCCTGCGCCTGGCCCAGCTCGCCAAGGAGCTGCACGCGGCCAGGGAGAGCCTGGCCCGCTCGGCCGTCGTCGAGGAACGCCTGCGCGCCGCCCGCGACCTGCACGACCTGCTCGGCCACAGCCTGGCCGCCATCCTGCTCACCTGTGAGCTGGCCCGCCGACTGCCCGACCCGGCCCAGGAGCTGGAGAACGTCCTGACCATGGCCGAGCACGCCCACCACGACCTGCGCTCGGTCACCGGCGAGCAGCGCGAGTTGTCCTTCGCCGCCGAGGCCGAGTCTGCCAGGAAAGTGCTGGCGGCGGCCGGGGTCGAGGCCACCGTACGGCTCGCGCACCCCGGCCTGCCGGCCGAGGTCGAGACCGTGCTCAGCGCCGTGCTGCGCGAGGCCGTGACGAACGTGTTGCGCCACAGCTCCGCCCGCGCCTGCGTGATCTCCACCTCGGCCGGCGACGGCGAGGTCGGGCTGCGCGTACGCAACGACGGCGCGGCCACGACGGCTCCCCGGCGCGGCTCGTCGGGCCTGGGCAACCTCACCACCCGCCTGGCCACGCTCGGCGGCCGGCTCACGACCGGGGCCGAAGGCGGCTGGTTCCAGCTCGACGCGCGTGCCCCGCTAGATCCAGCCGGCCTCGGTGGCGATGCGCACGGCGTCGGTGCGGTTGCGCGCGTTTAGCTTGGCCACGATGGCCGTCAGGTAGTTGCGCACGGTCCCGGCGGTCAGATGCAGCCGCTGGGCGATGTCGGGCGCCTCGGCCCCGCCCGCCACCAGCCGCAGCACGTCGGCCTCGCGCGGCGTCAGCGGGTTGTCGGCCAGGTCCCAGGCGGTGAGCGCGAGCGAGGGGTCGAGCACCCGGCCGCCCGCCGTGACCTCCCTGATCGCCGAGACCAGGTCCTCCGGCGGGGCCGTCTTCAGCAGGAAGCCGTCCACCTGGGCGGTCAGGGCCCGCTTGAGGTGGCCGGGCTTGCCGTACGCGGTGAGCATGAGCGTGCGGCAGGAGGGCACCCTCGCCCGGATCTCCGCCGCGGCGGACAGGCCGTCGAGCGTGCCGGGCATGTCGATGTCGAGGACGGCCACGTCCGGCCGGTGCACGGCGGCGGCGGCCACGGCCGCGTCGCCGGACTCGACCGCGCCCACGATCTCGAAGTCGGCCTCCAGCCCGAGCAGGGCCGCGAGCGCATGCCTGATCACGGCCTGGTCCTCGGCCAGAAGTACGCGAATCACGGGGACATGTCTACCAGTGTCCGAATCATGATGACGTCATGGGTGATCGGTGATCGTGTCTCTGGTGGGCGTACACGCAGTTCAGCAGGCTTGGAGCCATGACGGACGTAGTGCGGTTGGACGCGGTGAGCAAGGTGTACGGGAAGGGCCAGGGCGCGGTGGCGGCCCTGCGCGAGGTGTCCGTGGGCATCCCGCGCGGCTCCTTCACGGCGGTGATGGGCCCCTCGGGGTCGGGCAAGAGCACGTTCCTGCACTGCTCGGCGGGGCTCGACGTGCCCTCGTCCGGGTCGGTGCGGCTGGGCGGCACCGAACTGGCCGGCATGGACGAGACCAGGCTCACCGAGCTGCGCCGGGAGCGGGTCGGCTTCGTGTTCCAGGCGTTCAACCTGATCCCGGCGCTCGACGTGATCGAGAACGTGACGCTCCCCCTGCGCCTGGCCAAGGCCCCCGTGGACCGGGAGTGGCTGGCCGAGATCCTGCGCCGGGTCGGGCTGGAGGGCAGGTCGGGGCACCGGCCCGCGCAGCTCTCCGGCGGCCAGCAGCAGCGGGTCGCCATCGCCAGGGCGCTGGTCACCAGGCCCGAGGTGGTGTTCGGCGACGAGCCGACGGGCGCGCTCGACACGATGACCGCCCGCGACGTGCTCAGACTGCTGCGCGAGGTCGTGGACGGCATGGGCCAGACCGTGGTGATGGTCACCCACGACCCGGTGGCCGCCTCGTACGCCGACCAGGTGCTGTTCCTGGCCGACGGCCGGATCGTGGACGCGATGACCGCGCCGACCGCCGAGAAGGTGGCCGAGCGCATGACCAGGCTGGGGGCGTGGACGCGATGATGATCTCGCTGGCTCTGAGGACCCTGCGGCACCGCGTGGCCGCCTTCGCGGGCGCGTTCTTCGCCCTGCTGTGCGCCGCCGCGCTGGTGTGCGCGTGCCTGATGCTGCTGGAGACCGGCCTGCGCGGCGACGTCGTACCCGAGCGGTACGCCGGTGCGCCCGCGGTCGTGGCGGCCGACCAGTTCGTCCGCCAGACCGTCGTCAAGGGCGACGGCGACACCAAGACGAAGGCCAAGGCGCTGGGCGAACGCGCCTGGCTACCCGAGTCCGTCGTGGCCGGGCTGCGCCGCGACGGCCTGAAGGTGGTCACCGAGGTGACCTTCCCCTTCGGCGGCTTCACCGGGCACGGCTGGGAGTCGGCCGCGCTCACCCCGTTCACCATCGCGAAGGGCCGCGCCCCGCGCGCCGACGACGAGGTGGCCGTCGATGCCCGCGCCGGGCTCGACGTGGGCGGCGAGCTGCGCGGATACCGCGTCGTCGGGGTCACCGCGCAGGCCCTGCCGAGCCAGGACACGGTGTTCTTCAGCACCGCGCGGGCCCGCAGCCTGGCCGGCCACCCCGGACGGGTGAGCGCCGCCGGCGTCTTCCCCGGCCTCGACCGGGCGCCGGAGGGCGCCGTCCTCTACACCGGGGACGAGCGCGGCAGGCTGGAGTTCCTCGACGCCGAGCAGGCCCGGCTCAAGCTGATCAGCATGGGCGGCTCGCTGGCCGGCACCTCGCTGCTGGTCGCGATCCTCGTCGTGATGGGCACGTTCGCGCTCTCCATCCAGCAGCGGCAGCGGGAGCTGGCCCTGCTGCGGGCGATCGCGGCCACGCCGAAGCAGGCGCGCGGGCTGGTGGGCGGCGAGGCACTGCTGGTCGCCGCCGCCGCCGGGACGCTGGGCGCGGCGGTGGGCATCGGGCTGGGGTTCTGGCTGCGCGGGCAGTTCGTGACCCTGGGGGCGGTGCCGGCGAACCTGCACCTGGTGGTGAGCCCGTTCCCGCCGCTGGTCGCGCTGGCGGCCACGGTCGGCGCGGCCTGGGTCGCGGCCCGGGTGTCGGCCCGCCGCCTGACCCGGATCCGCCCGGTGGAGGCGCTGGGCGAGGCCGCTCTCGGTCCCGCGCGGCTGCCGTGGTGGCGGCTGGTGGCCGGGCTCGTGGCGCTGGCCGGGGGTGTGACCCTGACGCTGGTCCTGTCAGGTCTGCACGTCGAGGCGGCGGCCACGCCGGTGACCCTGCTGACCGCGCTGGTCTGGACGACCGCGTTCACGCTGCTCGGCCCGGTGGTGGCGCGGGTGGTGGCTGCGCTGCTGGCGGTCCCGCTGCGGATCTCGCGGGTGGGCGGCTTCCTGGCCGCGCGCAACCTGCGCGCCGGGTCGGGGACGCTGGCCTCGGTGATGTCGCCGCTGACCCTCATGGTGGCGATGACGTGCACGATCCTGTTCGTCCAGACCACGATGGGGTACGCCGCGCAGGAGCAGGCCGACGCGGGCACCCGCGCCGACTACGTGGTGGCCGGAGCCTCCGGCGCGGCGGCCCGCGCGGTGCCCGGCGTGCTCTCCGCGACCGAGGTCCTGCGCACGTCGGTACGGGTCGGCCTGGACAAGTACGCCGCCCAGGCCGTCGCCCGCCCCTCCGGCACCCTCGACCTCGGGGTGGTCGCCGGCTCCATGGATGCCTTCGGCGACGGCACGGCCGCGATCAGCCGGACCGCCGCCGACCGGCTCGGCCTGCGGCCCGGCGACCCGCTGAAGCTCACGCTCGGCGACGGCACCCCCGCCGCGCTGACGGTCGCCGCCGTCTACTCGCGCGGCCTCGGCTTCGGCGACGTGACGCTGCCGTACGCGCTGGTGAACGGGCATGTGGACAACCCGTCCGCGACGCTGCTCGTCCGGGCCCCGGGGGTGCGGGCGGCCGCGCTGACCGCGGCGCTGCCGGGGGCGAGCGTGCTCGACCGCGCCACGGCCGCCGAGGTGAGCACCGCCAACCCGCAGGTCACCTTCGTGGCCCTGGGCCTGATCATCGCCTTCACGGCCATCGCCGTGGTCAACACGCTGGCCATGGCCACCTCGGCCCGGTCCGGCGAGCTGGCCGCGCTGCGGCTGGCGGGCACGACCCGGCGGCAGGTGCTGCGCATGCTGCGGCTGGAGACGCTGGGCGCGGTGCTGGCCGCCTCGGTGCTCGGGTCGGTGGTGGCGCTGGTGACGCTGGCCGCGTTCGGCGCGGGCATGACCGGATCGGCCATGCCGCACGTGCCGCTGTGGACCTTCGCCGGGGTGATCGCGGCGGCGGCCGTCCTGTCTCTGGCCGCCACCGCCCTGCCCGCCCGGCTCGCGCTGCGGTCAGCGGCCTGAGCGCAGGACCTGGTCGTACAGGTCCAGGTAGCGGTCGGCCATCACGGCGGGCGAGAAGCGGCTCCGGGCCTCGCGGCGGCACTCGTCCGGGTCGATCTCGCCCGTCCGCGTGACCCATTCGGCCAGTTCCTCCTCGCTGTCGGCGAGGAAGCCGGTACGGCCGTGGTCGACGATCTCGGGGAGGCAGCCGCGGCGCAGGCCCACCGGCGGCACCCCGAGCGCCAGGGCCTCGACAACGGCCGTGCCGCCGGGTTCGTCCCACTGGATGGGGAAGAGCGCGGCGCGGGCGGAGGCGTACAGGTGGTCCCTGGCCTGGCCGCCGACCGCGCCGACCCACTTCACCAGGTCGCCGTCGAGGTAGCGGGACACCTGGTCGAGGTGGTAGCGCACGTCGGGGTGGCTGTGCAGCGCGTGGTAGGGGTCCTGCAGGACGTCGTCCAGCTCGGCCTGGCTGTTCCGGCCGCAGACCGGGCCGGCCACGACCAGCGGGAGGCCGAGCTTCTGGCAGATCCGGGCGGCCACGTGCTGGCCCTTCAGCCCGCAGACGCGGCCCATGACCACCAGGTGCTCGCCCTGCTCGGCCCGTACGTCCTGGCCGGCGAACGGAGTGGCCAGGTAGACGGCGCCGAGCGAGGCCGCGCGCACCGCCTCGGGGGCGCGGGCGAGCTGCGACTCCGACACCCCGTTGACCGCGATCGCCCCCGGGAACGCGCCGTAGAAGGCCGGATGTTTGTGCAGGTCCCAGTGGAGGGTGTGCAGGACCGGCGGGCCGCCCAGCGCCGACAACACCGCGGGACCCACGACCTCCACGTGGTCGTGCACGAGGTCGATGTCGTCGCGGGCGCGCAGCTCGGCCGCCACCCGCGCCTGGTGCGCGTGCGCGATCCCCATGACCTGGTTGTACGGTTTCTGCAGCTCCGTGAACTGCCCCTCGTCGTACACGGCGAGCAGTTCGTCGGCCTCCAGCGTGCTCGACGCCACGGACGCCAGCACCACGTTCACGCCGCGTTCGCGCAGCGCGGGCACCAGCGTGGCCACCACGTTCTCGATGCCGCCGTAACCGGGCGGCGGGACCGCCAGCCACGGCCCCGCGTTGATCAGCACCTTCATACGACGTCCTCCTCCAGGTCCTCCTCCGGCACGAGGGAGGCGAGCGGCGGTCGTTCCGCCACGGCAACGTCCACCAGACCGGCCCGTCCGTCGAGCCCGAACTGCAGCAGCGTGCAGGCCGGGGACTCCGAGCTCACCACGCGGCCCTGGCGTTCGAGCCGGGACCAGGCGGTGTGCATGATCTGCCCGGCCATCCGGGCGAGCGCGCTCATGGACTGGTGCCCGTGCGTACGGCGGCCCAGGTCCACCTGGGCCATCGCGTCCAGTCCCACCCGTTGGAGGAGGTCGACGAGGAGGCCGAACTCGACGCCGTACTCGGTGACGAAGGGCACCCGGGCGAGCACGTCGCGCCGGGCGGCGTACTCGCCGCCGAGGGGCTGGCCGAAGCCCGCCAGCTCCGGCCAGAACATGTTGAGCAGCGGCCTGGCCACCAGCTCGGTCACCCGTCCGCCCGCGCCCCGCCTGGGCACGCCGTCCTCGCCGGTGAAGGGCCGCTCGTACGTCGCCTTGACGAACTGCGTGCCGGGGTCCACCAGCAGCGGGCCGACCAGTCCCGACACGAAGTGCGCGCCGAAGTCGAGCAGGTCCGCGTCCACGTACACGACGAGGTCGCCGTGGGAGGCCGCCAGCCCTTTCCACAGCGCCTCCCCCTTGCCCGTCATCCGCGGCAGGTGGGGCAGCACCTCGTTCTGCGCCACGACGCGCGCGCCCGCCGCGCGTGCCCGTTCCGCCGTCGCGTCGGTGGAGTCGGAGTCGACGACGACGATCTCGTCGACGAGCGGCGCCCGCTCGACCAGCTCACGCCTGATCACGGTGACGATGTCGCCGACCGTGCGCTCCTCGTCGCGGGCCGGCAGGACGACGCTCACCGTGGTGTTGCCCTTGGCCGCGATTAAGGCGTCCACCGGCCATTCGGCCGCGGTGCTCGAATGCGGGCCGTGCCATTCCCGTGCCCTGGCCAAGGCTCGTGGATCTGTTTCCATGCAGTCAGCCCCGATCTCATAGGGGCACGCCCCCTGCCCGAGCGCTGCGCCGTTGAACCTGTTTGTTTGTTCACCCATATAGGTGGCATATGTGGGTTCGTGTCCCCGAATACCCGCGTCGGCATCATCGGTGCCGGAAATGTCGCCGCTCGTCATGCAGACGTCCTGTCCGGTTTCCCCGATGTGACGATCGCCGGGGTGGCCGACACCGATCTTCACAAAGCCGAGGCGCTGGCCTCCGCGCACGGCTCCCCCGCTTACGGCAGTCACGCCGACCTGCTCAGTGCCGGCGGTCTCGACGCCGTTTACATCTGCGTGCCGCCTTTCGCGCACGGCACCCCGGAGTACGACGCCTTGTCATGCAATATGCCGATTTTTGTGGAAAAACCGCTTTCTCTCGATCTCGAAACCGCGGAAAAGATCGCCGCCGAAATCGAACGCCGGCAGCTCCCCTCCGCCGTCGGCCACCACTGGCGCTACCTCGACATCGTCGACAGGGCCAGGGAACTGCTGGACGGCCGTCCCGTACGGCTGGCGCTCGGCCACTGGCTGGACAAGGTGCCCCCGGTCGGCTGGTGGCTGAACGCCGGCATGTCCGGCGGCCAGATCCTGGAGCAGGCGGTGCACGTCCTGGACCTGGCCAGGCTGCTGGTGGGCGAGGTGTCGATGGTGCACGCCGTACCGGCCGGGAACCCCGTGGACGGCGAGATCGACCGCGCCACGTCGGCCGTCATGAGCAGCACGGACGGCGCCGCCGGGCTGCTGGCCACCTCCTGCCTGCTGCGCCACAAACACCGGGTGGGGCTGGAGGTGTGCGCCGACGGCATCGCGCTGGAGCTCAGCGAGACCCGGCTGCTCATCGACGGCGAGGCGGCCGTCGAGGACGGCGGGCACGCCAAGACCCTCGTGGACCGAACGTTCATCGACGCGGTCCGGGGGAAGGACGCCGACGTGCGCGCGCCGTACGGAGAAGCCCTGCGCACCCACCGCCTGGCGCTCGCGCTGGCGCGGTCGGCGGCGGAACGGAGGCCGGTGATGCTCGATGAGTGAGGTCACGAGCACCACGCTCAGCATCGAGGCGCCCGGCGAGGTGCGGCTGGTGGAGGAGAAGCTGCCCGGCCTGCCCGAGGGCGGGTTCATGGTGGCCACCACGCACAGCGGCGTCTCGGCGGGCACCGAGCTGACCTACGTCAAGGGCGCCAACCCCTACCTGGGCTCGACCTGGGACCCAGCGCTCGGGTTGTTCCTGCCGGGCACGCCGTCGGTGGAGTACCCGGTGCGCGGCATCGGCTACATGCAGGTCGGCCTGGTGGTCGAGACCCGTACGCGGGCCGTGGCCGAGGGCTCGCTGCTCGCCATGGCGTACGGCCACCGCACGGCGTACGTGGCCGACCCGATGGCCGACCGGTTCGTCGTGCTGCCCGACGACCTCGACCCGCTGCTCGGCATCTACGTCGCCCACATGGGCCCGATCTGCGCCAACGGCCTCCTCCATGCCGCCGCCGACCTGCACGGCCCGGCCGTACGGCACCTGGGCGACGGCGTACGCGGCCGGCGCGTGGCGGTGGTCGGGGCCGGCGTGGTGGGCCTGCTGACCGCGTCCTTCGCCCTGGCCTGCGGAGCGGCCGAGGTCGTGGTGCTGGACGAGACCCCGGCCAGGCTCGCGGTGGCCAAGGCCGTCGGCGCGCAGGTCCTGGCCGCCGAGGGCGACGGTGACCCGGCGGTCACGCTGAAGCGCCGCTGGCGGCACGCCCCCGCCGATCGCGGCGCCGACCTGGTCTTCCAGTGCCGCGGACAGCCCAGGGCGCTGGCCCTGGGGCTCCGGCTGCTGCGTCCCCAGGGCACGCTGATCGACCTGGCGTTCTACACCCGGGGCGCCGACGAGGTGCGCCTGGGCGAGGAGTTCCACCACAACGGGCTGACGCTGCGCTGCGCCCAGATCGGCCGGGTGCCGCGCGGCCTCGCGCACGCCTGGGACAGGGAACGCCTCTCGCACGAGACGATCGGCCTGCTCAGGGAGCGCGGACGGCTGCTACGCGAGCACGTGATCACCGACGTCGTGGGGTTCGGGGAGGCTCCCGAACTTCTGGCTGATCTCGCGGCCCGACGGCGGCAGACCGTCCAGGCCGTGCTCAGCCACGACGTCGAGGATGAGGGCGGCTGACCAGCTGAAGTCCCGGCAACCGTGCCCGCGCAGGGTGAACGGGTTGAAGTACTCGCGGAAGCCGGAGTGGGCCACGGCGTGGATCATGCCCTCGGCGAGCAGGTCGGCCAGGTCGGGACGGCGGTCCCTGAGCCCCTGCCAGACGAGCCAGGTCAGGTTGATCCAGCTCGGCCCGCGCCAGTAGCGCGCCGGGTCGAACTCGGCCGTGGCGGGGGCGTGGCTGGGCAGCACGCCGTCCTTGAGGGAGAAGCGGTCGAGGGCCGTGCCGATCAGCGCCTCGGCGATCTCCGTCGGCAGCCCGGGAAGCATGAGCGGCACCAGGCCGGCGGCGCTGCCCGACCGGATCAGCCGGCCCGTGCGCAGGTCGCGGGGGCGGAAGTGGCCGTCCTGGAAGAGGTGCTCGACCATGGCGGCGGTGACGGCGGCGGCCTCGCGCCGGTGGGGCTCGGGGTCCAGGCCGCACACCTGGGCGATCTCGGCGAGCGCCGTCTCGGCCATCCCGTACGCGGCGTTGAACAGCGGGTCCTCGATCTCGAACGCGCCGGCCCGCCGGTAGCCGCTGTCGCGGTAGGCGGCGGCCAGGGAGACGTACCGCTCGTAGTCGCGGTCCGTGGGGCGTTCGTCGGCACTGACGGTGTTGAGGTCTCTGCGTACGAAGCCGGTCGCGTCCGGCTCGACCGCCCGCAGCGGGAGGTCCCAGGCCGGGCTGTTGTCCATGCCCGACTCCCAGGGATGGACGATCGAGATCAGCCCCTCGGGCGACCGCCGGGAGGCGCGCAGGAACTCCTGCTGGGCGACGAGCTTGGGATAGATCCTGGCCAGGAACGCCGGGTCGGGCTCGGCCTGGTGCACCTTCCAGGCGGCCAGCGCGTGCACGGGCGGCTGGACGATGCCGGAGGTCGCCGCGCCGGAGGGCGCGCGGGCGCCCCAGAAGGCGGGGCCGGGGAAGTAGGCGCCATCGGGCACGACCGGGTTGAACACGATGTGCGGCACCCGGCCGTCCGGCCACTGGGCGCCGAACAGGGACAGCAGCTCCGACCTGGCCCTCCGCGGCGACCAGCGGGCGTTGCCGATCGCGACGAAGGCGGAGTCCCAGCTCCACTGATGGGGGTACAGGCGACGGGAGGGAACCGTGTAGCTGCCGTCCCAGTTGGCGACCAGCACGCGCACGGCGTCGCGAAGGATCACAGGAATTTCCTGATGAAGGCCGCCGTCTGCGGGAGCACGATCTCGGGCTCGCCGCGCAGCCGGCATTCGAGGGCGAGGTAGCCGTCGAAGCCGACGGCGTCGAGCGTGGCGAGCTGCGCGCCCCAGTCGAGGTGGCCGGTGCCGGGCTGGTTCCTGTTGGACTCGCTGATCTGCATGTGGGCGAGGTACGGGGCCGCCTCCACCAGCGCGCGGCAGGGGTCGTCCTCCTCGATGTTCATGTGGTAGGTGTCGCCGACGATCCTGACCGAGTCCATCGCGCAGTACGAGACCGCCTCGGCGAGGGTGTTGACCATGTGGTTCTCGTACCGGTTGAGGGGTTCGAGCATGATCAGCACGCCGTTGCGCTGGGCGTGCTCGCCGAGGATGCCGAGCGCCTCGGCCAGCACCTCGCGGTCCTGCTCGGCCGTACGCGGCGGCTCGAACGGCGGCAGCCTGAGCGAGAACTGGCCCCAGGAGGCGGGCGTCATGACGCCGATGCCGCCCAGCTCGGCGATCACCGTGAGCTGCGACCTGAGCTGCTGGATGGCGTCCTTGCGCTTGGCCGGGTCGAAGTCGCCGATGAAGTGCGGCATCTCCACGCACACCGTGGGCATGACGACGCCGTCGGCCAGCGCCCGCTTGAGCTCGGTCAGGCGGCCGGCGAAGTGGAAGTCGCCCTTGCCCCTCAGCTCGATGGCGTCGAATCCGGCCTCCACCGCGAACGCGAACTTCTCCTGGAGGCTCCGGCCGGGCAGAAGCTGCTCCTGGGCGGCGAGCTTCATCATGACTCCTCGAATGTGAAGACGAGCTGGAGCACCTCGGACTGGTGCTTGTCGATCAGGTCGAAGGCCTCGGCGGCCCGCTCGACCGGCACGACGTGGGTGACGAGGTCGCCGACCTCGACCTCGCCCCGGTGCACGAGCTCCATGAACGTGCGCTGGAGGCGTTCGACGTCCCAGCGGTGGGCCAGCCAGGAGGCGACGCCGCCGATCTGGGAGGAGACGAGCTGCACCTGGTTGTGGTGGAACTCCTCGCCCAGCCGCAGCCCGATG
Source organism: Nonomuraea sp. WAC 01424 (assembly GCF_003947315.1). Taxonomy (NCBI): domain Bacteria; kingdom Bacillati; phylum Actinomycetota; class Actinomycetes; order Streptosporangiales; family Streptosporangiaceae; genus Nonomuraea; species Nonomuraea sp. WAC 01424. Next base: position 332,222 of record NZ_QHHZ01000002.1, read on the forward strand.
CCGTCGCCCTGGTAGAAGCCGGCCGCCACGACCCGGCCGCCCTTGCGCACGGTCCTGATCGCCTCCTGAAGGCCGAGGTGGTTGCCGCTGAGCTCGATCGCGGTGTCGGCGCCCTCGACGCGTTTGCGCATGAACTCGGCGACCGAGCCCGACCGCACGTCGAACGTCTCGGCGGCGCCGAACTTCCTGGCGAGTTCGAGCCGGTCGGGGATGGCGTCGGCGGCGACCACCCGGGCGCCGCTGAGCACCGCCATGCGGGTGGCGAGCAGGCCGATGACGCCCTGGCCGAAGACCGCGAGCTGGTCGCCCAGGTGCACGTCGGCGGCGTGTACGGCGTTGAGCGCGATGGCCCCGACCCGGGCGAAGACGCCCGCCACGGGGTCGGCGCCCGGTGGCAGGATGTGGCCGGCCAGCTTCTCGGCCGGTACGACCGCCTCGGCGCGGTGGCCCCAGATGCCCCACACGAGGCTGCCGACGGGCGGCTCGGCGACGTCGGGCGCCGCCGCGACCACCTCACCGACCTCTTGGTAGCCCCAGCCGGACAGGGGGTATGCGTGCGTCTGGCCTTCGAGGAAGAGCCGTCGCTCGGTGTCCCACTTACGGGTGAGGTATGGATTGGTGCCGCGGTAGGCGGTCAGCTCGGTGCCCGCGGAGACCCCGGAAAAGAGGGTCCGGACCCGGACGGAGCCCGGGACGAGTTCGGCGGGCGATTCCAGGCTGACGCTGACACGGCCTGGCTCTTGGAAGGTGATGACGCGCATTCCCCACACTTACGCTTTTTGATCAAACAAAAGTCAAAGATTTAGTGCTTGTTTGCACACTCTAGTTGCGCTTGAAACACTCGTAAGTCTACGACTTCTGCCGGTTGCCGCTGATGGAATCCAGGTTTCTGCCTGCCCGGTGACCGTTATCACAGCAGAACAGATGTTTCGCTGAGGACGCCCGTGATCGCGTTTGGCGAAAATTTAGCGTAACGCCGACCAAGGTTTTACGGAGAGCGCACCTCGGCCCCGCCTGCGGCAGGTGCTTGTCACTTTTCTGGGGGTAAGTGCGGCATATCCCCAACCGAGGAGCGTGCCATGCCGAAGCAGGTTACCGCCGTCCTCTCCGTCGCGGTGCTGGCCGCGGCCGCCCTCACGGCGTGCGGCGAGGGCGGGCAGCAGTCCGGCGCGAACCAGATCACCGTGTGGACCGAGGAGAACCTCGGTGACCGGATGGCCGTGCAGAACCAGATCATCGCCGAGTTCACCAGGAAGACCGGGATCAAGGTGAAGCTGGTCGGCGTCGGGGAGGACCAGTTCAGCCAGACCGTGACGGCCGCCGCCGCCGCGGACGACCTCCCCGACGTGATCGGGGCGCTGCCGCTCGCCTCCGTACGCGAGCTGGAGGCCGACGACCTGCTGGACACCGAGACGCCGGGCAGGATCGTGGAACGGCTCGGCAGGGACTCCTTCTCGCCGCGCGCGCTCGAACTGGACAGCTCGGGCGGCAGGCTGCTGGCCGTGCCCAGCGACGGGTGGGCGCAGCTCCTGCTCTACCGCAAGGACCTGTTCGCCAGGGCCGGGCTGGCGCCGCCGGACACGTACGAGGCGCTGGAGGCGGCGGCGGCGAAGCTGAACGCGGGTGGGGTGGCGGGCATCACGCTGGCCGTCGCGCCCAAGGACACCTTCACTGCGCAGAGCTTCGAGCACGTGGCGCTGGCGAACGGCTGCCAGCTAGTCGACAATTCCGGAAATGTCGTACTGGACAGCCCGCAGTGCGTGAGAGCCTTCGGCTTCTACGCGAAGCTGGCGAAGAACTACTCGGTCAAGGGCAAGCAGGACGTCGACTCCACCCGGGCCACGTACTTCTCCGGGAAGGCGGCCATGATGATCTGGTCGTCGTTCATCCTCGACGAGCTGGCGGGACTGCGTAAGGACGCGCTGCCGAGCTGCGCCGAGTGCCGGAGCGACCCCGAGTGGCTGGCCAGGAACACCGGCGTGGTCACGGCGCTGAAAGGCCCCGACGCGGGCGCGCCCGCCCAGTACGGCGAGATCGTCTCGTGGGCGGTCCTGCGCGACGCCGCCACCGAGCCGGCCGCCCGGTTCGTCACGTACATGATGAACGAGGGGTACGAGCGCTGGATCGGGATGGCGCCGGAGGGCAAGTTCCCCACCCGCAGGGGCTTCGCCGACAAGTGGGACAAGCTGCCCGCGGGCGTGGACCCCAGGAAGCCGCTGTCCGCCGTCTACCCGGCCGGCGTGCTCGACGCGCTGCGCGAGAGCCCGGACACCTTCGCCCGCTGGGGCATCCCCCAGGGCCAGGGCAAGCTGGTCGGCGCCACGATGGGTGAGCTGCCCGTGCCCAAGGCGCTGAGCCAGGTGGTCGACGGCTCGCTCACCCCGCAGGCCGCCGCCGCCCAGGCCAAGAAGGACGTCGAGACCATCAAGCGCGGGATCCGGCAGTGAGCGCGCCGCGCACGTTGCGGCAACGGGAAGGGCGGGCCGGGCTGGCGCTGATCTCCCCCACGCTGGTCATCACACTGGTCGTGGTGGTGTTGCCGCTGCTCTGGGCGATCATGCTGGCCTTCCAGGACGTACGGCTGATCAACATCCGCCGGGCCGGCGTCTTCGGGCACTACACGCTGGACAACTTCACGTACGTGATCTCCGAGCCCGGCTTCTGGGCCTCGCTGGTCAACACCCTGGTCTACACGGTGGCCGGCACGGCGCTGTCGATCGCGACCGGCCTCGTGACCGCGCTCGCGCTGCGCCGCAGGTTCGCCGGGCGCACCCTGGTCAGGGCCTCGATCCTGATCCCGTACGTGGCGCCGGTCGTGGCCGTGGCCTTCCTGTGGGAGACCGCGCTGAACCCTCAGTACGGCATCGTGAACACCTGGCTGAAGGAGCCGATCGCGTTCCTCACCCAGGCCCAGGGCGAGTTCCTGGGCCTGAAGGTGCCGGTCGCGCTGCTCACGGTCATCGCGTTCGAGGCGTGGCGGTACTTCCCGTTCGCGTTCCTGTTCATCATGGCCAGGTTGCAGGCGCTGCCCGGCGACCTGGAGGAAGCCGCGGTCGTGGACGGCGCCACCCCCACCCAGCGCTTCCGGTACGTGATCCTGCCGCAGCTCTGGCGCATCATCGCGCTGCTGGCGGTGTTGCGGTTCGTGTTCACCTTCACCAAGTTCGACGACGTCTACCTGCTGACCGGCGGCGGCGCCGGCACCGAGGTGGTCAGCGTGCGCGTCTACACCTTCCTGACCGCGCGCGACGACATCGGCGCCTCGGCCGCGCAGGCGATCGTCCTGGCCGTCGTCCTCGTCGGCCTTCTGGCCGTCTACCTGCGCTTCTTCCCGGGAGGCGATCGTGAGCAGGGATAGGTTCGAACGCGGGCTGTTCGCGGTGCTCAGGCCGGTGGTGATCGCTGTCCTGATCGCGGTCACCGCGCTGCCGTTCCTGTACATGGTGACGCTGTCCGTACGGGACATCCAGGAGCTCATCCTGGAGCCGGGCTCGGTGTGGCCGCGGCACCCCACCCTGGACACGTACGCGAACGTGCTGACCACGCAGGGGTTCCTCACCTTCATCAGGAACAGCGCGGTCGTCGCGGTCGCCACGGTGGCCGCCACCCTGCTGATCTCGATCCCGGGCGCCTACGCCGTCGCGCGGCTGCGCTTCTTCGGCCGGCGGCAGGTGCACTTCCTGTTCCTCGCCGTGTACCTGTTCCCGGCGATCGTCCTGGCCATCCCCTTGTTCGTGTTGTTCACCATGCTGGGGCTCAGGGGATCTCTAGCTGGGTTGATCCTGGTCTATATCGCGCAGACCGTGCCTGTCACGGTATACATGCTGCGCAACTACTTCGAGACCGTGCCGCAGAGCGTGGAGGAGGCGGCCGCGATCGACGGCTGCTCACGGCTGTCGACCATCTGGCGGGTGGTGTTGCCACTGTCCAGGCCCGCGCTCATGGCAACCGGCCTCTACGCGTTCATGATCGCGTGGAACGAGTTCCTGTTCGCCTTGCTGTTCCTGGTCGAGCGGCGGGAGAACTGGACGGTCTCCCTGGGGCTCTCTCAGCTGGCGGGGAGCATAGAGATCCCCACGACGGTGCTGATGGCGGGTTCGGTGGTGCTGACGCTGCCCGTCGTGATCGTGTTCTTCGCCAGTGAACGGCTGCTGACGGAGGGTCTCACGGCGGGCGCGGAGAAGGGATAGACATGCTGACGGCAGGGCAGGTCCTCCAGCTCATCCGCGATGGCTCCTGCCGTACCCGCAAGGACCTGATCGAGTTCACCGGCCTGTCCCGGTCGACCGTCACCGACCGGGTCGACCGGCTGATCGCCGCCGGCTACCTGCACGAGTCCGGCGTCGGCGCCTCGGGGGGCGGCCGGCCGCCCTCGGTGCTCGACGTGGACGCCACCAGACGCCTGATGCTGGTGGCCGACCGGGGCGCCACCCACGCCAGGGTGGCCCTGACCGACCTCGCCGCCCGGCCGATCACCGAGGAACGCGCCGAGATGCGCATCGACCGCGGGCCCGAGGCCGTGCTGACGTGGGTGCGCGAGGCGTTCCTGCGCCTGCTGGACAAGGCCGGGCGGCCGGCGGACGAGGTGTGCGGCATCGGGCTCGACCTGCCCGGCTCGGTCGACCACACGAACGGGCGGGTGATCAGGTCGTTCCTGATGCCGGGGTGGGACGACCATCCGATCAGGGAGGCGTTCGCGCCCGCGTACGACGTGCCCATCCTGGTGGAGAACGACGCGAACGCGATGGCGCTCGGCGAGTGGTGGTCGTCCTGGCGGGGGACGGACTCGCTGATCCTGGTCAAGGTGTCCACCGGCATCGGCACCGGCATCGTCCTCGACGGGCAGATCTACCGGGGTGTCGAGGAGGCCGCCGGGAACATCGGGCACGTCCGCATCCGGGAGTCCGACGACCGGGTGTGCACCTGCGGCTCGCGCGGCTGCGTGGCCTCCCTGGCCAGCGGGCACGCGGTCGCGGCCGACCTCGGGCAGGAGTCCAGCCGCGACGTCGTGCGCCTGGTGCAGGCCGGCGAGCCGGCGGCCGTCGCGCGCACCCAGGAGGCGGGCCGGACGCTGGGCGTGGTGCTGGCCACCGCGGTCAGCCTGCTCAACCCCGGCGTGCTGGTGCTGGCCGGGGACATGGCGCAGACGCGGGAGCACTACCTGACCGGGATCAGGGAGATCGTCTACCGGCGCAGCCTGCCGTACACGACCCGCAACCTGGAGATCGTCACCGGCGGGCTCGGCGACCGGGCCGGGATCGTGGGCATGGCGGTGATCGTCATGGAGCACGTGCTCTCCCCCGCCGCCGTGGACGGCGCGCTGGCGGACGCCGCCGGATGATCAGTCGTGGGCGCCGGACAGGGCGCGGGACAGGGCGGCGGCCTCGGTGAGCGAGGGGCCGTACCAGGTGAGCAGGCGGCCGCTGACCAGCGCGCAGGCCAGGCCGGGGAACGCCTCGGGGCCGTCCTCGGCGCTGAAGGCGTAGGGCTCGTCGGGCAGCACGACGAGGTCGGGGCGGCTCGCGGCCAGCTCCGGCAGGGGGATCTTGGGGTAGCGCTCGGGGTGTCCGGCGTACAGGTTGTCCACGCCGAGGCGTCTGAGCACGTCCCCGGTGAAGGTGTCGCGGCCCACGACCATCCAGGGGCGGCGCCAGATCGGGATGATCGCGGTGCGGCGCGGGCCGGGCGCGGGGTCGTCCCACGCCTGCCGGGCGGTCTCCAGCCAGGCCGGGCGGTCCGTACGGCAGGCGTGCGCGAACAGGCGCTCCAGCGAGGTGAACGCCTGGTCCAGCGTCTCGATCCGGGTCACCCAGACCGGTACGCCCGCCGCGCGCAGGGCCTCGACGTCGGGCGCGCGGTTCTCCTCGACGTTGGCCAGGACGACGTCGGGCCGCAGGCTGATGACGGCGTCGAGGTCGGGGTTCTTGGTGCCTCTGACCCGGGCCACGTCCAGGCCGGCCGGGTGCGAGCACCAGTCCGTCGCCCCCACCAGCGCCTCGGGGACGGTAGCCGCCACGGACTCGGTCAGCGACGGCACCAGCGACACGATCCGCCGTACGGTCTGGGGTACCTCCACAGGGAACCCTGTGTCATCGTGGACCACGGCACCACCTTAGGTTGCGATTTCCTGAAATATGCGTAGCACCACGCTTATGTCGGTATAGATCCGTAGAATCCCGGTAAAGATCGTTAAAACTCTGTGATCGGGGGCTCGACGGTTGGAGCACGAGGCACCGGATTTCGATCCGAACACGCCGAACGTGGCACGGCTCTACGACTACTACCTCGGCGGCAAGGATCACTTCCCGGTCGACCGCGAGGCGGCCGAGAGGATCCTGGCGGTGGCGCCCGAGGTACGAGCCGCGGCGCGCGCCAACCGCGCCTTCCTCGGTCGTGCCGTACGCCACCTCGCCGAGTCCGGGATCAGGCAGTTCCTCGACATCGGCACGGGGCTGCCGACCCAGGGGAACGTGCACGAGGTGGCCGCCAAGATCGCCCCGGGGGCCCGGGTCGTCTACGTCGACCGTGACCCCGTGGTGCTGGTGCACGCCAGGGCGCTGCTCACCGGCCACGGCGAGGACACGACGGTGGTCGAGGGCGATCTGCGCAACCCGGGCGACATCCTGCGTGATCCCGAGGTGCTGCGGACCATCGACTTCAGCCGGCCGGTCGCCGTGCTGCTGGTGGCGATCATGCACTTCGTCGAGGAGTCCGACAATCCGGAGGAGATCCTCAAGACCCTGCGTGAAGCCATGGCACCGGGTAGTTACCTGGTCATGTCCCACGGCACCAGCGACGCCCGTCCCGACGCGGTCAGCACGGGCACCGAGGTCTACCGCAACGCCACCGCGCGCCTCGCGCTGCGCAGCCGGGCCAGGATCAGGGAGCTGTTCGAGGGGTTCGAGCTGGTGGAGCCCGGTCTGGTGTGGCTGCCCGAGTGGCATCCCGACCAGGCGGACACGATCGACTTCATGGACCGCCCCGAGTCGTCGCTCATCGTGTGCGGCATGGGCAGGAAGATCTAGGACGCGTTCATGGACCTCGGCCTCGCCGTCCCGCAGTACGGCAGGTTCGCCGCGCTGTCCAGCGTGACCCGGGTGGCCCGCGAGGCCGAGGCGACGGGGTTCGCGAGCCTGTGGGCGGGCGACCGGCTGCTGACGCCGTTGCGGCCGAAGGATCGCTATCCCGGCGGCGACGGCAGCGTGCCGGAGGCGCACCGGGTGTTCCTGGACCCGTTCGCGGTGCTGACGGTGGCCGCGTCCGTGACCTCGTCCGTACGGCTGGGCACCAGCGCGCTCAACGCCTGCTGGTACCCGCCGCCGCTGCTGGCCGAGTCGCTCACCACGCTCGACCACCTGAGCGGCGGCCGGCTGGCCGCCGGGCTCGGCCTCGGCTGGTCCTCCGACGAGTACGCCGCCGTCGGCGTGCCCTGGAAGAGCCGAGCCGAGCGGTACGAGGCCACCCTCGACGCCCTGGAGGCCATCTGGGGCGGCGACCCGGTGACGTTCGAGCACGAGCTGTGGACGATCGCGCCCAGCCACATCGACCCCAAGCCCGTACGCCGCCCGCCGCTGCTGCTGGCCGGGTTCGCCCCGGAGGCGCTGGGCAGGATCGGCCGCAGGGGCGACGGCTGGCTGACGGCCACCCTGCCGATCCCGGCGCTCACGTCGATGTGGCAGACGATCAGGCAGAGCGCCGAGCAGGCCGGACGCGACCCGGACGCCCTGCGCATGATCCTGCGCTCCAACCCGGTCGTCACCGGGAACGGCACCCCGCCGCGCAGCGGCACGGTGGCCGAGATCGCGGAGTATCTGTCGCGGGCGGCGGAGGCCGGCGTCCACGAGATCATCCTGGACCTCCAGCACACCGCCGCCGACGACGACCACCTGCTGGAGCTGGCCGCCGAGTTCGCGGAACGCCTCGGCGCCGGTTGAGCCCCGGCGCCCCGGTCGCTTGGGCGCCGGTTACTTGAGCGCGGAGAGCGCGCCCTCGTAGTCGGGCTCCTGGGTGATCTCGGGCACCAGCTCGGAGTAGACCACGTTGTCGTCGCCGTCGAGCACCACGACCGCGCGGGCGGCCAGGCCGGCCAGCGGGCCGGACTCCTGGGCCACGCCGTAGTCGGCGAGGAACTCACGGCCGCGCATGAGCGACAACATGGTCACCTTGTCGAGGCCCTCGGCGCCGCAGAACCGGTTCTGGGCGAAGGGCAGGTCGGCCGAGACGCAGAGCACGACCACGTCGGGGTGCTCGGCGGCCACCTCGTTGAAGCGGCGCACGGAGGCCGCGCAGACGCCGGTGTCGACGCTCGGGAAGATGTTGAGCACCTTGGTCTTGCCGGCGAAGTCGGCCAGCGTACGGTCGGCCAGGTCGGTGCCGACCAGCTTGAAGGCGGGCGCGGCGTCGCCGGGCTTCGGGAAGGCGCCGCCCACGGTGATCGGGTTGCCCTTGAAACTGACGTCGGACATGAATGCCTCCTGATAGCGATGTTCCCCGACCAGCGATCCTAGCGGCGCGATCTCCCCCGGCAGTTGGCGGCTCGGGACGGGCCACGCCGGGCCGGCCCGTCCCGCCCAACGGATCCTCAACAAAGGCTCAACCCGCGCCGCCCTACGGTCTGGTCAACAGCTCCGCACGACGAGAGGAACGGGAACATGACCAGCATCATCCGTACGTCGCTCGCCGGCATCACGCTCGCCGGCATCACCTCGCTCGGGCTGATCGCGCCGGGTGCGGCCCCGGCCGGCGCCTCGACCTCCACCACGCTCGGGAACGTCCCCGGCTGCGTCGCCGTGTGGCGGACCACCGGCTGGGTCCGCCAGACGGGACACGCCCGCAACGACTGCGGCTCCCGCATCCGCATGCGCATCGACTGGGCCTTCGGCCCCGACGGCTCGTGCCGCACGGTGGACCCCGGCCGGACGCTGACCAGCCGGGTGCCCAAGGCGCCGCGCCGCTTCAACGGCGCCGTGTACTGCTAGCGCCGGGAGAACCTCGGATCGGCCGGGCGCTCCGGAGCGGTCGGCGCCGCGTACGGCGGTGTCGCAGCGGGTATCGGCTACAGGCGTGTCGCGGTGCGGACGAGGTCGGCGACGGCTTTGGACGTGCTGTGTGGCGGCCAGGCGATGACGGCCGTGACGGCCGGCGCGTCCGGCACCGGCACGATGGCGTGGTCGTCGCGTAGCTGGTCCCGGAGCGACTCGGGTACGACGGCGCAGGCCAGTCCGAGCGCGATCAGTTGGAACAGTTGGGTATGGTCGCGCACCTGCGGACCGGGGCCGTCCGGATGGCCGCCGTCCCGTCCGGGCCAGCGCGGCAGGGGCAGGTCCGTCTGGGCGTTGACCTCGGCCAACGACAGATGCGCCCGGTCGGCGAGGGGGTGCCCCTTGGGCAGGACCACGACCTGCTGTTCGGTGTGCAGATCCTCGGTGTCGAATCCGGCTGTCGTGTCGTAGGGCTGGTGGAGCAGAGCGACGTCGGCAATCCCGGTGCGCAGCAGACTTTCCGGCTCGCCCGGCCCGCACAGCATCACCTCGACGGCCACCGAGCCCGGTTCGGCGGCGTAGGCGTGCAGAAGCTTCGACAAGAGTTCCCTGGACGCTCCGGCCTTGGTGGCCAGGACCACACCGGGCTGGTCGGCCGCGCGGCGGCGGGTGCGGCGCTCGGCGGCTTCGACCGCGTCGAGCACGAGCCGGGCCTCCCGCAGCAGCACCGACCCGGCCTCGGTCAAGGTGACGGCGCGAGCGGTGCGGTGCAGCAGAACGACTCCGAGCCGCCGTTCCAGCTGCTGGATCGCCCGCGACAGTGGTGGTTGCGCCATCGTGAGCCGTTGTGCCGCCCGCCCGAAGTGCAACTCCTCGGCGACGGCGACGAAGTATCGCAACTCCCGCGTCTCCACCGGCTCATCGTATTCAGCGCTGACCACGACCGATACCCGTGCGGTATCGCCGCCCACCTGACCGGTCTTGGACGCCCCACCCGGCCCCGCAACATGATCGACCGCATGAGTGAACGGACGATCGCGCTGGTGACCGGCGCGAACAAGGGAATCGGATACGAGATCGCCGCAGGCCTGGGCGCCCTCGGCTGGCGAATCGGTGTGGGCGCGAGGGATCGGCAACGCCGCGACACCGCGGTCGGGAAGCTGCGCGCGGCCGGGACCGACGCGTTCGGCGTGCCGCTCGACGTCACCGACGACGCAAGTGTCGCCGCCGCGGCCGAGCTGATCGCCGGCCATGCCGGAGGGCTCGACGTCCTGGTCAACAATGCCGCGATCACCGGCGGTACGCCACAGACACCGACCACGGTCGGGCCCGCGACCGTGCGAGCTGTCGTGGAGACCAACGTGATCGGCGTCATCCGGGTCACCAACGCGATGCTGCCGATGCTGCGCGACTCGGCATCACCGCGGATCGTCAACATGTCCAGCAGCGTCGGCTCGCTCGCCCTGCAAACCACACCGGGCATCGACATGGGCCCGGTTCCCGCCGCCTACTTGGCCTCGAAGACCTTCCTCAACGCCCTCACCATCCAATACGTCAAGGAACTGAGCGACACCCACATCCTGGTCAACTCCGGCTGCCCCGGCTTCACCGCCACCGACCTCAACGGCTTCCAGGGCGTCCGCACACCACAACAGGGCGCGGCCATCGCGATTCGCCTCGCAACCCTTCCCGACGACGGACCGACCGGCGGATTCTTCGACGACGCCGGAACGGTGCCCTGGTAGCAGCCACACCGGCACGAACCATCCCCGTTCTCGACGTCAGCCGCGCATCGCGCCGCCCGAGTACGGGCAGGTCCTCGAGCGACGCGCGGCGATCGAAGTGTGAAACCTGCACCACAACCATCACCGGCGTCGCTGACGTACTGGCCTCACACAGCTAGACGTTGCGCCGGTACTGGCCGCCCGCCTCGAACAGCGCGTCGGTGATCTGACCGAGCGAGCAGACGCGGGCCGCCTCCATCAGCACCGCGAACGCGTTGCCGTCGGACATGGCGACCTCGCGCAACCGGGACAGCTCCACGGGGGCCTGCGCCCGGTTGCGCTCGTGGAAGGCGCGCAGGCGGTCGAGCTGCGAGCGCTTCTCCTCCTCGGTGCCCCTGGCCAGCTCCAGCTTGTGCGGGTCGGACTGCTCGGCGCCAGGGTTGCGGAAGGTGTTGACGCCGATGATCGGCAGGGATCCGTCGTGCTTGCGCATCTCGTACAACATCGACTCGTCCTGGATCTTGCCGCGCTGGTAGCCGGTCTCCATGGCGCCCAGCACGCCGCCCCGGTCCGACAGCCGTTCGAACTCGGCCAGCACCGCCTCCTCGACCAGGTCGGTCAGCTCGTCGATGATGAACGAGCCCTGCAACGGGTTCTCGTTCCTGGCCAGGCCCCACTCGCGGTTGATGATGAGCTGGATCGCCATCGCGCGGCGCACCGAGTCGGCCGACGGGGTCGTGACGGCCTCGTCGAAGGCGTTGGTGTGCAGGCTGTTGCAGTTGTCGTAGATGGCGATCAGGGCCTGGAGGGTGGTGCGGATGTCGTTGAAGGACATCTCCTGGGCGTGCAGGGACCGTCCCGAGGTCTGGATGTGGTACTTGAGCTTCTGCGCGCGCTCGGCCGCGCCGTAGCGCTCACGCATGGCGACCGCCCAGATCCGGCGCGCCACCCGGCCGAGCACGTTGTACTCGGGGTCCATGCCGTTGGAGAAGAAGAACGACAGGTTCGGCGCGAAGTCGTCGATCTTCATCCCCCTGGCCAGGTACGCCTCCACGTACGTGAACCCGTTGGCCAGCGTGAACGCGAGCTGGCTGATCGGGTTGGCCCCCGCCTCGGCGATGTGGTAGCCGGAGATCGAGACCGAGTAGAAGTTCCTGACCGCGTTCTGGATGAACCATTCCTGGATGTCGGCCATCATCCGCAACGAGAACTCTGTGGAGAAGATGCAGGTGTTCTGCCCCTGGTCCTCCTTCAGGATGTCGGCCTGGACCGTGCCCCTGACCGTGGCCAGCGTGCGGGCGCGCAGTTCGGCGGACTCCCGCTCGTCGGGCTCGCGGCCCTGCTCGGCGCGGAACCGGTCGTGGGCCTGGTCGATCGCGGCGTTGAGGAAGAAGGCCAGGATCGTGGGCGCCGGGCCGTTGATCGTCATGGACACCGACGTGTTGGGCGCGGCCAGGTCGAACCCGTCGTAGAGCACCTTCATGTCGTCGAGCGTGGCGATGGAGACGCCGGAGGTGCCGACCTTGCCGTAGATGTCGGGGCGCAGGTCGGGGTCGTGGCCGTACAGGGTGACCGAGTCGAAGGCGGTGGACAGCCGGGTCGCGGGCTGGCCCTCCGACAGCAGCTTGAAGCGCCTGTTCGTACGGAACGGGTCGCCCTCCCCCGCGAACATCCTGGTCGGGTCCTCGTCGTCCCGCTTGAACGGGAACACCCCCGCGGTGAACGGGAACGACCCCGGCAGGTTCTCCGAGCGCAGGAACCTCAGCAGGTCGCCGTGGTCGCTGAAGCGCGGCAGGGCCACCCGCGGGATGCGGTTGCCCGACAGCGTCTCGCGCCAGAGCGGCGTGTGGATCTCCCGGTCACGGATCTTCACGACCAGCTCGTCGCTGCTGTACGCCTCCTTGACCGCGGGCCAGCCGTCGAGCAGCCGGCGGCTATCCCCGCTCAGCTCCTCCTCGGCCTGCTCGGCGAGCCCCGCCAGCCGCGCGTCCTCGCCGCCCAGGAGCTCCTGTACGGCGGCGAGCTGCTGACGGCGGCGGGCGATCTCCGCCTGGGTCAGCGTCTCGGCGTGGTAGGTCCGGACGGACTCGGCGATGTCGGCCAGGTAGCGGGCCCTGGCGGGCGGGACGATCGCCGCGGCCGCCTTGGAGGTGCGCTCGGTCACGGTGGGCAGCAGCCCCGGCCCGGCGTCCTCCAGCAGCAGGCCCTTGAGGTGCTGGTAGAGGGCGGTGACGCCGGCGTCGTTGTAGCGGGCGGCGATCGTGCCGAAGACCGGCATGTCCTCGGGCGACTGACCGAACGCCTCGCGGTTGCGCACGAGCTGGCGGCGTACGTCGCGCAGGGCGTCCTCGGCGCCGCGGCGCTCGTACTTGTTGATGACGACGGCCTCGGCGAAGTCGAGCATGTCGATCTTCTCAAGCTGGGAGGCGGCGCCGAACTCGGGGGTCATGACGTAGATGGGCACGTCCACGTGCGGGACGATCCCGGCGTCGCCCTGGCCGATGCCGGGCGTCTCCACGATCACCAGGTCGTAGCCGGCCGCGCGGCAGGCGGTGACCACGTCGTCGAGGCAGGCCGGGACCTCGCTGGCGGCCCCTCGGGTGGCCAGCGAGCGGAAGTAGGTCTGGGGTCCCAGGCTGTTCATCCTGATGCGGTCGCCGAGCAGCGCTCCGCCGCCGCGCCTGCGGGTGGGGTCGATGGCGAGGATGGCGATGCGCAGCTTGTCGTCGTTGTCCACCCGGAACCTGCGGACCAGCTCGTCGGTGAGCGAGGACTTGCCCGAACCGCCCGTACCGGTGATGCCGAGCACGCGCGCCGGGCGCTCCTGGACGGCCACCGCGGCCTTCAGCCCCTCGACCAGCTCGGCCGCGCGGTGCCCGGACTCCATGAACGTGATCGCGCGGGCCAGCGCCGTCTGGTCGCCCGAGAGCACGGCCTCCAGCGGCGGCGGGTCGCCGAGCTCGTGGTCGCAGTCCTCGATCAGCTTGTTGATCATGCCGGGCAGGCCGTACTTCTGGCCGTCCTCCGGCGAGAAGATGCGCGTGACGCCGCGCTCGTGCAGCAGCTCGATCTCCTCGGGGACGATCACGCCGCCACCGCCGCCGTACACCTTGACGTGGCCGGCGCCGCGCTCGCGCAGCAGCTCGACCAGGTACGTGAAGAACTCTACGTGGCCGCCCTGGTAGGAGCTGATGGCCACGCCCTGGACGTCCTCCTGGATGGCGGCCGTGACGACCTCGTCGACCGACCGGTTGTGGCCGAGATGGATCACCTCCGCCCCCTGCGTCTGGAGGATGCGCCGCATGATGTTGATCGCCGCGTCATGGCCGTCGAACAGGGCCGCGGCGGTCACGAAACGGACAGGGTACGCCGGGACGTGCACGCCTGATCACTCCTTTGTGCAGGGACCTACTGCGAAGATACTAGGACGTCCAACTATTTCGATAGTAGGACGTCCTAGTAGGGCCCTGCGGTCTGGGTAAGGACTGCCCCAGGGGGTGACGCCGATGCGCGCGTTGACGTTCGAGCCGGGTCGGCCGGGGACGCTTGAGGTGGAAGAGGTGCCCGAGCCCGAGCCGGGACCAGGGCAACTGCTCGTCCAGGGGCTGGCCCTGGGGGTCTGCGGGACCGACAGGGAACTGGCCGCGGCCGAGTACGGCTGGGCGCCGCCCGACAGGAAACGTATGGTCATCGGCCACGAGTCGCTGGGCCGGGTGCTGGAGGTGCCCGACGGGTCCGCCTTCTCCCCCGGCGACCTGGTGGTGGGCGTCGTACGCCGGCCCGATCCCGTACCGTGCGGCGCCTGCGCGCGGGGCGAGTTCGACATGTGCCGCAACGGCCTCTACACCGAGCGCGGCATCAAGGAGCTCGACGGCTACGCCAGCGAGCGGTGGGCGGTCGAGGCCGGGTACGCCGTACGCCTCGATCCCTCGCTGGAGAGCGTGGGGATGCTCGTCGAGCCGACGTCCGTGGTGGCCAAGGCGTGGGAGCACATCGAGCGGATCGGCGCGCGGGCCTGGTTCGAGCCGCGCACGCTGCTGGTGACCGGCGCGGGGCCGATCGGGCTGCTGGCGGCGCTGCTCGGGCGGCAGCGGGGGCTGGAGGTGCACGTACTGGACCGGGAGGCGGGCGGGGTCAAGCCCGCGCTGGTGGCCGACCTGGGGGCGACGTACCACGTGGGCAGCAGCCTGGAGGCGTTCACCAAGGACAAGCCGGACATCATCATCGAGGGCACCGGGGTGGGGCAGCTCGTCATGGAGGCCATGACCTGCACGGCCGCGGCCGGGGTGTTGTGCCTGGCGGGGCTGGCGGCGGGCGGGCGTACACACCGGCTGGACGTGAGCGAGGTCAACCGGGACATCGTCCTGGAGAACGACGCGATCTTCGGCACGGTCAACGCCAACCTCCGCCACTTCAGGGACGCCGCGACCGCCCTGGCCCAGGCGGACCGGAGCTGGCTCGAACGCCTCATCACCCGCCGCATCCCCCTGCCCCAGGCGGAAGACGCCTTCACCCACGCGCCGGACGACGTAAAGGTAGTCCTGGACCTGACCTCCTGACCCGCAGGTCACACCGCCCCCACAGGGCGCCCCCTCTGAGAGGACGCGGCCCTCGCGGAGGGCTCGGCCTCTGAGGGATCGGGCTCCGTGGGGCGCCGATCCTCAGCCCGGTCCTGAGGGGGTGCGGCCCTTGCGGAGGGGCAGGAGGGTCAGGGCTTGGGGGTGTACGGGTTGCGGCGGGTGGAGCCGGGGGTTGGGCTGCCGGCGCCTGCGGGGACGCGTGCGCGGCCTCCCGCGGCCAGCTGTGCCTCGATCGCGTCCGGCGAGCCCGTCCCACCGAGCGCCGCCTGAGCGGCGGAGGGCGTCGCCTTCCCGGCACGGGGACCGGCACCGCCCGAGGGGGCGGCCCTTCGGGTCCGAGGAGAAGGCTGCGGCGGGGAGTGCGACGTGCTCTTGGCGGGCACGGCGCCGACGCGCTCTGGGCGTTCGGGGTTGGGGGTTGGTGCGTTCCAGGGGTGGGGCCAGGTGAAGCGGCGGTGGGTGCCGCGGCGGCGGCCGGTGAGGCGTAAGGAGAGTACGACGGTCACCAGCACCATCGCGGCCAGCAACGCGGGCGGCGTGCCCAGGACGTCCAGGGGCGAGTTCCGGCCCACGTCGGTCCGCGGCGCGGGCACGAACGGCTGCTCGGTCGTACGGATCTCGGCCGCCTGGTCGGCGCCGGCCTTGACCAGCCGGGGAAGGCCGTACCCGACGACCTTGTCGGTGTCCCTGACCTTGCGCTTGAGCCATACGCGATCGACGTTCGCCTCGATGGTGTGGAGCTTCTTGCCCTCGACCCGTTCCACGATCCCGACGTGGTCGATGCCTTTGTAGCTCTTTCCGCCACTCCAGTCGAAGAAGACCAGCGCGCCGGGCTCGGGCCGCTGCGCCCAGGCGTTCTGTTTGATGAACCAGGCGGCATGGGAAGGCGTCCAGGCGAATTGCCCGACGTACGAACCGATATCGGCTTTGTCGGCCGCCCAGGCGATGAACATGTCACACCAGGGCGCGTCACGGTATTGGGTGTCCTGGACGCGATCCGCGTACCAATGGCCGAATTTGGTGGTCTGGCCGCTCTTCTCCTTGTAACCGAGTTCCTGCCGCACCTGCTTCAGCAGCGCGTCCGCGATCGGGTCCAGGGTGACTCCTCCCCGAAAAACCGACAAATCACGATGGACTGTAGTAGCGCCATCGCGAAAGTGCTCGAATCATTCAGAAAGTGTCTATATATGAGCCGAAATTTCGGCATTGGGACCGATGTGACGGCTGAGGCTGCGGTGAATTCGAACTCAGGCGCCCGCGCCCACGCGGTACACGCTCACCTCGCCGGCCCCCGGCGCGACCACGTCGGCCACGATCACGGTGACGTTGTCGGGCGAGCCGCCCTCGTTCGCCAGATCGATGAGCCGCTGGACGGCGGCGGCCGGGTCTGCCACCGTGGTCAGCACCTCGTGCAGGACCTCGGGCCCGAGCACGGTCGTGAGCCCGTCGGAGCAGAGGAGGTAACGGTCATCAGGCTCGGACTCGCGCAGCGCCATGTCCGGTTCGGCCCGGCCCTCGCTGCCCAGCACACGCAGCACCATGGAACGGCGCGGGTGCACCGCGGCCTGGTCCTCGGTTATCCGGCCTTCGTCCACCATCGACTGCACAAGTGTGTGATCCTTGGTCATCTGATAGAGCGCGCCATCACGAAGCAGGTATCCGCGGGAGTCACCGAGATGAGCAAGGGCGAACCGGTAGCCGTCCCACAGCATGGCGGTCACCGTGGTCCCCATCCCCCGGCGGGCGGGGTCGATGTCGGCCAGTTCGACCAGTCTGCGGGCCGCCTCGTGCACGGCGCCCTCCAGGGCCGCCTCCAGGTCCGAGCCGGTCTCGGGAAGCGTGGCATCCAGCTCGCGCATGACGGCGATCGCCGCCGAGCTAGCCAGCTCGCCGGCCGCGTGGCCGCCCATGCCGTCGGCAACGACGAGCAACCGGCCACTCGCATAGCCGGAATCCTCGTTCTGCTCCCTGCGACGGCCCACATCTGATCCGGCGGCATAGCGGATGTTGTGCTTCATACCCAGCAGTAAATCATTGGTTGAAAGACTTCACAAGCAGATGCGCTGAAGACTCTTGTGAACTACTGTGGGCCTCATGAGCCACGACCCGACCGTGAACGCCGGGGACATCGCCCGGCTCGCGGGTGTCGGGCGTGCCGCGGTGAGCAACTGGCGCCGCCGCCACGACGACTTCCCCCAGCCGATCGGCGGAACCGCCAATCAGCCGCTGTTCTCGCTGCGTCAGGTCGAGTCGTGGCTGCGCCGCTACGGGAAGTCCTACCAGGTCTCGCTGGGAGATCGGGTGTGGCAACGCCTGAAAGCCGCCGGCGATCTGCGGCTGGGCGAGCTGGTCGCCCAGGCTGGAACGTTGCTGACCAGCGGCGAGAGCGAGTTGGAGCCCGAGCTGGCCGGGCTGGTTCTGGAGCTCGCCGAGCGGCACGACCCGCTGACGGCGTACGAGTTCCTCTGCGAGCGTTACCTGGAGGCGCACTCCCGCCAGCTGTCGGTGACCCGCGACGACGTGGCCGAGCTGATGCTGCGGATCGTACGCGCCGACGGCATCACGGTCCTCGACCCCGCCTGCGGCGTCGGCACGCTGCTCCTGCCCCCGGCCGGCGCGCTGCCCGACCCGCCGGAACGGTCCGAAGCCGTCCCGGCCGATCCCGCGCCCGGCGAGCCCGGCAACGGGACGAGCCGGGGCCGGCCCGCCCGGGTGCTCGGGCAGGAGCTCAGCGCGACCTCGGCCGCCATCACCGCGGCCCGCCTGCGGTTGCGCGGCATCCAGGCCGAGATCGTGGCCGGCGACTCCATGCGGGTCGACGGCTTCCCCGAGGTCAAGGCCGACGCCGTGGTGTGCGACCCGCCGTTCAACGAGCGGGCCTGGGGCTACGAGGAGCTGACCGGCGACCCGCGCTGGGAGCACGGCCTGCCGCCGCGCGGCGAGCCCGAGCTGGCCTGGGTGCAACACTGTCTCACCCACGTCAGGCCCGGCGGGCTGGTCGCCGTGCTCATGCCCCCGGCCGCCGCGAGCCGCAAGGCCGGCCGCCGGATCAGGGCCAACCTGCTGCGCGCCGGCGCGTTGCGGGCGGTGGTGGCGCCGCCGGGCTCCGACCTGTGGCTGCTGCGCCGTCCGAAGGCGGGCGAGCGGCCTCCGTCCGAGGTGCTCATCCTCGACGCGACGGCCGATCTGACGCTGGTGGAGCCCGCCTGGCTGGCCTATCTCGACGACCGCTCCGACCAGACCGTACGCATCATCGACCTGCTGGCCGACGAGGTCGACATGACCCCGGCCCGCCACCAGCGGCGCGACGACGTGGGCCGGGCGTTCGCGCAGGCCCGTGACCGCTTCCTCGCCGCCGCCGCGCGCCCGCCCGACCTCCAGGTGCTGGACCAGCCGCTCGTCCAGCCGTCCACGACGCTGGGCGACCTGATCAAGGAGGGCCTGGTCATCACGTCGCAGGCGCCGCCCAAGATGGCCGCCGACGGCGGTGACGTGGCCGTGCTCATGGCCGACGACGTGCTGAGCGGCAGCGCGCCCTCCGGTCTGACCGTCATGCAGCCCGGCCTGATCGTGATCCGGCCCGGCGACGTGGTGGCCTCCTACTCCAGCGTGCGGGTGATCGCCGACGGCGGCGCGGTGCTCGGCCCCCACCTGACCCTCTACCGGGTCGACGTCCGCAGGCTCGACCCCGACTTCCTGGCCGGCTTCCTGCGGGCCGCGGGCGGCCGGGTGACGACCGGCTCCAGCAGGTTCGACGTGCGCCGCACCCGCGTGCCGCGGTTGTCGCTGAAGGAGCAGAAGGCGTACGGGGAGGCGTTCAGGGCCCTGGCCGTGCTGGAGGACTCGTTGCGCGAGACCTCGACCCTGGGCCGTACCCTGATCAGACTCGGGCTCGACGGGCTGGCCGACGGCCACCTGCACCCGCAGTCCTGACGGTGTAGTTTTTCCCGAAAAGGCTGCGGGGAGGGGCGAATGGTCATCGGCGACCGCTATGAGCTCGACGACCTCCCTCTCGGTCAGGGCGGCATGGGAGCGGTCTACGCGGGCCACGACCGCCACCTCGACCGCAGGGTCGCGGTGAAGCTGCTCAGGCTGCCGAGCGGGCCCGATCACGAGCTGGAGCGCCGGTTCATCCGGGAGGCGCGCATCCTGGCCAGGCTGGAGCACCCGGGAGCGCCCGTGCTCTACGACTTCGGCACCCACGAGCAGCGGCTCTACCAGGTGATGCAGTTCATCGAGGGCGTCACCGTGGCCGACGTGGTCAGCGAGCACGGCCCGCTGCCGGTGCCCTGGGCGGCGGCCATCGCGGCGCAGGCGTGCGCGGTGTTGTCGGCGGCCCACGCCCTGGCGATCTGCCACCGCGACCTCAAGCCGACCAACCTCATGCTCTGTCCCGACGGCAGCGTCAAGGTGCTCGACTTCGGGCTCGCGCTGCTCAGGGACGCCGACGTCACCACGTTCACGAGGATCGGCCAGATCCTGGGCACTCCGGCGTACATGGCTCCCGAGCAGATCCAGCACGGTGTGGCCGAGCCGCGCAGCGACCTGTACTCGCTCGGCTGCGTCCTGCACGAGATGCTGACCGGGCGGCAGCTCTTCACCGGGCCGACCGACTACGTGGTCTTCGAGCAGCAGGTCAAGGAGCGCCCGCCGGCGATTCCCGGCCTTCCCGTCAAGCTGGGCGCGCTGCTGGCCGAGCTGCTGGAGAAGCAGCCCGAGAACCGCCCCGCCGACGCCAACGAACTGTACGAGCGGCTCACCCCCTTCGCCGTCGGGCTACCGATGTTGCCCGGCTTCCTCGCCGAGGCCCCGAGCCCCGGCCGCATGTACGCCCGCATGGTCGGCCGGGTGCTCAGCCGCTGACCGGCCACGCCCGCCCACGGCCGGCCGACCCCACCGTAGCGCACCGCCGCCGGTCCTGAACGCGCTCTCTCGCATAACGCCGATCGTTACTTAACCTCCGTTGACAGAGCCATGTGAGGGCCGCGAATCTGACGAGAGAGCGCTCTCTCACATCCCCCCGTTCTACCCAGGAGGGTTTCCATGACCCCTCGTATCCGGCGGCTCGCCCTGCCCGTGCTCACCGCGTCCCTGCTCGCGCTGGCGACGGCCTGCGGCGGCGGCGGAAGCCCGACCACGGAGGCGAGCGCCAAGCCCGGCGAGAAGATCAAGCTGACCATCGGCCTCTTCGGCGACTTCGGCTTCAAACCGCTCTACGAGGAATACAAGAAGACCCACCCGAACATCGAGATCGCCGAGGCCGTCACCCAGTTCAACGACCACCACAACAACCTGGTCAAGCGCCTGGCCACGAACGCCGGCGCGGCCGACGTCGAGGCCGTCGAGGTGGGCTACATCAGCACGTTCACCTCGCAGGCCGGCAAGTTCGTCGACCTCAAGCAGTACGGGCTCGACAAACGCCAGGGCGACTACCTCGACTGGAAGTGGCAGCAGGGCCTGAGCAAGGACGGCCGGCAGGTGCTGGGCCTCGGCACCGACGTCGGCGGCCTGGCCATGTGCTACCGCAAGGACCTGTTCAAGAAGGCCGGGCTGCCGGACGACCGGACCGAGGTCGCCGCGCTCTGGCCGACCTGGGAGCAGTACATCGAGACCGGCAAGAAGTTCGCCGCCGCGGACGTCGCCGGGGCCAAGTTCGTCGACTCCCCCGGCGAGATCTTCCGGGCCATGGTCAACCAGGCCCCCACCGGCCTGTACGACGCCCAGGACACCATCATCGTGGCCTCCAACCCCGACGTGAAGAAGGCGTGGGACCTGTCCAACCAGCTCACGCAGGAGGGCCTGACCGCCAAGCTGGCCGCCTTCTCCCCGCCGTGGAACACCGGCTTCGCCAAGGGCTCGTTCGCCACGATCATCTGCCCGGCCTGGATGACCGGGTTCATCCAGGAGCAGGCCAAGGACGCCTCCGGCAAGTGGGACATCGCGACCGTGCCGGGCGGTTCGGGCAACAGCGGCGGCTCGCACCTGATGGTGCCCAAGCAGAGCAAGCACCCGAAGGAGGCGGCCGAGCTGATCGACTTCCTGACCTCCAAGGAGAACCAGGCCAAGGTGTTCAAGGAGGAGGGCACGTTCCCGTCGATCCCGTCGCTGTACGACGACCCCTCGATCCAGAACTTCACCAAGCCGTTCTTCGGCGACGCCCCGATCGGCAAGATCTACTCCGAGGCCGCCAAGGCGCTCAAGCCGCAGCACCTCGGCCCCAAGGAGGCCGACGTACGGGTCGTGATCGGTGACGGGCTCGGCCGGGTCGAGCAGGGCAAGCAGACGCCCGACCAGGCATGGGCACAGGTCCTCCAGGACGTCCAGAAGATCAAATGAGTACGCTCCCGCTGTCGGCGCCGGCCCGGCGCCGGCGGCGTAGCGTGCGGCACACCCTCGACGTGAGGGTGTCGCCGTACGCCTACGTCGCCCCCTTCTTCCTGCTGTTCTGCGCCTTCGGGCTGTTCCCGCTCATCTACACGGCCTGGGTCAGCCTGCACGACTGGACCCTGCTGTCGGAGGAGCACACGTTCGTCGGCGCGAAGAACTTCCGCACGCTGCTGGCCGACGGGTACTTCTGGAACGCCACGTTCAACACGCTGTCCATCGGCGTGCTGTCCACCGTGCCGCAGCTCCTGCTGGCCATCTGGCTGGCCCACCTGCTGAACCGGCGGCTGCGTTTCCAGACCTTGTTGCGCGTCTCGATGCTGCTGCCGAACGTCACCAGCGTGGTGGCCGTGGTGGTGATCTTCAGCCAGCTCTTCGGCCGCGACTTCGGGCTGATCAACTGGGTGCTGTCGTGGTTCGGCATCGGGAACATCGACTGGGCGGCCGGCACCGCGACCTCGCACGTCGCGCTCTCCGTGATGATCATGTGGCGCTGGACCGGCTACAACGCGCTCATCTTCCTGGCCGCCATGCAGGCCGTACCGCGCGACCTGTACGAGGCCGCCACCCTCGACGGCGCGAGCAACCTCACCCAGCTGCGCCGGATCACCATCCCGATGATCCGGCCGACGATCATCTTCGTCGTCATCGTCTCCACGATCGGCGCGATGCAGATCATCGCCGAGCCCCTGCTGTTCGGCCAGAGCAGCGGCGCGGGCGGCGGCGTGGCCCGCGGCGGCCCCGACCGGCAGTTCCAGACGCTGGCGCTGTTCGTCTACGAGCAGGGCTTCACCAAGTTCGACTTCGGGTACGCCTCGGCGGCGTCCTGGCTGATGTTCCTGGTCGTGGTCGTCGCCGCCGGGGTCAACTTCCTGATCAGCCGGCGGGTGAAGGGCGGCACGCTGTGAGGCTGCGCTACCTGACCCTGATCGCGGTCGCCTTCTTCTCCGCCTTCCCGCTCTACTACAGCGTCGTGGTGGCCTCGCGGCACAACTCGGCGCTGGCCGAGGTCCCGCCGCCGCTGCTGCCCGGCGGGAACTTCGTCGCCAACGTCTCCCGCGTGTTCGACACCGTGCCCTTCGGGCTGGCGCTGCTGAACTCGGTCATCGTGGCGGGCTCGATCGCGGTCGCGGTGATGTTCTTCTCGACGCTGGCCGGGTTCGCCTTCGCCAAGCTGAGGTTCCGGGGCAGGAACGCCATGCTGGTGGTCACCGTGGCGACCATGATGGTCCCGGCCCAGCTCGGCATCATCCCGCTCTACCTGCTCATGGTGAAGCTGGAGTGGACCGGCACGGACTACGCGCTCATCGTTCCGGCGCTGGTCAACGCGTTCGGCGTGTTCTTCATGACCCAGTACCTGACGCGGGCGCTGCCGGACGAGCTGCTGGAGGCCGGGCGGGTGGACGGGTGCACGACGTGGGGGCTGTTCTGGCACGTCGTGCTGCCCGCCGCGCGGCCGGCGGCGGCCGTGCTCGGCATGCTGACGTTCATGTCGGCCTGGAACGACTACTTCTGGCCGCTGGTCGTGCTGAACCCGGACAACCCGACCGTCCAGGTGGCCCTGTCCACGCTGGCCAGCGGGTACGTCAACGACTACGTACTGGGCCTGGCGGGCACGGCGGTCGGCGTGCTACCGCTCGTGGCGGTATTCGTCCTGTTCGGCAGGCAAATCATCGGTGGAATCATGCAAGGAGCTGTTAAGGGATGATGTTTCCCGAGGAATTCGTCTGGGGAGCCGCCACGGCCTCGTACCAGATCGAGGGGGCGGTCAAGGAGGACGGGCGCGGCCAGTCGATCTGGGACACCTTCTCCCACACCCCCGGGAACGTGGCCGGCGGCGACACCGGTGACGTGGCCTGCGACCACTACCACCGCTACAAGGACGACGTCGGGCTGATGCGCGAGCTGCGACTCGGCGCCTACCGGTTCTCGGTGGCCTGGCCGCGCGTCCAGCCGGACGGTACAGGACCGATCAACGCCCGCGGTCTGGCCTTCTACGACAAGCTCGTAGATGAACTACTAGCCGCCGAAATTTCGCCGTATGTCACGCTCTATCACTGGGACCTCCCCCAAACCCTCGAAGACCGCGGCGGCTGGACGGACCGCGACACGGCCCACCGCTTCGCCGACTACGCCCAGGCCGTGCACGACCGGCTCGGCGACCGGGTCGGCGACTGGGCCACGCTCAACGAACCCTGGGTGTCGGCCTTCCTCGGCTACGGCAACGGCGTGCACGCGCCGGGCCGCCGCGACCCCGGCGCGGCCATGCGCTCGGCCCACCACCTGCTGCTCGGCCACGGCCTGGCGGCGCGCGGGCTGCGGGCGGCCGGGGCGCGCAGCATCATGCTCGTGGTCAACTCCGCGCCGGTGCTCACCCCGGCCCAGGTCAACGACCCCTCGGCGGTCGCCGGCGAGGCGGACGCCGCCGCCGCCGAACGCATCCACGCCCTGCTGACCAGGCAGTTCCTCGACCCCGCGCTGTACGGCAGGTACCCGGAGGAGGTCCTGGTGGCGGCGGCGCGCAACGGCGGTACCGAGCACATCCAGGACGGCGACCTGGAGCTGATCAACGCGCCGATCGACCTGGTCGGGGTCAACTACTACAACCCGTGCGTGGTCGAGTCCGGCCCCGGGCTGCCGGCCGACGCCGCCTGGCCGGGCTCGGAGGGGGTGCGCTTCGCGACGGCGGACGCGCCGGTCACCGCGATGGGCTGGCCGATCGTGCCCGACGGCCTGTCCCGGCTGCTCGTCCGGCTCTCGAAGGACTATCCGCAGGTCGGGCTCATGGTCACCGAGAACGGCGCGGCCTTCGACGACCTGGTCGAGGACGGGCGGGTGCACGACGAGCAGCGGGTGGCGTACCTGGACGGGCATCTGCGCGAGGTGCACCGGGCCGTCGAGCTGGCCGCCGACCTGCGCGGCTACCTGGTCTGGTCGTTGCTCGACAACTTCGAGTGGGCGGAGGGCTACCGGCGCAGGTTCGGCATCGTGCACGTGGACTACGCGACGCAGACCCGGGTGCCCAAGGACAGCGCCCTGTGGTACCGGGACGTGATCAGCAGGAACGGCCTGTAGATTTTTTCCGTGCTCTCCCTCTTGGTGCAGTCATGAGACGCCCGACGCTGGAGGCGGTCGCCGCCCGCGCGGGCGTCTCGCGCGCGACCGCCTCCAGGGTCGTCAACAACCAGACGACCGTCGCGCCGCACATCCGCGACGCCGTGCAGCGCGCGATCGACGAGCTGGGCTACGTGCCCAACTCGGCGGCGCGCAGCCTCGTCACCCAGCGCACCGACTCGATCGCCCTGGTCGTCAGCGAGCCGGGCACCCGGGTCTTCTCCGAGGACCCGATGTTCTCCACGGCGATCAGGTCGGCCAGCTACGAGCTGGAGGCGGTGAACAAGCAGGTCGTGCTGATGCTGGCCTCCTCGCCCAAGAGCCACGCGCGGGTGGAGCGGTACATCTCGGGCGGCCACGTCGACGGCGTCATGCTGATCTCGATGCACGGCGCCGACCCGCTGCCGACCGCGCTGTCACGCCTGCGCGTCCCCGTGGTCTCGTACGGGCGTCCGGCGGTGCCGGTCGACATCCCGTACGTCGACAACGACAACGTGGGCGGGGCCGAGGCCGGCGTACGTCACCTGGTCGGGTCGGGGCGGCGCAGGATCGCCACGATCGCCGGCCCGCAGGACATGATCGCCGGCCAGGACCGCCTGACCGGCTACCGCAACGTGCTGCGCGACTCCGACCGCCGTTCGATCGTGGCCGTGGGCGACTTCACGCGGGAGTCGGGCGCGGTCGCAATGCGCCAGCTCCTCGGCGACGACCCCGCCCTCGACGCGGTGTTCGTGGCCAACGACCTGATGGCGGTCGGCGCGCTCCAAGCGCTGCGCCAGGCGGGGCGGCGGGTGCCCGACGACGTGGCGGTGGTGGGGTTCGACGACATCGAGGCGGCCAAGTACACCGAGCCGCCGCTGACCACGCTGAGGCACCCGATCGCCGAGCAGGCGGCGGCCATGGTCCGGCTGCTGCTCGGCCTGTTCGAGGGCGGCTCGCGGGAGCCGGTGATCCTGCCCACGGAGCTGGTGGTCCGTGAGTCTGCCTGACCCCGCCGGGCCCCCGCGCGCGATCCCCGCGGACGAGGCCGTCGCCGCCGCCGTCGCGGTGGCCGAGGAGCACGGTGTCGCGGTGCGCGAGCCCGTGGTGCTGACCGACTCCTACAACCTCCGGATCCACCTGCGGCCGGCGCCGGTCGTGGCGCGGGTGCCCACGGTCACCGCCCTCGCCCGGCTCCGGCCCGCCGAGGCGATGCGGCGGGAGCTGGCGGTCGTGTCGTACCTGCACGGGCGGGGGGTGCCGGTCGTGCCGCCGAGCGATCTGCTGCCCGCGCGGGTGCACGAGCGCGGCGGGACGCCGGTGTCCTACTGGCGGTACGTCGAGCACGACGGGGCGCGGGCGGTCACGCCCGAGGTGTTCGGGCGGGCGCTGCGCGACCTGCACGAGGCGTTGCGTGGTTACCCGGGCGCGTTGCCACGTCTCGGGCCCGTTCTCGACGAGCCCGAGCACCTGCTCGGACTGCTCGCGGGCGAGCTGGAGCCGGACGTGCTGGCCCGGCTCGCCGGGGCCCGCGCCGGACTGGCGGCCCGGCTGCCGGACGGCGGGCAGGCCGTCCACGGCGACGCCCATCCGGGCAACCTGCTGGCCACCCCCGGCGGATGGTTGTGGAACGACTTCGAGGAGACCATGTCCGCGCCCGTGGGCTGGGACCTGGCCTGCCTGCTGCGGACCGTACGTCTCGACGGGCGCGCGGCCGTGCGCGCCTACGGCGCCGACCCCGGCGATCCCGGCCTGGCGGTGTTCACCGAGGCGCGCGCCCTTCAGGGGGTGTTGTGGACGCTGGTCAGGACGCTGCGCTTCCCCGAGGAGCGGCCCGAGGCCCGCGCCGCCCTCGACATGTGGCTGCGCGACCCCAGCGGCCGCACCCGCTGACCGCCCTCCCCTGTTTCCGGGTCAGCTCTCAGACGGGGACCACGCCGCCCGCCGGGCCGAGGAAGTAGCCGCCGGTGGCGTCGAGCACGTGGCCGGTGATCCAGCCGGCCTCCGGGCGGGCCAGCAGCGCCACGGCGCCGGCGATGTCGTCCGGCCGGCCGATGCGGCCGAGCGCGGTGACCTCGGTGACGCTCCGCTCGGCCGCGCCGTCGTGGTCCTCGCGCAGCCAGGCGTTCATGTCGGTCTCGGTGACGCCCGGGGAGACGGTGTTCACGGTGATGCCGCGCGGGCCGAGGATCGGGGCCAGGGTGAAGCCGAGCGTGTCGAGCGCGCCCTTGGTCATCGAGTAGACGACGTCCCGCCGTCCTCGAACGCGGCCTTGACCGCGTACGCCTGCCCGCCGGCGTTCTCGATCTCGGCGACCGTCTCCTTGGCCAGGTCGTCTATGCCCATATCCGGGATCTGCGGTATTTCGTGGCGGTCGCGGAGGAGCTGAGCTTCACGCGGGCGGCCACCGAGCGGCTGTTCATCTCCCAGCCCTCGCTGAGCAGGCAGATCAGGCAGCTTGAGCTGTCCATGCGGGCCAAGCTGTTCGACCGTGACCGGCGGACCGTGGCGCTGACCCCGGCGGGGCCCGCCGTGCTGCCGCTGGCCCGGCAGATCATCGAGCAGTGGGAGGGCGCGCGGCGGGCGGTGGCCTCGGCGCGTGAGGAGCGCTTCCGCCAGGTCGCCTGGGGTGACCCGACGGTCGGGCTGGGCGACGGGCAGGTGGACGTGGCCGTCGCCTGGCTGCCCGTACCGGACGACGGCGCGTACGACTGGACGGTGGTGAGCAGAGGTGCGGCGGGCCCGATCAGGTGGGGATGGTGGCGCGGGCCTCCTCGACATGGGCGGCGATACGGGTGGCGCCGCAGGAGTCGGCCAGGGCTCGGGCCTCGTCGGCGAGCGCCCGCGCCTCGTCGTGGCGCCCCTGGGCGGCGGCGATACGGATCAGCCCGACCTGGTTGGAGGCGACCCCGGCCGGAAGCCCGAACTCCCGCCGCAACCGGGACGACTCGGTCAGCTTCTCGCGTGCCTCGTCGAGCCGCCCGGTCCGGTGGGCCGCGATGCCCTGGTGCCTGAGCACCTCCGCGAGCGTGGCCTGGTCCCCCGCCTGCGCGGCCAGTTCCGCCGCACGTTCGAAGAGGGGCAGAGCGGTGTCGAGGTCGCCGTTCACGAGCTGGTGGTAACAGCCCTCCCAGAACGACGACTCGCCCTCTCCGCGCCGGTCGCCGAGCTCCCTGAACAGCCGGGTGGCCCGTTCGAACAGCGGCAGCTCGCGCGGGTCCGCCTCCTGGCCCGTCAGGAACCGCAGGTGCAGGATCCGGCCTCTGGCCAGGGACAGCTCGGCCTCCACCGCGTCCAGCTCGCGGTCGGCCGTGGCCGGCACTGTGTCGTCGCCGGCGTAGATGGCGCGCTCGTAGAGCTCTCTGGCCCGTTCGATCCACATTTTTCCAAATTTACGGGACGCAGTCGGCGGCGCGGGGGCGTACGAGGGAGGCGGACCCGTCAGTCGCGGGCCCGTGCCGTCGAGGCCCTGACCACCAGCTCCGGCTCGAACAGCAGCTCGTCGGCGGGCACGACCGCCTTGTCGATCTGGGCCACCAGCAGGTCGACCGCGGCCCGGCCCATCGCGTCGATCGGCTGGCGGACGGTGGTCAGCGGCGGATCGGTGCAGTTCATCAGCGCCGAGTCGTCGAATCCGATGACCGAGACGTCGCCCGGCACGGTCAGGCCCGCCCGCCTGGCCGCCCTGACCGTGCCGAGCGCGAGCAGGTCGCTGGCGCAGATCACGCCGGTCACACCCTGCTTGACCAGCCGGGCCGCGGCGGCGTGGCCGCCTTCGAGCGAGAACATCGTGTGCTCGACGAGCCCCGGGTCGCCGCCGCCGGCCTGGAACGTCTCAAGCTTGCGCCTGGAGGGCATGTGGTCCTTCGGGCCGAGCACCATGCCGACACGTTCGTGGCCGAGGGCGCGCAGGTGGGACAGGGCCATCTCGGCGGCCACCACGTCGTCGCAGGAGACCTGCGGGAAGTCCAGCCGCTCGACGGCGGCGTTGACCAGGACGGTCGGCAGCTTGCGCTCGTGCAGCAGCTCGTAGTGGTCGTGCGAGGCGTCGGCCTGGGCGTAGAGGCCACCGGCGAAGACCACGCCGCTGACCTGCTGCTGGAGCAGCAGATCGACGTAGTCGGCCTCGGAGACGCCGCCGACGGTCCTGGTGCACAACACGGAGGTGAAACCCTGCTGGGCCAGGGCGCCGCCGACGACCTCCGCGAAGGCGGGGAAGATGGGGTTCTGCAGCTCGGGGAGCACCAGGCCGACCAGGCGGGCGCGGTCGCCGCGCAACTGGGTGGGGCGTTCGTAGCCGAGCACGTCGAGCGCGGTCAGCACGGCCTCTCGCGTGGCGTCGGAGACACCCGGCTTGCCGTTGAGCACGCGACTGACCGTCGCCTCGCTCACCCCGACCTTCTTCGCCACCTCTGCGAGTCGTCGCGTCATGCGCAAACTATACGGCCTTCAGCGCAAGTGTTTGCGATCACTTACGTAGCCCCACCTGGCACTCCAACCCCGCCCGAGTACGGCCTTCAGCCCCGTTTTCCCGCGCCCACCGGGAAAAGTAAGGGCCACCTCACGACAATCGCCAGTCAAATGTTTGCGCAATCACGTCAAACGGTTGCAGAGTTCTGCGTCACAGCTCCGTCCTGGTCGGCAAACCCTGCCAGTCACTCACGCTCGTCATCGCCGCCGCGCTCAGCAGCGCGCCCCGGTGCAGCCGCTCCTGCGGGGTCAGCCCGTCGAGCGCGGCGCTGATGTAACCGGCCGCGAACGCCTCTCCCGAGCCCGCCATGTCCACGACGGGCACCTGAGGGGCGGTCACGTCGTAACGCATGCGGTCGGCGCGTACGCTGGCGCCCTTCACGCCCCGGTTGACCACGACCTCACGCTCGGGGGTGAGCGCGGGCTTGACCAGGTCGAGCTCGTCCTGGGCGAGGAAGAGCAGGTGGGCCTCGCAGGCCAGCTCGCCGAGCACCTCCTCGGCCTCGCGGACCGACGGCCACAACTCGGGCACGTAGTCCACCGAGAAGGAGATCATGATCCCGGCCGTCCTGGCCGCGCCGACGGCGGTGTGGACGGCGTCGAGCGCGTCCGGGCCCAGGGCCGCCGTGACGCCGGTCACGTGCAACATCTTCGCCGCGGCCACCCGGTCGACCGGCACGTTGCCCGGCGTCAGCCGCGACCCGGCCGAGCGGGTGCGGTACTGGGCCGTCACCGGCTCACGGCCGACGCGCACCTCCCTGAGCAACATCCCGGTACGCGCCCCCTCGACCACGCGCACGTCCCCGACGTCCACGCCCTCGCCCTTGAGCACGGTCAGTGCCCTGGCGCCCAGTTCGTCGTCCCCGACCCGGCCGGCGTACGCGCATCTGTGCCCGAGCCTGGACAGGGCGACGACCAGGGTGAGCTCGGGGCCGCAGACGTCCAGTCTGGCCTCGTTCTCGTGGCGCACCCGGCCGCTGGAGACAACTCCGAGGGGCTCACCGAGCGTGTAGACGTCCGTCATGGGCCAGACTGTAGTTGGTCACGCATGGGGCGATTGATTTTCTCGCATAACACCTGGTTAAGACCGTGATCAAATATTTTCTGTAACTTTAGCGAACCTTTCTCCCAATCTGTGGCTCAAAGTAGTAGAGGAAGCCGGCGCGCCCCGGTGCCGGCTTCGAGTCGATACGGGGAGAGGAATCAGCACCCTCATGAGAAAGATCGCAGTAGGAATCATCACCGCCTTCGTGGGCGGGGCCATGTTGGTCTCCGGCGCGGGCGCCGCCTCCGCCACCGCGACCAAGCACGCGACCGAGCTCAAGATCCGCGACATCACGCCCAACCCCGTCGTGGTCAAGGCCGGCAGCGAGACCACCGCGTACTTCGACATCGGCGCCAGCTCCGACGTCGAGAAGGTCACCCTGAGCGTCGCCCCGCAGGGCGAGTTCCGTACCTTCCGTGCCAAGGACGTCAAGGACCTTGAGGGCTGGCGCTTCGCCGTTCCGTTCAACGAGAACGACTTCGCCGGCAAGTGGAAGGCCACCGCCGTGGCCTTCGACAAGGACAACAAGCAGGTCGCCACCGACTCGGCGTTCTTCAGCGTCGAGGTCCAGAAGGGCAAGGCGGACACCCGCGTCTCGCGCTTCACGGCCGACCCGTACAAGGTCCGCCAGGGCCGTTCGATCTACTTCTCCGGTCGCCTTCAGGTCGACGACGAAGGCTGGGAGGGCCTGCGCGGCGAGAAGGTCAACGTCTACTACCGCGCCAACGGCTCCAGCGGCTGGAAGTGGGTCGCCTCCACCAAGACCAAGTGGGGCGGCAAGTTCTCCACCAAGACCCGCGCCTGGAAGAGCGGCACGTTCAAGGCCGTCTACGAGGGCAACGACGAGCTCAACGGCTCCGAGAGCCGTCAGGACTACGTCAAGGTCTACCGCTCCTGGCACCGTTGATCAATAAAGATCGACACTGATTGATCATTTCGAAGGCCCGGTCCCCCTGGTGGGGGGCCGGGCCTTCGCCATTCCCCGGCTCCTTTACCTTTACGCAGGTTTATCGATCAGTTGATCGCCGCATGGACAGTCCCATTTGCAAGCGCGCGTCGATCGACAGGAGCCCCCACATGCCGAACCCCCTGATCGCCCTCGTCCTGAGCCTGACGAGCACGTTGGGGACGGCGCCCTCGGTGCGGTACGAGCCCGCCGGCACGGCCCGCGACCAGCACGCCAGGAAGCTGCTGAAGGACAGCGGCGTGCTGCGGACCCGCCTCGACGGGGTCGAGGTGGTGGCACGTGGCTGCGACTCCCCCCGCGCCACCTGGAACGACGGCAAACGGCGGATCACGATCTGCTACTCGCTGGTCACCAAGATCAACCGTACGATCACGGGCATCTCCGAGACCGAGGAGGCCGACAGCCGTACCACCCCCGCCCGCGTCGACGGCGCCCTGGCCGCGCTCTACCACCACCAGCTCGGCCACGCCCTGGCCGCCCTCAACGGCCTGCCGGGCGACGGCGAGCAGGCCGACCGGTTCGCCGCGCTGACGCTGACCGCGCGCGACAGCCGTCACGTCGTGGCCGCCGCCGAGGCCCGCCACCTGCTGGCCGCGCACACCGACGCGGACCACCTGTCCGGGACCGCCGCGTCCGCCACGTTCGCCTGCCTCCTGTACGGCGCCGACCCGGCCAAGTACGCCCGCATCGCCAAGGGCGGCTGGGTTCCGGCCGAACGCGCCCCCTCCTGCCGGGCGGAGTACGACCGGGCCAGGTCGGATCTGGGATCCCTCGCCGTGAAAGTCGGGGCCTAGGGGGTACGTGCGGTGTATGGCTGAGGAGCTGCTCAGGGACTTCGACCCGTTCGACATCTTCGACACCGAGGCGGCCCGCCTCGACCGGTTCTTCGACGGGCTGGACGAGGCGGGGTGGGCGCGTCCCTCCCGCTGCGCGGGGTGGTCGGTGCGCGACGTGCTCGCCGACCTGGCCGGTGAGGAGGCCTACAACCACGCCTGCCTCGACGGGACCGTGCAGGAGCTGCTCACCCATGTGGCCGCCGAGGGGGTGACCGGGTTCAACGACTTCAACGAGTGGTCCGTACGGGAGCGTCGCGGCCTGCCCGTCGAGGAGGTGCTCCAGGAGTGGCGCACCAAGAACGGCGAGACCCGCGAGCGTATGCGCGCCCTCGGGCCGGACGCCCTGATCGACACCATGGCGGGCGCGTACCCGGTGGGCCTGCAGACCTTCCACTACGACTCCGAGTACGCCACCAACGCCGACGACGTCGGCGCGCCGGTGCGGGCGGAGGAGATCGACTACAGGACGTTCTGGCGAGTGGCCGTCGGGCGGTTCGTACTGGCCGAGCAGGATTCGAGGGCCCAGGTCGAGCAGACGGCCGAGCAGATCTGGGTGAGCGTCGACGGGGGCAGCACGTCGCTGTCGTACCCGGACTTCGTGGAGGCCACCGTGGGACGGCTGCCGACCGACGGGCTCGACCCGCGGGTCGCCGCCGCCCTGCGGTGCCTGGCGTGAGAGGAGACCGGCATGTGGCTGCGTAACCGCGAGGGCACCGAGCCGGTGACCGCGCGCAGCCCGCTGCGCGCGAGGCGGATCCTGTCGTGGATCGCCCTGATCGTCGCCGTGGTGGCGACGATCTTCTTCGTGGCCCGCGCGATGGCCACGGGAGAGCAGGTGTGGGTCTGGGAGGCCGCCATCGGCGCCGGCGCGGCGGCGGTGGCGGCCGTGGACCTGGCGGTGCTCAGGCACCGCCGCGACCGCGACGGACCGCGCTAGGCCGTCACGCGGTGAGCACCGCGCGGGGACGTCATGTGGTGAGCACGGCCAGCAGGAGCAGCACGATCACCACGCCCGCGACCGCGAAGATGATCCAGACGTGGGTCAGCGCCCACACCCGCAGCCGGTCACTGTAGGCCCGAGGGTAGTCGATCCCGTCGGACTCGATCTTGTTGATCGCCGCCACGCGCCGGGCCAGTTCGGGGTCGTCCCGTTCGAGGCCCTGCTCGATCTCAGCGAGGATGCGGCGTTCCCTTCCAGAGAGACCCATAGCGATCACCATTGCTCCCACGCCGGTGAGAGCCTTGTACCCACGAGTAGCCTCAGCATGCCCGCCGGCTTCCGCAGGTCCTCAGATGCCCCCCACATGCCGACGCCCCGGCCGCTCCGGCCTGAAAGGCAAGGAACGGGCGGGGGCGGGTCAAGTCTTGTACGACTATTTCCTGCCGTAGCGCTGGTTGAAGCGCTCGACGCGGCCCTCGGTGTCGAGGACGCGGCTGCGGCCGGTGTAGAACGGGTGGCTGGCCGACGACACGTCGACGTCCACGACCGGGTAGGTCCTGCCGTCCTCCCACTCGACGGTCCTGTCGCTCGTCAGGGTCGAGCGGGTGAGAAGGGCGAAGCCGGCGCTCGGGTCGCGGAAGACGACCGGACGGTACGAGGGGTGCTGGTTCTTCTTCATGCCCCCCTCAACCGGGTGACAATGGTTTTCATTCCCTTGCTTCCGGGTCCATTCCGAGCACGCTCCGGCCGCCGTCCACGGGGATCGTGGCCCCGTTGACGAACGAGGCGTCCGGCGAGAGCAGATGCGCCACGACCGAGGCCACCTCCTCCGGGGCTGCGACCCGGCCCAGGGGGTGCAGCCTGGCCATCTCTCGCTCGACGCCCACCACCTCGTCGGCGCTCCTGGAGGCCAGGAAGTCCTCGTAGCGTTCCGTGGCCACCGAGCCGGGCGCGACGGCGTTGACCCTGATGCCGTACCGGCCGTACTCGACGGCCAGCGACCTGGTCAGCCCCTCGATCGCGGCCTTCGCCGTGGCGTAGGGCAGGCTGCCGGGGACCGCCCTGGTGGCCTGGTGCGAGGTGACGTTGACGATCGCGCCGGGCGTGCCCGACGCGAGAAAACGGCGGACGGCGACCGCGCAGCCCACCAGCGCGAGGTCCAGGTTTGCCCCGATCAGCTCACGTACCTCGGCGGTCGGGGCGTCGTGCACGGAGGCGTCACGGAAGATCGCCGCGTTGTTGACCCAGCCCGCCAGCGTGCCGGCCTCCTGGGCCCGGTCGGCGGCCCAGGAGACCAGCTCCTCGTCGGCCGCGTCGCCGACCACCGGGACGACCCTGGGGCCCGTCCAGGACAGCGAGCCGCCGTCACGGTCGATGACGACGACCGTGTCCTTCTCGCCCAGGAGCCGCTGGACCACGGCCTTCCCGATGCCACGCCCGCCGCCGGTCACCACGTAGGAAAGACTCATGCCTCCGACGCTACTGCGCCCGGGGTGACCCGCATCACCGTGTTCCCAGGTGATGAACGGGCACGAACCAGGCGTGATCGCCGTACCCGGTCCGAGGTCGCAGGCCCGTGTGGTCGGCGCGCTCGCGATCACGCAGACGGCCGGTTACGGCGTGCTCTACTACGCCTTCTCCGTGTTCATCCCCCCGATGGCCCGGGACCTGCGGGCCGGGGTGGCCCAGCTCACCGGCGCGATCACGCTGTCTGTGCTGGTCTCCGCCCTGGTCGCGCCCGCCGTCGGACGCCTGCTGGACCGGCACGGCGGGCGTGCGCTGATGACCGCCGGGTCGCTGCTGGGCGGGCTCGCGGTGCTGGCGTGGTCGCAGGTGCGCACGGTGGCGCAGCTCTACCTGGTGTGCGCGGTGCTCGGGATCGCCTCGGCCATGGTGCTCTACGAGGCCGCCTTCGCGGTGATCGTCGCCACCTTCGACGCGCCGCGGCGGGCGCGCGCGCTGCTGGCCGTGACCGTGGTGGCCGGGTTCGCCTCCACCGTCTTCCTGCCGCTGACCGGGCTCCTCGTGGACCGGTACGGGTGGCGTCACGCGCTGGCCGTCCTGGCCGCCGGGTACACGCTGACGGCCGTGCCGCTGCACGCGCTGGCCGTACGGGGGCGGGGCTCGCCGTCGCCGCCCGCCGAGAGGCGGGAGATCGTCGGCTCGGCGCTGCGCGAGCGGCCGTTCTGGCTGCTCGTGGCCGCCTTCCTGGCCCAGACGGGGGCGGTGGCGGTCATGGGGGTGCTGCTGGTGACGTACCTGATCGCGCTCGGGCATCCGCCGGTGTTCGCGGCGGGCGTGGCCGGGCTGCTCGGGGTGCTGTCGGTGACCGGACGACTGGTCACGACGGGGTTGCAGGGCCGGTGGCCGGTGGCGCTGATCACGGCGGCGATGTTCGCCGTCCAGGGGGTGGCCGCGCTGCTGCTGCCGCTGGCGGGAGACAGCCGGGCGGGGGCCGTCGCGGGGGTGGTGCTGTTCGGGCTGGGGTTCGGGGTGGCCACGATCGCCCGTCCCGCCCTGCTCGCCGACCGGTACGGCACGGCCGCGTACGCGACGCTGAACGGCACGCTCGCCCTGCCCGTCACGATGGCCAAGGCGGTGGCCCCGCTGCTGTCGGCGGCGGTGGCGCAGGTCGCCGGGTACCCGGCGGTGATGGCCTCGGTGGCGGCGGCCTGCGTGCTCGGAGCGCTCTCGCTGGTGGCCTACGATCGTTACGGACGGGCGCGGGAGCAGGGCGACGCGCTGCCCGCCGAGCCGACCTGAGGCCCCCGGTCCGCCGTCGGCGGAACTGACGGAACGTCGGCCGACGACCACGTAAGGTAGCCGCATGGATACCCCCACCGAGGTTCTGCACCGCGTCTTCGGTTACGACTCGTTCAGGCCGGGTCAGCAGGAGATCATCGACCACGTCGTGGACGGCGGCGACGCGCTGGTGCTGATGCCCACCGGCGGCGGCAAGTCCCTGTGCTATCAGATCCCGGCCCTGGTGCGCCCCGGCGTGGGGGTCGTCGTCTCGCCGCTGATCGCGCTCATGCAGGACCAGGTCGACGCGCTGCGCGCGCTCGGCGTGCGGGCCGGTTTCCTCAACTCCACGCAAGACTTCGACGAGCGCCAGCTCGTGGAGGCCGAGTTCCTGGCCGGCGAGCTCGACCTGCTCTACCTCGCGCCCGAGCGGCTGCGCGTCGAGGCCACGACGCGCCTGCTGACCAAGGGCGAGATCTCGATGTTCGCCATCGACGAGGCCCACTGCGTCTCCCAGTGGGGCCACGACTTCCGGCCCGACTACCTCGCGCTGTCGGAGCTGCGCGAGCGCTGGCCGCAGGTGCCGCGCATCGCGCTGACCGCCACCGCCACCCCGGCCACCCACGCCGAGATCTCCAGCCGGCTCGGGCTCGACCAGGCCCGCCATTTCGTGGCCGGCTTCGACCGGCCCAACATCCACTACCGCATCACCGCCAAGAGCGACCCCAAGCGGCAGCTTCTCGACTTCCTGCGCACCGAGCACCAGGGCGACTCCGGCATCGTCTACTGCCTGTCGCGCTCGTCCGTGGAGAAGATCGCGGCCTACCTGGCCGACAACGGCATCGCGGCGGTGCCGTACCACGCGGGGCTCGACGCCCGTACCCGTGCCGCCCACCAGGCCCGCTTCCTACGCGAGGACGGGCTGATCGTGGTGGCCACGATCGCGTTCGGCATGGGCATCGACAAGCCCGACGTGCGCTTCGTCGCCCACCTCGACCTGCCCAAGTCGGTCGAGGGCTACTACCAGGAGACCGGCCGGGCCGGGCGCGACGGCCAGCCCGCGACCGCCTGGATGGCCTACGGCCTCCAGGACGTCGTCCAGCACCGGCGCATGGCCCTGGAGGGCGACGAGGCCCACCGCCGCCGCCAGGTGCTCCACCTCGACGCCATGCTGGCGTTGTGCGAGACCGTCGGCTGCCGCCGGGTCATGCTGCTCGACTACTTCGGCCAGAAGGGCGCCGAGCCCTGCGGCAACTGCGACACCTGCCAGACCCCGCCCGAGTCCTGGGACGGCACGATCGCCGCCCAGAAGGTGTTGTCCACCGTGCTCCGGCTGAAGCGGGAGCGCGGCCAGAAGTTCGGCGTCGGGCAGGTGGTCGACATCCTGCTCGGCAAGACGACCGCCAAGGTGCTCCAGCACGGCCACGACTCGCTGACCGTGTTCGGCGTGGGCACCGACCTCGGCAACGCCGAGTGGCACGGCGTGGTGCGGCAACTGCTGGCGCAGGGGCTGCTCGCGGTGGAGTCCGACCACGGCACGCTGGTGCTCACCGACGCCAGCGCCGACGTGCTGCGCGGGCAGCGGGAGGTGCCGCTGCGCCGCGACCCGGTCCGTCCGGCGTCGCGGGCGTCCAGGTCGTCCGGCGCTTCCGGGGCTTTCGGAGCCAAGGGCCAGCCGCCCGCCGACCTGCCCGCCGAGGCGGCGGCGGTGTTCGAACGACTGCGCGCCTGGCGGGGCGCCGTCGCCAAGGAGCAGGGCGTGCCCGCCTACGTCATCTTCCACGACGCCACGCTGCGCGAGATCGCCACGCTGTCGCCGTCCTCGCTGGCGGAGCTGAGCCGGGTCAACGGGGTCGGGGAGAACAAGCTCGCCAAATACGGGGAACAGGTGCTGGAGGTGCTCCAGGCCACCGCCGAAGACAGCTGACCGCCTCTCGCGGCCGGCTGGGCGCGGGTGCGGGGCGGGACGGGAGCGCGCGGTGGGAGTGCTGCGTGGGAGTGCTGCGTGGGAGTTCGGGGTGATGGCGACGGCCGCACGAAGAACGGTCGTCGCCACCACGTTGGCCGACCTGGTCGAGGCTCCTGGCCCGCGACCGGCCGGATGAATGCCGGGCCCCGTGTCCCTCTTTGATCGTACGGGGTGCCGCCGCCGATTGGGGGCCCGGTCACCCCGTCAGTTGGGGTCGCGGCCGAGGTAGGCGAGGAGGTGGTCCTGCGCGCTCCCGAGTGCGGGAGGCCGTCTCCGGGCGGCGAAGCGGACCGGGCGGTCCTGGTCGGTGACGAAGAGGTGGACCATGTCCAGCAGCTCCTCGGCCAGCGCGGGCGGGATGGGACGGCGTTCTCCGCAGGCGCGCGCGATGTCCCAGCCGTGCACGGCGATCTCGATGGCGCCCGCCACGGCCACCATCGGCGCCGTCATGGGCACGTTCCCCACGGAGATCACCTCGGTCCGGATCGTGCCGGCCCATGCCCCGAGCACTTCCGTGGCGCCGTCTCTGAGCAGCAGGGCGGGGTTGCACAGGGCAGGGTTACGCAGGGCGGGGCCGCCGACGGGAGCGGGGCCGCCGACGGGGACGGGGCTGCGGGTGGGGGCGACGTGGCCGAGGGCGGCCTCGTTCAGGGCCTCGAAGGAGTCCTGCATGTGGTCGAGCAGCGCCTGGAGATTCCAGCGGGCGCATGGGGTGGGGCGGCAGAGCACGGCGGGGCTGACCACGCGCAGGCTGCCCAAGGTGTAGTCGATGGCCCGCTCAAGCAGCGCCACCCCTGCCGTCAATGCCCGTGCCCGTTCGTTCATGTCGCCTCCTTCGGTGATGGAGACCGGGGGGAGGGTGGAAAATCATCGGCGCTGTCGGGGTTGGGGGCCGTTCCTTGTGGCGGCGGGAGGGGCGGCGCGAGGGTGCTGTCGGGGTTGGTGGGGGGCGCTTTCGAGGGCGGGGCCTTTCGTGACCTGCGGATCTTGTGCCAGGGGGTGACGGTGGTTCTGGCGGGCGTGGGCGCCATACGGCTGCGGGGAACCTTTCGGCCGGGTGGGCGGTAAGTGGGGCATGAGGATGGTGACGATGAGGCTGGCGGCCGTCCCGGTGGCGGCGTTGCTGCTGGTGGTGGCGGGGTGCGGGCCGGACGGCGACCATGCAGGCGCACCTGCGGCAAGCAACGGCACCACCGGCTCCGGAGCCGCGAGTGAGAGCACCGCAGGTTCCCGCGCTGTGGACGACCGTGCCACCGCCCCGGCGGCGACCTCGGGTCAGGCGCTCTCTCCGGGCATCAGCGTGAGCCCGAGCTCGGGACCCTGGGGTGGGACCGACCCGAGCGCAGCCCCCAGCGCCGACCCCACTGGCCGGACGGACTCCGGCCCTCCGACCGGTCCTGATTGCCGGGGTGGGCGTCGTGCGGAGGGTGGTGGGTTTCCGGAGGTGCGGGGAGTTTCTGGGGATGCGGAGGTGTGGGGGCTGGTGTTTGTTGATCGGCTCCCGGTTGCGCACGGTAAGCCGGTCAAGATTGTTTGGCGGATGACCGGGGAGGGGCCGCTCACGGTCAGGGCTTCCCTGCCCGACGGTACGACGGCCCGGCTCGACTGGGGGCCGGAGGAGCACGACGGATCGACGTGGCACCGTCCCGGGGACGAGTGGGGCACCGGGATCGTGTTCCCCAAGCGCGGCTGCTGGCGGATCGAGCTCAGCCGCACCCGCGGTACGGGCCACCTCTGGCTGCCGGTCGCCTAGCCGCGTACGCCCAGCGCCCGGTCCACGAATTCCTGGACGTCGTCGAGCACCTCGTCCTTGTTGGTCTCGTTGAACACCTCGTGCCGGGCTCCGGCGTAGATGCGTTCGGTGAGGTCGGTTCCCTTGACCGCCTCCACCCCGGCCCGGCTCCCGGCCGGCGGTACGAGGCGGTCGTCGTCGCCGTGCACCCACAAGGTGGGCAACGACCCGAACGTGCCGCCCTTGGCGATGGCGTCCAGCGTCGCCGCGAACGCCTCCACCGTGGCCCGCTTGAACGGCCCGTGCCAGACCAGCGGATCGTCCGCGTACGCCGCCCCGACCGACGGGTCGCGGGAGAGCGTGGCCGGGTCGATGGGGATGTCGGGCAGCTCGTCGAGGCCCATCAGCGCGGGGATGACCTCCCACTCGCCGATCACCGGGCCCGACAACACCAGCGCGGTCAGGCCCTCGCCGTAGCGCTGGGCGTACCGGCCGGCGATCAGGCCGCCCATGGAGTGGCCGATCACCACGACCGGTACGCCTGGATGGTCGGCCCTGGCGCGTTCCTCGACGGCGTGCACGTCGGTGACGACGTCCTCGAAGTCCTCGACGAGCACGCGTTCGCCCGCCGATCTGCCGTGGCCCATGTGGTCGAGGCCGTAGACGGCGGCGCCGTGCCGGAGCAGGCGGTCGGCGACATGGTCGTAGCGGCCGATGTGCTCGCCGTACCCGTGGACCAGGAGGGCGAGGTAGCGGGGGTGGTCGTGCGGCCATTCGCGGACGACGTTGAGCCCCCGCGTGCCGGTGAAGGTGTGCTCTCGCGACTCGGCCGTGATCGTCCTCTCCCATGCTGCCACGACGTCCGAAAACCGCTGACTTCCGCGGACGCGCCGGTGTTGTAGAGAGTATGGACATCCACACCATCATCGACAGCCCGCTGGGCGAGATTCTCCTCGTCGGCGACGGCACGGGACGTCTGACGCGCGTGTCGTTCGACGTCGGCGCGCCGCCGCCCGGACGCCGGGATCCGGCCGCGTTCGGGACGGCCGCGCGGCAGTTCGAGGAGTACTTCGCGGGCGGGCGTACCGCGTTCGACCTGCCGCTCGCCGCTCACGGGACGGCGTTCCAGCAGCGGGTGTGGGCAGAGGTGGCGGCGCTGCCGTACGGGAGCACGACGAGCTACGGCGAGCTGACCGCCCGCGCCGGAGCGGCGCGGGACCGCGTCCGCGCGGTCGGCGCGGCGATCGGCGCTAACCCGCTGCTCGTCGTGGTCCCCTGCCACCGGGTGGTCGGCGCGTCCGGCGCGCTGACCGGCTACGCGGGCGGCCTCGACCGCAAGCGCGACCTGCTCACCCTCGAAGGCGCGCTCCAGCCGCAGCTCTGGAGCGTGTTGTCATGACCGGTACGCAGGTGGCGCGAGCCGACTGGCAGCGGCTGGCCGGGGAGCTCGACGCCCACGGCTGCGCGCTGACGCCGCAGTTGCTCTCGCCGCAGGAGTGCGCGGAGATCTCCGGTCTGTACGACGAGCCGGGACGGTTCCGTTCCACGATCGACATGGCCCGCTACCGGTTCGGTTCGGGCCAGTACCGGTATTTCCGTCAGCCGTTCCCGCCGCTGGTGGAGGCGTTGCGGGCGGCGTTCTATCCCCATTTGCTGCCGATCGCCCGCGACTGGGCGGCCCGGCTGGGACAGCCCGCGCCGTGGCCGGACGACTTCGGCGAATGGCTGGACATGTGTCACGCGGCGGGCCAGACCAAGCCGACGCCCATCCTGCTGCGCTACCGCGAGAACGACTGGAACGCCCTCCACCGCGACCTGTACGGCGACCTCGTGTTCCCGCTCCAGGTCGTGATCGGGCTCGACCGGCCCAATGAGGACTACACCGGGGGCGAGTTCCTGCTGGTGGAGCAGCGGCCCAGGGCCCAGTCGCGGGGCACGGTGACCGTGTTGCCGCAGGGGCACGGGCTGATCTTCACGACCCGCGACCGGCCGGTGCGCTCCTCGCGCGGCTGGTCGGCCTCGCCGGTGCGGCACGGGGTCAGCACCGTACGTTCGGGGTTGCGGCACACCCTCGGCCTGGTCCTCCACGATGCGGCATGACGTACGGACACGATGCGGCGTACCAGCTGGTCGGCGTGGACGGCCGCGCCTACCTCAGCCCGGTGCCGGGGACGCTCGGCGGACACCGGCGCGCCCGGCTGTACGGACGGCTCGACTGCCCCTCGGCGCTGCGGGCCGTGGCGCGCGGCGGGTACGTCCGGCACCGCGTCTTCTTCGCCGACGCGGCCACGGCGGTGGCGGCGGGATACCGGCCGTGCGCGGTGTGCCTGCCCCGCGAGTACGCGGTCTGGAAGGCGGCCGGAGACCGGCGCGAGCTGGACGGCGTGCTCACCCTGCTGCGTGCCCAGCGACCGAGGGCGGAGGCCGTCGTGATCGGGCACGGTCGGGACGGCGCGCACCTGGGCGCGGCGTTCGCGGCCGCCTGGGAGGGGACGGTGCTGGCGGTGGTCGCCTGGCCGGAGACGGCGGCGTCGTGGTTGCGCCAGGCCAGGCGGTTCACGGCGGGCGCCCCCGACGCCTGGGTGGTCGCGGGCGCCCCGGCGGGATGGGCCGGGATGAGCGAACGCCTGCGGCGCAGCACGGACTGGGACCCGGACCGCACCTACGGCTTCGCGGCCACGGCCCGCGCGGTCGCCCTGGCCGGCCCTGGAACACTGGAAGGCATGCGCGGAGCCGACACGAGCGGCGAACCCTGGAAAATAGGACGAAACCTGATATATCGGGAACCATCGTGATCCCCAACCCCATGCGCGAGATCGCCCCAGGCGCGGTGCACGTCCCCGGCTGGCTGACCCTCGGCGAGCAGCAGGACCTGGTCCGCGCCTGCCGTGCCTGGGCCACCGGCCCGGTGCCGATCCGGCACACCGTCCTGCCCAGGGGCGGCGTGATGTCGGTGCGAACGGTGTGCGTCGGCTGGCACTGGCAGCCGTACCGCTACACGCGCGAGGCCCACGACGTGAACGGGCGGCGGGTCGCCGAGTTCCCCGCCTGGCTGGGCGACCTCGGCCGCCGCGCGCTCGCCGACGCCTACGGTCACCCGGACGACGGGTACGACCCGGACACCGCGCTGGTCAACTTCTACGACGGCCAGGCCAAGATGGGCATGCACCAGGACAAGGACGAACGTTCCGACGCCCCGGTGGTGTCACTGAGCATCGGCGACACGTGCCTGTTCCGGTTCGGCAACACCGAGACGCGCGGGAAGCCGTACACGGACGTCGAGCTGGCCTCGGGGGACCTGTTCGTGTTCGGCGGCGCGTCCCGGTTCGCCTACCACGGCGTGCCGAAGGTCTACCCGGGCACCGGCGACCCCGCCACGGGGCTGGCCGCCGGTCGCCTCAACATCACGATGCGGGTGACGGGTCTTCGATGAAGTAGTCGAACTGGTCGTCGGTGAGGGTGCGGCGCAGGATGCGCAGCACCTTGCCGGGGTCGTCGTGCGGGCCCGGGGTGTAGAAGGGGCGGCCGTCGCGGCCGAAGGTGATGGCCGAGCCGCCCTCCCACTTGCCCAGCAGGTCGCTGACCGGCGCGAAGTCCTCGTGGGGCTCGAAGCCGAGCGTGCGGGCGTGGTCGACGGAGCCGAAGACCAGGTGCTGGGCCAGCTCGATCGGCACTTCCTGGTAGGCCGCGTACTCGCCGAAGAAGTATTCGCGGAACCGGCGCAGGTCGCGCTCGTCGAGCACGTCGGGGCCGATGGTGTTCTTCACGCCGAGGCAGTAGACGTCGGCGAGGTAGCCGCAGACCGTCATCCTGTCCCAGGTGTGACGCCGGGCGACCAGCACGCACACCATGCCGCCCGCGCCCGACTCCGGGGCCTCGTCGATCCAGCCCTTGGACGGGTCGACGCCCAGCCCGGCGCTCCAGCCGACGTTCATCCAGCACCCGACGACCTCGGGCTCGCCGGTGGTCACGTTCTCGGCGGCGATGGCGCGCACGAGGGGCGCGACGACCGACGGCGACACCTTGAGCGCCCGGGCGATCTCCTTCGGGGACCTGCCCTGGGCGCGCAGCTCGCGTACCTGCTCCTTCAACTCCACACGCGGCAGCCTAGCGCGCCGGTGCGCCCTCAGGCGGACAGGCGGCGGGCGAGCCGGGCGGACATCGGCGGCTCAGCCGACCGACGAGGTCACGGTGTCCACGTGCCGCTGGCCGACCGAACGCCCCGACACCAGGACGAGTTCGAGCTCGCGCAGGTCGGCCAGGCGGTCGAGCGGGTTGCCGCGCACCGCGATGAGGTCGGCGCGCTTGCCCGCCTCCAGGCTGCCGGTCTCCGTCCCCACCCCGCACGCCTCGGCGGCGCGTACGGTGGCCAGCTCGACGATCTCGGCGTTGCCGAACCCGGCCTCGGCGAAGACCTCCAGCCCCGACACGTAGTCGTCGGTGCGCTTGTCGAGCCCGGCGATGGCGAACCCGGTGTCGGTCCCCGCGACGAGTTTGATCCCGGCCGCGCGCATGGCGGCCACGTTGCCCAGCCAGCGGTCCATGGGCTCGGCGCCGATGAGCGCGCGCAGGTTCCAGAACTGCCCGTGAACGGTGGGGCACACGTACGTGCCGCTCTCGGCGATGGCCTCGGCCAGCCGCGCATCGTACGCCGGGCCCTGCGTGGTGTGGAACGTGCAGTGCTCGATCGTGGTGACCCCGGCCTCCAGCGCGTTGCGGATCGACTCGGGGGCGTGGGCGTGCGCCGCGACGGTCTCGACGCGCGCCGCCGCCTCCTCCACGGCGACCCTGATCAGGGCGGCCGGGTACTGGGCCCGCCAGCTCGGCACCGAGCCGGGCGACATCTCGCCGCCCGAGGCCATGACCTTGAGGCAGTCGGCGCCGGCCCGCAGGTTCTCCCTGGCCACCCGGCGCACGGACGGCTCGTCGTCGGCCTCGCCGCCCATGTACCAGCAGTGGCCGCCGGTGACGGTGATCGGCCGGGTCGCGGCGAGCAGGTGCGGTCCG
Organism: Nonomuraea sp. WAC 01424; assembly: GCF_003947315.1. NCBI lineage: Bacteria > Bacillati > Actinomycetota > Actinomycetes > Streptosporangiales > Streptosporangiaceae > Nonomuraea > Nonomuraea sp. WAC 01424. The sequence continues at coordinate 376,692 of NZ_QHHZ01000002.1, forward strand.
ACGGCCAGGCCGTCCTCGACGGCGTCGCGCAGGGTGAGGTCGAGGAAGGAGCGCCCGCCGAGGTCGCGGGCGGTGGTGACGCCGGCGGAGACGAGCTTGCGGGCGTTCTCGGCCATGCGCAGCAGCAGGCGGCCGTCGTTCTCGGCGCTGCGCCCGGTCACCCGGTCGACCCGGGCGTCGAACCCCAGGTGCACGTGCGCGTCGACCAGGCCGGGCAGGAGGGTGTGGCCGCGCAGGTCGAGCACCTCGGGCGCCTCTCCGGCGCTGCCGCGGGGGCCCACCGAGAGGATGCGCGAGCCGTCGATCAGCACCTCGCCGTCCGCGATGACCTCTCCGGGACGCCCGGTGAGCACCGTGTCGGCACGGATGATCCGCATAGCTCCCACATTGCCACACGGGCATGGACCGCGCCCGCCCCTCGTGCGACGATCGCGACATGCGGGACTATTACCGCGATCTCGCCGCCGACTACCACTGGATCTTCCCCGACCGGGTCGTCCTGCCTCCCGGCACGCCCGGCGGCACCTCGCCGGGCAACGAACGGCTGGTGGAGGCCGTGGTGGACGCCCTGCCGCCGGGGGCGTCCGTGCTGGACTGCGCGTGCGGGATCGGCACCGACGTGATGGCCCTGGCCGGGCGCGGCCTGCGGCTCCTGGGCTCCGACGGCAGCGCCGCTATGGTCGAGGAGGCCGCTCGCCGGGTCTCCGGCGTGGAGTTCGCGACCTGCCTGTGGCAGGACCTGCCGGGGTCGCTGCCCGGCCCGTTCGACCTGGTGTTCTGTCTCGGCAACTCGCTCGTGCACACCGGCTCGCGGGCGGCCATGGTGGCCGCGCTCGCGGGCATGCGCCGGGCGCTCGCGCCCGGCGGCACGCTGGTCGTGGACTCCCGCAACTGGGAGCTGCTCCAGCGCGAGCGGCAGCGGATCGTCGCCGCCGAGGAGTTCAGGGAGCGCGACGGCGTGCGCTGCCTGTGCCTGTACGTCTGGACGTTCCCGCCCGAATTCGGCCCGCCGATCCAGGCCGAGGTGGTGCTCGTGCTGGAGGGCAAGGACGGCCGGGTCGGACACCGCCGCTACACCCTCGACTTCGTCCCGTTCACGGAGGCGGAGCTGCGCGGGCGCGTCGAGGAGGCGGGCTTCGCCGTCGCGGAGTCCACCTACCACCCGGACGCCGGCCGCTACGCCCTCGTAGCTCACCCCATCTGATAAGAAGCTTTACTTATTAGGGCATGATGGCCGTCCATGTGGACGCGGGAATTCATGCTCTTCTTCACCGCCCGTACGGTGTCGATGCTCGGCTGGGCGATCACCCCCGTGGCGACCGCGCTGGCCCTGCACGACGCCGGCTACGGCGCGACCGGCGTGGGGCTGGCCCTGGCCGCCTGGACCGTGCCGATGGCGGGGCTCATCCTGTTCGGCGGCGTGCTCATGGACCGTTTCACCCCCCGCCGGATGATGATCGGCGCCGACGTCGTCAGGGTGGCCACGCAGGCGGCCATGGCGGTGCTGTTCCTGCTGGGCAGGCCGGAGTTGTGGCAGGTGCTGGCGTTGTCGGCGATCGCGGGGGCGGCGTCCGCCATGTACCAGCCCGGCGTGGCGGGGACCGTCGCGCGGGTCGCGCCCGACGTGCAGCGGGCCAACGCCACGCTGCGCATGTCCGAGGCGATCATGCAGCTGCTCGGGCCGGGGCTGGCCGGCGCGCTGGCCGGGCTGGCCGGAGTGGGTGTCGTGTTCGCCATCGACTCGGCCGGGTTCGCGATCAGCGCCGTGTGCCTGCTGCTCATGCGGACGCGGGTGACGGGCTCGGGCGAGGAGCCGGTGCTCGTACGACTGCGGGAGGGCTGGCGGGAGTTCCGCTCGCGTACGTGGATGTGGAGCGTCATCCTGATCTGGGTGATCTTCGGGATCACGTTGTTCGGGCCGCTGATTCCACTGGGCTCGGTGATCGTCACCGACACGTACGGGCAGACCGCGTACGGGCTGGTCATGTCGGCGAGCGGGGCGGGCACGATCGTCGGCGGGCTGCTGGCGCTGCGGGTCAGGCCGGCCAGGCCGCTGGCGGCGGGCGGGATCGGCATGTTCCTGTTCGCGCTGGAGCCGCTGAGCTTCGCCGCCGGGCTGCCGCTCGGCGTGATCATGGCCTGCCACGTGCTGGGCGGGGCCGGGTGGGCGTTCTGGTCGGTGATGTGGGCGACGAGCGTGCAGACGCTGGTGCCGGCCGAGGCCCTGAACCGGGTCAGCGCGTACGAGATCGGCGGCTCGACCATGGCCGTCCCGATCGGGCAGGCGCTGGCCGGGCCGATGGCGGGCCTGGTGGGCGCGCGCGAGCTGCTGACCGTCTCCGCGCTGGTCGCGGTCGCCGGCTGCCTGGCGCTGCTGTCCGTACGGCCGGTGCGGCAGATCTCCGTAAGGCCATGAGAAGCCGACCTTAAGTCCGTTCCCGCATCGTGGAGGCATGAGCACGACACAGACCGCCCAGTACGAGATCGTCCGCACCTTCGACGCCCCCCGCGAGAACGTCTACGCCGCCTGGACCGAGCCCGAGCGTTTCTCCCGCTGGTTCGGCCCCCGCATGCTGGCCGCCCCGGTCGGCCGGATCACCCTCGACGCCCGCCCCGGCGGCCGGTGGCGCGCGACGCTCGTCGGCGAGGACGGGTTCGAGGTCACCCTGGACGGCTCCTACCGCGAGGTCGAGGCGCCCGCGCGGCTGGTGTTCACGACCGGCGACCCCGACGCCCCCGGTGACGGCCCGGCCTCGGTGGTGACGCTCGACCTGCTCGACCGGGACGGCCACACCGAGATGCGCTTCCACCAGTACGGCGTCAACACCGACCAGGAGCACGCCGAGCAGGCCAGGGCCGGCTGGGACGAGTTCTTCGACCGCCTGGCCGAGCAGGTCGGCCGCTGACACGTCAGAGCAGGCCCAGCGCGTCGTCCAGCTTGCACGCCCCGCCCCGCGCGTACGCCTCCGAGAAGGCCCGCTCGCCGAGCGCGTCGCGGACCCTCGCCGTCACGCGCTCGTCCTCCTCGCGTTCCGAGGCGGTCGACGGCGTCCGGATCTGCTCGCGGACCGCGGCGGCCAGCCCCAGCAGCACCGCCGCCCGCTCGGTCGGCCCCGCCGCCGACGCCGCGCCCGCGACGGCCGCCGCCGCCGTACGCGGGTCGCCGATCCTGACCGCGGCGGCCAGCGCCTCCCGGTGCAGCTCCATGGCCGCGGCCGGGTCGCCGCGCCGCTCGGTGACGTGGCCCAGCTCGATCAGCAGGTCCGGCAGGTGCAGCGGCGGCTCGACGGCGGGGTCGCGCGGCAGGCCCTCCAGCAGGTGGAGCAGGTGCGTCTCGGCCAGGTCGAGCAGCCCGGCTCGGCGCGCGGCGAAGCCCAGGCCCATCTCGGCCATGGTCTCGCCCATCTTGTTGCCCTGGCCGACGGCCAGCTTCATCGCCCGTCCGCACAGCTCCATGGCCTGGTCGTACGAGCCGCCGTGCAGCGCCATCCAGCCCAGCCACGCGATGCGCCCGGCCACCTCCGGCCACAGGCCGAGATCCTCGGCCATCCGCAGCCCCTCGGCGAACAGCCGGCTCGCCCGCTCGTGGTCGCCGGCCATCTCCGCCGCGCCGGCCAGCCATTCGGTGGCCTGCAACATGCCCCAGCGGTCGCCCAGCTCGCCGAACAGCCGCGCGCTCTCCTCCGCGTCCCGCTCCAGCGCCTCGCCGTCCCGCAGGGTGAACGCGTCGCGCGCCTGCCTGGACAGCGCCACGGCGACGCCCCACGTGTCGCCGTGCGCGCGGCAGGCCGCCAGCGCCCGGCGGGTCAGCTCCTGGCCGTTGACCATGTCGGGCACGCTCATGCCGACGAACAGCTCGGCCCTGGCCCGCTCGCCCGGATCGGCGATCCGCTCCAGCAGCGGCTCCCACACGACCTGCTCGCCCAGGATGAGCGCGAACCCGGCGTGCCAGGCCGCCGCCCGGTGCCGCGCCGGGCCGTCCGGCCCCTCGACGGCCAGCGCCGCGGCCAGCGAACGCCTGCCCTCGGCCAGCCGGCCGCGCAGGAACCAGTACCAGGCCAGCGCGTTGACCAGGCGCGCGGCGGTCTCGGCGGCCCCTTCGGCGATCGCGGTGTCGAGCGCGGCCCGCATGTTGGCCGACTCGGCGTCCAGGAGCAGCAGCCGGTCACGCTGGTCACCGCCGTACAACCCGGGCTCCGCCCGTACGGCCAGGTCCAGGTAGTGGTCCAGGTGCGCGTGGCGTACGGCGGCCAGCTCGCCGGCGTCGGCGAGGCGGCCCACGCAGTACTCCGACACCGATTCGAGCAGCCGGTACCTGACCCCGGCCGTACCCTCGGCGACGACCACGAGCGAACGGTCGACCAGCCGGGCCAGCAGGTCGAGCACGTCGAGCCCCGGCTCGGCGCAGACGGCCTCGGCCGACTCCAGCGTGCAGCCGTCGGCGTGCACGGCCAGCCGGCGCAGCACCACCCGTTCCTCGTCGGACAGCAGGTCCCAGCTCCAGTCGATCACCGCGGTGAGCGTCTGCTGCCTGGCGGGCGCGCCCCTGCGGCCCGAGGCCAGCAACCTGAACCGGTCGTCCAGCCGGTCCACCACGCCCTGGACGCCGAGCGCCCGCACCCGCGTCGCGGCCAGTTCCAGGGCCAGCGGGATGCCGTCGAGCCGCCGGCAGAGCTGGGCCACGGCCTGCGCGTTCCCCGCCTCCAGCGCGAACCCGCGCGCCGACGCTGCCGCCCTGGCGACGAACAGCCGGACCGCGTCCGAGCGGGCCATCTCCGTCAGGTCCGTGCCCGTGGGCAGGTCGAGGGGCGGGACGCTCCACAACACCTCGCCGTCCACGCCGAGCGGCTCGCGGCTGGTGGCCAGGACGGTCAGGTGGGGCGCCGCGGCCAGCAGCGTCTCGGCCACCTCGGCGACCTGCTCGACGACGTGCTCGCAGTTGTCCAGCACGAGCAGCACGCGCCTGGTCCGCAGCGCCGCGGCCAGCCGCTCGTGGACGGCGCCGCCGGACGGGTCCTCCCGGATGTCCAGCGCGGCCGTGATCGCCTCGGCGGGTGAGTGGGTGGCCTGGTCGAGCGCGACCAGCCAGGCGCCGTCGGCGAACCCGTCCAGCAGCCGGTGGGCCGCCTCCAGCGCCAGCCTGGTCTTGCCGACGCCGCCGGTGCCGGTGAGCGTGACCAGCCGCTCGGCGCTCACCAGCGAGCAGAGCTCGGCCAGCGCCTCGTCCCGGCCGACGAGCTTGCTGACGGGGGTAGGCAGGTTCGTCGTGGGCCGCTCGGCGGGCAGGCTCAGCGCCGGGTCCTGGCCCAGGATCGCCTGGTGCAGCGCGACCAGCTCGGGGCCGGGGTCGAGGCCCAGGTCCTCGGCCAGGCGCTCGCGCAGCTCGGCGAAGCCGGCCAGGGCGTCGCTCTGCCGTCCGGCGCGGTAGAGCGCGCGCATGTGCACGGCGCGCAGCCGTTCCCGCAGCGGGTGCCGGGCCACCAGGTCGCCCAGCTCGCCGACGAGCAGCCCGTGCTCGCCCAGGTCGAGCCGGGCCTCGGCGTGCTGCTCCAGCGCCGTGAGCCGCTGTTCCTCCAGCCGTACGATCGCCGACCTGGTGTACTCCTCGTCGGCGAAGTCCGCGTACGCCGGCCCCCGCCACAGCGCCAGGGCGTCGGCCAGCAGCCCCGCCCTGGCCCGTGGGCTGTCGGCCGCCTCGGCCCGGGTCAGCAGCTCGGCGAAGCGGGCCGCGTCCAGGGCGCCGGGATCGGTACGCAGCAGGTAGCCGGGCGCCCGCGAGACCACGAGGTTCTTGCCGCCGGGCTCGGCGTCCTCCAGCGCCTTGCGCAACTGGGAGACGCGCACCTGGAGCGCGCCCGCCGGGTTGCCCGGCGGCTCCTCTCCCCACAGGTCGTCGACCAGCCGGTCGGCCGAGACCGGATGCCCCTCGTGGACGAGCAGGTCGGCGAGCAGCGCCCGGACCTTGAGCCCGGGGATCGTCACAGGCTCCCCCGCGTCGGTCCACACGGCCAGCGGACCAAGCACCCCAAAACGCATGTCCGTCACCTTATGCGGCGCCGTAAGCGCACGAGAAGAACACCTGAAGCGGGCTCCAGCACCGTGGAGACGACGGAAAGGGGAATGACATGACAACCAGCACCCTCGCGGGACGGCGGGAATGGACCGGCCTCGCGGTCCTGGCCTCGGTGGCCCTGCTGCTCTCCATCGACCTGAGCGTGCTCTACCTGGCGCTGCCGCACCTGAGCTCCGGTCTCGGGGCCTCCGCGCCGCAGCAACTGTGGATCCTGGACATCTACTCGTTCATGCTGGCCGGGTTCCTCGTCACCATGGGGACGCTGGGCGACCGGATCGGACGCCGCAGGTTGCTGCTGATCGGCGCCGTGGCCTTCGCCGCCGCCTCGGTGGCCGCCGCGTACTCGGTGAACGCGGAGATGCTCATCGTGGCGCGGGCGCTGCTCGGGATCTCGGGGGCCACGCTGCTGCCGTCGTCGCTGGCGCTGATCCGTACGATGTTCACCGACGGCCGCCAGATGGGGACCGCGATCGGCCTCTGGTACGGCTGCTTCATGCTCGGCATGGCGGTCGGGCCGCTGGTGGGCGGGCTGCTGCTGGAGCACTTCTGGTGGGGGTCGGCGTTCCTCATGGGGGTGCCGTTCATGGCGGCGGTGCTGGTCGCCGGACGGCTGCTGCTCCCCGAGTACCGCGCCCCGAACGCCGGCCGCCTCGACCCGGCCAGCGTGGCCCTGTCGCTGGCGACCATCCTGCCGGCCATCTACGGGCTCAAGGAGGTCGCGCGCGGCGGGTGGCAGCTCGTTCCCGTGGCGGCGATCGTCGCCGGGGCCGTCTTCGGCGTGGTGTTCGTCCGGCGGCAGCGCGGGCTCGCCAATCCGCTGCTGGATCTGCGGCTGTTCGGCAACCGGGCGTTCGCGGCGACGCTGGGGATCATGTCGCTCGGCGGGATCGTCATGGCCGGGACCACCCTCATGACCACCCAGTACCTGCAGACCGTGGAGTCGCTGTCACCGCTGCGCGCCGGGTTGTGGCTGGTGCCGCAGAACCTGGCCATGATCGTGGCCCTGACGGCCGCGCCACGGCTGGCCTCCCGGGTCGGCACCGCGTACGTGATGGCCGCCGGGCTGGGGCTGGGCGCGGTCGGGCTGTTCCTGCACACCCTGGTCCCGAGCGCCGGCGGGACCGGGCTGGTCGTCACCGGGCTGGTCCTGGCCTCGGCGGGCATCGCGCTGCCGATGGGCGCGGGCAACAGCGTGATCATGACGGCCGCGCCCGCCGAGAAGGCCGGGTCGGCGGCGTCGCTGACCGAGACCAGCGGCGAGTTCGGGGTGGCGCTGGGGGTGGCCGTGCTCGGCAGCCTCGGGACGGCCGTCTACCGCGACCGGCTTCCCGAGCACCTGCCGGTCGAGGCGGTCAGGGAGAGCATCAGCGCGGCAGTGACCGCCGCCAAGGACCTGCCCGACCTGCTGGAGCCGGCCAGGGCCGCGTTCACGGCGGGGTTGAACACGGTGGGGGCCGTGAGCGCGGTGGTCTTCGCGGGCCTGGCCCTGTTCGCCCTCCTCACCCTCCGCGGCCACCGCCCCACCTCTTGACGCCCCTCTGCCCCGCCTCGACCGCCGGCCCGCCCGGCGGTCTTCCGCGTCCTCCCCCAGCGGGTTCCGGACGTAGAACGAGGGGTTCTGGACGCGGAACGGCGTCAGGCGGACGGGGGCGCCTTGCGCGCCGAACCGCGGTAGCCGGTGGCGTCGTAGCGCCGTTCGTTGTCGGCCAGCTTGTCCGTGGCCGCCGCCACCAGGTCCACCCCCAGGACGTCGGCCAGCCGGACCAGGTACAACGTCACGTCACCCAGCTCGGCACGGATGCGGGCCAGCGTGTCGGTGTCCGGGCTCGCCGACTCCTCGGCCGTCAGCCACTGGAACTCCGCCACCAGCTCCCCCGCCTCCCCCGCCAGCGCCATCGCCAGGTTCTTCGGCGTGTGAAACCTCTCCCAGTCACCCTCCCGCGCGAACTCCCGCAGCCGTACGGCCAGCGACTCCAGTTCCTCGTTCACGCCACCCGCCCCTAACGGCCACGCCCGGTCCCCTCCCACAGGCGAGGCCGCCCGATTCATCACGACGCGTGATGACAGTCCGGACGAACCCCGTCTGGTTCCCCGCCCGCTTCCGCGATCGACTGGCTGCCGTGATCTCCCACTTCAACGGCCCGGTCCTCGTCCCGGACGAACCCGGGTACGACGACGAGACGGCCCGCTTCAACACCATCGCCGCCTCGGCCCGCCCCGCCGTGGTCGTCGGCGTACGGGACGTGTCCGACGTGCGGAAGGCGCTCGCGCACGCGCGGTCGGCCGGGCTGCGCGTCGCGGTCCAGGCGACCGGCCACGGCCTGTCCGCGCCCACCGACGGCGCCCTGCTGATCAACACCCGCAGGATGACCGGGCTCTCCGTCGACCCCGCCACCCGGGTCGCCCGCGTCGAGGCCGGGGTGCGCTGGAGCCAGGTCGTGGACGCCGCCGCCGAGCACGGCCTCGCCCCGCCGAACGGCTCATCTCCCCTGGTCGGCGCGATCGGCTACACGCTGGGCGGAGGGCTGCCCGTGCTCGGCCGCACACTCGGCTGGGCCGCCGACCGGGTCAGATCCCTGGACCTGGTCACGGCCGACGGCACCCTGCGCACGGTGACGCCGTACGAGAACCAGGACCTCTTCTGGGCCCTGCGCGGCGGCCGGCCGGGCGTCGGCGTGGTGACCGCGATGGAGCTGGACCTGGCCGCGATCCCCCGCTTCCACGGCGGCCTGCTGCGCTTCCCCGCCGAACGCGCGTCCGAGGTGCTGGCGAGCTGGCTCGCCTGGAGCCGCGACCTGCCCGACACGACGAGCACGTCCATCGCCCTCCTACGCCTCCCCGACACCCACGTCACCGCCATCCGCATCGCCCACGTGGCCTCCCCCGCCCCGGACAACCTGATCGCCCACCCGTCGTCACTCCCCACCCCGGACGACCTGATCGCCCCGCTGCGTGCCCTGGGTCCGATCGGCGACACCGTCAGGGACCGCCCCTACACCGAGATCGCCGCCGTCCACGAGGACCCCACGGAACCCGCCGCCTACCGCGAGCTCTCCCTGATGCTCCACACCGTCGGCGCCGACCTGTTCGACCACGCCGACCCGGACCACGCGATGGTCGAGATCCGCCGCCTGGGCGGCGCCCTGGCCGCGCCCCCGGACGTCCCGAACGCGATCGACCACCGCGCGGCCGCCTACAGCCTGTCCACGATCGCGATGGCCGGCACGAACCCGAAACCACCCCTGGACCTCGCCGACCCGTCCAGCACGGGCCTCCGCTTCCGCAACTTCCTCGCCGGCCCGGAAGCCCCGGCCCAGGCCGCCGACGCGTACACCCCGGCCACCTGGCACAGACTCACCACCCTGAAGACCACCCACGACCCCCACAACCTGTTCCTGTGAACATCCGGCGTCCGAGGGCATCGGCGCCCCCTGCTCGTATCTCGGCTCGCCGAGGCCGAGGCCGAAGCCCTGGGCCGGGCCAGCACACCTGACGTGCTGATCGGCGTGATGACAGTGGGTGACGCGCCCCTGGGTCCAGGTCTCGCCCGATCCGGCCGCGACCCAGTTGGCCGAGGGGTTGGCTGTCGGCGCTTCCGCCAACGTACACTCGCAGGTATGAGCGCCGGACATGCGCACGAGGAGCTTCATCACCTGGTCGACCGGCTGTCGTCCGACCAGGCGCGGCGCCTCCTGCGGCTGGTCAAGACCGACCCGGAACTCGCCGATGTTTCGGGCGAAGACGACAAGCCAGTACGTCGTCGGCTCTCGATCGCCGGGATTGGCGCCTCAGGTGAGGGCAATCTTTCGGAACGTGTCGAAGATCTGTTGGCCGAACGGTTCAATCGCTCAGTGTGACCGCTGTTCTTCTCGATACAGGCCCCTTGATCGCGGTGGTCGACCGCGACGACAAGCACCACCTCTCCTGTCTGCGGCTGCTGGAAAGCGCGAGCGGGCCACTGCTGCTGCCGACGACGGTCCTGATCGAGGCCGGTTGGATCATCAATCGACACATGGGAGCGTCCGTACACGCCCAGTTCCTGGATCTCGTGACGGAAGAGTTCGAGTTGGTCAACCTGATCCCAGCGGATGTACGCCGCATGGCACAACTTGTGCGTCTTTATAGGGACTCATGCCTCGATCCGGCAGACGTATCTGTCGTAGCGATCGCCGAGCGGCTCTCCATCACGCACATAGCAACCCTCGATCGACGGGACTTCTCGCTGGTACGCCCACGTCATGTGGTGGCGTTCACGTTGCTGCCCGAGAAGTTGTCGTGAAACAGAGCCTGCGCAGCTCATACGTTCCCGCCCCCTGGTCCGCATGGCGTGCCCGTCCAGAAGGCCGTCGAGTGGACGTGCAGGGGGGCGTAGCAGGTCCACCCTCTCGTAGGGCAGGAGTCAGGGGTGGGTGGCCATGGCGCCGCAGGCGCGGGGGGGGTGCGCCGCAGGCGCTGGGGTGAACGGCGGCTGAGCCCGGAGGGCGAAGGCCGTTGGGCCGCAGGGTGATGAGCATCGGGCCGGGGGGCGAAGGCCGTCAGGGCTGTGAGAAGCCTCGTCACTCCACGGGTGCCGTGCTTTCCCGCACGATCAATTCCGTGGCCAGTTCCACCCGTTTCGTCTCCGGCACCTCGCCCTTCCCCATCCCCAGCACCGTACGGGTGGCCAGCGCCGCCATCTCCTGCAACGGCTGCCGTACGGTCGTCAGCGGCGGCCAGGCCGACTTGGACAGCGGCAGGTCGTCGAACCCCACGACGCTCAGATCCTCGGGCACGCGCAACCCCCGCTGCCGGGCGGCCTCGAACACGCCGAACGCCATCAGGTCGCACCCGGCGAAGATGGCCGTGGGCGGTTCGTCCAGCGACAGGAGTTCATGTCCCTGGTCGTGGCCGGAGTCGACGAGGAAGGTGCCCCGCCGGACCAGTTCGGGGGCCAGGGGCACGCCGGCCGTCTCCAGGGCGGCGCGGTAACCGTCCACGCGGGCCTGGCTGCACAACATGTCGGCGGGGCCGCTGATCACGCCGATGCGGCGGTGGCCGAGTTCGAGCAGGTGGCGGGTGGCGGCGAGGCCGCCGTTCCAGTTGGTGGCGCCGACCGAGACGACGCCGGGCGCCGGCTCGCCCTCCGGGTCGACCACCACGAACGGCAGCGACCGCGCGCTGAGCTGCGCCTGTACGCCGGTGGACAGGCGTGAGGCGACGATGACGACGCCGTCCGTACGGCGGGCGGCCAGCCGTTCGAGCCAGTCGCGCCCCGGACCGGCGTGGGTGTGGAGCACCGAGATGACGACGCTGGCCCCGGCCTCGTGGGCCGCGCTCTCCGCGCCGCGCACGATCTCCATGGCCCACGGCGACTCGATCTCGGCGAACACCAGGTCGATCAGCCCGGCGGGGGTGTCGTCCTGGCTGACGCGCCGCTGGTAGCCGTGCTCCTGGAGCAGCCGTTCGACCTTGTGACGGGTCGCCGGCGCCACCTCGGGCCGGCCGTTGATGACCTTGGAGACCGTCGGGATGGAGACCCCGGCCTCTTCTGCGATCAGTGCGATCGTCACGCGCCTCTTAGCTGACACGTTCGGGAGTGTATCCGAAACTTTCGGAACGGCACCGCTCCCACGACAGCTATTGACGCCTTGCGCAGCACATACCTATGCTCCGACCAACGAAATTATCGGGGGGACTACGAAACTTTCATACCGCTCGTGCCCGATGAAGGGACCCCTGAATGAAACGCGGTCTGACCCTCATGGCCACCGCCGTGCTCGTCGCCGGGTGCGGCAACAGCGGGCAGCCCACCGGCTCCCAGCAGAGCCAGAAACCCGCCAAGGTGACGCTCGAATGGTGGCACCTGTCCACGGCCGAGCCGCTGAAGTCCCTGTGGGCGCAGCGGGCCAAGGACTTCGAGGCCGCGCACCCGAACGTCACCATCAAGGCGACCGTCCTGGAGAACGACGCCTACAAGGCCAAGCTCACCACCATCACCCAGTCGGGCAAGGTGCCCGACGTCTTCGTGACCTGGGGCGGCGGCGTGCTCAAGCAGCAGATCGACGCCGGCCTGGTCAAGGACGTCTCCGGCGACGTCGCCCCGGTGCTGGACACGTTCACGCCGGCGGCGCTGAGCGCGTACCAGTTCGATGGGAAGACGTACGGGCTGCCCACGGACATCGGGCTGGTCGGCTTCTGGTACAACAAGCAGCTCTTCGCCAAGGCGGGCATCTCGGCACCGCCCGCCACCTGGGCGGAGTTCCTCGACGACGTCAAGAAGCTGAAGGCGTCCGGCGTCACCTCGATCGCGCTGGCGGGCAAGGAGAAGTGGCCGGGCCACTACTACTGGGCCTACCTCGCCATGCGCATCGCCGGGCTGCCCGCGCTCAAGCAGGCCGGCACGGACCACGACTTCACCAAACCCGACTTCGTGGCCGCCGGGCAGCAGGTCAAGGCGCTGGCCGACCTCCAGCCGTTCCAGAAGGGCTTCCTCGGAGCCGGGTACGGCACCCCTGACGGACAGGCGGCCACGATCTCCAACGGCAAGGCCGCGATCGAGCTCATGGGCCAGTGGGCGCCCGCCGTACAGAAGGACGCGGGCAAGGGGCTCGGCGCCGACCTGGGCTTCTTCCCCTTCCCGTCCGTCGAGGGCGGCAAGGGCTCGACCGGCGACGCCTTCGGCGGCGGCAACGGCCTCTCGGTGGGCGCGGACGCGCCCCCGGAGGCCGTGGAGTTCGTGAAGTTCATGACGCGGATGGACCAGCACACCAAGGCCGTGGAGGCGGGCGGCGTGCTGCCGGTGCTGAAGGGCGAGGAGAGCGCGGTCAAGGACGCCAACCTCAAGCAGGTCGCGACCCTGCTGGCCGGCGCCTCCGGCTACCAGCTCTACCTGGACCAGGCGTATCCGCCGGCCGTCGGCCAGCAGGTCAACGACAGCGTGGCCGAGCTGATCGCCGGCACCAAGACGGCCGAGCAGGTCGGCCAGGACATCAGTGAAGTGGCCAAGAGCGAATGACGACCCTGACCCGAGGGCCGGAGGCGCCCACGCTTCCGGCCCCCGCGCGGGCCGGGCGGCGGCGCGGGCGCGCGGTGACGATCGCGCTGTTCCTGCTGCCCGCGCTGGTCCTGTTCCTCCTGCTGGTGGTGAGCCCGATCCTGGTGGCGGTCTACGCCAGCGCGTTCAAGTGGAACGGCTTCGGCGGGCTGCCCACCGACTTCGTCGGCCTGGACAACTTCAGCAGGCTCTTCTCCTCCGCCATCTTCGCCACCGACCTGTGGCACCTGGCGGTCCTGGTCCTGCTCACGGTGGTGGTCCAGCTCCCGTTCTCGCTGGCCGTCGCGATGCTGCTCAACCAGCGCATCCGGGGGCGGGCGGTGTACCGGCTGGTGTTCTTCGCGCCGTACGTGTTGTCCGAGGTGATCACGGGCGTGCTGTTCTCGCTGATCCTGTCGCCGGGCAGCGGGATGGCGAACCAGATCCTGTCGGTGTTCGGGCTTGAGTCGGAGTTCCTGGCCGATCCGGGCACCGTGATGCCCTCGCTCTTCCTGGTCATGACCTGGAAGTACTTCGGGTTCCACATGATGATCTACCTGGCCGGACGGCAGGGCATCCCGAACGAGCTGATCGAGGCCGCGCAGATCGACGGCGCGACGCCCTGGGAGACGTTCCGGCACGTCACGCTGCCGCTGCTCGGGCCGACGATCAGGATCAGCGTGTTCCTGTCGGTCATCTACACGATCCAGCTGTTCGACCTGGTCTGGATCCTCACCGGGGGCGGCCCGTCGCACTCCTCGGAGACGATGGCCATCACCATGATGGAGTTCGGCTTCAAGCGCTCCCAGGTGGGTTACGCCAACGCGATCAGCGTCGTGATGTTCGCGCTCAGTCTCGTCTTCGCCCTCGTCTACCAGCGCGTGGTGATGCGCCGGGACCTGGAGGGCGCGACCACGTCCATGGGAGGCCGCCGATGAACCACGGGAGGCCGCCCGTACGGCGGCGCCGCCCCACCCTGCCCCTGCACGCGATCGCCTGGATCGTCGGCGCGTTCATCCTCGTCCCGATCGTGTACGCGCTGCTCGGCGGGTTCAAGAGCAACAGCCGGCTGTCGAGCGACCCGTTCGGCCTGCCCGACCCCTGGGTGGTCGCCAACTACACCGACGTGCTCGGGTCGGGGTCGTTCTGGCGGCAGGTGTGGAACAGCACGTTCATCGCGGTCGCCACGACCGTGGTGATGGTCGGGTTGTCGGCGCTGGCCGCGTTCGTTTTCGCCCGCTTCGCCTTCCGGGGCAGGGAGGTGCTGTTCACGCTGTTCACGGCGGGGCTGATGTTCCCGTTCGCGGTGGCCATTCTGCCGATCTTCGTGTTGCTGCGTACGTTCGGGCTGCTGGACAACCCGCTCGGCGTCATCCTGACGCAGGCCGCGTTCGGGCTGCCGCTGACGATCATCATCCTGCGGGGCTTCTTCCGCGGCATCCCGGGCGAGATCGAGGAGGCCGCGATCATCGACGGCTGCTCGCCGTTCGGGTTCTTCTGGCGGATCCTGCTGCCGATGGCCCGCCCGGCCGTCGCGACGGTCTCCGTGCTGGCCGTCGTGGGGAGCTGGAACAACTTCATGTTGCCCCTGGTGGTCTTCAGCGACGAGACGAGCTGGACGTTGCCGCTCGGCATCCAGCAGTTCCAGGGCCAGTACGCCGCCGACACCGCACGCGTCCTCGCCTACCTGATCCTGGCCATGTTGCCGGCGCTCGGGTTCTACGCCATCGCTGAACGTCACCTGGTCGGTGGGCTCACCGCGGGTGCGACGAAAGGGTGAACATGCTCCGAGTGTCCGGAAGCTCGCTCCGCACCTCCGACGGCACCCCGGTACGGCTCAGGGGGGTGGGTCTCGGGGGCTGGATGAACATGGAGAACTTCATCACCGGCCATCCCGCCAACGAGACCTCGATGCGCGCGGCCGTCCGCGGCGTGCTGGGCGAGGAGCGGGCCGAGCTCTTCTTCGACCGGCTGCTCACCTCGTTCTTCACCGAGGACGACGCCGCCCTGCTGGCCGGGCTGGGCATGAACTGCGTGCGCATCCCGGTCAACTACCACCACTGGGAGACCGACGACCGACCCATGGAGCTCGACCCCAGGGGCTTCCGGCACCTCGACCGGGTCATCGGCCTGCTGGGCGAGCGCGGCCTCTACAGCGTGATCGACCTGCACGCCCTGCCCGGCTCCCAGAACCAGCACTGGCACAGCGACAACCCCACGCACGTGGCGGCGCTGTGGCAACACCGCCACTTCCAGGACCGGGCCGTGCACCTGTGGGAGGCGCTGGCCGACCACCACCGCGGGCATCCCTGGGTGGCCGGGTACAACCCGGTGAACGAGCCGGGCGACGTCTCGGGCAAGGTGGTCGGCCCGTTCTACGACCGGCTGGTGAAGGCCGTACGGGCCGCCGACCCCGACCACGTCCTGTTCCTGGACGGAAACACCTACGCCACCGATTTCTCGATATTTCGGGAGATGTACGAGAACACGGTGTTCGTCATGCACGACTACGCGCTGGCCGGGTTCGCCCACGGTGGCCCGTACCCGGGGTTCACCAGGGGTGAGTGGTGTGACCGGGGCCAGTTGGAGGAGGCCTTCGCCAAACGTTCGCGTTTCCAGCGGGAGACCGGCACGCCGCTGTGGGTGGGCGAGTTCGGGCCCGTCTACACCGGCGACCCGGAGCGGGACGCGCAGCGCTACCGGATCCTGCGCGACCAGCTCGACATCTACGACGGCCACGGCGCGGGCTGGTCGCTCTGGACGTACAAGGACGTGGGGTTGCAGGGGCTGGTGCACGCGTCGGGGGCGTACCTGAGCAGGTTCGGCGCGTTCATCGACAAGAAGCGGCGGCTCGGCGCGGACCGGTGGGGCTCGACCATGGAGGAGTACGCCGACGCGCTCGGCCCGCTGCACCGGCTGGTCGAGACCGAGTTCGCGGGATGGGAGCCGTACCCGTGGGGCGCGCGCTACCAGACCGACGACCTGATCAGGCACATCCTCATCGCCCAGGCCCTGCTGCCCGAGTACGCCGAGCTGTTCAGGGGCCTCGGCGACGACGACCTGCTCGCCCTGGCCGACTCGTTCGCGCGGGAGCAGTGCGTACGACGGGAGCCGCTGCTCGACCTGCTGGCCGACAATCTCAAGAGGTGACAAACCACTCAACCAGTCGGGTGCGTCACACCACCGGGCAAACTATCGCCATCACCGCTTGCACTAGGTATGCTTCGGCTGCCCTAATTTAGGTAAGCCTTTCCTCAGCGAGCGGGAGTGACGGTGTTCGCCAGCTACCTCATCGGACTGCGCGAAGGACTGGAGGCGACACTCGTCGTCTCCGTCCTCATCGCCTTCCTCGTCAAGAGCGACAGGAAGGACAAGCTGCCCCAGGTCTGGACGGGAGTGACCGCGGCGGTCGCGCTCTCCGTGGGCTTCGGCGCGCTGCTGACCTTCACCGCCGCCAACCTCGGGCACACCGGGCAGGAGCTGTTCGACGCGATCACCTCGCTGCTCGCCGTCGCGTTCGTCACCTGGATGATCTTCTGGATGCGGCGCACCGCCCGCGCGCTCTCCGGCGAGCTGCGGGGCAAGCTCACCGACGCGCTCCAGATGGGCTCGCTCGCGGTGGTCGTGATGGCCTTCCTGGCCGTGGCCCGCGAGGGGCTGGAGACGGCGCTGCTGTTCTTCGCCGCCGTCCAGGGCGCGACCGCCACCGCCGATCCGCTGATCGGCATCGCGCTCGGCCTGCTCACGTCCGTGCTGATCGGCTGGGGCCTGTACAAGAGCGCGCTGAAGATCAACCTCACCAAGTTCTTCACCTGGACGGGCCTGCTGCTGATCCTGGTGGCCGCCGGCATCTTCAAGTACGGCGTGCACGACCTCCAGGAGGCCAACCTCCTGCCCGGTCTGAGCACCTACGCCTTCGACATCAGCGCGATCCTGCCCGCCGATTCCTGGTACGGCGCACTGCTTTCCGGCATGCTCAACATCACACCGCAGCCGAGCGTCGTCGAGGCCGTGGCCTGGTTCGTCTACCTCGCGCCGACTCTCGTCCTCTTCCTGCTGCCCCAACGGGTGAAGACCACGCCCGCCTCCACCGCCCCCGCGGCCTGAACAGGAGCATCATGCGTACCGCCATCAGCCTGTCCTTCGGCGCGCTCGCCCTCGCGAGCCTGACCGCGTGCGGCGCGGGCACCACCGCCGGAGAGGCCTCCAAGGGGACCGCCGCCGCGCCCGGCAAGATCACCGTGGCCGCGTCGGACACCGAGTGCAAGGTCGCGACCGCCGAGATCGCCGCGGGCACGAGCACGTTCACGATCACCAACGGCGGGTCGAAGGTGACCGAGTTCTACGTGTACGCCCCCGGTGACCGGGTCATGGCCGAGGTCGAGAACATCGTGCCCGGCCTGACCAGGGAGCTGGTCGCCGAGCTGCCGGCCGGCGCGTACGAGGCGGTGTGCAAGCCCGGCATGGTTGGCAAGGGCATCCGTAACGCGCTGAAGGTGACCGGCGAGCACAAGGCGCTCAACTCCGACGCCCAGCTCGCGGACGCGGTCGCCAGCTACAAGCGCTACATCAAGTCGCAGAGCGACACGCTGCTGGTCAAGACCCAGGAGTTCGTGGACGCCGTCAAGGGCGGCCAGATCGACAAGGCCAAGGAGCTGTACCCGGTCTCGCGGACGTACTGGGAGCGCATCGAGCCGGTCGCCGAGATCTTCGGCGACCTCGACCCGGCCATCGACGCCCGCGAGGCCGACCTCGCCGACGGCGAGGAGTGGACCGGTTTCCACCGGATCGAGAAGGATCTGTGGATCAAGAAGGACATCAGCAAGGACGGCCCGGTCGCCGACAAGCTGATCGCCGACGTCAAGACGATCGTCCAGAAGTCCAACGCCGCCGAGCTGACCCCGCTCAACCTGGCCAACGGCGCCAAGGAGCTGCTCGACGAGGTGGCCTCCGGGAAGATCACCGGCGAGGAGGACATCTGGTCGCACACCGACCTGTGGGACTTCGACGCCAACCTCCAGGGTTCCAAGGCCGCCGTGCAGGCCCTGCGCCCGGTGCTGGAGGAGCGCGCTCCCGACCTGGTCAAGACGCTGGACGAGAAGTTCGCCGCGGCCGAGTCCGCGCTGGGCGCGCACCAGAAGGGCGACGGCTGGAAGCTGCACGACGAGCTGTCCAAGGCCGAGCTGAAGGCGCTGTCCGACGCGATCAACGCGCTGGCCGAGCCGATCAGCAAGATCGCACCGGTCATCGCCAAGTAGCGGCCAGATAGCGGGAGGTGGGGGCGATGTCGCAGGCAGGCGGGCGGATGAGCCGCCGCAAGCTGTTCGGGCTCGGGGCCGCGGGGGCGGCGGTGATCGGGGCGGGGGCGGTGACGACCAGGTCGCTGCTTGAGGAGCCGCCGGTCGCGCACGCGGCCTCGACGTCCGACCCGTACCCGTTCTACGGCGGGCATCAGGCGGGCGTCGTCACGCCGGCGCAGGATCGGCTGCACTTCGTGGCCTTCGATGTCATCACCGACAAGAAGGCCGAACTGGTCGACCTGCTCCAGGAGTGGACCGCCGCGGCGGCCCGGCTGACGCAGGGCAAGGAGGCCGGGGCGTTCGGCGCGGTCGGCGGGGCCGCCGAGGCCGCGCCCGACGACACGGGCGAGGCGCTCGTGCTGCCCGCCTCGGGGCTCACGCTGACGATCGGGTTCGGCGCGTCGCTGTTCGACGACCGGTTCGGCCTGGCCGGCAAACGCCCGGCCCCCCTCGCCGACCTGCCGAAGTTCCCGGGCGAGCAGCTGATCCCGGAGATCTCGGGCGGGGACATCTGCGTGCAGGCCTGCGCCCACGACCCCCAGGTCGCCGTGCACGCCATCCGCAACCTGGCCAGGATCGGGTTCGGCAAGGTCTCCGTGCGCTGGTCGCAGCTCGGCTTCGGCCGTACGTCCTCCACGTCCCGCGCCCAGGCCACCCCGCGCAACCTGCTGGGCTTCAAGGACGGCACCAACAACATGAAGCTGGAGGACGCCGACCTGCTGCGCGACCACCTGTGGGCGGCCGTCGCGGACGGCACCGCCTGGATGGCGGGCGGCACGTACATGGTCACCAGGAAGATCCGCATGACGATCGAGACCTGGGACCGCGCCTCGCTCGCCGAGCAGGAGCAGATCTTCGGCAGGGACAAGGGCGAGGGCGCGCCGCTGGGCGGGAAGGCCGAGTTCGACGCGGTGGACTTCGCCGCCAAGGGCCCCGACGGCCAGCCGATGATCAAGGACGACTCGCACGTCAAGCTGGCGCACCCGAGCAACAACGGCAACGCCCACCTGCTGCGCCGCGGCTACAACTTCGTGGACGGCTCCGACGGGCTCGGCCGCCTGGACGCCGGGCTGTTCTTCATCGCCTACCAGCGCGACCCGCGCAAGCAGTTCGTGCCCGTGCAGATGAACCTGGCCAGGCACGACGCGCTCAACGAGTACATCAAGCACGTCTCCAGCGGCCTGTTCGCCTGCCCGCCCGGCGTCCAGGACGCCGGCGACTACTGGGGCCGCACCCTGTTCGCCTGACCCCGCCCTCCGGCGCCCCCGCCGTCAGCGGTGGCGGGCGCGGGAGGCCTGGGCGTGGGCGCGGTTGGCGCAGCGGGTCGAGCAGAACTGGCGTTTGCCCGGCCGGCTCCGGTCGACGAAGGCGTCGGTGCACGGCGTGGCCGCGCACCGGCGCAGCCGTTCCCAGTCACCGGACGCGGCGAGCTCCAGCAGCTCGGTGACGGCCCGTACGGCGAGCCGCCCCGCCGCCGTCGCCCCCTCCGGCGCGACCAGCCGCAGCCGAGGCACGCCGCCGGCCTCCTCCACCGCCGCCCGTACCGGCAATCCGGCCACCCATTCCGCCAGGGCCTGCGCCCGGCCGGCCGGCTCCGCCGCGAGCACGCCCCGCAGCCGCCCCCGCACCTCCCGCACCGCGGGCAGGTCCTCCTCCTCGACGCCGCGCGGGTCCTCGTCCAGCTCCCGGAAGAAGCGGCGGAGCTCCGTCACGTCGGGCAGCCGTTCGGGCTCGTCCAGGTACTCGTCCCACGTGTTGGCCAGATCGACGGCCACGAGACCTGTCTCGGTGAACTGGCGCATCCCTCACCCTCCTGCTACTGTCACGACTATGAGCACTATAACCCCTGACAGAAACCTGACCATCCTCGACGCGCCCTCCAACCTCGGGCTGCGCCCACCGGCTGAGGATGTCATCCCCGGCTGCTACAAGGCACCATGGGCGCTGCGCGACAACGGCCTGGTCGCCCGGCTGGGCGCGGCCGACGCCGGCACGCTCGTCCCGCCCCGCTACGTGGCCACCTGGAAGCCCGGCGACGGCGTGCGCAACGGCCGGGCCATCGCCGACTACACCCGGAAGCTGGCCGCCCGCGTCGCCGGGATCAGGGAGTCCGGCGGCTTCCCCGTCCTGCTCGGCGGCGACTGCTCGATCCTGCTCGGCCCGGCCCTCGCGCTGCGCAGGACGGGCCGCTACGGCGTGGCCTACCTCGACGCCCACGCCGACTTCCGCCACCTGGGCAACTCCCCGCACGTCGGCGCGGCGGCGGGCGAGGACCTGGCCCTCATCACCGGCCGTGGCGAGGACTACCTGACCGACATCGACGGCCTGCGCCCGTACGTGCGGGACGAGGACGTCATCGTGCTCGGCGTGCGCGACGACGAGGACGTACGGGACATCTCCGGCAGCGGCCTGGCCTTCGTCGCCGGGAACGACATCCCGCTGGAGGCCGCCGAGCGGGTGCTCGTACGCGACGACCTCGACGGGTTCTGGATCCACGTGGACGCCGACGTGCTCGACCCGTCCGTGGTGTCGGCCGTCGACTCGCCCTCCCCCGGCGGCCTGACCGGCGACCAGCTCGCCGACCTGGTCCGCGGGCTGGTCGCGCTGCCCGGAGCGGCCGGGATCCAGGTCACGATCCTCGACCCCGACCTCGACGAGGACGGCAGCCAGGCGGCGACCCTGACCGACATCCTCGTCTCAGCCCTGACCTGACCCCGCCCGCAGGATCCGGAAGACGGGGTGGCGGGACGCGATCCGGCCGAACCGCTCCAGGGGCGCCTTCGGCCCGAGTCCGAGATGGGGACGCGCGCCGGGCGCGACGGCGACGTAGCGGCGCAGGATCTCGGCACGGCGCTCGGCCGGGACCTCGTCGAGCACGACCGGAACCTCCCGCCCGCGACGGGAGAGCACGGCCCGGCCGCCCGCGGCGCGCACGTTCCGCACCCAGTTCGCGTCGGGCCCCAGCATGGACACCAGGAACTCGGCCCCATCGCAGCGGGCGATCGCGACGGGCACCGACGTGAGGCTCCCGCTACGACGTCCCACCACCTTGAGCACCGCGCCAGGACGCGGTGACAACCAGCGGGTCCCGTACGTCAGCGCGTCGAGCCGGTTCATCGCCCGCATGAGCGCGTTGGGCCGTCCACCCCGGTACATCAGGCGTTTGAGCGCCGCGAGCCCGCCCAGGACGGCACGCCCGGCGCTCCGGGCCGCCGTCATCCCGCCCTTCTCCACAACAGCACGACCGCCACGAGCCCGGGGATCAGCGGCAGGACCTGGAGCCAGCCGAGCAGCGGCGCGAGGCCGACCTCGCCGTTGGTGTCGCGGACGGTCAGGGCCGCGACCGTGAAGCAGAGCGCGACCGCGAACAGGCCGGCCGCCGCCCAGCGGGCCCACCCCTTGCCGGCGCGGGCCGCCCCGGCGGCGCCGAGCCAGCCGAGGAGCCCAAGCGCTCCCACGGCGCAGAGGATCACCGTGTAGAGGGTGACGCCCTCGTCGATCTTCCCGGGCGCGAGGGCCGGGTAACCGGTGCTGAGGTGCTCGGCCAGGCCGTCCCGGCCGATGAACACGAAGAGGGTGGCGAACACCGTGAGCGCGGCGCCGCCGTACATCAGGGCGAGGGCGCCCCGCGGCTTCCCTGTCATCGTCTGTGTCCTTCCATGATTCTTACAACGTATGTTTGCCTGGCCCCACTATACTTACGAAGTAAGAATCAGGGTTGTGAGAAAGGCCACCATGTCCCCGAAGCGCACCCGCGGCCAGAACGCCGGCCTGACCCGGCAGGGCATCCTGCGGGCGGCTCTGGCGCTGGCCGACCGCGAAGGGCTGAAGGCGCTGTCCATGCGCCGCATCGGCCAGGAGCTCGGCGTCGAGGCCATGTCCCTCTACCAGCACGTCGCCGGCAAGGAAGCCCTGCTGGACGGCCTGGTCGAGGAGCTCGTCACGCAGGCCGCGCCACTGCTGGACGAGGCCGCCTCATGGCAGGACGGCCTGCGCGAGTACGCCCACGCGCTGCTGCGCGCCCTGCTCGCGCACCCGAACCTGCTCCCCCTGGTGGTCGGCCGGCCCGCGATCACGCCGCGCAACCTGCGCCTGATGGAGGACGCGCTCCACGTGCTGCGGGCCGCGGGGGTGCCGCCGGACCACGCGCTGGACATGCTCTACGCCGTGACCGGCTTCGTCGTCGGCCACGCCGCCCTCCTGGCCGGAGGCGGCGGCGACCGGCCCGAGCAGGGCGGCCGGATGCGCGACATCCCCGAGCCCGACCTGCTGGAGACCCCGCTCCTCGCCGAGGCCACCCGGGCCCGGCGCGCCCAGCCCGCCTCCGGGACCGACCCCCGCTTCGACTTCGCGCTCGAAGCCATGTTGCGCGGCTTCGCCACGCCGTGAGCGCTAGCGGAACACGTAGCCGCTCGTGCTGGTGTATCCGGCGGCGTTCGTGGCGGTGACGGAGGTCCAGGGGCCCGGCGGGACGTAGGGGGCCCAGGCCGACTCGGGCCGCCCGGGTCCGTGCCACCGCTGGGCGACGCGCACCTCGCGGCCGCCGGGCGAGGTGAAGCTCAGGGTGCCGCCGCGCAGGTTGTAACCCTCGACGGCGATCCCGGGCCGCCCGTCCACCTCCTTCCGGTACGCGTTCACGATGATCGGCTGCCGCCGGCCGTTCGCGATGTCGTCGGCCAGGGAAGGACCGGCGGGGCTCGGCTGGCAGGTGAAGAAGGGGTCCCAGCCGTAGGAGATGATCTTCACCGCGTGCCCGCCGGTCGCCATGATCTGCTGGTCCAGCCGGGCCTTGCTGGTACGCCCCCGCAACGGCAGCGGCTCGACCCGCCCGCACTCCCCGTCCGCCGGGGCGGGTTCGAAGCCCTCGACGTTCACCCACAGCTCGACCCCGGCGGGCACGTTCCGGGCGGCCGCCTCGATGTAGTCCCTGGTGGGCCCGTAGTACCCGTCGGCGTTGCGCACCCGGCCGACCACCGGCACGAGCCGGGGTGCGACCATGGCCGTCCCCTCCTCGATCCCGTGGACCGGCACCTTCCCCGTGCCCCGCCCGTCCTGCACGGCGACGGCCATGGGCGCGCCGGCCCGCGTGGCGGCGATGTCCGCCAGCCCGCCGGGCACCTGGCCGGGCGGGAACCCGCGGCCCCTGCGGGCGTCGATGTAGGGGCTGACCAGGATCTTCCTGCCGGGCAGCGCGGCGGTGACCACCTCGTGCTGGGCCGCGTACAGGGCGAGGACCGGGTCGCGCGGCCCCCGGTCGCGCATGGCCAGCTCGTACGACTGGTAGACCCCGCCGAAGGCCGCCGACCCGCCGAACCGCTCCCGGTAGCCGGCCAGCACCCGCGCGGTGAAGGCGTTCAGCGCGGCGGCGTGCGCGAGGTCGGGCTCCCACGGCTTGCCACGCCGCTGCGGCGCGGCGGGCAGCCCGGGGAACACCGTCATGCCGTACGCCGCCGCCTCGTCGATCAGGTTGCCCAGCCCGTCGCCGTCGGTCGAGACCAGCACAAGGTCCTGCACGCGCTCGGCGCACGACCGGGCCAGCGACACGCGGTAGAAGATCCGGCCCCCGCTCTCGATCCGCCGGTCGAGGCCGGGACAGCGCAACACCGACGGCCCGAACTCCTCGCTGGTCACGTACGTGTAGACGTGCCGGACCCGCTTGCCCGGCACCCGCGCGCAGGGTTTGCCGTCCACCCGGCAGGCGGCGACGTCGGCCTCCATCGGCCCCGCGTCGAACCGCGGCCCGAACGTGACGAGCGTGTCGCCGCCGAGCGAGTGGATCGCCTCCACCATCCGCCGTGTCACGCACAGGGAGGCACGCGGCATGACCCAGTACCCGCTGATCGCGTACGGCGCCCCCACCCGCGTGTCCCTGGGCGGGCACCCGTCGTCACCGGCGCCGGGACCGGCCGGGACGACGACGCAGACCGCCAGGACGACCACCACGACCAGCCACCGTAATCGGCGCACCCACGCTCCTCCCGACGCACTCACCAGCATCACTCACCTACCCGGAACACGGCCCGATTCGCGCCCCGGCGTGCCCCGGCGTGCCCCGGTACCGATCTCCGGCGGGCGGCCACGAACAATGGAGTCATGGTGAGTATCGATCTCAGCGGGAAGACCGCGCTGGTCACGGGCTCGACCCAGGGCATCGGGGCGGCCATCGCGACCGGTCTGGCACGGGCGGGCGCGCGGGTCGGCGTCAACGGCCGCAGCGAGGGCTCGGTGGCCGCCGCCGTCGAACGCATGGACCACGGCGGGCTGGTCGCCGCGCCCGGCGACGTCTCCACCGAGGACGGGCTCCAGCGGGTCCTGAGCTCGTTGCCGCAGGTGGACATCCTCGTCAACAACCTGGGCATCTTCGAGGCCAGACCGGCGCTGGAGATCACCGACGCCGAGTGGCGGCGGTACTTCGACGTCAACGTCCTGGCCGCGGTCCGGCTGACGCGCGCGTACCTGCCGGGCATGATCGAGCGCGGCTGGGGCCGGATCCAGTACATCGCCAGCGACTCGGCCGTCGCCACGCCGATCGAGATGATCCACTACGGCATGAGCAAGACGGCGCTGCTGGCCGTGTCGCGCGGGTTCGCCAAGGAGGCCGCCGGGAGCGGGGTGACGGTCAACTCGGTGATCGCCGGGCCCACGCACACCGGGGGCGTGGAGGAGTTCGTCTACCAACTCGTGGACAAGGAGCTGCCGTGGGAGGAGGCGCAGCGGGCGTTCATGCTCAAGCACCGTCCGCAGTCGCTGATCCAGCGGCTGATCGAGCCGGAGGAGATCGCCAACATGGTCGTCTACCTCAGCTCGCCGCTCGCCTCGGCGACCACGGGCGGCGCGCTGCGCGTGGACGGCGGCTACGTGGATGCCATCCTGCCCTGACGATCCTCTGCCCTCAGTAGGACTGGAGCTCGATCAGGTTGCCCTCCGGGTCACGCAGGTGGGCCGTACGCAGGCCGGGCGCCCACGCGGGACGGTCCTGCGGCGGCGCGACGACCACGGCCCCGAGCCGTACGAGACGGTCGGTCCCGGCGTCCACGTCGTCGACCTTCATGACCAGCATCGCCGTGTCCTGGGCGGGCGCCGCGGGCAGGCCGGCGGTGCCCACGACATGGGCCATGTTGTCGCGGCCGAAGAGCACGAGACCGGCCTGGCCGTCGATGTCCCAGTTGGCGTAGGCCGCCTCCGTCAGCACCTTCACCGGCTCCACGCCGAGGGCGGCCCGGTAGAAGGCGACGGCGGCGGGGAAGTCGCGCACCAGCAGCCGGGGGTAGAGGGCGTCCATCCAGGACCTCCGAAAATTAGTGGGTAGTCACCAACTATTGGTGACAACCTACACTTCTGCTGACATGGAACTGCCACCCACCCTCCTCGGGACGACCACCTTCGTGCTGCACAAGGTCGGCGTCGCCAACCGGCGCGCGCTGGCCGACCGGCGGACGGGCGAGACCGGGCTGAGCCTGTGGGAGTTCGCCGCGCTCGCCACGCTCGACGACTTCGGGCCCGCGGCACAACGCGAGATCGGCGACCGGCTGGGCCTCGACCCGAGCGACATGGTGCGCCTGATGGACGGCCTGATGGACGGGTCACTCGCCGTACGGGAGCGCGACCCGGCCGACCGACGTCGTTACCGGATCTCGCTCACCACCGCCGGGAGCGACGCCCTGGTACGCGCCCGCACGGTGGTGACAGACGTGGAACGCGAGACCCTCGCCCCGCTGACGGACGACGAACGCCGCCTGCTGCACACCCTGGTCACCAAACTCTTCTCCCATTGACAAATCCCATAACAAGAGTCAATTGATTAACAGCGGTCACCTCAACTTCCCTCTTTGCACGAAGATTCAGATCATGTTAGATGGAGGGCAAGCTCCGGGAGAGAGGACCGGACATTGTGCCGCTGATTCTCGATGGCGTCCGCGTACGGCAGCGCGGGGAGACCTGGCTCGACGACATCCACCTCGAATTTTCGAATGGACTGACCACGCTCGTCGGCCCGATGAACTCGGGAAAGACCACGCTCATGCGGGTCGTCGCCGGGCTGCGGCCACCCGATTCCGGGCGGGTGCTGGTCGACGGAGAAGACGTCACCGCGATTTCCGTGCGAAAGCGTTCGGTCGCCTTCGTCTATCAGCAATTCATCAATTACCCGTCTCTGACGGTTTATGAGAACATCGCCTCGCCGCTGCGGCTCGACCGGTCGTACCGGAAGGACGGCATCGACCGGCGGGTGCGCGAGGTGGCCGCGCTCATGGGGCTCGGCGACCTGCTGGACCGCAGGCCCGCGGAGTTGTCGGGCGGCCAGCAGCAGCGCACCGCCATCGCCCGCGCGCTGGCCAGGCCCGTGGACGTGCTGCTGCTCGACGAGCCGCTGGCCAACCTCGACTTCAAGCTGCGCGAGCAGTTGCGCGAGGACCTCAAGCACATGTTCGCGCGCTCGCCGGGCGTCGTCCTCTACTCCACCGCCGACCCGAACGAGGCCCTGACCTTCGCCGCGCCCGCCGTGGTGCTGGGCGAGGGCAGGGTCCAGCACATCGGCGACCCGGCCACCCTGTACGCCGAGCCGCCCACGCTGGCCGTCGCGGCCACGCTCAGCGACCCGCCGCTGAACCTCCTGCCCGGCACCGTCCGCGACGGCCGGATCGAGGTGCTCGACACGTCCTTCCCCGCGCCGCCCGGCCATCCCCCCGGGGGCGTCGTGCTGGGCATCCGCCCCCACCAGGTCACGATCGCCAGGAACGGCCCCGGCGCGCTGGAACTGCCCGCCGAGATCAGGCTCGCCGAGGTGACCGGCAGCGCGACGTTCCTGCACCTGCTGCTGGAGGGACGGCGGCACCTGGTGGCCCACCTGCCCGGCCCGCGGCTGTTCACCCCGGGCGAGTCCGCCACGGCGTACGTGGACCCCCGGCACATCTTCGTGTTCGACGAGGCCGGGAGCCGATTACCGGCCGCCGCCTCGGCGGCGGAGGCCGGCCCGCATGGCTGAGATCCGCCTGGAAGGAGTCGGCCACAGCTACGACGGCGGCCGGACGTGGGCGCTCAAGCCTATGACCTGGACGTGGCGGAGCGGCCGGGCCTACGCCCTGCTCGGCCCGAGCGGCTGCGGCAAGACCACACTGCTGAACATCATCTCGGGGCTGCTCACGCCCACGGTGGGCCGGATCTGGTTCGACGACCGCGAGGTGACCGGCGTGCCCACAGCGGGCCGCGACATCGCGCAGGTCTTCCAGTTCCCCGTCCTGTACGAGGAGATGACGGTCTACGACAACCTGGCCTTCCCGCTGCGCAACAGGAAGGTGCCCGCGCCGGAGATCCGCCGGCGCGTCCTGCGGGTGTCGGCGATGCTGGGCCTGGACGACGTGCTGCGCCGCCGGTCGCGCCGCCTCGACCCGGGCCGCAAGCAGATCGTCAGCCTGGGCCGCGGCCTCGTACGCGCCCAGGTGGCGGCCGTGTTGCTCGACGAGCCGCTGACCGTGGTCGATCCCGCGCTGAAGTGGACGTTGCGCAGCAAGCTCAAGGAGATCCACCGCGACACCGGCCACACCCTCGTCTACGTCACCCACGACCAGACCGAGGCCCTGACCTTCGCCGACGAGGTGGTCGTGCTCAACGACGGCCGGATCGTGCAGGCCGGACGGCCGGCCGAGCTGTTCCTGTCGCCCGAGCACGAGTTCGTCGGCCACTTCATCGGCTCGCCCGGCATGAACGTGTTGCCCGCCGAGATCGACGGCGGCGTGGTCAGGATCGGCCGCTCCGAGGTGGGCGCGGTGGCCGGCGAGCTGCCGCCGGGGCCGGTGCGGATCGGCGTACGGCCCGAGTTCGTCCAGGTCGGCGGCCCGCCCGGCGGCCCCGGCGTGGCGGCCAGGGTGACCGGCGTCGACCGTATGGGCTCCCACGACCTGGTACGCGCCGAGGTCGGCGGGCATCCCGTGATCGCCAGGACCGAGGCGGGCTCGTCCTGGACGCCGGGCACGGTCGAGTTCCTGGGCTTCCCCGCGGACCGGACGTTCCTGTTCCGCGACGAGGTCCGGTGCGGCTCGCTCGCGCCCCTGGACGGAAGGGGACCGGCGTGACCGGGACGCGCACCGATTCCCGGCCGCGGAACAACCGGGCCTGGCTGCTGGTGTTGCCGGTCGTGGTGTCGGTGGCCTTCACCGCGGTGATCCCGCTGATGACCGTCGTGAACTTCTCCGTCCAGGACGTCTTCAGCCCGGTCGAGCGGGTGTTCGTCGGCCTGGACTGGTTCCGGCAGATCGCGCGCGACCCGGAGGTGCGCGCCGCGCTCGTGCGCACGTTGCTGTTCTCGGCGCAGGTGCTGCTGGTCGAGGTCCCGCTCGGCGTGGCCGTCGCGGTCTGCATGCCGCGCCGCGGGTTCTGGGTGTCGGTGGCGCTGGTGCTGGTGGCGCTGCCGCTGCTCATCCCGTGGAACGTCGTGGGCACGATCTGGCAGATCTTCGCCCGCGGCGACATCGGGCTCGGCGGCCGGCTGATCAACGACGTGCTGCACATCCCGTTCAACTACACGCTCGACCCGGCCGACGCCTGGATCACCGTCCTGGTCATGGACGTGTGGCACTGGACGCCGCTGGTGGCGCTGCTGGCCTACGCGGGGTTGCGCTCGATCCCCGAGCCGTACTTCCAGGCCGCGCAGATCGACGGCGCGTCGGCGTGGGCCACGTTCCGGCACATCCAGCTCCCGAGGTTGCGCGGAGTGCTGACGATCGCGATCCTGCTGCGGTTCATGGACAGCTTCATGATCTACACCGAGCCGTTCGTGGTGACCGGGGGCGGGCCGGGGAACGCGACCTCGTTCCTGAGCATCCTGCTGTCGAAGATCGCCGTCGGCCAGTTCGACCTGGGCCCGGCGGGCGCGTTCTCGTTGTTGTACTTCCTGCTCGTCCAGATCGCCTGCTACGTCTTCTTCACCGTCCTGACCAGGGCGGGGAGGTGAACGCGATGCGCCACCTGCCATGGGCGCGCACGGTCTTCTGGCTGTACGCCGCCACGCTGATGTTGCCGCTGTTGTGGATGTTCGGCATGTCCATCCGCCCGAACGAGGACATCCTGGGCAGCTTCTCGCTGATCCCGCAGCGGGTGACCTTCGACAACTACGCCACGTTCTTCACGGACGCGTCGTGGTATTCGAGCTACCTGAACTCGATCGTCTACACCTCGCTGAACGCGGTCATGTCGCTCGTCGTGGCGCTCCCGGCGGCGTACGCGTTCTCGCGGTTCCGCTTCGCCGGGGACAAACACCTGTTCTTCTGGCTGCTGACGAACCGGATGGCTCCCCCGGCGGTGTTCCTGCTGCCGTTCTTCCAGATCTACCAGGCGGTCGGGCTGTTCGACACGCATCTGGGCGTGGCGATCGCGCACATGTTGTTCAACGTCCCGCTGGCGGTCTGGATCCTCGAAGGGTTCATGTCGGGGATCCCCCGCGAGATCGACGAGACCGCGGCGATCGACGGATACTCGCTGCCGCGTTTCTTCCTCCGCGTCTTCCTGCCGTTGATCAGGTCCGCGATCGGCGTCACCGCGTTCTTCTGCTTCATGTTCAGCTGGGTGGAGCTGCTGATCGCCAGGACGATCACATCGGTGGACGCCAAGCCCATCGCGGCCACCATGACGAGGACGGTGAGCGCGGCGGGCGTGGACTGGGGGCTGCTGGCGGCGGCCGGCGTGCTGACCATCGTCCCTGGCGCGGTCGTCATCTGGTTCGTACGCAACTACATCGCCAAGGGATTCGCCCTGGGGAGGGTCTGACCATGGAGTGGATGGTGTGGACCGTCCCCACGGCCCTGGTGTTCGCCGGGCTGGCCGTGCTGCTGTGCGTGATGGCGGTCTGGGGCCGGCTCTCCCCTCCCGTGGCCAGGCGCGGGTTCCTGCGGATCGAGACCGACCGGGGCGACCGGCTGTACATCGGCCTGATCAGCGCGGCCGTCGTCCTGGCCCTGTGGATGGCAGTCACCGACCTGTCCATGTGGGCGGCGCTCGGCGTCGCGCTGCTGGTCGTGGTCGTGATCGGAAGATGGGGCTGAGAGGAGCCAGGCGATGAGGCATCGCGCGGGCAGGACGGCGGCGGCGATCACGGCCGCGCTGGCCCTGGTGGCGGCCGCGTTCACGGGCGGCGGCGAGGAGAAGCCGAAGAGCGACTTCAAGGAGGCCGACGGCAGGGCCGCGGCGCGACGATGGGTGTCGGAGGAGTTCACGCCGAGCACGCTGTCGAAGGATCGGCAACTGGCGGAGATGGACTGGTTCATCAAGGCGGCGGCGCCGTACCGGGGGATGCAGATCAACGTCGTGTCCGAGACGATCACCACCCACGAGTACGAGTCGCAGAAGCTGGCCAAGGCGTTCGCCGAGATCACCGGGATCAGGATCAAGCACGACCTGATCCAGGAGGGCGACGTCATCGAGAAGCTCCAGACGCAGATCCAGGGCGACCAGAACATCTACGACGCCTACGTCAACGACTCCGACCTCATCGGCACCCACTCACGCGGCACCTACGTGTTCCCGCTGTCGGACTACATGGCCGGAGAGGGCAAGAACGTCACCTCCCCCACCCTCGACCTGAACGACTTCATCGGCATCAGCTTCACCACCGGCCCGGACAGGAAGATCTACCAGCTCCCCGACCAGCAGTTCGCGAACCTCTACTGGTTCCGCTACGACTGGTTCACCGACCCGGCGATCAAGAAGCAGTTCAGGGACGCCTACGGCTACGACCTGGGCGTACCGGTCAACTGGGCGGCCTACGAGGACATCGCCGACTTCTTCACCAACAAGGTCAACGGCGACGGGACCATCGACGGCGAGAAGGTCTACGGCCACATGGACTACGGCCGTAAGGACCCGTCGCTGGGCTGGCGTTTCACCGACGCCTGGTTGTCCATGGCGGGCAACGGCGACCCCGGCATCCCCAACGGCCTGCCGGTGGACGACTGGGGCATCCGCGTGGAGAACTGCCGCCCGGTCGGCTCGTCGGTCACCCGCGGCGGCGACACCAACGGCCCGGCCTCGGTGTACGCGCTCACCAAGTACGTGGACTGGCTGAAGAAGTACGCGCCGCGCGAGGCGGCCGGCATGAACTTCAGCGAGGCGGGCCCCGTCCCGGCGCAGGGCGACATCGCCCAGCAGGTCTTCTGGTACACCACGTTCACGGCCGACATGACCAAGAAGGGCCTGCCGGTCGTCAACGACGACGGCACCCCCAAGTGGCGCATCGCGCCCAGCCCGCACGGCGCCTACTGGAAGGAGGGCAACAAGCTCGGCTACCAGGACGCCGGCTCGTGGACGCTGCTGAACAACACCCCCAAGGACCGCAGGGCCGCCGCCTGGCTGTACGCGCAGTTCGTCACCTCCAAGACGGTGTCGCTGAAGAAGTCGATCACCGGGCTGACCTTCATCCGCGACTCCGACATCAAGAGCGACTACTTCAAGGACAACGCCGCCAAGTACGGCGGCCTGATCGAGTTCTACAACTCCCCCGCCCGCAAGCAGTGGACCCCGACCGGCACGAACGTGCCCGACTACCCCAAACTCGCCCAGCTCTGGTGGCAGAACGTGGCCACCGCCGTCACCGGCGAGACGACCCCGCAGCAGTCCATGGACAACCTGGCCAGGCAGCAGGACGAGATCCTGGCCCGGCTGGAACGCCTGTCCCGGGAACGCCAGGGGTACGGCGGGCAGTGCGCCCCCAAGCTGAACCCCGAGCGTCCGGCCCAGTACTGGATCGACCAGCCGGGCGCGCCCGCGCCGAAGCTGGCCGACGAGCGCGGCAAGCCGGAGACCCTCGACTACGACAAGCTCATAGCCCGCTGGAAGGCAGGCGGCTGACGCGCCCGCACTGCGGCGCCCGCGCTGCGCTCCCCGGCCGCGTCAGGCCAGGCGGGTGCCGGTGTCGGTCAGGTGTACCGGGGTGCCCGAGGCGGCCGAGCGCGTGGCCGCGACGCCCGTCAGGACGCTGCGGATGCCGTCCCGGTAACCCGCCTGCCGGGCCAGCGGGTCGTCGGCCGGGCCGCGGAACACGTCGTCCAGCAGCAGCCGGTCACCGCCGCCGTGCCCGCCCGCGCCCTCCCCGACGGGCACCTCCCGGGGCTCCTCCCAGTGGGGGCGCAGGGTGAGCCGCTCCCACGCCCCGGCGGCGTGCTCCTTGGACGCCGCGCTCGGGTCGATCGCGGCGTGCGGCGGCGTCCAGGCCCGCTCGACCACCTCCAGCTCCAGCCGTCCCGCCGTGCCGTTGAACGCCACCCGATACCCCTCGAAGGGCGCGTGGGCGTTCAGCGAGTACGTCAGCAGTGCCCCGCTGTCGTACCGCACCAGGACCGCCATGTTGTCGTCGATGGTCACGCCGTCGCCGAAGACGTCCTGGTCCCGGATGTAGCCGTCCTCGTGCTCGGCGTCCAGGTAGAGACGCTTGAGCCGGGGATCGGCGGAGATGTCCAGGATGAATGGGTCGCTGCCGAGGCCGGGCGCGCCTTGGCCGCGTCCGGGACGGTCCGCCAGGCCGCGCGCCCGCGCGTTGGCCGAGCCGTAGAAGCGCAGGGACGTCTGCGCGAACACGATCTCCGGCGCCGCCCCGAGCCACCAGTTGACCAGGTCGAAGTGGTGGGTGGACTTGTGCACCAGCAGGCCGCCCGAGCCGGCCCGGTCCCGGTGCCAGCGCCGGAAGTAGTCGGCCCCGTGGATGGTGTCGAGCGTCCACTCGAAGTGCACGGACGTCACCTCGCCGACGGCGCCGTCCATGAGCAGGCGGCGTACGGCCGAGTTGCGTGGCGAGTACCGGTAGTTGAAGGTGACGATCAGCCTGCCGGTGCTGCGCCGGGCCGCTTCGGCGATGGCCGCGCAGCTCTCGGCGTCAACGGTGAGCGGCTTCTCGACGATGACGTCGCGGCCGGCCTCCAGCGCCGCGCACACGTACCGGGCGTGCGCGGCGTCCACGGTGGCGACCACGACCGCGTCGGCGAGTTCGAGCACCTCGCCGAACTCGGTGGGGGCGAAGCACGGCACCGGGTGGCCGATCCGCTCGGCGTAGTAGTCCATGCGGGTCCGGTTGGTGTCGCACAGGGCGACGACCGTGCCGGCGTCACGCCAGTCGCCGAGCAGCGCGTCCACGTAGAGCTGCGCGCGGTGCCCGAGCCCGACGAACGCGTACCTCATGGTCGTCCTCTCAGCCGGCGATGGCGGCGTTGGCCTCGGTCAGGAACTTCTGGGCGGCGACGTCGGGCGTCATCCGGCCGAAGATGACCTCCTCGGTGTACCGCTTGAGGATGTCCTCAAGGGCACTGGCGCCCTTCGGCGGCGCGGCGGGCGGGTCGGCCAGCTCGCCCTTGATGGAGTCGACGAACTCCAACGTCTTCTGGTCGGCGGGCGGCAGCTTGTCCTTGACCGCGGCCAGGACCTTCGAGCTGGCGGGCAGGCCGCGGTCGCTGAGGATGATCCCGCCGACCTCGGCGTCGTTGATCATGAAGTCGACGAACTTCGCGGCCTCGGCGGCGTGCTCGCTCTTCGAGGAGGCGGTGTAGAACATCGCCGGTTGCAGGAACATGCCGCCGGTGGTGGCGCCCTCCTCCTTGGGCAGGCGCAGCAGGCTCATGTCCTTGCCCGACGCCTTGGTGACCGCGCCGAGCTGGTTGCTCCACCACATGCCGGACGCGCCGGTGTTGGTGGCCAGCAGCGACTGGTCCACGCTGGTCGCGCCGACCTCGGCGGTCTTGGCGGCGTCCGGGCTGCCCTTGGCCTTGATCGTGTCCAGCATGACCTGCCACCAGGCCACGATCGTCCCGGGCGTGACGCCGATCTTGTTGCCCTCGTAGAAGGGCTCGCCGCGCTGGGCGGCGAAGATCTGCAGGAAGGCGGGGTTCCAGTTGAGCTGGGTGCCGTAGACCGTGCCGCCGCCCTTGGCGGTGATCTGGGAGCTGAGGTCGACGTAGTCCTTCCAGGTCCACTTGGTGTCGTCGGGCGCCTTCTGCCCGGCCGCCTCCACCAGCGACGGGTTGAGCACCACGGAGAAGACGTTGGCGCCGGTGGGGACGGCGTACTGCTTGCCGTCGATGGCGCCGGTGCCGAGCAGCTTGGGGTCGATGTCGGCGGTCTGGACCTTGCCGGTCAGGTCGGCCAGCGTGCCGCGGTCGGCGTACTCGCGCAGGCCGCGGATCTCCAGGGTGATGACGTCCGGCGCGTCGCTCGCGGCCACCTTCGTGGACAGCGTCTCGTAGTAGCTGGCGAAGTCGGAGAACTCGCCCTCGACGTCGATGTCCGGATTCTTGGCCTCGAACTTCTTGATCGCCTCTTCGGTCATCTTCTGCCGCGCGTCGCTGCCCCAATAGGAGAAGCGCAGCTTGGTCCTGCCGTCGGCGGCCTCGCCACCGCCGCCGCAGGCCGCGGTGACCGCCAGCACGGCGGTGGCGAGCTGGGCCGCCGACCACGTCTTCTTGCCTGAGCTCACGGCTCTACCTCCTGTGGGATGTCGCTGTTTCGGGGGTGGGGGAACTACTTCAGTCCCGTGGTGGCCACACCACGGATCAGGTACTTCTGGCCGGCCAGGAAGAAGCCGAAGATCGGGCCGAGCGCGACGATCGACATGGCGAACATCGGGCCCCACGACGAGTCGCTGCTGGCGTCGAGGAAGGTGCGCAGCGCCACCGGGGCGGTGAAATTGTCCGGGTTGTTGAGGTAGAGGAGCTGGCTGAGGAAGTCGTTCCAGGTCCAGATGAACGTGAAGATCGCGGTCGTGGCCAGCGCCGGGGCGCAGAGCGGGATGATCACCCTGATGAACGTGCGCCAGTAGCCGGCGCCGTCGATCTCGGCGGCCTCGTCCAGCTCCCGGGGGAGGGAACGGATGAACTGCACCATCAGGAAGACGAAGAACGCGTCCGTGGCCAGCACCTTCGGCATGACCAGCGGCCAGATCGTGTTGATCAGTCCGAGCTTGGAGAACATCACGTACTGCGGCACGATCAGTACGTGGTGGGGCAACATGATCGTGCCCAGCATGATCGTGAACCACAACTTCTTGAGCGGGAAGTCCAGCCGGGCGAAGGCGTACGCGGCCAGCGAGCAGGCCACCAGGTTCGCCACCACCGACAGCACGGTGATCACCGCGGAGTTCCACAGGTAGTACCCGAAGGGGTGCTTCAGCGCGGTCCAGCCCTCGGTGTAGTTGTCCAGCGTGACCTCGCTCGGCCACAGGCCGGGCTGCCGGAAGATCAGCTCTTCGGGCTTGAGCGAGCTGGAGATCATCCACAGCAGCGGATAGAGCATGACCAGGCCGAACCCGATCAGCAGGACGTGCTTGACCACCCGGCCGCCCTTGACCGGGCGGAACAGCACGGGCAGCGGCCTACTTGGTGTCGCCATAGAAGACCCAATACTTGGACGCGAGGAAGTTCACCCCGGTGAGGCCGGCGATGATGAGCAGCAGGACCCAGGCCATGGCGGCCGCGTAGCCCATGTCGAAGTTCTTGAAGCCCGTGAGGTAGAGGTAGAGCGTGTTGAACATCGTGGAGTCGGCCGGCCCGCCCGAGCCGCCGCTCACGATGAACGACTGCGTGAACGACTGGAACGACTTGATGATCTCCAGCACCAGGTTGAAGAAGATGATCGGGGTCAGCAGCGGCAGCGTGATCGAGCGGAACTGGCGGAACACGCCGGCGCCGTCCACCGCGGCGGCCTCGTAGTAGCTGGCGGGGATCTGGCGCAGCCCGGCCAGGAAGATGATCATCGGGGCGCCGAACGTCCAGACGTGCAGAATGATCAGCGTGCCGAGGGCGGTGTCGGGGTCGCTGACCCAGCCGGGCCCCTGGATGCCGAAGACCGACAGCACGGCGTTGACCAGGCCCTCCGCCCCGAAGACCTTGCGCCACAGGATCGCGATCGCGACGCTGCCGCCCAGCAGCGAGGGCAGGTAGAAGATCGACCGGTAGAGCGACAGGCCGCGTAACCCGCGGTCGAGCACCAGGGCGAGCGCGAGCGCGAAGGCCAGTTGCAGCGGCACGGAGACGATCACGTAGATCGTCGTCACCTTCAGCGAGTTCAGGTAACGGGCATCCTCGGTGAACATCTTGACGTAGTTGTCGAACCCGACCCACTTGGCCTCCTCCAGGAGGTTGTAGTCGGTGAACGACAGGTAGAGCGAGGCGACGATGGGGCCGATCGTGATGACGAGCAGACCGGCGAACCAGGGCGCCAGGAACAGGTAGGCGGCCCGCGCCTCGCGGCGGGAACGTCTGGACATGCGACGATCCCACCTCAGCGAGTCAGTCATGACGGAACTCATTCGTCATCACGGACCTTCCGGCGAGATGTGAATGGATAGCGCTTTCCTATAGCTGCCGGGAAAGTTCCGTCAACCCTTTGCAGGCGTTACATGGCCGTTATCGATATATCGATGCCATATTTCCGCAGGTGACAAGCGCTTACCCAGGAGAAGTCTGATGAATATTGCTGCGATTTAGTACAACCGTTTGCAGGTCATCGGGGCGGTGCCGTCGACTCCCGCACCACCAGGCGGGTCTCCAGCGAGGTCGTCGCGCTCACCTCCTGGATGAGCAGGTCGACCGCCAGCCGTCCGGCCGCCGCGGTGGGCATGGCGACCGTGGTGAGCTTGGGCCGGTTCAGCCGCCCGGGGACGATGTCGTCGATGCCCACCACGCTGACGTCCTCCGGCACGCTCAGCCCGAGGTCGCCGAGGCCCTCGACGAGCCCGATCGCCATGAGGTCGTTGTAGGCGAGCACCCCGGTCACCCCGGCCTCGCACACCGCGGCCGCGGCGGCCAGGCCGCCCCGCTCGGTGGGCGCGTTGGGCCCGATCACGACCAGCTCGACCCCCGCCACCCGCTCGGCCGCCGACCGGATCTCCCCGCTCGTCCACGAGCCGGCCGGGCCCGACAGCAGCGCCACGCGCCGGTGCCCGAGCGCGGCCAGGTGCTCGACCGCGAGCCGGGCGCCGTGCCCGACGTCCATCAGGACCGTGGCGGCGCCGCGCAGCCTGCGGTTGATCACCACGAGCGGCACCCGCTCGGCCAGCCGCTCCAGCACCCTGTTCGACGAGCGCGGACTGCACAACACCACGCCGTCCACCTGCTTGGAGAACGCCTGGATCAGCTCCTCCTCGGCCGCCGCCTCCTCGTCGGTGTCGGCCACGAACAGGTGGTAGTCGCGCTGTCGGACCGCGGCGTGGGCGGCCTTGATCAGCGGCGGGAAGAACGGGTTGGCGATGTCGGCCACGATCAGGCCCAGGTTGTGGGTACGCCCGGTCGTGAGCGCCCTGGCCGCCCTGTTGGGCCGGTACCCCAGCTCCTCGGCCACCGCCAGCACCCTGGTACGGGTGGCCGCGTTCACCATGTGCGGCGCGGAGAACGTCCGCGACACGGTCGATACGTGCACACCGGAAGCGCGGGCCACATCGCGAATCGTCACTGTCACAGTCGCCCACCCTAACGCAACCGCTTGCAGACACCAGGGCAACGATGAAAGCGCTTGCCGATCGGCCGGCCCCCCAGCATGCACCTGTTCACCCAGCTAGACGGCATGGTCAGAAATCGGCTCTTGACGCCTCGCCCACCGTGACCCATAGGTTTAGTGCAACTGTTTGCAGTCTTGAAGGAGTCCCCCACGGTGAGCAGAGTGCTCGTCACCGGCAGCGCCGGACGCCTCGGCCGCAGCGTCGTCACCGCGCTCGCGGCCGCCGGGCACGAGGTGATCGGCGTGGACCAGGCCCCCGGCACGCCGGACGAGGCCGCCGCGACGTTACCGGCCGACCTTACGGACACCGGCCAGGCGTTCGAGGCCATCGCCCGGTTCCGGCCGGAGTCGGTGATCCATCTGGCGGCCATCGCGACGCCGTTCAGCCGGCCGGAATCAGTGATCTTCGAGGTGAACACGCGGCTCGCGTTCAACGTCTGCGAGGCGTCGGTGGAGCTGGGCGTGTCCGGCGTGGTGGTGGCCAGCAGCCCCACGGTGATCGGCTACGGCGCGCCCGGCGGGTGGGTCCCGTCGTACCTGCCGATCGACGAGGAGCACCCGGCGCTGCCCTGGAACGGCTACAACCTGTCCAAGCTGGTGGCCGAGCAGACCATGAAGGCGTTCGCGCGGGCGGGCCGGACGAGGATGGCGGCGGTCCGGCCGTGTTTCGTGATCCCGCCCGAGGAGTGGGCGGGCGCGCCCACGCAGTCGGGGCACACCGTCAAGGAGCGGCTCGACCAGCCGCGGATCGGCGGCGTCTCGCTGTTCAACTACGTCGACGCGCGCGACGCGGCCGAGCTGTTCACCGTGCTGATCGCGGCGCTGCCCGAGCTGCCGGGCGGCGAGGTCTTCTTCGCCGGGGCGGCCGACGCCCTGGCCAGGGAACCGCTGGCCGACCTGCTCCCCCAGGCCGTGCCGGGCACCGAGGAGCTGGCCGCCGGGCTCAGCGGCACCGCTCCCGCCTTCTCCACGGCCAAGGCGCGACGCCTGCTCGGCTGGGAGCCCAAGCGAAGCTGGCGAACCGAACTCAAGGAATCCGAATGAACCTCAGCGGTGTGCTGTTCTTCCCCGTCACCCCCTTCGACGCCGCCGGCGCGCTCGCCGAGCAGGTGCTGGCCGAGCACATCGGGCAGGGCATGGCGCACGGCCCCGGCGGCGTGT
The DNA here is from genome assembly GCF_003947315.1 of Nonomuraea sp. WAC 01424. Classification (NCBI taxonomy): domain Bacteria; kingdom Bacillati; phylum Actinomycetota; class Actinomycetes; order Streptosporangiales; family Streptosporangiaceae; genus Nonomuraea; species Nonomuraea sp. WAC 01424. The sequence goes on from NZ_QHHZ01000002.1 coordinate 415,702, forward strand.
TCGCGGCCTGCGGCACCGGCGAGTTCTCCGCCCTGTCGGAGTCTGAGCACGCGCGGGCCGTCCGGGTGGCGGCCGAGGTCGTGGGCGGGCGGGTGCCGGTGTTCGCCGGGGCGGGCGGCCCGATCGGCACGGCGCTGAACCAGGCGCGGGCGGCCCGCGCGGCGGGCGCCGACGGCCTGCTGCTCATGCCTCCCTACCTGACGCAGGGCCCGGCGAGCGGGTACGCCGCGTACGTGGCCGCCGTCGCCGCCGAGCTGCCGGTGATCGTCTACCAGCGCGGCCCGGTCGTGCTCGACCCGGACACCGTGGTCGAGCTGGCCGGCGTCCCCGAGGTGATCGGGCTCAAGGACGGGCTCGGCGACATCGACCGGATGCAGCGGACCGTCCTCGCGGTACGCGGGAAGCACCCGGAGTTCCTGTTCTTCAACGGCCTGCCGACGGCCGAGCTGACCATGCCCGCCTACCGGGGCATCGGCGTGGACCTGTACTCCAGCGCGGTCTTCGCCTTCGCCCCCGAGATCGCCGTGGCGTACCTGAACGGCGACGAGCGGCTGCTGACCGAGTTCTACGCCCCGCTCGTCCGCCTGCGCGACAAGGTGCCCAGCTACCCGGTGTCGCTGGTCAAGGCCGGCGTACGGCTGCGCGGCCTCGACGTCGGCCCGGTGCGCCCGCCGCTGGTCGAGGTGGCCGTGGACCACCTCGCCGAGCTGGACGCGCTGATCAGGACCGGGCTCGCCCTGGCGGCGTCGTGATCGCCGGGCTGCGGACCGAGCTGCGGACCGTCCCGCTGCCCCGGCCGTGGGGCCCGGACGTGCCCGCCAACCATGTGATCGTCTGCCACGTGACGCTGGAGGACGGGCGCACCGGCACGGGGTTCTCCTGGACGCCGCAGATCGGCGCGCACGCCGTACGGGCCCTGCTGGACCACGACCTGCGCGAGGCGCTGATCGGGCTGCCCGCGCACCCCGAGCTGGTGTGGGACCGGCTGTGGCGGCACCTGCGCGAGGCCGGGCCCGGCGGGATCACCACGATCGCGCTGGCCGGCATCGACCTGGCGTTGTGGGACCTGCGCTGCGGCGACGTGGGCCTGGCCGACGTGCTGGGCCGGCGGCGCGAGCAGGTCCCGGCGTACGGCAGCGGCGTCAACCTGCACTACTCCCTGGACGAGCTGACCGAGCAGGCCCGGCGCTGGGTCGCGGCCGGGTACGCCGGCGTCAAGATCAAGGTGGGCCGTCCGGACCTGGCCGAGGACGTGGCCCGGGTGGCCGCCGTACGCGAGGTGATCGGGCCCGACCGGCTGCTGATGATCGACGCGAACCAGCGGTGGGACCTCCACCGGGCCAGGCGTGCCCTGGCGGCGCTGCGGGAGTTCGGCCTCCACTGGATCGAGGAGCCGCTGCCCGCCGACGACCTGGCCGCACACGTCGAGCTGCGCCGCTCGACCGACGTCCCGGTCGCGGTGGGCGAGAACGTCTACACCGTCTACGGCTTCCGCGACCTGCTCACGGCGGGGGCCTGCGACATCGTCCAGCCGAACGTGGTGCGCGTCGGCGGCGTCACGCCGTTCCTGCGGATCGTGGAGCTGGCCAGGGCGTTCGACGTGCCGGTCCATCCGCACCTGCTGAGCGAGGTGTCCGGGCAGCTCGCCCTGGCGCTGCCGCTGCCGCCGCTGGCCGAGGACGTCGAGGACGCCTCGTTCGGCGGGCTGGGGCTGCTGGCGGAGCCGTACCCGGTGGAGGTCCGCGAGGGTGTGCTGCGCGTGGGCGGGCACGCGGGACTGGGGTTGCGATGGACGTGAGGACAGGCGTGCCGCGGACCGGCCCGATCAGGGTCGTACTGGCGGGAGCGCACGGGCACGGACGGCACCACCTGGACGACCTGCGCAGGCTCGCGGCCACCGGCCTGGTCGAGCTGGCCGGGATCTGCGACGTGCGCCCGGTGGAGGTGGCAGGCGGGCCGCTGCCGCAGTCGCCGGACCTGGGCGAGCTGATCGCCGGGACCGGCGCCGAGGTCACGATCGTCTGCACGCCGATCCACACGCACGCCGACCTCGCGGTCACGGCGCTGCGCGCCGGGTCGCACGTGCTGCTGGAGAAGCCGCCCGCGGCCGGTCCGCGGGCGCACGCCCGGATCGCCGCGGCGGTGGCCGAGACCGGGCTGGCCTGCCAGGTCGGCTTCCAGAGCCTCGGCTCGGCGGCCGTGCCCGCGCTGCGCGCGCTGATCGCGGGCGGCGCGCTCGGCCGGATCCGCGGCATCGGCGGCGCGGGCGCGTGGGAGCGGCCCTCGTCGTACTTCACGCGCTCGTCCTGGGCGGGACGGCGCAGGCTGGACGGCGCGGACGTGGTGGACGGCGCGCTCACCAACCCCTTCGCCCACGCCGTGGCGACCGCGCTGGCCCTGGTGGACGGCCCTGTCGAGGCGATCGAGACCGAGTTGTACCACGCCCATCCGATCGAGGCCGACGACACCTCCTGCCTGCGGCTCCGGATCGCGGGCGGGCCGGTGATCACGATCGCGGTGTCGTTGTGCGCGACCGGGCGGAGTGAGCCGTACCTGGTGGTGCACGGGGAGGCGGGGCGGGCGACGCTCACGTACACGCTGGACGAGCTGCGGGTCGAGTGGGCCGACGGCTCGGTCGAGACGACCGTGCACGAGCGGACCGGGCTGCTGGAGAACCTGATCGCGCACATCCGTACCGGAGCCGGCCTGCTCGTCCCGCTCTCCAGGACCGAGACGTTCACCCAGGTGCTCGACGCGGTGCGGCTGGCCCCCGAGCCGCTGCCCATCGCCGAACGGCACCAGGTCGTGGAACGCGACGAGGCGGGCGAGGTCACCCACCGGTTCCTGCCCGGCATCGCCGAGCTGACCGCGCGCAGCGCGCGGGAGCTGGCGCTCTACTCCGAGCTCGGCGCGCCGTGGACGAACGTGGAGCTGCGGGTGGCCGGGACGCCGGTCGCGGCCTACGAGTGGCGGCCCGACCTGCCCGTCACCGACTCGCCGCGGCCGTACCTGCATCCGGTGCGTACGCTCGGCGGCCTCACCGTCACCCAGGTCCGCCCCGGCGACCACGTGCACCACCTCGGCGCGGGCGTGGCGATCTCCGACCTCGGCGGCGCGAACTTCTGGGGCGGCCGCACCCACGTCAGGGACCGCGGACCGGTCTGGCTGGCCGACCACGGCAGGCAGCGGCACGTCGCGTTCACCCGGCTGGCCGACGACGGTTTCACCGAGGAGCTGGAGTGGATCGGCCCCGGCGAGCGGCTGATCGCGCGCGAGCGGCGTACGGTCGCCGCCCGGCCGGTCGGCGACGTGTGGGCGCTCGACCTGACGTTCGCGCTCACCAACCTCACCGGCTCCCCGCTGGAGGTCAACAGCTCGGCCACCAAGGGCAGGCTGGGCGCGGGCTACGGCGGCTTCTTCTGGCGCGCGCCGGGCACCTCGACCGGCCGGGTGACCTTCCCCGGGGACGAGGAGAGCGTGCACGGCAGCCGGGGCCCCTGGGTGGCCATGTCCGGGACCGAGCCGGACGGACGGGACTGGACGCTGGTGTTCGTGCAGGCCGGCGACGACCCCTGGTTCGTCCGGATGGCGGAGTACCCCGGGGTCGGGCAGGCGCTGGCTTGGGATCGTCCGCTGGTCGTCGAGGGCACGCTGACCAGGCGGATCGTCACGGTCGTGGCCGACGGCCGGCTTGGGGGCTCGTCGGCGGCGGCTCTGGCCGCTACGGTGGAGGAAATAATCGTAAAATAATAGGAGTTGCGGTGATCGTGTACGGCGGCGACTGGAATCCCGAGCAGTGGCCGGAGGAGACCTGGGCCGAGGACGTCCGGCTGATGCGGGAGGCCGGTGTCACCCATGTCAGCCTCGGCATCTTCTCATGGTCACTTCTGGAGCCCGTCGAGGGGAAGTACGACTTCGGCTGGCTCGATCGGGTCATGGACCTGCTGGCCGAGGGCGGCGTCAAGGTCTACCTGTCCACCCCCACCGCCTCGCCGCCGCCGTGGTTCGGGCACGCCCACCCGCAGGCGCTGCCCGTGGGCGCCGACGGCCGCGTGTTGTCGCACGGCAGCAGGCAGGCGTTCTGTCCCAGCTCGCCGATCTACCTGGAGCGCGCCCTGGCCGTCACCGAGCAGCTCGGCCGCCGGTACCACGACCACCCGGCCCTGGCCATGTGGCACGTGCACAACGAGTACGGCAACCACAACGCCCATTGCTACTGCGACGTCTCCGCCCAGGCGTTCCGCGACTGGCTGATCGACCGGTACGCCACCCTCGACGCGCTCAACGACGCCTGGGGCACGGCGTTCTGGTCGCAGCGCTACAGCGACTGGGCGCAGATCCTGCCGCCGAGAGCGACGCCCGCCTACACCAACCCGGCCCAGCAGCTCGACTTCCGCAGGTTCAGCTCCGACGCGCTGCTGCGCCTCTACCGCGCCGAACGCGACCTGCTGGCCGGGATCGACCCGGACGTGCCCGCCACCACGAACTTCATGGGCAGCTACCACTGGGCCACCGACTACTGGGCGTGGGCCGAGGAGGTGGACGTGATCTCCACCGACCAGTACCTGCTGGGCGAGGACCCCCACCTGGACCTCGCCTTCGCCGCCGACCTGACCCGCTCGTTCAAGGGCGGGCAGCCGTGGCTGCTCATGGAGCACTCGACCAGCGCGGTCAACTGGCAGGGCCACAACCGCGCCAAGCGGCCCGGCGAGATGCACCGCAACTCCCTGGCCCACCTGGCCAGGGGCGCGGACGCGATCCTGTTCTTCCAGTGGCGGGCCTCCCGCGCGGGCGCCGAGAAGTGGCACTCGGCGATGTTGCCCCACGCGGGCACCGACACCAAGATCTGGCGGGAGGTCGTCGCGCTCGGGGACGTCCTGAAGAGCGTGGCCGACGTCGCGGGCAGCCGGGTCGAGTCCGACGTGGCGATCCTGCTCGACTACCAGAGCATCTGGGCCCAGGACCATCCGGCGCAGCCGACGACGGAGCTCAAGCCGGTCGAGGTGATCAGGCAGTGGCACTCCGCCCTCTGGAAGCTCGGCGTCACCTGCGACCTGGCCCACCCCGAGGGCGACCTGTCCGGTTACCGACTGGTCGTGGCCCCCTCGCTCTACCTCGTCTCCGACGCGGGGGCGCGCAACCTCGAACGGTTCGTCGCCGGGGGCGGGACCGCGCTGGTGGGGCCGTACAGCGGGGTGGTGGACGAGCAGGACAGGGTCCGGCTCGGCGGCTACCCGGGCGCGTGGCGGGACCTGCTGGGCGTACGGGTCGAGGAGTTCTTCCCGCTGGCGGCGGGCGAGACGGTCACGCTGGCGGGCGGCGGCACCTGCGCGGTCTGGAGCGAGGTCGCCCACGCCACGACCGCCGAGGTCCTGGACTCGTACACCACCGGTGAGCCCGCCTGGACGCGCAACGTCTGGGGCGAGGGCGCCGCCCACTACGTGACCACGCTGCCCGCCGACCCGGCCCGCCTGCTCGCCGCGGTGTGCGCCGAGTCGGGCGTCCCGACCGCCGACCGTCGGGGCGTCGAGGTGGTACGCCGCTCCCACCCCGACGGCCGTGGCTACCTGTTCGCCATCAACCACACCGGCGAGGACGCCGTCGTCGAGGCGACCGGCACCCTCCCGGACGGCACCCCCGTGGACGGACGGCTCACCGTACCGGCGGGCGCGGTCACGATCGTCGCCACCCCGGCCCCTCAGTAGGACCGCGTCCCCGGTTTCCCGGCGGTTCGGCGGGCCGCGGCTAGGGTGCGGAGTCTGTGAACGCACCCCTCATCGCCAGGCCCGGTTGTCCACGCCGGTGTGGCAGCAGCTCAAGTGGCCGCTCGCGGTCGCGGTCGTGCTCTCCCTGCTGACCGGGCTCGACCGGTTGCCCGGCGAGCTGGCCATGAACCGTACGTTCGCGCTGCTGCCGTTCTACGTGCTGGGCCTGATGTTGCGGCCCGAGCACTTCGCGTGGTTGCGACGGCCCCACATGCGGCTGGCCGGGTTCTGCGTACTGGGGCTCGGGCTCGCGGCCGCGCTGCTGACCCACGATCGGGTGCCGACCGAGTGGATCAGGTGGCGGCACTCCAACGCGTCCATCGGCGTGGACGACCTCACCGGCACCGCGATCCGGCTGGGCCTGCTGGCGGCGGGGGCGGTGCTGGTGGCGGCGTTCCTGGCGGTGACCCCGGCCCGGCGCACCTGGTTCAGCGGGCTGGGGTCGGCCACCATGTACGCGTACCTGCTGCACGGCTTCGTGGTGAAGGGCGCCGAGCGGCTCGGCCTGGGCCTGCCGCTGTCACTCCTGTTGGGCCTCCTCACCGCCGCCCTGTTGTGCACCCCCTGGGTGCGCACGCTCTTCCGCTGGGCCGTCGAACCCCGCATGACCTGGGCCTTCACCCCGCTGCGGCGTCCCGCCTGAGTCGTGCCTGAGCAGGCGCAGCGCGCCTCTGGACAGCGCCACCAGCACGTCGGCGCACTCCTCCAGGTCGGGGTAGCGGCCCTCCAGGTGGCCCATGGCCAGGGCGTTCGTGGCCGCGTCGATGCCCTCGGCGATCATCTCCAGGCGGCGGCGGTCCCGTTCGTCGTCGGCCGTGTAGCCGAGCGCGGCCAGGTCGGCCGCGTGGTGCTCGCGGTAGATCGCGGCCGTACGGGCGGCGAAGTCGCGCAGCGAGGACGACGGGTCGTGCCGCGCGCGCAGCTGGATGCGCAGCAGCTCCGGATGGCGGCAGATCGCCTCCAGCGGGATGCGGAAGGCGTCGCGGTGGCGTTCGAGGTCGTCGGGCGCCTCGCGGGCCCTGCGCCGCGCCTCCCGCATCGCCCCGCGCAGCCGGTCGCCGCCCTCCTCGCCGAGCACCCGCAGCAGCTCTGGCATGTCCTTGAAGTGCACGTAGAAGCTCGACTGGGCGATGCCGGCGGCCTTGGCGACCTTGCCCGTGGTCAGGCCGGCCTCGCCCTCCTCGTCGAGGATCGACAGGGCCGCCCTGATCAGCCTGCGCCGGGTCAGGTCCTTCGCCTCGCTCCTGCTGAGCGGTGTGCTGGTCACGATTGCCTCACGGGACTTGTGCGCGTTTTCGCCGATAGTACTATCGGTGAAATTGCCGAAGGAGAGTCATGGCCATCGATTTCACTCTCGCCCCCGAGCACGAGGAGATCCGCGGGCGGGTCAGGTCCTTCATCCAGGAGACCGTGATCCCGGCGATGTCCGGCGTGGAGGAGGGCGACCGGGACGCCTACCTGCGGACGATCTTCGAGCTGCGCGGCCGGGCGAAGGCCGAGGGGCTGTGGCTGCCGCACATGCCGAAGGAGTGGGGCGGCATGGGCCTCGGCCACGTCGAGCTGGCCATGGTGCAGTCGGAGGCGGCCAAGACCCGCATCGGCCCGTGGGTGCTCAACTGCCAGGCCCCCGACGAGGGCAACATGCACACGCTGCTCCACTGGGCGGACGCGGAGCAGAAGGAGAAGTACCTGCGCCCGCTGCTGGACGGCACGAAGATGTCGTGCTTCGCGATGACCGAGCCCGAGGTGGCCGGCTCCGACCCCACCCTGATCCGCACCGAGGCGGTCAAGGACGGCGACGAGTGGGTGATCAACGGGCACAAGTGGTTCATCTCCAACGCCCGCCGAGCGAGTTTCGCCATCCTCATCGCGCGTACCGAGAAGGACGTGCCCGAGGGCTCGCGCGGCGCGAACACGGCCTTCCTCGTGGACCTGCCCAACCCGGGCTGGAAGGACGTGCGCGAGGTCGAGACCATGCACGGCTCGACCGGCCACAGCGAGATCGTGATCGAGGACCTCCGGCTGCCCGACAGCGCGGTCCTGGGCGGGCGGGGCAACGGCCACCGGCTGGGCCAGTACCGGCTGGGCCCGGCGCGGCTGGCCCACTGCATGCGGTGGATCTCGCAGGCCGAGACGGCGCTGGACATGATGGTGGACCGGGCGCTCAACCGCTACAGCCACGGGTCACTGCTGGCCGAGAAGCAGGGTGTGCAGTGGCTGATCGCCGACTCGGCCATGGAGCTGTACCAGTGCAAGCTGATGGTGCTGCACGCCGCCTCGAAGATCGACAAGGGCGAGGACTTCCGTACGGAGGTGTCGATGGCCAAACACTTCGTGGCGGGCAGCCTCAACCGGATCGTGGACCGGGCGATCCAGGTGCACGGGGCCCTCGGCTACTCCACGGACACGCCGCTGGCGAGCATGTTCCAGCACGCCCGTTGGGCCCGCTTCGCCGACGGCGCCGACGAGATCCACCAGATGCGCATCGCCGAGCGCACGATCGCGGCGTACCAGGCGACGGGGTCGACGAGCGCGGCGACGGGCGGCCTCCCGCTATAGCCGGAAATATCCACGCATGACGGGCTGCCAGCGGTTGGCCGGGACACCCCGGAGCACGGCCACCGCCACGCAGTACTTGCTCACGCTGACCGGCCGCACCCCCAGCCCGCGCAGCACCCGGTCCACCACCGCCCGCCCGTCGGCCGACTTCGACTCCAGCAGCACCCGGTCGCGGCGGGCGGGCACACCCCGCTCGCCGTCGTGGCAGAACAGGCCGGTGTCGCAGGTGAGCCGGGCATTCCCGGCCCGGTCGATGAGCGTGACCCGCCGGTAGTCGGTGGACAACACGGGCCCCAGCGTCTCGGGCGCGGCCATGCCCAGCTCGTTGACCAGCGTCTCGCCGACGAACCGCATGGCCTCCGCAGTCAGCTCGCCGGCCGGGGCGGCGTCGTACGGGATGCGGTGTTTGTCGGTGCTGCCGCGTGTGCCGTTGAGCTTCAGCTCCAGCCATCGCCCGCCCCCGTCCAGGTACGTACGGGTGCGCACCTTGAACCTGCGCCGCCGTTCCTGCCGATGCTGGCGGAAGGTCAGCAGGTCGGGCGTGTCGAAGTAGGTCGAGGTGTAGCGGAACTGGCGCAACGTCCCGATGCGCAACACCGAGAACCGGTCGCCCAGCTCGGCCGCGAGCCTGGCCATGGTCGTGACGCCGACCACGTACTTGTGGTCCATCCGGCTCATCAGCTCGGGCACGTCGTCCAGCCCGAGCGGCGGCAACCCGGCCGCGACCCCGGCCATCAGCACGTCCGCGTCGCTCACCGGGCCACCTCGGCGATCTGGAAGCGCACGTCCACGACGGTCACGTCCCGCACGTAGTCCACCTGGGTGACGACGCAGTGCAGGACGCGGGCCCGCAGCCGGCTCTCCAGGTCGGCCCTGAGCAGCTCGGGGTCGCTGTGCACGACGTCCAGCGTCACGACCTGCTGCCTGGTACGGCCGAGCAGGCGCGGATGGTCGGCGACGTACACGATGGCCAGCAGCACGCCGTCCAGGAACAGCGCGGTCAGCGGGAGCTCGGAGGCGATGCCGTTCACCAGCCCGAGGACGATCGCGACGAAGTAGTACGCGATCTCCTGCTGGGTGATCTCGCTGGACCGCAGCCGGATGATCGACAACACCCCGAACAGCCCGAACCCGACCGCCAGGTCCACCCGCTGGACCAGCAGCAGGGAGACGACCGCGAAGATGCCCACGTTCAGCGCCACGTAGGCGAACAGCAGGTCGCGCCGGTGATGCCGCCGGTAGTACAGGCCGTAGGCGAGGACGCCGATCGCCGTCAGGTCCATCGCCAGTCCGGCCGTCACGGTTCGTCATCCCTTGTTCTCATGTCCACCAGCCTGCGGTTCCCCGGTGAGGGAGCCGTTAGCCTCGGGTGAGGCGGCTCTCATCCGGTAGCCCGTGCCGCGTACGGTCTCGATGCGGTCGGGGCCGATCTTCCTGCGCAGGTAGCGGACGTAGACGTCCACGACGTTCGAGCCGGGGTCGAAGTCGAAGCCCCAGACGTGGCTGAGGAGCTGCTCGCGGGTCAGCACCTGGTCAGGATGCCGGCAGAAGATCTCCGCCAGCGCGAACTCCCTGGTGGACAGGTCCACCACCCGGTCCCCCGCGTGCGCCCGCCGCGTCCGCAGGTCGAGCGACAGGTCCCCGACGTGCAGGACGGTGGCCTCGGGCGCGCGGTCGGCCCGCAGCCGCAGCCTGACCCGAGCCAGCAGCTCCTCGAAGGCGAAAGGCTTGGCGATGTAGTCGTCGGCGCCCCCTTCGAGGCCCGCGACCGTGTCGGTCACCCCGCCCCGGGCGGTCAGGATGATCACCGGGATGGCGACCTTCGACTCCCGCAGCCGCCGCAGCACGGTGAACCCGTCACTGAGCGGCAACCCGATGTCCAGCAATAACAGGTCGAACCCGCCCGAACTGGCCAGGTCGTAGGCCGCGACGCCGTCCGTCACCACGGCCGTCACGAAGCCGTTGCCGCGCAGGCCCTTCTCCAGGAACGCCGCGATCCTGCTCTCGTCCTCGGCGATCAGGATCCGGTTCATGTCCTGGCCAAGGGCAACGTCATCACGAAACAAGCGCCCCCCGCCGGGACGTCCGCCACTCTCACACCGCCTCCGTGCGCTTCGGCGATCGACCGTACGATCGCCAGCCCCAGCCCTGCCCCGTCATGCGCGCCCGTACGTCCCGAGCCCCTCACGAACCGCCGGAAGATGCGCTCCCGGTCGGCGGGCGCGACGCCCGGCCCGCTGTCGCGCACCCACAACTCGGCCCGGCCGTCCCGCAGGGCCGACCCGACCGCGATGAGGTCGTCGTCCATGGTGTGCCGCACGGCGTTCACGACGAGCTGCATGAGCGCCTGTGTGAGCCGCTGCCGGTCGGCCTGGACGCGCGCCTCGGCCACCTGGTCGACCCGCCACCGCCGGTCGCCCAGCGGCCGCGCCTTGGCGACCACGCTCACGGTGAGGTCGGCCAGCTCGACCTCCTCGACCGCGAGGAATCCGGGCTGCTCGGCCTTGGCCAGGGTGAGCAGGTCGTCCACGATCCGGTTCATGCGGTCCAGCTCGTCGGTGACCAGGGCCAGCGTCTCGGCCCGCTCGTCCGGATCGTCCCCCATCAGCTCAAGGTGCCCCCGGATGACCGTGATGGGGGTACGCAGCTCGTGCCCCGCGTCGTCCACGAACGTGCGCTGCACGGCGAAGGAACGTTCCAGACGGTCGAGCATGTGGTTGAACGTGGCGGCCAGCGCGGCCACGTCGTCGTCGCCGGTCACCTTGAGCCGGCGGGTCAGGTCGGCCGAGTCGCTGATCTGCTCGGCCGTCTGGCTCACCAGCCGCACCGGGGCCAGCACCCGCCCCGCCACGAACCATCCCGCCGCCCCCGCCAGCCCCAGCGCGGCCAGCGCCGACAACCCGAGCACGCGGACCGCGTCCACGATCTCCCCTCGGTGCCGGTCGTAGAAGACCGCCGCGACGAAGTGGCCCGTACGCGGGTCGGCCGCCACCCTGACCGGGATGACCGCGTACCTGACCGTGCCCTCCACGCTCTCGGTGTCGCCGTAGGCGGGCTCGGTGGCCGCGGCCAGGACCTTGATCAGGTCCCCGTCCGTGTCGAGCCGGGCCGGGGGCGTGACGGCGGTGATCCGGTCGGCCCGGCCGTCCACCATGCTGAAGAAGGTCTCCCAGCGGTCGGGGGAGTTGATCGCCAGGTAGCCGGTGAGCAGTTCCCGCACGTCGGAGACCGGCCGTCCGGTATGGGGATCGTGGGCGGTGGCGGCGTAGCGGCGCAGCTTCTCCGCCTCGTTGGTGAACTCCAGGTTCATCCGGACGTCGAGGCGGGCGAGCAGGACCGTCCAGGTCGCGAAGATCGAGACCGCGAGGGCCAGGCCGACCACGGCGAGCATCCAGCCCACGATCCGGGCACGGGCGCTCACCCGCATCCGGCCCCCCGCTCAGTCGTCATCGTCGCCGCCGTCATCGTCGCCGCCGTCGTCGTCGCCGTAGTCGTCGTCTTGGTGGCCGTCGTGGCCGTCGTCGTCATCGTCGTCGTCTCCGCCGGGCAGGCGGCGATGCTGGTCGTGGTCGCCATCATCATCGCCGCCTCCGGGCTTCGGCGAGGGTGGCTTCACGGGTTCCGCCTTGGTTCCCGGCGTCGTGAACGGCCGTACGCCGCCGGGCGACGTCCCCGGCGTGGGCGAGACCAGGACGGACTCCCCCAGATCGGGCCCGCCGTCGGCCGCCCGTACCCAGCCGACCGAGAGGAACCCCGCCGCCGTCATCCCTACGAGAAGGAGCACCACACGTTTCATGAGTACGAGCGTGCGCCCGCCCGAGGAGACCACCCTGAAGCCGAAATGAGGACCCTCTCATCCGCGCTTCCCCCTTCCCAGACCCCTCTTCTCCTAGAATGATGTTCTGATACCGGCTGGTCGGTCAGGAGGGCTCATGAGGGTACGGGACAAGGTCATCGTCGTCACGGGCGCGGCCGGCGGCATCGGACGGGCGATGGCGCTGCGCTTCGCCGCCGAGGGCGCCGCCGGGATCGTGCTGGCCGACCTCGACGAGGCCGGCGCGCGGGCCGTGGCCGCCGAGATCGGCGAACGGGCCGTGGCCGTACGCGCGGACGTGTCCGTCGAGTCCGACGTGACCGCGCTGGCCGAGCCCACCCCCTTCGGCCCCGTGGACGTGTTCTGCTCCAACGCCGGCATCATCGGCGGCCCCGGCCTCGACGCCCCCCTCCAGGAATGGACCTCCCTGTACGCGGTCAACGTCCTGGCCCACGTGCACGCCGCCCGTGCCGTCATCCCCGGCATGCTCGAACGCGGCGGCGGCTACCTGCTGAACACCTGCTCCGCGGCCGGCCTGGTGAGCTGCCCCGGCGACGCCCCGTACGCCGTCACCAAGTCGGCCGCCATCGCCTTCGCCGAATGGGTGGCCATCCACTACGCCACGCAGGGGATCAAGGTCAGCGTCCTGTGCCCACAGGGTGTGCGTACCGGGATGCTCGAACGCGGCGTCGAGGAGGACCACCTGACCGCGCGGGCCGTGGGGGCGTCGGGCGCGATCCTCGACCCCGCCGACGTGGCGACCGCCGTGATCGACGGCCTGGCCGCCGAACGTTTCCACATCCTCCCCCACCCCGAGGTGGCCGAGTTCGTCCGCCGCAAGGCCGAGTCCCCGGACAGATGGCTGGCCGGCATGGCCGCCTTCGTCACCTCCCTGACCCCCACCCCATAGCCCCCCACCACGTACAGACCCCGTGAAAGGCCCGTCCGACCATGGACCAGCACCTCATCCGGGCCGCCCGTCAGGCCTGGCGCCGCCTCGAACCCGTCCACGGAATGATCTACTTCGTCCCCGAGGCCACCACCCGCTACGCGACCCTGGGCCTCACCGGCATGTCCGGATATTTCACATCACGCTCCGCCGCCCTCGGCGCCGCCCCCGCCGACCTCGTCATCGCCACGTTCTACAACTTCAACCCCGACCTCGTACGCCGCTCCCTCCCCTGGGACAAGGTCACCCCCGCCCAGGTCCTGCAAGCCCGCCTCGAAGCCGCCGCCGAAGCCCTCCGCCGGGCCGCCGTGCACGAACTCCCGGACCTCCTCCCCGTACTCGCCCTGGCCCGCCGCGCCGCCGAGGCCGCCCGCGACCACCCCCAGGGCCGCCCCCTGTTCGCCGCCCACGCCGCCCTCCCCTGGCCGGACGACCCCGTCCTCCAGCTCTGGCACGCCCAGACCCTCCTGCGCGAGTTCCGCGGCGACGGTCACGTGGCGACCCTCCTCTCGGAAGGCATCACCGGCCTGGAGGCCCTGGTCCTGCACGCGGCGAGCGGCGAGGTCGCGAAGCCGTTCCTCACCATGAGCCGCGCCTGGCCACCCGACCAGTGGGCCCGCACCGAGACGACCCTGCGCACCCGCGGTCTCCTGAACGACGACAACGACCTGACCTCCGAAGGCCGCTCCCTACGCCACCACCTCGAAACCCGTACAGACACCTTGGCCATGCCCGCGTACGGCGCCTTGGGCGAGTCCGGCTGCGACCGCCTGGCCGAACTGTCCCGTCCCTTCGGCCGCAGAGTCGTGGACGCGGGCCTGCTCAAACTCACCTGATCACCGCTTGTTCGCACGCGACAAAGGCAGCCATGAAACGCCAGAGGGACCATTGCAAGCCCTAGAATGCGAGGACGTCACGCGCCTCGCCACCATGGTCTAGCCATTAGAAGCGTCGAGAGAAGGCACTCATGGCCAGGATAAAAGAGTTCTTTGAAACCCATCAGAACGCCCAGCCGCATCCGACGGAGGTGGAGTGTGGCTACCAGGGAGTAGACACGCCCCATGGCAGACTTCTACAGCTGAGTACGTACGGCTCCGACGATCGACAATCCCACAAGAAGGTCAGTCAAACGCTCCAATTGAGCCGTGAGCAAGCCGCCACTCTTCTCAAGATTATCAAAGAAACCTTTCCTGACTTGAGATAGACGACATCCACAAACCAGATACACGCCTCTCGTCCTTGCGACGTCGCGCCGCAAGGACGAGAGGCTTCCCCTCACCGGCACGCTCACATTGTGTGGCTGTGCCGGCGTTTGACGCTAACTATCCGACGCGGTTAGCGGCTGTTCGTCCCTTGTTCCAGCTTTCGATGACCATCTGATAGCACTGGCTCTCTCGGGATCCAGTGCCGCTGTTGTTGTAACCGCCGTTTGAGGCTCGGGTCAGCGCCTCCGAGCGCCAGCGCGCCGCCAGGCCCCGCTTGAGTATCTTCTTCGCCAGCTCGCTGTCATCGACGCCGGAGCCGTGACGATGAAGGAACATCGCCACACCGCCCAGAATCACCCCGTCCCAGGACTCTTTGTCCCTGCCCCATGCCGCCTCGACCACCTTCAGGGTGCGGTCCAGGACCTCCGCCCCGTATTGCCGGGTGATGCGCAGCACGGCCGACACCGCGCCCACGCTGTTCGTCGAACTCGACCCCAGACCAAGGGCATGCCTCTTAAGCACGTTGTCAACGCTCACACACAGAGCATCGCCCGCAGTTAAGCCGACCTTGTACTCGTCAAGAGTGCTGACCTTCGCGGACTCTCGATTCTTGATAAGAAAGAGAGTCGCCTCCTGCTGCTGGTTAAGACCGTAGTGAATTTCCGCCTTGAGCGTCCGAAGGCCTCGAATCCTGCAAGCTTCGGTGCGGTGCATGCCGTCGACGACGTACCGGTTGCCATCAGCGCGCTCAGATACGACGATGGAACCAAGGGCATCGACGATCAGGCCGTCAGCAATACTCTTGGCCCGCTTCACATTGAGCCCACGCTGCGCGTCTTCATCGAACTTCAGCGTATCGATATCAACCTCAACGCCGTACTCAACGTGATGATCTGGAAGAACGTACTGGAAGCGAGACTTGGCCATTAGGCGAGACCTCCGTATCTAGGGTTGGCTAGAGCCGCGATGTGAGTCAGGGCAACTACAGCGGCGGGGGAACCCGCTTAAGGAACTCGGTCGCGACCTTCTCGCTCGTCGTCGACACCGTCCTACGGGCATCTCCGTTCCGCTCTTCCCAGCACAAGACCGGTGGCTTCCGCTGTTCTCGGGAGCCAGTCGCCCCGAGCTTCCCACTCTGCTCGGCCATTGAGTCAAGCCACACCGCTAGTACGACCAGGACCAGCACAGCAGCCCATACCAGCAGGTTGTACTTCCATTCGGTGGCGAAGTTAACGGCGACACCGATGCCAGCTGTAGCAAGAGCGCCCCAGAGCTTCCAGGACTTGAGGTTCATATCCGATGACCTCTCAGGACGGATTCCCAGTTGAAAGGCCGTCCCGTGCTCGGCTCACACCTCAGGCCTACGCCTGGCACTCTAGCGACGATTGAGACTTGGGCACAAATAGAACACTAGACATGTTTCACCCCAGAACTTCTACAGAGGCGGACATTCGGACATGTCTGCCCACGTCACACAACCCCCAAGGCCGAGATGCTAGTTCGATAACAAAGAGGTAACGAGCGAGTGATGCTCGACAGACGTCGAGCACAGGCCGGATGGACGTGCGGCGACTCAGACGAAACACACTGGCGTAGTCTCTCCCGCCCTCATGGCCGAGGCACTCTCTGGGACAGCTCAGCGCGAAGGCAGCGAAGCAGCGCCACCGCTAAGAACACGACAAGCGACATAACTCGTGTCCGGATGAGGTCACCGCTCTGCCCGCGGAGGGGCGAGGGGAGGAGCATCGAGCTGAACGGTGACGCGGGAAGGGCGGCGATGAAGCGGAAACGCACCAAGAGCCAGATCGGTACGAAGTCGTCGGGACGGAGCAAGACGGCCCCCCGTAAGAAGACCAAGGGCGATCCCGAGGACGAGACCACCCCCGTCGTCCACCTGCAGAAGCGCAAGAGCGCGCCGGTCCTGACGCTGGGCAGGCACCAGAGCATGGAGATGGATTCGGACACGGCCCCCCGTCCCACCACCATCACCGTCTCCAAGCCGCACACCGACATCTGGGGCACGGTCAAGTTCCAGGCCCGGAAGCACGACCTTCCGGCGGGCGGGGTCGTGCATCTGCGCCCGCTGGTGGACCTGCGGGGCGGCACCGGGCCGAAGAAGATCGCCGGGATCCTCATCAGCAGGCTCCAGCGCACCCCCTCCCCCTTCGGCAACCGCATGGGCGACCACACGACCTCGTGGCAGGGGGTCGTGGACTCGGTACGCGCCTCGCTGTACGGCAAGACCGTCAAGGAGGCGGCCACGGCGCTGCTGGCGATGCAGGCCACGGCGCAGGCGCAGGTGAGCGACCCCGACGGCGCGGCACGCGACCTGCTCATGCGCCTGGAGACGGTCGACGCCACCGACGCGGCCGGCCGGATCGAGCCGCTGGAGAACTCGGCCCGCCTGGTCGCCGAGCAGTGTGCCATAGCCCTGAGCGAGAAGAACGAGAGCAAGGCGGCCCAGGCGCTGGCCACCGCGGTCGCCCAGCATCTCAACTTCCTGAACCACCTGCCGGTCAGCACCGTCCCGGCCGCCTCGGCCAGGGGCTCGACGGGGTCGGGAGAGGGCACCTACCGGGGCGCCCTGCTGGCGTACGAGGCCAAGGCGGCGAAGCTGGCCGCCGACAAGGGCACGGCCGCCCCCAAACCCCGCACGTACGAGCAGAACGACATGAGAACGGCCCTGTGGAAGATGTTCGCGTTCGACGCGGCGATGCGCGAGTCGTACGTCGAGTACGCGCTCAACCCGCAGTCCTACGGCGACGTGGCCGAGCAGTACTCCGAGCTCCAGAAGGTCAACGACGAGCTGGACAAGGCGCTGACGGCCGTGGCGACGAACAAGGGCCGGGTCGAGGCGCTGAAGGACATCCCCGGGCTGCTCGGGCGGATCGACGACGTGCAGAAGACGGCCGGGATCTACCAGGGCATGCACCGGGCGGCCGGTGCGCTCAAGGCCAAGGCGGAGGACGCGCGCACCCGGCTCCAGCAGCCGCACACCGCGCGCCGGGCGGAGACCGCCAGGAAGGTGATCGCCTCGGCGAAGAACGCCCACATCCTCGCCGAGGCCGGCCAGGTCGCCGCGGACCTGAAGAAGATCGGCGACGGCGCGCCGGAGTACGCGGTCGTCGTCCTGTCCAACCTGCTGTACAAGCACCTGCGCGTCATGGCCGCCGCCTACCCGCACGCGGTGACCGCCGCCGGGCTGCCCGATCCGGTGAGCGGCAAGCTCGGCCGGCCCGCCGCCGAGATGATGGTCAAGCAGCTCGAAGGGGCGCTGCGCAGGGAGTACATGGACCTCTTCCCGAAGCGGACCGAGCCGGAGCAGTACGCGCCGCTGATCGAGAGCATCACGCGGACGCTCGCCGGCCTACCGCCGATCACCGTCGAGCCGAGGACGACGTCCTGGGCGTCGGAGGCCGCCGACACGAACCTGGTCGTGGACTTCGACCCGGCGCTGAAGGAGTCGCTGGTCATCAACGGACGCGCGCCGGCCCCGCCGGGCGTCGCCGGGATGGGCTGCCACACCACCGCCTGGGCGATCGAGACGCAGCACGCCAACCACCTGGTCTCGGACGCCTCCTCCGGCCCCCAGGCGGTCAAGGCGCTGAAGGAGGCCGTACGCAAGGACCTCCAGTCGCGGGTCATGGAGCTGGCCGCGCTGCTGCCCGCCGAGCAGATCGAGGGACGCCAGCTCGCCGGCCTGTTCGACGAGGCCGCCTCGGTGCTGAACGCCCCCGACGCCTCCACGGCCGCCATGGCGTACCTGTCGTTCCGCAACCTGATGCCGTTCGCGACGGTCAACGAGGGCGACCGCGGCGGCCACGCGGAGAAGAAGGACGGCGGGCTGGACATCACGTTCGACAAGACGGCGATGAAGCTGGCCGCCGACCACAAGCGGGACGAGCTGACCACGGATCCCAAGTCCCTCGCCGGCAAGCTGCTGGCCGAACGGGACCTGCTCGCCACGGAGCTGGAACGCTGGGAGGACGACGACACGCTGGCCACCGCCGTCGAGACCGTCCGCGCCCGGCTCAAGGAGCAGGCCGACTTCCTCAAACGCGCCAAGCGCGACGAACTGGCCGAGTACGCCGAGGAGGCCGGCAAGAAGGTCTACGACACCCGGCTGGTCGAGCACAAACGGGTCTGGAAGGAGGTGCAGACCTTCCGCAAGGACTGATCGGCGCAACCCTCCGCCCCGGAAGGGCGCGTACGCAAAGTGGGCAGAACGTGACGTTATCCATACCGCGCCCGGGGAAGATCGCCGGACATGCCGGAAACGCCACCGCCGCAGAACCAGCCGTACCCGGGCCGCACGGGCGAGATGTCGCCGGAGCCGCGCGACGAGATGCGCGGTTACGAGGGCCGTGACCTGCTGGCCGGCAAACGGGCGCTGATCACCGGCGGCGACTCGGGCATCGGCCGGGCGGTGGCGGTCGCGTTCGCCAAGGAGGGGGCGGACGTGGCCGTCGCCTACCTCGACGAGCACGACGACGCCAACCACACCCGCGGCCTGGTCGAGCGCGAGGGCCGGCGCTGCGTGCTGCTGCCCGGCGACCTGGGTGACCGCGACCACTGCGCGGCGGTCGTGGAGCAGGCGGTGTCCGAGCTGGGCGGCCTGGACGTCCTGGTCAACAACGTGGCCTATCAGGCGCCGGTGGACTCGCTGGAGGAGTTGTCCGACGAGCAGTGGGAGCACACGTTCGCGGTCAACATCCACAGCTACTACCGCGTCACCAGGGCCGCGCTGCCGCACCTGCGGGAGGGCGGCGCGATCGTGAACACCTCCTCGATCAACGGCCTGCGCGGCAACAGGACCCTCATCGACTACGCCGCCACGAAGGGCGCGATCAACGCCTTCACCTACTCCATGGCCCAGAACCTGGTGGATCGCGGCATCCGGATCAACGCCGTCGCGCCCGGCCCGGTCTGGACGCCGCTGATCCCGGCCACGATGCCTCCGGAGAAGGTGGAGAAGTTCGGCGCGCAGGTGCCCATGAAGCGGGCCGCCGACCCCGACGAGATCGCCCCTTCGTAAGTGTTCTTCGCCGCCGACCGGCTGTCCTCCTACTACACGGGTGAGGTGCTGGCCCCGATCGGCGGCGAGACGCTTCCCGGCTGACTCCCCGGCTGGCTCCCCGGCCGGCCGGCTACAGGTAGATCGAGCCGCCCTGCCGGGTGAACTCGGCCGCCTTCTCGGCCATGCCCGCCCGTACCTCGTGGCTGAGCTTCATCGAGCAGAACTTCGGGCCGCACATCGAGCAGAAGTGCGCGGTCTTCGCGGGCGCGGCGGGCAGGGTCTCGTCGTGGAAGGCGCGCGCGGTGTCCGGGTCGAGCGACAGGTCGAACTGGTCCTCCCAGCGGAACTCGAACCGGGCGTCGGACAGCGCGTCGTCCCACGCCTGGGCCTGCGGGTGCCCCTTGGCCAGGTCCGCCGCGTGCGCCGCGATCTTGTACGTGATCACGCCGGTCTTGACGTCGTCCCGGTTGGGCAGGCCCAGGTGTTCCTTGGGGGTGACGTAGCAGAGCATGGCGGTGCCGTACCAGGCGATCATGGCGGCGCCGATGCCTGAGGTGATGTGGTCGTAGCCGGGGGCGATGTCGGTGACGAGCGGGCCGAGGGTGTAGAAGGGCACGTCGTCGCAGAGCTCGCGTTGCAGGTCGACGTTCTCCTTGATCTTGTGCATCGGCACGTGGCCGGGCCCCTCGATCATGACCTGCACGTCGTACGCGTGCGCGACCTTGGTCAGCTCGCCCAGCGTGCGCAGCTCGGCGAACTGGGCCTCGTCATTGGCGTCGGAGATCGACCCCGGGCGCAGCCCGTCGCCCAGCGAGAACGTCACGTCGTAGCGGGCCAGCAGGGCGCACATCTCGTCGAAGTGCTCGTACAGGAAGCTCTCGCGGTGGTGGGCCAGGCACCAGGCGGCCATGATCGAGCCGCCGCGCGAGACGATCCCGGTCCTGCGCCGGGCGGTCAGCGGCACATAGGCCAGGCGCACGCCCGCGTGCACCGTCACGTAGTCGACGCCCTGCTCGCACTGCTCGATCAGGGTGTCGCGGTACACCTCCCACGACAGCGCCTCGGGACGCCCGCCCACCTTCTCCAGCGCCTGGTAGATGGGCACGGTTCCGACGGGCACGGGCGAGTTGCGGATGATCTGTTCGCGGGTGTCGTGGATGTTCGGCCCGGTGGACAGGTCCATGACGGTGTCGGCGCCCCAGCGGGTGGCCCAGGTCATCTTCTCGACCTCCTCCTCGACGGAGGAGGTGACGGCGGAGTTGCCGATGTTGGCGTTGATCTTGACGAGGAAGTTCCTGCCGATGGCCATCGGCTCGGACTCGGGGTGGTTGACGTTGGCCGGGATCACCGCCCGGCCGGCCGCGACCTCCTGCCGTACGAACTCGGGGGTCATTCCCTCCCGTACGGCCACGAACTCCATCTCCTTGGTGATCACCCCGCGCCGCGCGGCGCCGAGCTGGGTGACCGGCGACCCCCATGCCGACCGGTCGGTACGGGACGGCCCGGAGGTGTCGTAGAGCCGCACGGACGTGCCGTTCGTGAGCCTGACCTCCCGCATGGGCACCTGAAGGTCACCGATGTGGATCTTGGAAAAGCGCGCGTCGCTCATCGCGCAAACTCCCTTCGCCGGCATTATCCGGAGCAGGTTCTGGCGGTCGGCGGCTGTCAGCCGTCCTCTCAGCCCGGTCCGCACCGGGCTCCCGCGTTGGTCAACCGCGATAATAACTCCGTGCGTGGCAGGATCAAGGGGATGTCTGATCCCATAGCGCACACGACCGCCACCTACGACCGCATCGCGAGCTACTACGACGAGCGGTTCACCGACCCCCCTCCCGCGTTCGCGGCCTTCCGTGAGCGCTTCGCCTCCGCCCTGCCCGCCGGGGCGAGGATCGCGGACCTCGGGTGCGGACCCGGGCGCGAGGCGGCCTGGTTCAAG
Source organism: Nonomuraea sp. WAC 01424 (assembly GCF_003947315.1). NCBI lineage: Bacteria > Bacillati > Actinomycetota > Actinomycetes > Streptosporangiales > Streptosporangiaceae > Nonomuraea > Nonomuraea sp. WAC 01424. The sequence goes on from NZ_QHHZ01000002.1 coordinate 436,947, forward strand.
GAACGCGGACTGGCCCCCGTCGGCGTGGACCTGTCGATCGGCATGGCCAAACTGGCCGCCGGCCGAGGCGTTCCCACCGTTCTGGGCGATCTGCGGTACCCGCCGCTGCCGCCCGCGTCCGTGGACGGCATCTGGTCCGCCGCCGCCCTCCTGCACGTGCCGTCCGAGCAGACCGAGCCGACGTTGCGCGCCTGGCACGCGGTGCTGCGGCCCGGCGGGGTGCTCGGGCTGATCACCGCCCTGGGGGAGAGCGAGGGGTGGGAGCCGGTGCCGTACCGGACCGAGTACGAGCGCTGGTTCGTGCACCGCGACCCAGGCACCCTGCTCGCGGCGCTGGACGCGTGCGGTTTCGAGGTCTCCTGGCACGAGTCGAACGCCACCCACCGCACCTGGTTCAACGTGCTGGCGACGGCTCGCGGCTGACCCCGCCACCTCCGGGGACGCTCGCCCGATATGTGGCGAATTATTCCCCGATGACCGCCATGCCGCTGCACGCGGGCGCCGAGCGTCCCGCGACCGGCATGGCGGCCGGCATGGCGGCCGGCCCCAGGTTTGGCGATCGCCCCTGGCGGTACGGACCCCTTCAGGGGAACTATGATGAAGATCGCCGCTGTGGCCGCGATCGTGGCTCTGACCACGATCGGACCGGCTGCCGCCTCTGGAGACGGCATCGAGCAGCAGGAAGTGAGCAAGCAGCAATACCAGACGCTGACCGCCCAGTGCCGCTACGCCGACACTCAGAGCCTGCGCGCCAAGTGCAGGCAGGCGGTCAGGGAGAACTACCGTATCGGCAAGCGCAACCGTTCACTCGACTGCCGGACCTACTCCGGCGTGACGGTCTGCGGCGAACTGCTCCTCAGCAAGACCGAGCGCGCGTGCATCGAAGAGTCCACCAGACAGGGCCTGGCGTATCGCCGGGCCGAAGTGGAATGTTACGTGGCCTGACCATGATCGTCGTAGGTGTGGACGGCTCGCCGACCGGACTGCTGTCGGTCGACTGGGCCGCCAAGGAGGCAGTGCTGCGCGGGGTTCCGCTGACCGTGGCCCACGTGGTGCCCGACTGGGTCTGCCACCCGCTCCCCGGCCGGTACGCCGAGGTGGGCAAGTGGATGCGCGACGGCGCCCGGGAAATACTCGCGGACGCCGAGCGGCAGGCCCGCGAGCAGGGCGCCGAGGTGACCACGGAGCTCGTGCCCGGCGATCCCCGCGCCGCGCTCATCAAGACCGCCGAGGAGGCCGAACTGCTGGTCGTCGGCAGTCGCGGCCTGGGCGGCGTACGGGGGCTGCTGCTCGGCTCGGTCGCCCACGGGGTGGCCGCGCACGCCCCTACTGACGTCGTCCTGGTCCGCGACCCGCCGGCCGTCCCGCGCGGGGAGATCGTGGCCGGCGTGGACGGCTCCGAAGGAGGCCGCCGCGCGCTGGAGTTCGCCTTCGCCGAGGCCGAACTGCGCGGCGCCAGGCTGCGCGCGGTGCAGGCGTGGGCCTGGCCGCGACCTTCGGGCTTCGAGCCGGCCGACCCCGAGGCCGAACGCGAGGCCCGCGAGGCCCTGCGCCTGCACCTGCTCGTACCCCGGCAAGGTCACCCGAGCGTGGAGGTGATCGAGGACGTCGTGCACGGCCATCCCGTCGAGGTGCTGCGCGAGGCGGCGTCCGGCGCCGACCTGCTGGTGGTCGGCACGCGCGGCCACGGCACGCTGAAGGGCATGATCATGGGCTCGGTCAGCCAGGCCATGCTGCACCACGCGCCCTGTCCGATGGCGATCGTGAAAGTTACATCCTCGTAGCAGGCGTTCCCGCAGGTCACCCCCCTGGGCCGGGACGCCTGCCTTTCCCGTTCCCCCGCCCGCTCCTACCATCTGCGCAGACCACGGGACGGGAGCGGACACATGCGCAGGATCAGCGCCTTACTCACGGCGATGCTGGCACTGGCCGGAACGGTGCTCTTCCTCACCACCGGCCCGGCCGGCGCGGCGGCCGTCCGGATCATGCCGCTGGGCGACTCGATCACCGGATCCCCCGGCTGCTGGCGGGCCCTGCTGTGGAACAAGCTCCAGAGCACCGGCTACACCGGCGTCGACTTCGTCGGCACCCTGCCCCCGCAGGGCTGCGGCGTCGCCCACGACGGCGACAACGAGGGCCACGGCGGCTACCTGGCCACCAACATCGCGAACCAGGGCCTGCTGCCCGGCTGGCCCGCCGCCACCAGGCCCGACATCGTCGTCATGCACCTCGGCACCAACGACGTGTGGAGCAACATCGCCCCGGCGACGATCCTGGGCGCGTTCACCACGCTGGTGAACCAGATGCGGGCGAGCAACCCCGCCATGAGGATCCTCGTCGCCAAGATCATCCCGATGAACCCGCCCACCTGCTCCGAATGTGCCCAGCGGGTCGTGGCCTTCGACAACGCCATCCCCGCCTGGGCCGCCGCCACGACCACCCAGCAGTCCCCCGTCACGGTCGTGGACCAGTGGACGGGCTTCAGCACGAGCACGGACACCTACGACGGCGTGCACCCGAACGCCTCCGGCGACCAGAAGATGTCCGACGCCTGGTATCCGGCCCTGACCGCCGCCATGTCCGTCACCACGCCCAGCCCCACGCCCTCCGGAGGTGCTGGTTGCACGGCGGTCGTCAAGACCGTCGGCCAGTGGCAGGGCGGCTTCCAGGGCGAGGTCACCGTCAAGAACACCGACGCCTCCCCCACGACCGGCTGGAACGTCGGCTGGACGTTCGCGGACGGTCAGCGGATCACCCAGCTCTGGGGCGGCCTGCTCACCCAGACGGGCTCGTCGGTGTCGGTGCGGAACGAGACCTGGAACGGCGCCCTCGCCCCCGGCGCGACGACCACCTTCGGCTTCCTGTCCTCCTGGACCACCGCCAACACCCCACCGACGCCGACCTGCACCTGAGTGCTTCTGGATGTCGACGCCCGCCCTCGCGCCTACCCGGCGCTCGGCACGGTCGCCGGGGCCGCGATCCCGGCCACGCGCGGCGCGGCGAGCCGTACGTAGTCGTCGGTGGCCAACGCCAGCGAACGGTCGAGCCGCGCGGCGTTGAAGTAGATCTCCGGCAGCTCCAGCAGCGAAGGATCGACCACGAGCTCAAGGCGGGGATCGTAGCTGAACGGCAACACCGTCCCGCTGACGCTCCCCGCCAGCTCCTCGGCCCTGTCCTTGTCGGCGAAGGCCACGTACGTGCCCTCCAGCAGCCCCTTGACCGCCTGCAGATCCAGCCGGGCGTCACCCGGTACGACGGCCAGCACGTGCCGGGTCGTCTTCTTGCCGATCTTGACCATCACGATCAGGCACTTGGCCGCCTGCTCGACCCCGTGCCCCCGCAGGGCGCTCACCAACTCCGTACGCCCCTCGGCCGGATGGTCGATCACCCGGTACCGCGCGCCGCCTGCGTCGAGATCGGCGATCAGACGTCCGTAGGCGTCGACCGAGTCACCAGTCACTGCTCAACATCTCCTTGACCTTGGCGATCCGGTCCTCGTCGCGCTGGTAGAACACCCATTGCCTGATCTTCCTGCCCCGGATCAGCCCCGCCTTGGCCAGCACCTTGAGGTGCTCTCCGCAGGTGGGCTGGCTCACGCCCAGCTTCTCGGCGATGAACAGCGAACAGACGCCGTCACGTACGAGATCGCCGTCGCGCTGCGGGCGGAAGTGCCGCTCGGGGTCGCGCAGCCACTCAAGGATGAGCAGCCGCTTGTCGCTGGCCAGCGCCTTGACCAGATCCACGTCCACCAGGGCATTATGGCAATTAGCTAATTACCTGTCTACGCCTCGCCGCACGCCCGGCGCCCTCACGACGCCTGCACGACCGGCGTTCTCATGACGCCTGCACCACCGGCGCGCCTTCGCTCGCCTGCACCAGTACGAACCCCTGCCCCCGGAACGCCAACTGCATGGCCTCGCCACTGCCCCGCCCGATCAGGGCCCCCACTTTCATCGTGCGATTGACCCCGACCTGCAGCCCGGTGCTCCAGCACACCGCCGCCTGCCCGTCCACGAACGTCGGCATCCTCGCCACGTCCAGCAACACCGGCGTGCCGTGCGTGGTCACCGCCACCCATCCGGTGCCGGTCACCGTGGTGTTGAACAGCCCGCCCGCCGCGACCCCGGCCCCCTGAACCCGCTGGATGTCCCACCTGAGCTCCGGCCCGAACGCCAGCAGGTTCCGTCCGTTGACCGTGAGCCCCTCGTTCTCCAGGTAGAACAGGTGGATGTCGTCGGCGTTGTCGGCCAGGTAGAGCAGCCCCTGTCCCCGTACGCGCATGAGGGAGGTGCCCTCCCCCGTCACGGCCTTCTTGAACAGCTTCCCGAGCCCCCCGGCCCCTTCGTAGTCGAACTCCATCTGCCCCTGGAACGCGACCATGGACCCCTGCTTGGCCAGCACCTCATGAGGCAACTGCACCCGGAGCATCTTGTGGTTCTCCAGGGCGAAGCCGGCGGGAAGCGGCTGGGCGTCCAGGTTGCCGAAAATCGAACTGCGCACGTCGTACCTCTCACACGTCGATGGTCGTCGCCGCCGACGTGCACCCGAGCCCGGCCGGGACGGCGCTCCCCTCGCCGCTCCCACCAATCCCGGCGCCTCGCCCCCAGCGCCTACAAACCCATCAACTCTGAGCCCCGAAAGCGAGTTCCCGCACCACCTGAATGAGCTCGGCCGGATCGAACGGCTTCGTCAGATAAGCGTCGACCCCGATCCCCAGCCCCCGCCTCCGGTCATCGTCCTGCGCCCGCGCCGTGATCAGGACGACCTTGATATGACTGGTCGCCTCCTCCGTACGCAACTTCTCCGCCGTCGCCCACCCGTCGAGGCACGGCATCATCACGTCCAGCGTGATCACATCCGGCATGACGTCCATCACGCGATCCAGACAGTCCTGCCCATCGGTGGCGGTCGACACCTCGAACCCCTCCAGGTTCAGGTTGACCGCGATGAGCTGCCGGATGACCTCGTCGTCATCCACGACCAGTACTTTGCCAAGAACGTCGCTCACGGGCGCAAAGCTAGCCCGTAGCGGGGCGGTCACGCGGGGTTTTCGCAGGATGCGTTCGAGGAGCGTTATCTGGTGCCGAGTGGTCCCCGGATGCTGATAGCCTTATCACTCGTCGCCCCCTTAGCTCAGGGGATAGAGCACCGGCCTCCGGAGCCGGGTGCGTAGGTTCGAATCCTACAGGGGGCACACAATCTTGATCAGCGGTTCAAGCCGCTGACCAGGGCAGACATCACAAGTACGGGCGGGCCTCCAGTCTCACGGAGTCCCGTCCGTTCTCGTTGGCGCTCGCCGACTGTAGACCATGATCGAGGGGCCGCCAGTCGGTCTTCCTGTGGCGGCTGGCGGGCGACTGTCCGGCCTGCTGCGCTCTCAACGCGTTGGTGGGGCGAATCAACCGGTGAAGTGGGGCACAACAGTGGCGAATCGGTAGAGCTCGCCGGCGAGAAAAGGGAACGAGACGGCAACCGCTATCTTGCTCCGCCAGAAGAAGGCCATGGTCAACGCAAAAAAGAAGACGGCGAAACCGGATGCGCCTGTCGCGATCAGCACTAAGTCTGGGTCGCTGTAATCAGGCATTCCGGGGTCCCAATTATGGTTGGTAGGCGTCTGGCTTACCAGGGACGTGAGCATCCCGAGCGATCCCGTGAACACGCCCATGGCGAGGCGGGCCACTCTGGAGATCGCGTGTGCTGCCGCCAGGCGGCGCTGCTCTTCTCGCATCCGTTGGACGGCCGGATCGGACAGGCCGCCAAATGACTCCACGTCGACTCCTCATACGCATCGACATCCAACGTTGAGTGATTGTATTCGCTGACGACTTCGACGTAGGTCGCACGAGCAGTGGGGGCGAAAAGGGGCCTTGTGAAATGGCAGGGCCGGGGAATGGGGGCAGGGTTCGTCTCGGTGGGTGTCGGTTGCCAGGGGTGGGGGCCGTGACCAGGGGCGGAGATGCGGGGTTGGTGGGGATTGGGGGAAGAGGGGACACATCTGTGTCGACAGCTTCATAATTCCGTCATGAACCGTGAGTACCGGTACGGCGACGCGGTGCGTCTGCTGGGTGGCACGGATCCGGCGATCAAGAAGCTGGACACGCTGCTCGGTCTGGGCACGCTCGGTCTCTGGGACCTCGTCGACGCCAAGAACGAGCTCATCAGGCTGGGCAACGACCTGCTCGGACGATGGCGCGAGTGGCGGTCCGGCGACGACTGGCGCAGCCGTACCGAACGGATCGAGGCCGCTCACGAGATCCTCGTGATCACGTCGCTCTTCGAGGCCGTGGACGGCCTGAGGCTCCCGTTCACCGACGACGACCTGCGGCTCGTCAAGCGGACGGCGGGCGCGCTCACCCCGAAGCGGCGCGGCAAGCTCCAGGACAACGTGCGCATCGTCCTGGACGGCCTTGAGGTGCCGCCGTGCCCGTCGCCGCAGCGCCCGTACGAAGACGTCAGGGCCGACATCGTCACGTTCTACGAAAGGCTCGCGCACAACATGCTCAGCGTCCTCAAGGGCGTCGCCGGCTGGGACGAGCTGACCTCTCACGGAGAGGAGCAGATCATCATGGAGGTCGGCATGGCGCTGCCGGGGCTCGCGCTGGCCCGGTACGAGGACGGCTACCGGCGGCTGGCGGGCGACGTGCCGGAGTTCGCGTTGTGGGCCCAGATGACCGAGCACCAGGCCACCCGGGCCAGCCTCGCGGGGCTGGAACGGGTGCTGGCGGGGATGACCGCCGGCAAGGTCCTCCCCGTGGAGCTTGAGGCGTTGAGGAGAACGCAGCAGAACGCACTCGCGTGTTCGGTGGCGGAGACCGGCGACGTGCCCGTCGGGATGCGATTACCGACGTTGGAGGAGGCGTACCTGCCGCAGCGGTTCCGCGCGGGTGAGGTGTTGTCGGGACGGGACAACCCGAGCATGGAGTCCTGGTGGAAGGACAAGCCGGTACGCGAGGACCTGCCGAGCTTCCTCGCCGCCTGCCTGACGCGCTCGGCGGCGGGACGTACGCCGGTGATCGTGCTGGGCCAGCCGGGTGCGGGCAAGTCGGTGCTCACCAAGATCCTCGGCGCGCGCCTGCCGACGGCGTTCTTCCCCGTCCTGGTGCCGTTGCGCGAGGTGTCGGCGAACGCCGACGTCCAGGAGCAGATCGAGGACGCGATCTATCACGCGACCGGGGAGAAACTGCGCTGGCCCGCTCTCGCCCGATCGGCGGGGAACGCGTTGCCGGTGCTGATTCTCGACGGCTTCGACGAGCTGCTGCAGGCGACCGGCGTCAGGCAGTCCGACTACCTGGGAAAGGTCGAACGTTTTCAGGAGCGGGAGGCGGCGGCGGGGCGTACCGTCGCGGTCATCGTCACGTCGCGCACCGCCGTGTTCCATTGTGCGCAGCCCTCGACGAGCACGATTGTCACGCGGCTCGAACCGTTCGACGAGGATCAGATAGGCCGTTGGCTGCGCGTCTGGAACAAGACCAATTCCTCGTACTTCAACAGGCTCGACGTGAAGCCTTTCACGCTCGCCCTGGCATTGGCCCATCGCGATCTCGCCGAACAGCCGCTGCTCCTGCTCATGCTCGCGCTGTACGACGCCGACGACAACGCGCTGGGAAAGGCCGCACCCGGCCTGGGACAGGGTGAGTTGTACGAGCAATTGATCATCAGCTTCGTCAAGAGGGAGCTGAAGAAGGGCCGGTGCCCGACCTACGAGCTGGACGACCGCGCCGAGCTGGAGCTGCAACGGCTGGGTTTCGTGGCCTTCTCCATGCTCAACCGGCGCAGCCAGTGGGCCACGTCGGTGCAGGTGAGCGACGATCTGGGCGCTCTTCGACAGGATCTGCGTGAGCCCAGTTTCTCCACTCCGGCGAGCCTCGGGGAGCAGACCTTCGGCCGGTTCTTCTTCATTTACGAGGCGAAGGCGGCCCGGGACGCGGACGTGGTCCGCGCGTACGAATTCCTGCACGCGACGTTCGGCGAATTCCTCATCGCGCGGCTCGTCAAATCGTTGCTGACCGAGATGGTCTCCATGCCCCGGCGTATTCTCACGGAGACCCTGGACGATTCCCTGTTGCGTTCGCTGCTGTCGTGGGCGACCCTGTCGTCGCGCGCCCCGGCGGTCGTGTTCCTGGCGGAGCTGGCCAAGATGGGCCAGGACGCCGATCGCTGGCACGCCCTGGTACGGCGGCTTTTCAAGCGGCTGAATGCGCAGACCGATGTCGACCTGCCCAATTACCGGCCCAGGATCGCCAGTCCCGCGGAGCGGTACGCGTACTATTCGGCGAATCTCCTGGTGCTCGCCGTGACGACCGCGGAACAGGTGCTGGCCTCCGATCTGCTTCCGGGTCTGGAAGATCTGCCGACCGAGTGGAAACGGTACTTCTATCTGTGGCAGTCGCAGTTCGTGGGCGAGGAGTGGGCGGCCCAGCTGCGCGTGGTAACCAGTACGCCGAAGGTGAGCTCGGACGACCTCGTCCTGCGGATGAACCCGGCGATCAGCGGCGAGGAGGCGGCCGGTGAACTGCCGACCGGCGGGATCGGCCCGCTGACGGTGTTCACGCGGACCTACGTCGACCTCACGTCGCCGGGCGACGAATCCGCGTGAAGCTCACGTGCGGGTCTCGTGGAAGGCCCTGCGGTACTCGGTCGGGGTGACGCCGACGGCGCGGGTGAAGTGGTGCCGGAGGTTGCCCGCCGAGCCCAGCCCGCACTCCTCGCCGACCCGGTCCACGGGCAGGTCGGTGGACTCCAGGAGCTGCCTGGCCCGGGACAGCCGTTGCGCGTGCAGCCAGCGCAGGGGCGTGGTGCCGGTGGCGTCGTGGAAACGCCGGGCCAGGGTACGGGAGCTCAGCCCGGCCTGCCTGGCCAGCTGGGCGACGGTGAGCGGGCGGTGCAGGCGCTCGGTCGCCCACTGCAACACCGGCGCGAGGCCGTCGCCCTCGGTGCGGGGCATCGGGGCCTGGATGTACTGGGCCTGGCCGCCCGGCCGGTGGGCCTGGACGACGAGGCGGCGGGCCACCTGGTTGGCGACCTCCGAGCCGAGGTCCTGGCGGATGACGTGCAGGCACAGGTCGAGCCCGGCGCTGCGGCCCGCGCTGGTCAGGATGTCGCCGTCGTCCACGTACAGGACGGACGCGTCCACGCGGACGCGCGGATGGCGGGCGCGCAGCAGGTCGGCGCGCATCCAGTGGGTGGTGGCGGTACGGCCGTCGAGCAGGCCCGCGGCGGCCAGCGCGAACGCGCCCGTGCAGAACGAGACCAGGCGCGCGCCGCGGTCGTGCGCGGCTCTGAGCGCGTCCAGCAGGTCGGCGTCCAGCCGGGCGTCGCCGTCCACGTAGACGCCCGGGAGCGCCGGTACGACCACCGTGTCGGCGCTCACCAGCGCGTCGAGCCCGTACGGCGGCGTCAGCGCGAACCCGTTGCGGGTGCGGACCGGGCCGGAGGCGGCCAGGCGCAGCTCGTACCAGGGGTCGGCGAGGTCGAGCCGCTCCAGGCCGAACGTCTCGCAGGCGATGGACAGTTCGAACATCGGCATGCCGTCGATCACGGCCACCGCGACCACTCCAGGAGCCTTCACGTGTCCCAGACTAGCGGCAGGATTTTGACGAAGGTGGGCAGTCCTGCCACTCGTGGCGGCAGAACGACTTCGCCAGGGTGAGGTGAGTGAACGACATCACCATCAAGGCCGGGGTCATCGGTCTCTGCCTGGCCGCGTCGGCCACGCCGTCCCCGCTCTACAAGCTCTACGCGTCCGCCTGGGAGATCCCGACGTCCACGCTGACGCTGGTCTACGCCGCGTACTGTCTCGGTGTGCTCGCGGCGCTGCTGCTGTTCGGGCGGATCTCCGACTCGTGGGGACGGCGTCCGGCCATTCTGGCCGGACTCGCCGGGCTGCTCGTCTCGCTCGGGCTGTTCCTGGCGGCGTCGGGGGTGGGCTGGCTGTTCGTCGCGCGCGGCCTTCAGGGCCTGGCCACCGGCGTCGCGATCAGCGCCGCCGGCGCGGCCCTGCTCGACCTGCGTCCCGCCGCCGCCGGGCTGCTCAACACGCTGGCCAGCGGGCTCGGGGTGGGGGTCGGCGGGCTGCTCGGCGCGGTATTGGTCGAGTACGCGCCCGCCCCGCTCCTGACGCCCTTCGCCGTGCTCGCGGCGGTGGACCTGCTCCTGCTCGCCGGGGTCCGGGCGCGGCCGGAGACGGTGGGCGCGCGGGCCGGGTTCAGGATGGCGGCCCCGGGCGTGCCGAAGGAGATCCTGGGGCCGTTCGTGTTGTCGGGGCTCGGGGTGACGTCGTCCTGGTCGATCGTCGGGTTGTACCTGGCCCTGGTGCCCGCGCTGGCGCCCGCCCTCATGGGCTCGGCGGGGAACCTGCCCGGCGGTATGGCCATCTTCGTCATGGGCACGGCCGCCGCCCTGGCCCCCGTGCTCGCCCGCCGTCTCCCCTCCTCCGCCGGGCGCGGCCTGCCGGTTTCCGGCCAGCTCTCGTCCGGCATGCTCGTCCTGGCCGCCGGCGTCGCGCTGCTCACGCTGTCGATCTCGGCCGAGAGCGCCGCCGGGTTCGTCGTGTCCAGCGTGGTGATCGGCCTCGGCGGCGGTCTCGGGCTCGGCGGGTCCCTGGGGCTGCTGGGCGCGGCGGCGCCGCCCGAGCACCGGGCCCGGGTGATGTCCGCGTTCTACGTCGTCGCGTACGCCGCCATCTCCCTGCCCGCCATCGGCGCCGGGTTCGCGGTGCGGGCTCTGGGGCCGGTGGCCACGTTCCGCGTCTTCGGCTTGGGCATCGTCGTCGTGGCCCTGGTCACGTTCCTGCTCGCCAGGGCCCGTCGCGGCTACCGGATCTCGGCCAGGTCGATCAGGTAGAGGTCGTTTCCGACGGTGTAGCTGAGGAGTCTGCCGGTCGGGTCCGCGGACGGCAGTCGTATGGAGTCGCCCTCCCCGGGGATGCCCAGGTCGCCTGACTCGCCGGTGTCCAGGTCGTACAGTCCCGCGCCGGCGATCTTCCTGTCGCCGTACGTGGAGACGTAGAAACGGTCCTGGGTCGGCGGGTCTCCCTGGGCCACGATGCCGGGCACGTCCTTCTGCGACGAGCCGTCCCGGTTACGGAAGAACGTGGAGCCGTCGCGGGTCCCGCCCAGGCAGAGTGTCACGCCGCACAGGAGCAGTTCCTCGCCGGGACGGATGACGGCCGTCCTGACCTCGCCGGTCTCGACGTTCCTGATCCGTTCGAACACCGTGCCGTGGGGCTCTCCGCCCTGCCCCGGCGTACCGATCCACGGCCAGGACAGCAGGTGCATCCCGGCGCCCACGTCGATCGGCGTCACGGCGCCGCCCGTCAGGGGGACGGTGAAGACGCCGCCGACGTACAGAGAGAAGACGATCTTGCCGTCCACCACGGTGAGGTTGTCGATCCCGCTGCCGTCGCCCTCCTTGATGCTCTGGCCGGCGACGATCCTGGGCGTGCCGCCGCCGACCGGGACCGCCCACAGGCGCGCGACGCGGTCCTTCGTCGCGGTCCACCAGACCACCTGGCCGCCGCCCACCGCGAACCTCGCGATCAGCCCCCCGTCGGTCTCCGGCACGGCGGCGATCCTGCGTTGAGCGCCGCTGTCGAGGTCGTAGGCGTAGAGAGCGGTCGTCCGCCCGGAGCCCACCCACGTGGCCATGAGCAGCGTACGGTCGTCGACGAACGCCACCGGTTGCCGCACCGCCCCGTCGGGCCCCTTCTCCGGGATCTTCCGCACCGCCTTCGGCCAGACCTTCTCCACGGGCCGGGACGGCTTCGCGGCACGCACCCCGGAGGCGGCCTCGTGCTGCGACACCGTCGTGGTCCCGCCGCCGCCGCCCGTCACGGCCAGCGTCCCGCCCGCGACCAGGACGACCGCCGCGGCGGCCAGCGCCGTCCTGGTACGGCGCCGTCTGCGCAGGTGCATGCCTTCGAGCCGCGCGGGCAACCCGACCGGCAGCCGGGGCGCCTGCCCAGCCGCCTGCCCGAGCGTCCTGCTGAGAGTCTCCTCGACCTCGTTCACAGCGTCCTTCCCCTGGTCATCGAGTTGCTCGGGACTGCGGCGCGGAGCTTGTCCAGCGCGCGGGCCGCCTGGCTGCGGACCGTGCCGCGGGAGATCCCGAGCACCGCGGCGATCTCGGCGTCGTCGAGCTGCTCGTAGTAGCGCAGCACCAGCACCGCGCGCTGCTTGCGCGGCAGCCCGGCCAGCGCCTGCCACATCCTGCGTTCGTCGCCGCTGGGCAGCGGGTCGTGGTGCTCGCCCTCCGGCAGGTCCCAGGCCAGCAGTTCGCGTCTGCGCACCCGCCAGGCCGCGATGTGCAACCTGGCCATCGTGGTACGCGCGTAACCCTCCGGGCTCTCCTTCGAGCGCAGTCGAGGCCAGGCGCCGCGCAGCTTCAGCAGCGCCTCCTGAACCAGGTCGGCCGCATCGTGCGGATTGCCGGCCAGCACGTAGCCGTAGCGCAGCAGCGCGTCGCCGCGTTCGGCGACGAACTCCGCGAAACGGGGATCGCCTTCCAACAGTTCTCGCCCTTCGTCGTTCCCTCATCCCCAAGAGGAACCACGTGCGGAAACTGTTGCACGCCGGGGAACAGCCCGAGGTCGCCGGTACGGACTTTCCCGTACGTTCACTTTGAACGGTCTTGCGGTGAAGGCCCGGGGTGTGGATTCTTTGGACGATGACCGACGGCGTAGACGCGGAGTGCGATCACTCGTACCGGAGTTCCTGGATCCACCGCACGGTCAGGCCGAGCCCGGTGGTCACCGTCTCCACCGACCCGATCCCGCGCAAGGACCGCCTGGAGTGGTGGGCCCACCTGGCCGCGCACGAGATCGCGCCCACGTCGTTGTCCAGCGACCACGCCGACGACTTCTACGGCCAGGTGCACTCCGTCGACCTGTCGCGCGTGCGCTTGGGCGAGTTCACGATGTCACCGCTGAAGGGCTGGCGTACCCCCGCCCACATCAGCCGGCACGACCCCGAGGGCTACGAGCTCTTCCTGGTCCACGACACGCCGATCCGGCTCCAGCAGCGGCGCAACGACTCCTGGTTGCAGGCCGGCGACATATCGCTGTTCGACACGTCCTTCCCCTACGCCACCGAATTCCTCGACATCGGCAGCCTGACCCGGTTGACGCTCCTGTTCCTGCCGCGCGACGCGGTGCCCCTGCCTCGCGGCCAGGTGGAACGATTACTCGCCACCAGGCTCCCGGCCCGTACCGGGTCGGGGGCGATGCTGGCCCGCTATCTCATCGGCCTGCGTGAACACGCGGCCGAATGCCACCCCACCGAGCTCCCCCGGCTCGGCACCATCGCCCTGGACCTGGTCACCGCCTTCCTCGCCGGCCGCCTCGACGCCGAGCAGGCCGTGCCGTCCGACAGCCGGCACCGGATGCTGGCCGCGCAGATCGACGCCTTCATCACCCAGCATCTCGGCGACCCGGAGCTGACGCCGTCGAACATCGCCGCGCACCACCACATCTCCGTACGCACCCTGCACGTGCTGTTCGAACAGCGGCCGGAGACCGTCAGCGCCGCGATCCGCCGGCGCCGGCTCGAACGTTGCCAAACCGACCTGGCCGACCCGCGGCTCAAGGACCGCCCGATCGGCGAGATCGGCGTCCGCTGGGGATTCCGGAACGGCGCCGAGTTCAGCCGCGCGTTCCGCACCACCTACGGCATCAGCCCGCGGGACCACCGCCGCCAGGCGCTCAGCGCGCACCAGCTCTCCCCGCCGCCGGGTCAGCCTCCGGCGAGGTCCCGGTAGGTGTCCCTGACGACCAGCAGGCGATCGCGGCGGAAGCGCGGGGGCTCGGCGGCGCGCACCTCCCGGCCGCGTACGGACCAGAACGCCTCCGCGGGGACGTCGTCCTGCCCCTCGGGGATGAACTTGAGCACTTCCTCCATCGCCGAACGCGCCATGGACAACGCCCGGCGAGCGTCCTCCGGGTCGTCGGGGACGTTGCCGGCCGTGAGGTCGGCCAGCCACATCCACTCTCCGGCGTCGAGCAGCTGGGACGGCTCCGGCCCCCCGAACGTCGGCCAGCCGACGGGCATGACCTCGCGCGCGGGCAGCGTGAACAGGTACTCCCGCTCCGCGCCGCAGCCCTCGCAGTCGCCTTCGTAGCACTTGACCAGCGCGCCCTCGACGCTGACCACGCCGCTGGCCCACTCGGTCTCCACTGAGCCGCACTCGCACGGGTTGAGGTCGAGGTACACGAGAGCCTCGTCGCGGGTGCGGGCTACCGGCCGATCCGTCACACGCGCAACCTACAGGGAAGCCGAGTGCACCTACTAGGGTGTCGCCATGCAGGCACCGACCGCGTTCGAGGAGCGGCTCCAGGAGGCGCACGCCCGGGAGGACCTGACCACCTGTCTCGCGTTGTTGCGGTACGCGGACTTCGCCTGCCCGGTGACCGACGCCGCCGCCAGGGGCGACGAGCCGGTCGCCTGGGCGACGTTCCCCGGGGCGGATCGGGTGTGGGTGGCGGTCTACACCTCGGCGGAGGCGATGCGGGAGGCGACGGGCGACGCCGTACGGCACTTCCGGATCCTGTCGCTGGTCGAGCTCGCGGCCGGCTGGCCCGATCCCCGCTGGGGCCTGGCGGTCAACGCGGGGCTGGAGCCGTCGTTCCTGCTCGAACCGGGCACGGTCGCGAGGCTGGCGGTGCCCACGCTGGAACAGGACCTGGCGGCCGAGCCGGACAGCGGACTCCCGATCGTGCAGAAGGTGCTCGAAGTGGCGCAGATCCAGGAGCTGCTGGGCGGCGGGCCGCCGCGGGTCTCCGGCTACTGCCATCACGCCCTCGACGTCGCGCACATCGCGACGCCGTCCGTGCTCGCCGACGCGTTGCTCCAGGAGGACGCGCTGACCTCGGAGGGCGCGGTCAACCTGTTGCGCTGGCCGGCGATCGGGCCGCAGCTCTACCGCACGCCGTACGGCGGGGTGGACGAGGCGGGCCGGACGGCGGTGGCGGGCTGGGTGATCGAGGAGCCGCCGTTCGCCGGCATGGGGCTGGTGCCGAACGCGGTCGAGACCATCAGGGAGTACAAGATCGACGGCATCGGCCTGCCGCACGGCGCCGAGATCGTGGAGCTGGCGGCCGACGGCGAGGAGCGGGTCCAGGCGAGGTACGACGCCGACCACGGCCGCTGGCTCATGGTGGAGCAGTCATGAACCCGGAGTCCTACCGCGCCCGCTGGGCGGGGACCGACCACGAGGCGGCGGCGGACCTCGTCGACGGCCGGCTCTTCATGCGCCTGTACGCCTCGGCCCCCGCCGACGGCTTCGCGGAGGTGGCGCCCGGCCGGTTCGTACGCACGGTTCCCGCGGCCGACTGCTCGGCGGTCTGGCACGTGACGACCGTCTGCGAGTGGCGTGGCGCCCCGTTCCTGGTGCACGCGGCACGGGAGACGGAGCTGCTCATCGAGTACACCGGCGGGAACGCGCTGAACGCGGCGGACCTCGGTCTGGAACGGATCGAGCGCGGCGTGTACCGCATCTGGGCGAAACGGGACGAGGTGTCGGCACTCAGCGAGAAGGTTGTGCTGATTGCTGGCATCTGATGAACAACGTGACTCTTGATCTCTTTCAGGCCGGATGATGTTGTTGTTATCCTCACCCCAGTTAGGGGGTGGGGCCTTGACCGAAGACGCTGACATAGTGGGACTCCAGGCCTACGCCGACGAGTTACGCGAGACGTTCATGCGCATGCAGCGCGAGGCGACCGATCTCAACGCCCGCGCTCAGGCGATCCAGGTCACCGAGAAGTCCGCCGACGGGCTCGTCTCGGCCACGGTCAGCGTCCGTGGCGAGCTGATCAGGCTGGACCTCGACCCTCGCCTGTACCGCCGCCCCGACGCCCGGGGGCTGGCCGACGCGATCACCGACACCATACGGCGGGCCACCGCCAAGGCCCTGAACGAACTGGTCGAACTCTTCGAACCGGTGGTGCCGCCCGAGCGGTTACGGGCTCATCTGGAGGGCGATCTGGAGACCGTGCTCGACCAGCTTTCCGGCCCGGTGCCGAGAGAGAGACGCCGTCGATGAGCGCCGACGACCGGGCGGACGTGCACATCCGCGAACCGATCAGCAACAGCCTGAACCAGTGGGACGCCATGGCGACCGACCTGGCCGCCGCCTGGCCGGCCATCGCCGCGCGGATCCGGGCGCTGAACGCCGCCAGCCCCCAGGGCGGCGGAGCGGACGGCGTGTCCTTCAGTTCGAGTTACCTGGCCGGCGGCGGACCCGAGAGGTTCCTGCGCGACACCGAAGAGCTGGTCAAGGAGATCTCCGGTTCCGGGCCGCTGCTGCGGGCGACGGTCTCCAACACGCTCACCACTGAACAGGCGATCGACCTGGGGCTGACGAACGCGTACCGCCGGGCATGATGGCGGGCAAAGGCGACGTCGACGCCAGCGAGGCGCACAAGGCGGCCGGCGGTACGGGCGCGTTCGACGGCGGGATCGCGACCAAGGACGTGGAGCCCGTCTGGCGGACCGAGGCGCTGCCCGGCTGGGTGGTCCACCACCTGATCCCGTTGCTCACGGCGGGCCAGAGCTGGCCCGAGGGCAGCGAGAGCAAGCTCTGGGAGTTACGCGTCGAGTACGTCAAGCTGATGAACCTGCTCATCGGCACGCTCGACCCGACCTCCACCACCGTCCAGACCCTGAACGGCAGCCTCCAGTCGCCCGCCAAACCGGCCATCTTCAAGCGGCTCGCCAAGCTCTACGACAACAAGGTCGGCGTGGTCGCGAAGGCGCAGGAGTCCTTCTCCTACGCGAAGATGGTCGACAACTTCGCCCGCGAGACCCAGTACACCAAGCTCTCGATCAACGTCGCGTTCTGGATCGCGGTGATCGCCGCGTTCACCGCCCTGATCGCCGCGGGCTTCTTCCCGCTGGCCAGCCTCATGCTGCGCAGCGTGGGCGCCGCGGGCGGGTCGAGGATCGCCCTGATCATGGAACGGCTGGCGCTGGTGGCCGCCAGGTCGGGCCCGGTCGCCGCGAGCGGCCAGATCTCCAAGCTCGCCGGAGCAGGCGCGGGCCGCTTCTTCAACGCGGCGCTGGCGGCCGAGCTGTTCGAGGAGATCTCCGAAGAGCTCGTCATCGACCTCACCACCCAGTACCAGCAGATCAAGATGGGCACCCGCGACTCGCTGGACTGGAAGAAGGTCAAGGCGGCGGCGATCGGCGCGGGCGCCGGCGCGGTCGCGGGCACCAAGCTCGGCGATCCGATGTCGCGCTTCGCCAACAACCTACCTGGCATCTCGCGGCTGAACCGGATCGCGGGCGACAACCGCGGCGTCGGCAACGCGTTCCTGCGGTTCCCCGGGCGTGCGCTGAACACCGGCCTGAACAACATGGTCGCCTCGCCCGCCGGCAGCATCGTCGCCAACTACGCCGTCTACGACCAGTTCGCGCTGCCGGGCGCGGAAGGCTTCTACGGCGGCTTCCTCGGCGGCGCAGGGCGTACGAACACCCTCAGCCCGACCAACCTGGAGGTCCTGCACGCGGCCGTCACCCCCGTGACCTCGTTGAGCGGCGTGTTCGCCGAGGCGATGGCGGCCCAGCGGAACGCGTCCACCATCACGACGGCTCCCGGCCTCGGGGACCTCTCCTCCGTCCCCGGCCCTCAGGCCGGTTCGCCCGACGCCGGCGGGAGCCCGGTGTTGCCGCAGGGCGACCTCCCCGGCGGGGGCAGGCGGGACCGTACGAGCACGGTCACCGAACCGGCGGCGCCCCAGCAGACCGCGCCGAAGGCGAGCCGAGCCGTACAGACGCCGGACGCCACCCCGGACACGCCGCAGGCCCCCCGCCCCCAGCACACCAACGACACCAAACCCCGCCAGGACACCCCCACCCCTCAAGTTCAATCCCAACCGCAGGCCCAGCCGCAGGACCAGCCGCAGGACCAGCAGGACCAGCAGGACCGATCGCAGGACCCGCGCCAAGACGCGCGACCGGCGTCCCAGCCGGCCGCGCAGGACGCCGCCCCCGCCGCCGATCAGCAGCCCGCGCCCACCACGGACCAGGCGCCCGCCGAAACGCCGCACACCTCCCGCGACTCGGACACCACCGCCTCCCAGACGCCGGCCACCGCCCCGGACGCGGCCACCACCCCTGATGCGGCCCCCGCTCCGGACACGACCACCACCCCGGACGCGACGCCCGCTCCCGACACGGCCGGGGCCCCGGCCGAGAACACCACCCCGGACAGCACCGCAACCCCGGACAGCACCGGCACCCCGGAGACCGCGCGGACCGGGGACCCGCAGAACGTCGGGGAGCCCCGTACCGCCGACCCCGCTCCGGCCCCGCAGGACACCGGCGCCCTCACCACGGCCGAGACGGCGGCCGCCCCCGGCCCCGCCCCGCAGACCCAGGCTGACCCCACCCCTGTCCCCGCACCCGCCCAGCAGCCCGCCACCTCCGGCCCCGCCCTGGTCACCAGGCTGATCGGCGCCGTTCGCCGTACCAGGGACGCCTATGCCCTCGTGAGCGGGCGGCCCATCAAGGACTCCAGGTTCGTCGCGAACGGCCGCGACCGCGGCGTGCCGGTGCTCACGGTGGCGGAGGCCAGGGCGGCGTTCGAGGTCGAGGTCCGCGCGTCCGACCTCGGATCGGAGATCACCGGCCTGCGCTGGACCGCCCCCGGCACGCTGGTGGTCGAGGTCGCGGGCCTCCCCGACCAGACGTTCACCTTCGAGGTGGGCCGCGTCTCCCGGCGCAGGCTCGGCCGTACCGTGTTGTACGCGAACGGCGTCAACGAGGTACGGCTGACCCCGCGCGTGGCCCCCGACCAGGTGGCCAGGCTGATGCTGCACGAGATCGCCGACACCCTGCACGCCAGGAAAGAGCCTCGCCAGGGCCTGCTGCGCCGCCTGATCACCCAGCCGAACGAGCGCGACGAGTGCCTGACCGCCCGCCACCGCGAGCTGGAGTTCCTGAACCGCCGGATCGACCTGACGAGCGGCGCCGAACGATCCGTCCTGGAGGAGGAGCGGGAGGCCGTACGCAGGATCCTGGAGGCCCACGGCGAGCTGGAAGAGGCCGGGGCGCGACCGGCGCCGGCCGGTCAGTCGACGAACGACCTGATCGGCCTGCTGACCCACCACGACCAGGCCGTCGCCCAGCTCGTACAGGATCTCGACCAGGCGCTGGCGCGGCAGATCGACCGGCTCCTGCGCGCGGAGTCCGACCTCCGGCTCCTGGCGATGACGGTGACCGACATGGGCACCTCCCCGCTGCTGACGGCGGTGTCCCAGGCGAGGGCCGCGTACGAGAGCGCCCAGTCGCTCGTGCACACCGCGGGCGCTCCCGGCAGGAGGGGCACCGAGTTCGCCAGGGCGCTGCACGCGGCCCACCAGCTCCGCCTGCGGTACGAGGAGCAGGTCGACCCGGCCGTCCTCGTTCCCGCGCTGTCCCAGGCCACCGAACCGGACGTGCTCGGCGCCCACATCGCCGCGCTGCGGGCGGCCGCCGCCGAGCTCATCAGCCCGGCGCGACGTTCACCGGGCACGGCGGCGGAACGCCAGAGCGCGGCCGACTCGGCCGTACGGGCCGCCGAGACGTACCAGTTGCTCCTCGACGAGACGGTTCGGGCGCGGCGCATCCTGATCACCCCGCCGCACGTGCTCGCCTCGCAGCTGTTCCGCCTGGGCGCCACCCATGAGGGGTACTACCGTCAGCTCACGACGCCGGACCGCCTGGCGAACAGGCGCGACGCCCAGGTCATCGACGACATGCTCGGCGACCTCCTCCAGAGTGTGTCGGACCGGCGGGCCACCGCCACGGCGCTGCGTACCACCATCGAGAGGTTCGACGGGGTCGTCAGGGCGCAGCGCGCGGCGGTACGCGCCTACAACGAGGCGGCGAGCGCGCCGTACGTGCTCGCGGCGGAGGCGCTGGCCCGGCAGGACCTGGAGGGCGCACGGAGGTGGCAGGCCACCGCGGCGCAGCTCGCCCGGCTCGGCGCGCTGCACGAGACGGCCGAACGCCTGGCGGTCGCCGCCCGCGACGTCCACGAGGTGCTCGCCGAACTGCTGAAGAACGTGGTCTCGGGAGAGCCGGTCGACCACGCCATGCTGAACGCCGTCGCGCGAGCGGCCGCCGCGGACATGAAGGCGTACCAGGATGCGGTCGCCGCGCTGCCGCCGGCGACACCGCCCGCCCTCTCGGTGCCCGAGCCCCCGCCCACCGCGCTGTCGCAGCTGAGGGCGGAGGTCGAGGCGGAGGAGAGGAGGCTGGAGGCCGCCTGGGCGCACAACCTCGAACTCAACAGCCGTCACCGGCACCATGCCGAAGAGTCCTGGGACAAGGCTCGGGAGGCCTGGAATCACGCTTTCCTGCACGGTCTGAACCAGGACGACGGCGCTCCCGAGCGCGCGCGTCAGCAGGTGCTGGCCGCCGAGCAGGCGGAGTCCGCCGCCAGGTACCACGCCCGGGCAGCCGAGCGGTACGCGGCCGCCGCGATCGCCGCGAACCAGGCACTCGAGGCCGCCGACGCGACAATGACCGCCCTGAACAGGGTGAACAGGCCGGACAAGCCCAGAACGCTCCAGGTCGAAGTCGCCCTCCAGGAGATGCGGAGCCGATCGGACGCCTACGACTCGGCACACCGGGAGGCACTGCCGCCGCCGCACGCCCTGCTCGCCGCCGCCGCCGCCGGCCCGATCGCCAACCTGGCCCCGCTGACCGAACTGGTCAACAAGCTGCTCACCGACCAGGGCCTTTCCACACGCTTCTCCCAGGAAGAGCTGAGGCGGGCGATCCGCCAGGCCTTCCAGACCGCGGTCGCGCCGGACGGCCTGCTGCTGCGCCTGAACGGGACCGAAGGCGCGGAACTGCGGATCCGGTTGACGCTCGACGACCTCATGGAGGTGGTGAAGCCGGCCGCCTCCCACTCCGAGACCATGCTCGGGCAGCTGCCGCAGGGCGGCGGCAGGGCGTCCGCCACCGGCCGCCGCTCCAAGGGGTTCACCTTCGACCGGGACATCGTGGACCTGGGCCGGCGGTGGATGCGGAGCACGTCCTCGGAGACCCTCCACTTCATCGCCGACCACGGTGTCATGAGGGTCAAGTGGGGCAGGGGTGGCGCTCACTCCGTCTCCACCGCGGCTCAGGACAACTGGCTGGGCGGCAACGTCGAGGACAACCGCGGCTCGGCCACCATGTTCACCGCCAAGGCGAGCTGGAACGTGGAACTGCGCACCGCGTCCGGCACCTCGGTGACCGCCTCGCTGCCCGCCGGGGAGACCACGCGTCAGAGCCTGTGGCTCTCGCACGCCTATCTCCTCGACCCCAGTGACAAGCCCCTCCAGCTTCCCGAGGCCGACCGGCGGCGCTCCCCCTTCCCCGAGCACGTCGTCGTCAGCATGACCGGCCTGCTCGATCTGGCCGAGCGGGTGACCGGACGGCTGACGAAGGCCATGCGCAGCTCCGTCGCCCGCAACCAGGTCGTCACGGCGATCACCGAGGACCTGCCCAGCAACCTCGGCGTGGCCGTCAACGATCCGGCGGGGCTGCGCCGGCCCATCATCGTGAACGGCCGGATCCGTGGCGTGATGACGATACGCACGACCGTGCTCCCCGGGGACACACGTGTCGGCGGCCCCAGCACCAAGCATCACCAGGAACGGCTGCGCGTCGGATCCTCCCAGGCGGGCCAGGGCCACTCCGACAGCCACGACACGGACCTCGGACTGACCGCGGGGTTGACCACGAAGACGGCCGACCAGACCGATCAGGACTACCCTGCATGGGAATCCACCCTCCGCGGCGGTGTGAGCAGAGCGGCATCCGCGTCCACCGGCGTGACCGGCGTGGCCATCCATCCGAGCGTGCAGCGATGGGCGGGTGAGACCCAGGGCTACCTGCTGAACATGGTGCACACGGTGACGATCCAGATGGGCCGTAACGACCCGATCACCCTCGTCTCCGACCCGAGCACCGGACTGTTCCGCATCCCCGAACCGGACGCCTACCGCTACGGCCTGCCGGTCGACCCGGCAGCGGAGATCGGGCGCGACGCGGACGGCAACGTCGTGCTCAGAGGCGATCCCGTCAAGGTCGATCCGCCCGGCAGAGTCGGCGCACTGCCCACCTGGTACGGGACGGGCGAGAACCAGACGCGCGGCGCGGGCCCGGCGCTGGTTCAGCAGATCACCGGCATGGACTCGATCCGGGAACAGGTCGAGGAGTATCTGCGCCGCGAAGGCGTGTTGCCGAAGCTCAAGAACGGCGTCCCCCACTACGCCATCGACCCTTCGGTCAGGGCGAGCCAGATGGCCAACGAGCAACTGGTCGCCGAGCAGTTCTCCGCCGAACGCCTGGAGACCGGCTACGACCAGGCAGCCCAGGCGGGCCTGATCGTCAACCTGGTCCACCACAACCCCCTCGGCCCGGCCGAGCACTACACCCTGCGGATCAGCCTGAGACAGGACTTCGACAACGCCGTCTACGAGGGGGTGACCGGCGCCGAGCCGGTGGTGAACCTGGACATCGGCTCCGACACCTACACCTCGTCCCGGAACATGACCGGGTCGTGGGGAGCGGGGTTGGGAAGCGGCCTCTCCCTGAAGGACGACCCCGGCCTCGATCTCGGGGGATCCAGCCTCTCCGTCGGCGGCGGCCGGAACCACCAGGTGGAGCTCACGACGGGCAGCACCGTCAACCAGGTGAAACTCCTGGAGGGCACCGGGCAGAGCGCGGTCTTCCGCATCCCGCACGTCGTCCAGGTCGAGCGACTGACCGGGGCGAACCTCGGACGGACCGTGGCGGAGGGACGGGCCGGGGACGCGCGGATCGTGCTCCCCTCCGATCTGCTCCCGCTCGCGCTGTCGTCCGACGGGCACCCGCGGCCGCCGGGGCCGCGGCACCCCACCTCGACGTCGGTGCTCCGGCGAGCCACCGTCGCCCACCTCGACCTCGGCGACATCGACGTCGGCGACATCGCGACGACCGTCGCGGACCTGCTCGACGGTTCGCTCGACCGCGGCTCGCCCGCGTTCCAGCACCTCGCGGCGTTCTTCAACGTACGCAGCCTGGTCAGCCACCCCGAGGTGTTCACCTCCGGTCACCGGACCGGGGTGGATGCCCAGACGGCGATGGGGACGGCGCGGCACCAGCCGGTCCGCCTCCGCCTGACGCAGGGCCAGTCGCGGTTCCTGTCCGCCACCGACATCCTGGTCGGCGACATCAACCTCACCCTCAGCTCCCAGAGCAGCACCACCCGGGTCTCCACCCCATGGGACGCCGGGGGCTCCGTGGGAGTGCCGGCGCCCGGTGAGCGGGAGGGCGAGGGGAGCGGCACCGCCTCGGGGGGGCGTACGACCTCGAACGAGCGGAAGATCATCTCCGGCCCCGAGCGACTGACCATCGACACGGGCAGGCACTACTCCTTCGTGATGGACGTCGCCACGGAAGTGACCGTGGGTTCCGGCATCGGCGCGAAGACGATCACGCGGAACGACGGCACCGCCGTCTACCTGCTCGCCGAACGCGACGCGCTCGACCTGTACGCGAACGGAGAGGTGGAGCTGCCGCTGCACCAGCTCGCCGACGCGGCCGAACGGTTGATGAACGGCGACCTGAAGCTCGGCCGCCGGGTGGCGGTCAGGTTCATCACCCGGTACCTCGAGGACCTGGCCAGCGCGAGGACCGCCCATCCGTCGGGTGTCCCGGGCCTGACCACCTTGCCCGGCGTCCCGCTCAGCTGGGGGCACGACACCGGCAGGGCCCTCGCCGCGCTCCTCGAACTGTTCTCCTCCGAGACGCTGGCCGAGATGATGCCGCCGGGGGTTCCGCCGGGCCGTCCCGGCGAGCTGCCTGCCGAGACCATCGACCGCATGCTGAGCCGGCCGGAGTTCCAGGACCACGTCAAGGCGCAACTGGAGGCGGCCGCCCGGCGGCTGGAGAACGGCGAGGTGGCCGCCGTGCTCGCGCCGACGTACCAGGACGCCATCGGCATGAGCACCGTCAAGGGGGTCAGCCTCCACCCGGAAGACCGGCCGCGCGCCGAGGTCGAGCTGCTGGACGAGATCACGGAGGCGGTCGAGGCGGTGGCTCCGGGCGCGCTCGCCCAGGACACCGACCTGTGGCGCGCGTTGTCGGCCGACTTCTCCGGCGACACCTGGCTGGGCAAGATCGACACTCTGCTCGACCCGGACTCCCCGCCCGCCGAGTACACCGTCAGGGGCGACGGGGTCACGGACACCCTTGAGGTCACCGTACGGGCCGTGCTGAGCGATGACGTCCAGTATCGGGGCGAGGTCTCCGACGTGGGGCAGATCCTCCAGCTCTACACCATGCACGAGGAGAACGTCTCCGAGTCCTCGGCGCTGACCGGCACCTTCGGCGGCAAGGACACGGAAGGCGGCACGGAGTCGGGTTCCACGGGCACCGACCGCGGACGCGGTGCCTCGGCCGCGAGCAACCTGCAGGAGACCCGGGTGCAGCGGGCGGCGTCGTTCGAGGGGACCAGGGCGGAGGTGCGCCAGGGCATCCGGCTCGTGGTCGACGTACGGCGGGTGAGGTCCTCGTCGCCTGTGGAGGACGCGTCGCTGGTGGCGGAGGCTTCCCGGCGCGTCTCGGGAACCATCGACCGGCTCATCCCGCCCGGCATGGTCGCGCGCGCGGGCACCGCTCCGCAGCCCGCCGTGGCCGATCCGCGGCCCTTCCCCGTGCCCGAGAACTTCATGGTCGAGAGCACGCGGGTGAAGGACCTCGCCAAGGCCGTCGAACGGCACCTGAAGGCGACGATGGGCCTCGACCTCTCCCGCCGGGAGTCCCGTACGCTCGCCCGGATCCTGACCGGCAACAACCGGAACACCAACTTCGAGCTCATGACGGCCGAGGACGGGCTCATGGTGCTCGAAGTGCCGCTGGCGCACGGCAGGGTGGCCCGCGTGCACGTCGGAGCGGTGTTGTCCGAGCCCGTGACGATCGCCCAGGGTCACAAGGACTACGAGATCGGGCAGGTCGACCGCAGGCAGTGGGGCACGTCCGCGAGCTCGAACCGTACCCGGTGGCTCCCGGCCGGGATCACCGTCGGGAGCAGCGACATGCGGAGCTGGCTCCCGTTCGACCTCAAGTTCGGCATGGGCGGCAGCTACCGCAGCCAGGGCGGCGACGGCGCGTCGGTCGGCGGCGGCAACCGCAGGGAGACCAGCGTCTTCGAGAAGGCCGACAGCAGCTCGGTCAGGTTCCGGGTCGACTACACCGTGCGCGTCGAGGTCTCGCCGGCCCCGAAGTCCGGGCAGAGGCCGCCGCAGGGGGCCGTCCGCGTCGCCACGGGCCACGCCGATGTGATCGTCTTCGACGAGGTCATGCGGGAGCTGGCCGAACAGGCCGAGAACCCGCCGCCGGTTGTCGGCCACGAGGCTCCCGGGCCGGCCACCGCTGCTGCCGCCGCCCTGCCGGGGCCGGTCGGCTCGGGGACCGGGCGGCCCGTTCGTTCGTACGGGGAGCTCAGGCAGGCGCAAGTGGACGCCCGCGATCGGAACGAGAACGTCCTGGTCACGCTCCTGCCTCCGTACGGGCCGCCCCTGACCTACGTCGCCACCCCCGACGGCCGCCTGACGGCACAGGCGGACGACGCGGGATTCGGGCGGCGCTTCGCCGGACTGCCGTCCTCCCTGATCGCGATGGCCGAGCAGCACGGGATGGACCTGCTGGCCCTGCACGAGCGCACCATGCCGAGGACGGACACGAACCCCGCCACCTCCATCGACCCCGCCGACCCCGCCGGACGCACTGAGCGGCAGGCGGAGCAGGCCCCCAGCCTCGCCGAGCACCTGAGGAACGAGCTGAGCAGGCGCGGCATCCTGCCGGCCGCGGATCCGGCGGCCTGGCCGGCCGAGAACAAGCCCGACGACGCGGAGAACGGGCCGGGCGGCGCGCCCCGTTCCACCCACGGCTCCCCCCTCCCCGACTCCGGGTTCGTCGCGGACGGCCGGGCCGCTGGGGAAAGCGACCTCACCGTCGACGAGGCCAGGCAGGCGTTCAACAACGAAGTGCTGCTGGAGGACTTCGGCGGCGTCGGCGGCACCTGGCGGGTGCTCTGGAACGACGGCGACACGCTCACACTGGAGTCCGACCTGCTCGGACGGCTGCACTTCCGGTTCCAGGTGGGGCCGGTCCAGGGCGGCTACCTCGGCGAGACCACGGCGACGAACGCCGGCACGCAGGGCGATCCGCACGTGGTGACCCTGGCCCCCCGCGTCGCCTCCGACCAGGTGGCCCGGCTCGTCCTGCACGAGATCAGCGACGTGCTCCAGTTCCGTACGGAGGGCGAGCACACGCACCCGCACGCGCCGGGAGAGGCCACGCGCGACGAGTGCGTCACCGCCCGCCGCAACGAGCTGCGCTTCCTGGAACGCAAGCAGCGCGAGGCCCTGGCGGCGGGCGACACCGCGGCCGCGGACCGGCTGGCCGCCGAGATCGCCGCGGTGGAGGCCGACCTCACCGCGCGCACCGGCCCCTCGCACCCCATCGACGCCCTGATCAACTGGACAGAAGAAACCGACACCCAGGAAGCCTCGGACCCCCGAACCGCCCCGGAGCCGGAGGTTCTGGGCGCCCCGAGTGATCCGGAGCTGGCGGCTCTGGGTGTCCGGGGTGAGCCGGAGCCCCTCGGCGCGAACGTCTCCAAGGTGACGCTGGCCGACGGCTCCCCCGCCCTGCTCCTTGAGGAGTCCACCCCCCAGAGCAGGAACCTGACCCTGCTGATGACGCAGCTGGCCCACCGCCTGGGCCTGGTCGGCCCCGCCAGGGCGGCCGGCGACCGGCACATCCTGATCGACTGGACGCCCACCGCCACCTCCGCCGGCTTCCTCGGCACCCGCG
Organism: Nonomuraea sp. WAC 01424; assembly: GCF_003947315.1. Taxonomy (NCBI): domain Bacteria; kingdom Bacillati; phylum Actinomycetota; class Actinomycetes; order Streptosporangiales; family Streptosporangiaceae; genus Nonomuraea; species Nonomuraea sp. WAC 01424. The sequence continues at coordinate 463,778 of NZ_QHHZ01000002.1, forward strand.
AGGCGGTGCTGACCGGATACCTCGCCGCCCTGGCCGACATCACGCCGCTCGTCACCAGACCGGCCCTCCACGTGCTTCCGACCAGCCGCCCGCTGCTCGACCTGTTCCTGCGCGAGGACGCCTCCGGCCGCCGCAACTGGGCGAGCAACCCGCTGTCCCTCTCGGACCTCGTGGCGCTGGAGACCATGCTGGTGGCCGCACGTGAGGACTTCGCGCGGTCGGGCCTGCAAGCCCAGTTCGACCAGATCATGGAACGCCACCGATCACTCGCCGGCGGCCCCTTCGTCAGCAACGCGGCCGGCCGGGAGAGCGTGCTGGCCGCCGCGCCGGGACAGTACCTGCGTCTCGGCAGGGTGGAGCAGCTCAGAGCCGCCACTGACCAAGGCTCGCCCTCGACACGTGCAGGCACGAAACCCGCGGCCGGGAGCCAGACCATCGATCCTGTTCTGCGCCTGCGTGACAATCTCCGGCAGGGCGTCGTGTCGAAGCGGCGTTCAGGCTCCCTGGGGGACGTCGTCACGTTCGCCGACGGGTCCCAGGGGCTTGAGGTCCCCACCCACCTGGCCGCGCAGGTCCTCGTCCAGGCGCTGGTCAGGCGGGTGATGGGCGTCGCCGGTCCAGCCGTGCACGTCGACGGGGACGGAGTGGTCTGGCGTACGTTCGGCAACGACAGGTTGCGGGTGAGCCTGACCACGGGCATCGCCCGCTCGGTCGAGGCCCCCGGAGCGTACGGACGTACGACCGAGGTGACCTTCGGCGACGGCCGGCGAGCGCTGCGCCACGAGTTTCCGACCCGTGCGCAGGCCGACGAGTTCGAGGCCACGCTGGAGGAGCTCATCGAGGCCCGCGACGACGGTGTGCCCGGCTCCCATCGGGCCGGCCCCACCGTCGTCTACGAAGAGATCACCACCGAGTCTCCCGCCGAGGCGGCGGGCCGCCTGGCCACCCGGGCGCTGTACGCCCTCCTTCGTCATGGCTCGTCGCCGGACCAGGCGACCCTGCGACGGCTGCTCGACGTCAACCCGCTCCTCGCCCGATTCGGGAAGACCGTCGACGGGCGATTCCACGCGGGCGCGCCGGTGTTGTCGGCCCGTGTCGTCGCCGACCTGACCGTCAAGCTGGAAGAGTTACGCGCCGTCTTCGCAGCGCTCGACCTCGACGCCCGGCACGAGTGGCTCCTGAACACGCTGAACAGCCTCACCGGCTCCGACGAGGCCGGGCTGATCCCGTTGGCGTTCTCCGAAGACCTGACCACGCCGGAGTACCGCGTGCCCGCGTGGCAGCCTCCGCTGGAATCGGATTCCCTGCTCGCCGAGCTCCTGCGGAACGACCATCTGGCACAGGCGTACGAGCGTGGGCTGTTCAGCCTGATCGCGCAGGCCCAAGCCGAACTGGCGGGACGGCCCACCGCCGCCGGGCACGTGTTCGCCTGGGTGCCCGGCCAGCTGATCCCTTCGAATGCCGCGCCTGGCGACGGGTTCTTCATGAAGCGCCTTATCGACGGCGTCGACGACGCCGACCTGCTGGCCGAACGTCCCACCGGCGTGCGGGTCACCGTCCTGTCGACCGACTACGTGCCGGTCGGGGATCTGTCGGGCAAACCGCATCATGTCACCCTCAGGACCGACGCCCCGTTCGCCGTGACGGCCGTGCTGCCGACGCCCGACGGCCCGCACTACTTTCTCACCCAGACGTCCGCCCGGCCCCGGACGGGCATTGTGGTCACACCGGCGATCAATCTCAACCAGCATCTTGCGCACGATCTGGCGGCCCACTTCCAGAACACGGTCCACAGGACCCCCGCGGGCGTACGCTTCCACAGCAGTCCGGCCCTTGACGCCGCGCCTTCCACGACGCCGGCCACCGAGGGCGTCTTCGTGGTAGAGGGACGTTACGTGGAGCGGGGCATGATGGTCGGCGACCGGCGCCTGCGGGCCGAGGCGGTCGCGGCGATGCTGCTGATCTTCGCGGATCTGCCGCCGGGCGCGACGATTCTGCTCGCCGGTCCCCATGACGGCACGACGGGCTTCGCGCAGGAGCTCGCTCGATTCACCGACCGGGTGGTGCTGGCCGCAGACGGCCAGAACGCCATCGGGTCACCGGCACGGTTCAAGATCTTCCTCCCCTCCGACACCTCGGGCGTCGTGGCGGCACAACTCCGGGCCTGGCTCCGCTCCGAGCTCCCGAAGATGAACGAGCCCTTGGATCTGCGCACGCCCGGTGGCTGGGCCGGGCGCGAACGTCTTCCACTCGCCGAGCTCCGCCCTCGCAACACGGGCAGGCTCTATGTGCCCAAGTCGTTGACGGAGGAGGAAGAAGGCTGGCTGCGTTCGGGCTACATTATGGTCAGAACGGTCCTTGAGCAGGCCGGCGGACGCGCACTCCGTGCCTCTGAGATCGAGCGCCTGCTGCCGTACATCAACCCCCTGAAGCGCAACCCGAGGGGCATGATCAACTGCGCTGAGGTGGCTCTCGCGGTCGACGACATCCTCGGCGGCCGGCCCGCCGTCGCCGGACTGATCGGTGAGCACGCCGGCACCTGGTATGGCCTCTACACCGGCCGCGCCATACGCGTTCCGTTGCGCATGACCTCCTCACTGGAGGAAGCGGAGAACCTCATCCGGCAGACCCCCGGCTCCCGCGGAATACTGGTGGGTCATCGCGCCAGCGCTCCGGGGCATGCCTGGAACATCGTCAACACCGATGCCGGCCTGCTCTACATAGACGGACAGTCCGGATGGATGAGCGCCGTCAATCGAAATGATCGCGGATACGTGTCCTACGTGCTCTACCAGACGGCCTGACGAAAGAACCACTATGATCGACAGAAGTGCAGCCGAGCGCATCGCCCTCGAGTTCGCGCGCGAGCTCCTCCCCCAGTACGACCCGGAAGAGCTCGTCCTCAACGACGAGGCGGCCATCGAGAAGCCGTACGGATGGCTGCTGGTCTTCACCACGGCCGCGTTCCTGCACACCCGCGACTGGGAGGACGCCCTGCTCGGGGCCGGTCCGCTGCTGGTCCTGCGGGAAGACGGCCAGGTCGTCGTCCTGCCCACGTTCTACTCCGAGGAGGACGCGTTGCGGGCGTACGAGGAAGGACGCCTCGACGAGGGGTTCGAACAGGCCGAATGAGCTGAACGCCGCCAGTACGTTTTCGACGCGAAAGACGCGTCAAGAAGCCGGGCCGGACCCCGGTCGATCGCGGCCGTCGTCCTTCCGAGCGGTCCCGTCAGCCGATTTTGCCGGAGACGGCGTCGCCCGCGTCGTTGCCCCAGACGTCGTCGTCCTCGTGCAGCCAGGTGCTGTTCTCCTTCTCCTCCTCCTCGCCGGCCGCCCCCGCGCCGCCCATCGGCATGAACGGGAGGCCGCTGCCGCTCGCGGACGCGGATCTGGCGTTGAGCGGGAGGGCGCCGACGCCGGTCATGGTGCCGCCGACACCGTTGCCGGTGCCGTTGCCCGCGGGCGGGATGTTCCCGTTCGGGAAGGAGGTGGAGGTGTTCGGGTTCCAGCCGGCCGGGCGCTGGAAGTCCTCCAGGGTGGTCGAGCCGGAGGTGTACATGAGGCCGCCCGTGCCCGGCAGGCCGGCGCCGGTGTCCGGGCCGGTGCCGCCGCCGGGGTACGCGGCGCGGTCGGCGCCGCCGGGATCCCTGCCACCGGGGGTGCCGGTGCCGGGGTAGGTCCCGCCGGGGTCGGTGCCCGTGCCGGAACCGTCCGGGGTGGTCCCGTCCGGGTAGCCGTCCGAGCCGAGGGTGTCGCCAGGCAGGTCGGGTGTGGACGTGTCGTCGGGCGAGGTGTCGTCGACGCCGTCGAAGTCGTCGCCCTGGAAGTCGTCGTCGGGACGGGTGAAGGAATCCGGATCGATGTCGTCGCCCCCGGTGTCGTCAGGCGTCTCCACCGGGGGGCTCGGAGCCGTCGGTTCCTTGAGGTCGGGCACGACCTTGTGGATGCTGAACGGCCACTGCTCGTAGATCTTGTGCAGGTCGTTGTTGAGCAGCCGGAGATGCTGGCCGGCCAGCTCGTCCGAGGAGCCCCACTCGTACCCGGCGTTCATCGTCTTGTACCAGCCGGGGATGCTGTCGTCCCAGGTCTCGTCGTTGTCGCTCCACGCCTCGCCCTTGTTCTCCACGAAATCCTGGTGGGCCAGGAGCCGTGTGCAGAGCGCCTCCAGCGGCCGGCCCACCGCCCGGAACTTCTCCGCCAGCTCGCGGATGGTGGCGTGCAGCGTGCGCAGCGACTGCTGCGACTCCACCGACGAGGGCCCTTCCCAGATCTTGGCCATCGCGGTCGCGCCCGATACCAGGGCCTCGTTCATCGAGGTGAGCCGATCGGCGGCCGACAGGTAGGACGCCGCCACCCGCTGGAGGGACGGCACGTCGATCTCGGTGATCACTCTCTTGATGCCCGCCACGCTCCGGCCGTCGTCGTCGACGGCGAAGGACGCGCCCCCGCTGGGGCGGATCGTGTGGTCACCGGACACGTCCACGGCCATCTCTAGCCCCCGTTCGCGGCGTCGGCGCGCTTGTAGTTGCCCGCGCCCGCGTCGATGAGCGCGAACGCGATCCTGAGCTTCTCGTTGACCTGCTCGTAGACCGTGGTCAACTCCTTGTGGCCCTGCACGAGCGCCGCGCCGAAGCTCTTGCCGCCGTCCCAGCGCTTCACCTGCGCAAGGTGATGGGCGAACACCTGCAACGATCCGCCCTGTGCCTCCACGTCGGGCTGGGAGCCCTGACCGGGCGTCGTGGCGGTGGTTGGCCGGGCGTTCGGATCGCTGCCGTACAGTTCGGGGAATTTCGCCCAAAGGGCGTTGGCTACTTTTACCAGCTCCGCCGGAGCGTACTCGACACCGTCCCTGTCGGCGACCAGACCCGGCCAGCTCTGCTCCAAATGCCAACCATTGTCGGTTGGTGCCATGACAGCCTCCCGCATGCGGTTGATCAAGAAGCCTACTAGGCGGCCATGCCGTATAAAAGCGTGATATCCATCATCATTAAGTTTCTTTCGCAACCTGCGTTACATTGTCCGTCATGCAGACCCGAAAGGATCTCTACCAGGCGCACAAACTGATGACCCAGCGCCTGGGTCTGGCGCTGTTGCAGGGCGAGCCCGATCTGCCCGAGTCCCCCATGCGGCGGTACAACGTGGCGACCTTCGCCGGCATCATCCTGCTGGTGCTGATCACGGCCGGGTTCGGGATCTGGGGCATGCTCAGCCCAGGAGGGGCCACCAAGCTCAAGGAGGCGGGCCAGCTCCTCGTGGAGGAGGAGACCGGCGCCTCCTACGTCTACAACCAGAGCGACGGCAAGCTCCAGCCGGTGGAGAACTACGTCTCCGCCAGGCTCCTGCTGGACAGCCAGGAGATCAAGGTCCGTACGGTGTCGGCCGAGTCGCTGGCCGGCTTCGCACGAGGGCAGAAGGTCGGCATCTCGGGCGCGCCCGACTCGCTGCCGAAGCCCCAGAAGCTGGTCAGATCTCCGTGGACGGTCTGCGTGGTCGAACAGCAGGACGCGACAGGGGTGCGGCGTCCGTACGTCACGCTGCTGGGCGGGATCGACGTCGGCGGCACGCCGGTGGGCACCGACGCGCTGCTCGTCGACGACGGGCAGCAGAACTGGGTGTTGTGGAACAACTACCGCATGCTGGTCAGCAGCCCGCGCCGGCTCACCGACCAGACGCCGCGCCGCGTACCGATCTCCTGGGTGAACTCCATCCCCGCGGGTCCGGACTTCGCCGCACCGGCGATCGCGCAGCGCGGCAAGCGGGTGCCGGGCCCCGGCGGCCCGCCCGCGCGGGTGGGGCAGGTCTTCACGCTGGCCGCCGTGCCCGGCGTGCCGGAACGCTGGTACGTGCTGCTCGCCGACGGCCTCACGCCCCTCACCCACACGCAGGCGACGCTCCTGCTCCAGGACCCGGACACCAAGATCGCCTACGGCGGCGGCCGGGTACGCCCGATCGCCGTGGACGCCGCCACCGTCAACGCCGCCAAGATGTCGGCCCTGCGCGTCCTGGGCGGCGCGGTGCCGGTCACCATGCCGCGCTTCCGCGCCCCGGCGGCGGACGCGCCCTTGTGCGCGGTGTACGCCGACACGCTCAAGGGCTCGGTCCGGGCACGGCTGACGACCGGGGCGACGCTGGCCATCCCGAAGCCGCCGAGCAGCGGCAACCCCGACCGCGTCGACCAGGTGCTGCTGCCTCCCGGCGGCGCGGCGCTGGCCGGCCAGCTCTCGGGCGAAGGCCAGACCGACGCCATCCACGAGTACTCCCTCATCACCGACGAGGGCAAACGGTTCCGGCTGGCCTCCCCCGACCTCGTCGGCACGCTGGGCTACGACGCCGCCCAGGTGGCGCCGGTGCCCGCGCATCTGCTGCGGCTCATCCCGGAGGGCCCGCTCCTGGACCCCGCCGCCGCGCGGAAGCCCGTCGCGGAGACGTCGTCCGAACGCCTCCCCCGCCGATCCTGAAGCCCGTCCACTCAGGTGCGGGGGAGACCGCCCTGCGTGTCCAGCTTGGGCATCAGCGAGTGGCTCTCCACGCTGTACTCGAGCGCGGTGCTGCTGAACTCCGGCAGGTCGCCGGACTTCAGGGTGTCGAGCTCGTTCGGTACGCCCTTCATCGTGGGGAACAACTTCCCGCTGGCCTCGGACTGCTGGACGGCCTGGTAGAACAGGGTGCCGAGGAGGGTGACCGCGATGCCGTGCTTGATCAGCACCTTCCTCCCGGCGCTGACGGCGGCCTTGCCGACCTTGAGGTCGAGCATGTAGGCGAACGGGACATAGCGTTTCACGGCGAGCATCGCCAGGGCGTATGTCAGCATCATGCCGGCGATGCTGACGAAGGTGAGCCCCCCTATGTAGTACAACTTCGCGCTCTGGTCGACCGCCTCGCCGGTGGCGTTCCGTGTCGACCTGAGGGTGGCCAGGGACTTGGTGAACTCCGCGTAGGCCTCGTCGAACTTCTGGCGTGCCGTGCCCTCCCAGGTGGTCCCCGTGCCCGTGACCGTGGCCTGCAGTTGCTTGAGCTGTTCCTCCAGCGCGGCCAGTTCGGAGGTCGTCCCGCCGTTGTCGGTGGTGCGCCAGGTCTTTGACGACCCCGACATGCGCCCCGGATCGGAGATCATGATCCCGATCATGCTCACTATGTAGAAGGCCCAGGGACGCCTGATCAGGACCGCCGCGCCCAAGGCGGTGGCGGCCGCCTTGTAGTACAGGCCCTTGCCCGACTCGTAGCTCATCTACGCCTCCTTGCCGATGATCTCGGGGGCGATGTCCTCGTCGTCTTCCCAGACGCCTTCGTCCTCCGACAGCAGCGAGCCTTCCTGCCGGTCGCGTTCGTCGAGGCCGTTGCCCGAACCAGCCATCGGCATCATGGGCATCATCGGCATGCCGCTGCCCATCCCCCCGGCCCCGGACGTGCCCATGCCGGGAACCCTCGGACCGGCGGCGGCGCCACCGCCCGAGCCCGCGCCGTTGCCGGTCGGCGACCCCCATGTGGTCCCGGGCCGGGTGCTCAGGTCGGTCAGGTTCGGGTTCGGCGTCCCGTTCAGGGCCCTGGGGTCGTACGACGACAGGCCGGTCGTGTCCTGCGGCGAGTTGATCGCCGAGTCGATGTCGGGGACCTTCATGTTCGGATCGCCGGCGCCGGACAGGCCGGAGTCCGGCCGGTCGATCCCCGGCAGGTCGGTGCCGGGAAGGTCGCTCCCGGGCCGGTCGCCGTTCGGCAGGTCGCCGTTCGGCAGGTCGCCGTTCGGCGGGTCCGTGCCGGGCAGGTCGGTGTCAGGCCGGTCCGGGACGGGCAGGTCGGCGTCCGGAAGGTCGGCACCGGGCGGGTCGGCGTCCGGCATGTTCAGCTCCGGCGTTTCGGGCATCTTCGGGGTCGGCACTCCGCCGCCGGTCGGGTCGTACTCCTCGTCCTTGCGGTACAGGCCGGCGTTCGCCTCCTCGGCTGCGTGGTAGTTGGCGTCGGCCGCCTTCAGCGCGGCCTGCCAGCTCTGCAGCGCCTTCTTGCCTCGCTCCAGGGCGGTGGACTGGGCCGCGATCGCCCTGTCATGGGCCCTGGTGAGCCCGTAGCCGATCACGCCGAAAGCGGGGAAGGGCACCCCCATGTGGCCGGACTTGGCCCGCAGTGTGTCGATGATCGCCGTCTGTCCGTTGATCTGGCCGCTCGCCGTGTTGAGCGCGCCGTCCGTGAAGGAGATGCCCGACGACGGCAGCGGCACCTGGGTGCTCATCGGGATGCCGTACTGGCCGTAGGTCTGCTGCCCGGTCTGCTGCGCGCCTGCGCCGTAGGGCTGTTGCCCGGTCGGCTGCGCGCCTGCGCCGTTGGGCTGTTGCCCGGTCGGCTGCGCGCCGGCGCCGTTCTTCTGCTGGTCGCTGCTCACCTGATCACCGGATCCGTCACATCATGGTTGCCGTTCCAGGCGGACCTGTCCTCCGACAGGTAGGTGGTGCGCTCCAGGTCTCCGCCCGCGTCCCCGACAGGGCCCGCGCCGCCCGTCATCGGCAGGAACGGCGTGCCGGACAGGCCCGCCGCGCTGCCGCCGCGCATCGCCCCGAGTCGCCCGCCGGGTGTGTACGCGCTGTTCGGCGAGCCGATCACCGACGGTACGGGCTGGTTCGTGGCGACCGGCGCCGCGGTCGTGTTGGGGGTCGCCACGAGAGGTGGACGCTCGCCGATCGTGGGCTGGTAGGCCGAGCTCTCGGTCCGGACCGGGTCGGCGCCGGGAGTGGCGTCGTCGAGCTCGGTCCGGTCCTGGGAGCCGATCACCGGCGGGGTGGTACCGTCCTCCGTGCCCGCGCCCGTGCCGGTGTTGCCGGCCTGGTCGCCGGGTTGTCGTCCGGGTGTGTCCCCGCCCGCGGGCTGGTCACCGCCTGCGGGCTGATCGCCCGGGGGCGTCCCCGGAGCGGCGTCGTCCTCGCCACCTGGGGGGACCTGGTCCTGCGTGCCGTCCGGCGCGCCCGGGTCACCGGCGGCGGTCGTGCTTCCCTCGCCCGTGCCCGTCCCGGTCGGGGCGCCCGCGCCGGTCGTGGGATCGCCGCTCCCGCCCGTCCCGCCGTAGGCGACGCTCGTCGTGGCGAGCGGGCCGCCCGGGACCGTGACGGCCGGCAGCTCATAGGTGATGTTGTACGGGACCGAGCCGAGATGCAGGTCGCGGATCTTCTCGTTGAGCTTCCGCAGCGCCGCCTGCGCCCGCATGTTCTCCAGCAGGGCGACGGCGTTGGCCTCGTCGTCACCCTGCCGGTCGAGCCCGTACAGCGCCCGGTGGACCCGTACGACCTCCTGGACGTCCGGGTCGTTCTTGTCCAGTTTGATGCCTTCGACCTCGGCGACGGCCACGGGGATGGAGGCGGCGTAGCCCTCCAGGCTGCGGCCCATCTCCGCGAGCTTGCGCGCCAGCTCGTTGCCGGTGGCGTACAGGAGCTCAAGCGCGACGCGGGCCCGGTCGGCATCCGGCCCCTTCCAGATGGTGAGGATCCGGCCCGCGTGGTCCTCGATCCCGACGACCGCGTTGAGGACCGCCTCGGCCGTGCTGACGTACATGGATCCGGCCAGTTTGACCAGGTCCGGCTGTGACGTCGCCAGCAGGCGCTGGATCTCCGCCTTCGGATGGACCTCCGTCGCGCCGGAGGGGACCTGGTCGCCCCAGATGACGATCGTCTCGCGCTTCGAGCCGGCCATGGTCACCCGCCCTCGTTCCGGGTGTCCGCCTCGGCGTGGTTTCCGGCGCTCGCCTCGATCGCGTCGATGACGCTCTTGTACGCCTTCACGAACTCGGCGTAGACCTGGCCGAACTTCTGCCCCGCGCCGTCCCGGCCCGCGGTCGAGCCGAACGCCTTGGCGTCGATCCACTCGCCGAACTCGGCGGCGCCGGGCTGGACGTCGGCCAGGGTGCGCCCGCTGACGCCCGGCCTCTCCATGGCCTGCAGATTCTTCGACAGGGCCTCGGCGATCGACCGCATCACGGAGGGTTCGTGCACCCTGCCGTCGCCCTGGAACTTGTCGGCCGTGTGCGGCGGGATGCCGAGCGGGTCGGTCTGCGGTTCGGGTTCCTGGTTGCCCATCGCTTACCCCTGCGGATGCGAGTCCCCGGTCACCGCGTCGCCACGGTGACCGGGGAGAGGAGACGCGTCAGTCCGTCCAGATGGCGATGTTGCGCCGCTCGGCGGCCTCGTAGTTGCCCTTGGCGATGTTGACCGCGGTGGCGGCCTCGAAGAGCTGCCTGCCCATCGCCTGCTCGTGGGCGTTCCACTGGTCCTTCTTGGTGTTGAAGAACTGCTCGGCCTCGCCCTCCCAGCTGGTCGCCAGCTCCTTCTTGATGTCGGCGAACAGGTCGTCGGTGACCTTGTCGAGCTCGCTCACGACCTTCTTGAGCTCCTCGTACGCCTGCTCCATGCTGCCGAACTTGACGAATGTGTGATCATCGGGAACGGTCACTGGGATCTCCGTGGCGTCGGCCGGCTAGTTGCTGTTGATGACGTTGTCGATCCGGCCCGTGAGACCGTCCCTGGCCAGGGATCCCGACAGCTCCATGTTCTGGTCGGCGGCGTTCCGGTAGACCCCGGCGCCCATGTTGAGCCGGTCGTGGATGTCCTCAAGGATCTTGATCACGGCCTTGAACTCGACGTCCCACTCGTCGAGGGCGTGGCTGAACTTCTGGGCCGCGCCGCCCCGCCACCCCTGGGTGGTCAGGTCGCCCTTGATCGTCTGAACGCGCTGGCGCATGCCTTCGATGTACTGCGCGGTGTCCTGGCAGTACCCGGCAGCGTTGGTCAACTGCGTCGGACTTGCTCCGTACAGTGCCACTGGACCTCCAAGTGGACATTTCCTTGTCTCGCATGCCGGTTGGCCGACATGAATAGGGCGAACCCCTGCGAAACAACATCGACTCGCATGTTAACCACCACCCATCCCAGCGATCACAACCGTCTGGTCGACAAGAAAAAATCTGCGCTCATTGCCAAAACATTCTGCGCTCTGCGCTAAAGACGCGGGGAATCCGGCATCACAGGATTGCCCCTCGGACAAATCGCCTTTTTGACTCCTTCGGAGATGAAGAACTTGAGAATCACGAAGAGGACGGCCGGTGCGGTCATCGCGACCGTGCTCGGCACGACGGCGGTCTTCACCGCCACCACCGCCTCGGCCTCCCGCCAGGCGGCCGAGACGCCCGCCGTCGTCTGCGGCCCGGGGTACACCGTCCAGCGTCAGGCCGCGTTCGCCGGCGGCGTCGCCTACCTGCTCTACAACCCCGGCAAGCAGAACGCCTGCGCGGTGACGTTCAAGACCAAGGGCGTGGGCACGCGCAGCATGGTCTGGTCCGCGGTGGACGTGAAGGGCGCGGGCGTGGTGAAGAACGAGGAGATCACCCCTCTGCACACCGTGCCGGTCTACCACGCCGCGCCGACCGGGTCGTGGGTGAAGTTCTCCGGCGGCGTCAAGAGCGCCGACTCCGGCGGCGCGTACGAACGCATCGGCTGAGACCCTCGGGCGGCCCCACGACGGCCGACCTGTACGGCTGACCGTCCACACGGTTAGTGTTTCTGATCGTTTGGGCGGGTCGCGGGTTTTGGGGGCGCGGATGGCCGAGTTCGGGAGCATCGACAGCCTCGTCAACTGGACCACGACCGAGGACTCGGCGGCGACCGAACGCATGTCCGCCACGGTCGTCACGAGCGACGGAGACACGGGTGAGCCCGGACTGGTCGCTCCTCTGACGGCCGCCGCCGGCCTCGGACAGGAGCCGTACGTCCAGGAGGCCGAGGACGACGGCGAGCACCGGCCGGACGGCGGCACCGTGGAGCCGGGAGACCCGGGCGACCTCGTCGAGATCTCCGGCGACGGCACCCCACCCGAGCCACACGATCCGCCCCCCACCGACCCGACGGCGTCCACCGCCCCGACGGACCCTGCCCGCGAGGACACCCCGGCCACCGAGGACGATCCGGCCCCCCAGAGCCCGCCCACCCTGGAGACCGCCCCTTCCGACTCCACCCCCTCGGAGCCCCCCACCGACCCCGAGACGCCCACGACCCCCGACCGTCCCGAGGAGACCCCGTCGTCCGGGGAGCCGACGCCCGACCGACCGGCCGCGACCACCCCCGAGGACACCACGAAGGTTCCCGACGTCGCGAAACCCCCTACGGCCACCACCCCCAAGGCGGACGACACCGAGGAATCTCCCGAGGAGACCGCCCCGGCGGGCGGCGGCGGGATGCCGAGCGGCGGCACCCCCACCGGCGCGACCCCGGACCCCACCGCCGCCGCCGCGAACAAGAACGGCTCCGGCACGGAACGCCCCCAGGACCCGAAGGCGACCGCGCTGAGCAACGGCGGCGTGTCCGGCGACTGGCGCAAGGCCAGCCCGGACGCCATGGAACGGCTGGGCCAGAGCCTCGCCCCGACGCAGGCGGGCGGTACGCACACACCGGGAGACCGGTTCAGGGCGGTGGAACGCACGGTCAGAGGCGCCACCCCCGGCTTCCCGGGCTTCGGCCTGGTCGGGAAGGTCGCCTTCGACGGCGCCTACGACGCGGCCCGCAACTCCGCCGCCGACTACCTCAAGCACGCCAAGAACCAGCTCGGCCGCTGGCAGACCCAGCTCGACGAGGGAGCCAAGGTCATCAGGGCCGCCAACGACAAGAGCACGCTGAAGAAGTAGGAACCATGGACCATTACCGCAACGGCACGACCATGTACACGATGGCCGTGGCCTCCTGCAACGCGGGCGCCATGCTGAAGGCCAACGTGGTGCTCTCCGTCGTCTGCAAGATGTGCGCCGCGCTGATCGGCACGATGTTGTCCAGCCCCGAGGACATCCGCGGCACGGCCCGCGAGGTACGCGCCGCGACGCACGAGGTCGAGCAGGCGAAGGAGAGCGTACGGCAGCTCATCGCCGGGGTCTCCAGCCAGGACTGGGAGCAGATGGCCCGGCCCGAGATGGAGAAGGTCGCCGAGAAGTTCACCCTTGAGGTGGCCAAGACCGGCGGCGTGTACAAGGAGCTGGCCCACACCCTCGACCAGCTCGCGAAGATGTCCCACACGGGTGCGGTCACGTCCGTCACCCTGGGCGGGTTGTTGCTGAGCCTCTCGGCCCTCGGGCACTTCTTCCCGGGCAGTCCGCTGGCGGCCTCGGCGGCCGTGCGGTTGCAGGGGGCGTTCAGGCGGTTCCTGTCCAAGATGCTCGTGGTGTACGGCTCGGCCGCCACCCTGGCCTGGCTCGCCAGCGGGCTGATGTCCGCCTTCAAGGACACGGGCATGTCGGAGGCGGTCGCGCTCACCGGCAAGGACGCGCCCGCCTTCGAGCAGGTCGTCATCGCCGACCTGCCCACGCAACGCCCGGCCTAGCTCACAACTCCAGCCGCCGCCGGATGCGATCGAGTTCGCCCATCACGTCCTCGAACGTGCGGTTGTAAGCGGACTCCGCCTCCTTGATCTGGTTCAGCGCGGCGTCCGGGTTCCTGAGGTACGTCATGGGGTTGTCCTCGGAGTCGCCGAACGTCTCACTCATGCCCTCGGCGACCTGCCGCTGCAGGTCGGCGGCGGCGTCGTTCAGCGCCGTCTTGATGAGGTCGGCCAGCTCGCCGGACGACAACCGCAGGCCCTTGGGGTGCAGTTGCAGCTCGCGGACGCCCTCGTGGCCGCACTCGACGGTGACCAGCCCCTGCTCGTCCTGGGCCCGTCCGACGAAGGAGTCCATCTTCTTCTGGAACTCCTCCATGCGGGCGAACTGCTGGTCGGCCCCCTTGAGCAGCTTCTCGATGTCGATGTTCGCGAAGTCTCCGAATTCCTGCACAGCCTTACTCCTCCGCTCGAAACGGCCAGCAAAGTATCAGCCCGACAACCCGCGTACCCAGGTGTAGAGCTCCAGCACGCCGGCCGCGAGCGGGAAGAGCTCGACGATCAGCAGCAGGTCCAGGATGTCCCCGGCCCGTCCCCAGAACGGCGACGGCTTGCCCGTGGCCAGCCCCCTCCCGACGCCGACCATCAGCAGGGACGCCCACAACACGCAGACCGCCACCGCCAGCGCGCCGATGACCCCGCCCTTGGAGCTGAGCGCGAAGGCCGTCATGGCGAGCCCCGCCATGCCCGGCCCGACCAGCCAGAGCCGCTGGCCGACGCCGGAGAACACGCGGGCGCGCATGATGAGCGTCAGCGAGAGCGCGACGGTCATGATGTACGCGATCAGGCCGTCGTGCAGCACCAGCAGAGCCTGGGCGACCAGCGCGGCCAGCCCGACTGCGACGATCTGCGCCGTGGCGTAACGCTGGGCGATCACGGTGCGCTCCTGGATCGCCGCCGCGTCGAGCCGCTGGTTGTCGGCGCGCAACTCCTCGGCCGTCGTGGGCATGGCCGGCAGCGGCACCCGGGCCAGCCGGAACGACAACGTCGGCACCAGCGGGCTCAGCGCCAGCAGCACGGCGATGGCCACGGCCGCCACCCCCGCTGGGACGGTTCCGGTCAACATGACCACCGCCGCACAGACCGCGCCACAGGTCGCGGCGATGGACGTACCGAGAAAGCCGGGAATGCCGTGCGAGATCGTCATCCCGGCGACGGCGGCGGCGAGCGCGGTGCAGGCGAACGCGGCGAGCAGATGGGGAGCGCCGATCCCGGCCAAGCCGCCGGTCCCGGCCTGGCCGCCGCTCCCGGCGGGCGTGAACAGCCCGGCCAGGAAGGCGTACGGCAGCGCCGCGTGACCGATCAGCGCGCTGGCCGTGGAGTCGCCCATGGCCCGCGACAACACGGTTCCGGCGGCGATGAGCAGCACGGCGAGCGTTCCGAAGACGACCGTGCCGACCAGCGGGGGCAGACCTGCCAGGGCCAGGCCGACGGCCCCGAGGACCAGCAGCCCCGTGGCTCCGGCCGCGCCGAGGGCAGCGGTGTGGGCCGCCGTCCACTTGCCCGGCCCCTCGCGCACGCCGGTGGCCACGACGTCGGCGACGTCGTCGAAGATCGCGGCCGGCAGGATCGACTCGCGGGGGCGGAGGTAGAGGATCTCGGCGTCGAGCACGCCGAGCGCGCTGAGGCTCTGCTCCAGGTCGAGCGGGGAGCCGCCGAGCCGCTGCAGGGTCCATCCCGGCGACGACGTGGCGTCACCGCCCACCTCGCCGAGCATGCGCAGCAGCCCCGGCAGCACGTGCGGCAGCGGTATGTCGGCGGGCAGCGTCAGGTCGGCCTTCCTGCCGGGCCCCACGATCGTCACGTTGCACAACACCGGCAGCGGCAACGGCAGTTGCGCGAGCGCGCCCTGCTGAACCGGCCCCGACGGCGTCGGTGCGGGCGGCCCGCCGGGGTCCTCCGCGGCCGGCCGAGACTCGGGCGGCGGCGGCTTCTGAACCATCGATCCCACGGTCCACTCCGTCCCAAGAGGATCACGGACAGCACAGAACATAGCGGGTCGATTCTGGTAAGAACGTCGCGTGAGCAAAGTGGTTGTCCGGCGCCCGGAGCGTCGCCCCGGCCCCAAGCCACCTCGCGGAGAAGTCATGCTGGAGTCTCCGCCGGAGATCCCTGAGGTCCAGGGCCAGGGCTTCATGCTGGTGCTTTCGTACCTGCCCATGGTGGCCGGAGCCGCCGCGATGGCGCTGATGTTCACCTCGGGCGGCAACTCCAACCCGATCATGTACGTGGCCAGCGGCCTGTTCGCGGTCTCCATGGTCGGCATGACCATCGGCCAGATGGGACGCCAGTCGGGCGAGCGCAAACACCGCCTGAACGGCGCGCGCCGCGACTACTTCCGCTATCTCGGACAGATCCGCAGGAAGGCCAGGCGCGCCGCCAAGCAGCAGCGCGAGGCCCTGGAGTGGAGCGGGCCGGAGCCGGACTCGCTGTGGTGGATCGCCATGGGCCCCCGCCTGTGGGAGCGCCGCCCCCGCGACGAGGACTTCAGCACGATCCGTCTCGGCACCGGTGTGCAGAAGCTGGCCATCCAGCTCTTCCCGCCGGACTCCAAGCCGGTCGAGGACCTGGACGCGCTCTCGTCCGGTGCGCTGCGCAGGTTCATGCGCGCCCACTCCACGCTCTCCCGGCTGCCCGTGGCCGTCGCCCTCGCCTCCTTCGCCCGGATCCGGCTCAGCGGCGACCTCGCGGCGATGCGGGATCTCGTACGGGCCGTGATCGGCCAGGTCGTCACCTTCCACTCCCCCGACGACATGCGCATCATGGTCTGCGCCGACCAGGAGCGTATGGCCCACTGGGAGTGGGTCAAGTGGCTGCCGCACGCCCTGCATCCCGACATGACTGACGCGTCCGGGCCTGTCCGCCTGATGGCCGAGAACCTGGGCGAGCTGGACCGGCTCGTCGGGGGCGACCTCAAGGAGCGGCCCAGGTTCCAGCCGGGCGCGCCCTCCGACGAGCTGCCGTACCACGTGCTGATCGTGGACGGCGGGCACATGCCGCACGACTCGCAGCTCGGCAGCGACGCCATCATGGGCGTGACCGTCATCGACCTGACCGGCTCCACCGGCGCCGTCGAGGAGGGCAACACGCTGCGGATGGAGGTCCAGCGGGACGATCTGTACATGGTGAAGGTCGACCACGCGGGCAAGGAACGCAAGACGCGGCTGGGCGCGCCGGACAGGCTCTCCTTCGTGTGGATGGAGGGGCTGGCCAGGCAGTTGTCCCCGCTCCGGGCCTCGTCCAAGAGCGGCGGCGACGGCGAGGACATGTTGTCGATCAACACGACGCTCACCGACCTGCTGGGCATCAGCGACCCGCGCGCCCTCGACCCGGCGGTCACCTGGCGGCCGCGGGCCGGCCGCAACCGGCTGCGCGTGCCGATCGGGCTCGGTGCGGACGGCCGCATGGTCGAGCTCGACATCAAGGAGTCGGCGCAGGGCGGCATGGGCCCCCACGGCCTGCTGATCGGAGCCACCGGCTCCGGAAAGTCGGAGCTGCTGCGCACGCTGGTGCTCGGGCTCGCCGTCACCCACTCCTCGGAGATCCTCAACTTCGTCCTGGTCGACTTCAAGGGCGGCGCGACCTTTCTCGGGCTCGACTCGCTCCCCCACGTCTCGGCCGTCATCACCAACCTTGAGGACGAGCTCCCGCTGGTCGACCGCATGCACGACGCGCTGCACGGCGAGATGGTGCGCAGGCAGGAGCTCCTGCGGGCGACGGGCAACCACGCCTCGCTGCGCGACTACGAACGGGCCAGCGAGCAGGGCGCCGACCTGTTGCCGCTGCCCACGCTCTTCGTCGTGCTCGACGAGTTCAGTGAGCTGCTGTCCACGAAGCCGGAGTTCATCGACCTGTTCGTGATGATCGGCCGGCTCGGCCGCTCGCTCGGCGTGCACCTGCTGTTGGCCTCCCAGCGCCTGGACGAGGGCAGGTTGCGGGGGCTCGACACCCATCTGTCGTACCGGATCGGCCTGCGGACGTTCTCGGCCATGGAGAGCCGGGCCGTGCTGGGCGTGGCCGACGCGTACGAGCTGCCCCCGGCGCCCGGCAACGGCTACCTCAAGTTCGAGACCACCGGCATGACCAGGTTCAAGGCCGCCTACGTCTCGGCCGCCTACCAGCCCGACCCCCGGCACCTGGTGAGCAACGGGCAGCCCGTGCCACGCGAGGTCATCGCGTACGGCCACGCCCACGCGCCGCTGCCCTCCGTCGAGACGCCGGAGGCCGAGGCGCCGGCGGAGGCGGAGGAGAGCGGCCCCCGGTCGAGCCTGCTCGACGTCGTGGTCGGCCGGCTGGAGGGACGCGGCCCCGCGGCGCACCGCATTTGGCTGCCGCCGCTGGCCGAGCCACCGACCCTGGCCCACCTGCTGCCCGCGTTGTCGGTGACTCCGGAGCTCGGGCTGTCCACGCCGGGCTGGGACGGCAGAGGACGCCTGCACGCCGTCATCGGCATCATCGACCGGCCCTTCGACCAGCGGCGGGACCCGTACTGGCTGAATCTGTCCGGCGCGGCCGGGCACGTCGGCATCGCGGGTGGCACGCAGAGCGGCAAGAGCACCGTGCTGCGCTCGCTGATCGCCAGCATGGCGCTCACGCACACGCCCAAGGAGGTGCAGTTCTACTGCCTGGACTTCGGCGGTGGCACCCTGGCGGCGCTGGAGGGCCTGCCGCACGTGGGCGGCGTGGCCAATCGGCAGAACGCCGACCGGGTCCGCCGTACGGTCGCCGAGATCTCGGCCCTCCTCCAGCAGCGCGAGCGGGACTTCGCCGACAAGGGCATCGACTCGATCGCCACGTACCGCAAGCGGCTGGCCGACGGCAGCGTCGAGGGCGACGGCTGGGGTGACGTGTTCCTGGTCGTGGACGGCTGGCTGACGATCCGGCAGGAGTACGAGAGCCTGGAGCAGGTGATCACCGACCTCGCCGCGCGCGGGCTCGGCTACGGCATCCATGTCATGGTGACCACCAACAAGTGGTCGGAGTACCGGCCGGGCATCCGCGACCTGTTCGGCACCAGGATCGAGCTGAAGCTCGGCGACGCCTACGAGTCGGAGGTCAGCCGCAGCGCGTCGCTGGCCGTGCCCGAGGGCACGCCTGGACGCGGGCTCACGAAGGACGGCATGCACTTCCTGTCCGCCCTCCCCCGCATCGACGGGGTACGCGGCGCCGACGACCTCGCCGACGGGCTGCGTTCCCTCGTGGACGTCGTCAGCGAGTCGTGGCAGGGCCCCTCGGCCCGGCCCGTACGGCTGCTGCCGTCGCTGCTGCCCGCGGCCGGTCTGCCGGGCCCGGAGGAGACCGGCAGGAGCCGCATCGCGATCGGCATCGACGAGGCGACCCTCTCCCCGGTCACCGTCGACTTCGACGTCGACCCGCACTTCGTCGTGTTCGGCGACACCGGGTGCGGCAAGTCGAACGCGCTGAAGCTGATCATGGAAGGGCTCGTCGCGCGCCGCACGCCCAAGGAGGCCAGGCTGGTCGTGATCGACTATCGCCGCTCGCTCCTGGACACCGCGGTCACCGAGCACCGCATCGGTTACGCCGTGTCCAGCGCGGCGGCCGCCGAGCTGGTGCAGGAGGTCCGCTTCGCCCTGCTCAAGCGCCTGCCGCCGGCCGACCTGACCCCCGACCAGCTCCGTGAGCGCAGCTGGTGGAAGGGGTCGGACCTCTACATCGTGGTGGACGACTACGACCTGGTCGCCACCTCGAACAACCCCCTGCAACCGCTGGCCGAGCTGCTGCCGCAGGCCCGCGACATCGGGCTGCACCTGATCCTCGCCCGCCAGATGGGCGGCGCCTCCCGGGCCATGTACGACCACGCGGTGCAGCGGCTCAAGGAGATGGCCACCCCGGCGCTGATCATGTCGGGGAACCGCGAGGAGGGCGTGCTGTTCGGCAAGGTGAGACCGCAGCCGCTCCCGCCCGGCCGGGCCTTCCATGTGGACAGAAGGTTCGGAGAGCGACTGATCCAGACAGCATCCCTTGAAGGGGAGTAAAACAGGTCTCTTCAACCTCAATGATCTCCATTATGCTCAACCTTCATGAGCCAGGGCTTGGTTGGTGTTTCCTACAAGGCGCTCGACGAGTGCAGGACGCAGATCAACATCGCGGCCAAGAAGTTCTCCGTCGACGAAATACTCAAAATCGGCCAACGGCCGCCACCCGCCGAGCTGACGGACGTCAAGTTGTTCGCCAAGCTGGACGGCGCACGCGAGCTGGCCACTCAGATGGACGCCACCTGGGTCGCCATCCGAGTCGAGATCGACAGCGGTCAGCTCAAGCTGGAGAGCGTTGAGCGGGCGCTCGACGACGTGGAGACCAACCTCCGCAAGGCGGAGACAGCCTCGGGCGCATGAGCGACAACACCCCGATCACGATCACCATCACCGCGCCGGACATCACCGAGGTGCCCCGCGGGCCGGAGTTGCAGGCGCTGCTCGACAAGGTGACCGGAGGGAACCCCGCAGGCATCAGAGCCATCGCCTTGACCTGGAAAACGAGCTCGTTCCACGTCGCCGCCCAGACTTCGGCGCTCGTCAAGAACATCAACGACGTCGACAAGAAATGGGAAGGCGACTCAGCGGACGCCTTCGACCGCTACATGCGCCTTTACCCCAAGGCGGGCGACGAGTTCAACACCACCGTCCTCGACTGCGCGAAGGCGCTCGACAACGCGGCGGGGGCTCTGGAGAGGGCATACACAGAAATCCGGACGCTTTGCGATAAAACGGTTGGAAGCGCAACGCTTGTCATAGGGAACTACCGTGCCAAGCACCCCGACAAGGACGAGGCCGACGCAAGACGCGCGCTGGCGGAGGACTCGGGCTTCGCCGGCACCGTGAACGGCAACATCGAGCAGGCCAAGGGGCTCGTCAAGACGGCCGAGGAGGCCCTCACGACCGCCAAGAACACGCTGGCCAGCCACATCAAGCCCGGCGGCCCCGGCGAGAACGCCGGAATGGGTTTCTTGTCCGCCCTCCCCTATCCCGGCGGCGCGGACTTCGATCCCGGCGACAAGAAGGTCGTCTGGAAGACGACGCCTCAGGGCAAGACGCAGTTGTCGGGTGACAACGGCTCGGGCGGCGGCTCGGACTCCGGCGGCTCCGGATCGGGTGGCGGTTCGGGGGCGGGTGGCGGTTCGGGGGCGGGCGGCGGGGGCTCGTCCGCGAAGTCCACGCCCGCGCCCAAGGCCGAGGTCGTCGAGTGGATCAAGCAGGCCCTCACCGTCATCAGATCCCCCGAGATGGCGGAGACCCTGCGCGGACGCGCCATCGACGTCGGCGACCTGGACCCGAACGACCCCCAGGACGTCCAGCGCATCTGGACGATCATCTACCACGAGTCCGGCGGCAACCCCAATTCCATCAACACCTGGGACATCAACGCCAAGAACGGCGTCCCGTCCCAGGGCCTGATGCAGACCATCCCGCCGACGTTCAACACGCACTCCCTGCCCGGCCACGGCAGGATCCTGGACCCGGTCGACAACATCATCGCGGGCGTCCTGTACACCTACAGCCGCTACGGCAACCTCGCCGGCCACCCCGGCATCTCCTCCCTTGAGCGAGGCGGCGGCTACCAGCCCTACTGACCGCCCGGCCCTCGCGTCCGGCCGGAGGCAGCCTTCCGAAGCGGCGACAGAAAACGGGCCCCACCCGGAAGTCTCCGAGTGGGGCCCGTCCGGCGCTGGATCAGCCGCAGTTCCCCCAGTCCGCGGCGGTGCCCTGCCCACCGGCGCTGCCGGAGAACTTCACGCACTTGCCCGGCGCGGCCAGCTTCACGGGGCCGGCGTAGTACTTGTAGTTGCCGCTGTCGGTCGAGCTGCCCCCGCCCTGGACCTCGAGCGTCGCGCTGACCGGGGTCTCCTTGCCCACGTTCACGCTCTTCATCGTCACCACGCAGTTCTGCTTGGTGCCGCTGTTGTAGAGCTGGAAGGTCTCACCGCCGTTGAACGCCTGCGAACGCTGCACGTAGAAGCCGGATCCGCACGCCTGAACCGGCGTGTAGGGGTTCTTCGCCTCCGGCTGCGGCTGCGGCTGCGCGGGCGGCGCGTCCGCGCTCTTGGTCTCCGCCGGCGCGGGAGCCTCCGTCGTGGGCGCCGGAGCGGGCGCCTGCGGCGTACTCCTGGTCGGCGTCGGGGACGGGGCCTCGGTGCTCCTGGTGGGAGTCGGCGACGGGGACTCGGCGCTCCTGGTGGGAGTCGGCGTCGGCGTCGGCGGCTCCGTGCTCTTCCTCGGAGAGGGGGACGGGGACGGTTCCTGGGACTGCTCCGGCGTCCTCGTGTTCCTGGCCGTCGGCGTGGGCGTCGGCGTCGGCGTGGCCGTGACCGTCTTGGTCGCCTGCGGGCTCTTCGGCTGCGTGGTCGTCGGCTGGGGGGTCGTCGGACGCGGAGTGGCGACCGCCTGGTTCGGCGGCGTCGACAACGTCGGCACCGAGCTGTACTTCGGCACGGTCGGGACGCCCGACGGCTCCTCGGTGGGCAGGATGAGCGGGCCCACGCCGTCCGAGTCGGTGTCGGACTCGGTCGCCCACGGCACGGTCACGTCGGGCTGCGGCTGGTCGACGCTCGGATCGCCCTGCTGCGGAACCGTCCCGTCACCGGGATCGGTCTTCGTCCCGTTCTCCTTCGAGCCGGCCCACCCGGTGGCGCCGCGGGTGGCCTTGCCGTCGGCCGAGACGCCGACCGAGTTGATCTGCTGGGTGTCCGTGTAGCGGCTGGCTCCCCAGAGGCCCACCCCCGACAACACCATGAGCGCGGCCACGGACGCGGCCAGACCGACCGGGAACTTGCGGCGCGGCGACGCCGGGTCCACGACCGACGCCTGCCACACCTGGGGCCGCTGCGGCGCGTCCCACATGGGCGGCTGCTGCTGCACCTTGGGCGGCTCCCAGACCTGCTGCTGCTGGGGATGGGGCTGGACCGGGGGCAGCGCCCACGGCTGCACCGGCACGCCTTCCAGCGGCGCCTCGCCCCCCGCCGGCGCGACAGCGGGCGGACCGAACGCCGGAAGCTGGACCTGAGCCCCCGGCGGCGGCAGCAGCTTCGCCGTGACCTCCGCGTCGGCCGCCGAGCCGCCGAGCAGGCGCAACAGCGCCTTGTACGTGCTCGGCCGCTGCGCGGCGTCCTTCGACAGTGCCTCGGACAACACGCCCCGGAGCGGCTCCGCCAGCGTGCCCAGCGCGGGCGTACCGGTCAGCACCGCTTCGGCGTCCTGACCGAACGGCGCCTTCCCGGTGGCCGCGAAGACGACCGTGGCCGCCCAGGCGAACAGGTCCGCCGCGGGGCCGTACGGCTCGTTCCTCAGCTGCTCGGGCGAGTGGTAGCCGATCTCGCCGGCTGCCTCGCCGAGGCCCAGGTCGGTCACCCGGAGGCCGTCGGGGCCGATGATGACGTTGCGGGGGTTCAGCCCCCCGTGCGTGACGGCCGCCAGGTGCGCGGCGGTGAGCGCGGTCAACGTGCCGACGGCCACCCGCTCGACCCCGTCGGCGTCGAGCGGTCCGTCGGCCGCGACGATCTCGGCGAGGCTGCGCCCCTCGACGTGCTCGCGTACGACGTAGAGGTGGCCTTCGTGCAGACCGGCGTCGACCGTTCGCGCGACGGAGGAGCTGGAGACGCGCCGGACCGCGGCGAAGCGCGCGACGCCTTCCGCGTCCTCGTCCGGCTTCGCGCTCAGCAGCTTGATCACCCGGAGGGGCGCGTCGTCCGACTCCCGGCCGAGGAATGACGTCCCTCGCGGCCCCTCCGGCAGACGTCCCGTCAGGTCGTAGTCACCCAACCTTGTGGGGTCGTCCGGTTGTAATGGGTGCATCTAGGTTCCCTTCGTACCAAAGTCTTTGTAGTCAACAAGGTCATCAGGTCGGCGTGCGTGCCCGCCACCCGCGACTTCTGCCGAGCGGCAACACGAATGCGAGCGCCCCGGCCACGCCGACGGCCAGCAGCGCACCCGCCGTCACCGCGAGCGAGACGTTCCGGGCCATGACATCCTCCCGTGGCACCCTGGCGATCGCATCCACCGGGATGCCCGGAGGCGGCGGCGCGGCCACCAACGGCCGGCCCGCGGGCTCGAAGGGCAGCACGGCGCTGACCGCCTGCACCGGATTGACCATGCCCGCCCCCGTCCCCTCGCCGACGGAGCCGTCAGCCGTTGCGATGATGCGCCGCCGTACCTGCTCCTGGTCGAGGTGCGGGAAGCGGGCGCGTACCAGTGCGGCGGTCCCGGACACGTAGGCGGCGCCGAAGCTGGACCCCTCAAGATCCAATTTGTACGCCCCACCCGGCCACGGCGCAATGACGCCGACCCCGGGTCCCAGGACGGCGACCGGCGTGGCCGTGTTGGAGGAGTCGGCGCGCCGCCCGTCGGGGGTGGCCGAGCCGACGGCCAGCACCCCCTCGTACGAGCCGGGATAGGCGGGCACGTCCTCCTTCTTGTCGGTGATGTTGCCCGCGGCGGCGACGATCACGATGTCGTTGGCCAGGGCGTTCCGTACGGCCGCCTTGAGCGCGGGGTTGTCGGCGGCCTTGATCGAGATGTTGATCACATCGGCCTTGAGCTGGACCGCCTTGTCGATGGCCGCCGCCAGCGTGGCCACGTGGCCCTCCGCCTGGCTGCTCTGCTTGAGCTCGATGACGGTTGCGCGCGGGGCCACGCCGTGGAAGGCCACGCCCGGGTAGACGCGGCCGGCGATGATCCCGGTGACGGCGGTGCCGTGCCCGACGCAGTCGGTGTAACCGGTTCCGGTGAAGTCGACGAACTCGGCGAGCCAGGGCAGTTGCGGATGCTTGACGTCGAGGCCGCTGTCGATGACCGCCACCCGTACGCCCGCGCCGGTGCTCAGCCGCCACGCCGTCTTGATGTCGAGCCGTTTCTGCGCCCAGGGCTCGCCGCCGGGCAGCTTCACCACCCCCGGCTCAGGGGTGCACGTCTCGTCCGCCGGTGCCGCGGCCGCCACCGCCGCGGCCGCCGGAGCGGCGGTGACGCCGAGGCCCAGCACGGCCGCCAGCAGCACCCGGCCGAGCACGGCCGGGCGTACCGGCCCGCGCCTCCGGGGGACCCGCTCCGAGGGAACATCAGGGCTTCCGGCCAGCACGGATGCGTGGCCCGCGCTCCACCGCTCTACCAGGGTCATCTCAGCCGTCCGGGGTCGAACCGCGTCTAACCGCCGAGTACGGCGATCAACACGACCAGCGGGGCGACGGGCGACGCGGGCGTCCTGGCCCCGGCATCCGCGCCCACGCACACCTGCCCCGATCGAGTCGCATTCGTTCGAAAGGCAGTCTTGCGACGCCCGGTGACCCATGTCGTTAGCGGAGAGTGCACGATATCTTGGCGAAGAGCGCAGATTGTCGGCCCGCGTCCCGGTTAGAGGTCGTCGTCCTGCCGGTAGAAGTCGTGCCGCACGTAATCGATCAGGTCCCGGCCGTACGTGATCATGTCCGATCCCCAGATCGACAACACCGGACTCCCGTACGTGCCACGTCCGGCCGGGATGAAGCGATGTGCGTAGAGGGGGATCAGCTTCAGGGGCCGCGCGAACTCGTGACCGGCGATCCTGACCGTCTCCGCGTCGTTTCCCGGAGCACGGTCCACGTCGTGAACCGGCCACTCCAGGTGGCGGCGGAGTTCCTCCTCGTCGCCGTCACGCCAGTCCGGCCAGGGGCGCTCCCAGGTGGCGCCCTCCTCCGGCCGGGCCGAGTTGATCGGGAGGCCGCCGGCGAGGAAGGCGCGGTGATCGTCGGCGAACTCGATGTCGTACTCGGCCTCGATCCGGGCGAACTCCCGGTCGGTCAGACCGGGCCTGAGCTCGCACACGCCGGACAACGCGAGAAGCCGGGTCGCTTCGCGGCCGAGATGGAGGGCGTCCGGGTGCGGCACGGCGTTCACCCTATCGAGAGGGTCGGCCGTCAAGGAAGGTCAGCAGGGCGGCGGCCAGTTCGTCCGGGGCCTCCTCGGCCATGTGGTGGCCGCTGTCGATCGGGTGGCCGGTCACGTCGCCGGCCCAGGTGCGCCAGATCGCCAGGGGGTCGCCGTACAGGTCCTCCATGTCGTCCCTGGCCGCCCAGAGGAACAGGGTCGGGCAGGTGAGGCGGCGACCGGCGGCGCGGTCGGCGTCGTCGGCGGCGCGGTCGTCGGTCAGGCCCGCGCGGTAGTCCTCGCACATCGCGTGCACGGTGTCCGGGTCGTGGACGGCCCTGCGGAAGTCCTCGTACGCCTCCTCGCCCATCTGCTCGGCGGTCGTCCCGTACCAGGCGTCAGGGTCGGCGTTGATGAGGCGTTCGGCGGGTCTGGCGGTCTGGCCGAGGAAGAACCAGTGCCACCAGGCCGCCGCGAAACGGGCGTCGGCCCTGGCCAGCGCCTCGCCGATGGGGATGCCGTCCATGACGGCCAGGCGGGTGACGGCGCCGGGATGGTCGGCGGCCAGGCGGTGGGCGACGTAGGCGCCGCGGTCGTGGCCGGCCACGGCGAACCGGTAGTGGCCCAGGGAACGCATGAGGGCGACCAGGTCGGCGGCCATGGCGCGCTTGGAGTAGGGGGCGTGGTCGGGGGTGGTGGGCGGCTTGCCCGAACGGCCGTAACCACGCAGATCCGGGCAGACCACCGTGTGGTACGGGGCGAGCAGCGGCGCGACGCGATGCCAGGTCGCATGCGTACGGGGGTGGCCGTGCAGCAGCAGGACGGGTGAGCCCGTGCCGCCGTGCCGGACGTACAGCTCGGTCTCGCCCACGTCGATCAGGCCGGTCGCGAAGTCGTCGAACATCCGCCGCCCCTACCCGGAACCGCGCCGCCCATCAGAGGGCACCCGCGACGCCGGTGACGCCCTACTGGCCGATGCGGCCGTCGATGCGCTCGCGCAGGAGGTCGACGTGGCCCAGGTGGCGGCCGTACTCCCAGACCATCCCGATCACGGCCTCGCGCATCGACATCTGGCCGCCGCCGCTGCCGTGCAGGTTGTCCGGGTCGTCGACGGTGTCGTCGAGGCTGGGCAGTTCGGTAAGGAAGCGGGTCGCGAAGTCGGCCTCCGCGCGCCACGCGGCCCACGCCTCGGCGACCACCCGGGGGTCGGCGACGGCGCCGTCGAAGTCACCGTCGCGGTCGGTCTCGCCGGTGAACAGCTTGGGCGCGTCCTGTCCGGCCATCAGCACCCGGAACGTCGCCCGCTCGACCTCGGCCAGGTGCCGTACGAGACCCAGGAGCGACATCGTCGACGGCTCGACGGACCGCCGCGCCATGGCCTCCGCGTCGAGGCCCTCGCACTTCATCTCCAGGGTGAGGCGGGCGCAGCGCAGCGTCTCGATCAGGGTGGCGCGCTCGTCGCCCAGGGTGGGCCCGTTCTCACGCGGGTCGTCCGCGGAGGGCCTGCCGTCCGCGGTGAACATGTCAGCTCGTCGTGTCGTGGCCATGACGGCCATCATCGACGACGGTCCCGGCGGCGACAAACGATTAACCACGGCGGGCTCCGGCCGCTGAAGGGTCAAGGGGACGTTCTAGTATCGGGCCATGCCCTTGACCGTGGACGACGTCGACCGGTTCGTGGCCGCCAGACCGCGCCTGGAGGCCGTCGCCTATCGCATGCTCGGCTCCGCCGCCGAGGCCGAGGACGCCGTGCAGGAGACGTTCCTGCGCTGGCAGGCCGCCGACGTCGACCGCATCGAGGTGCCCGAGGCCTGGCTGACGAAGGTGCTCACCAACCTCTGCCTCACCCAGCTCACCTCCGCGCGGGCGCGCCGCGAGACGTACGTGGGCCAGTGGCTGCCCGAGCCGCTGCTCGCCGGCGACCCGATGCTCGGCCCGGCCGACACCGCCG
This sequence comes from Nonomuraea sp. WAC 01424, assembly GCF_003947315.1. Taxonomy (NCBI): domain Bacteria; kingdom Bacillati; phylum Actinomycetota; class Actinomycetes; order Streptosporangiales; family Streptosporangiaceae; genus Nonomuraea; species Nonomuraea sp. WAC 01424. The sequence continues at coordinate 490,973 of NZ_QHHZ01000002.1, forward strand.
AGCAGCGCGAGTCGGTCTCCTACGCCGTCCTCACCCTGATGGAACGCCTCTCCCCCAACGAGCGGGCGGTCTACGTGCTGCGGGAGGCGTTCGGCTACGCGCACCGGGAGATCGCCGAGATCCTCGACCTTACCGAGGCCGCCAGCCAGCAGATCCTCCACCGCGCCAAGAAGCACGTCGCCCACGGCAAGACCCGCGCCGAGGTCGACGAGGCCGCCGCCCGGCGCATCGTCGAGGAGTTCCTGGCCGCCGCCACCAGCGGGCAGACCGAACCGCTCGTACGCCTGCTCACCCAGGACGCCATCGGCATCGGCGACGGGGGCGGGAAGATCCCGGCCCGTACCAAGGCGTTCGAGGGCGCCGTCGCGGTCGCGAAGTTCCTGCGTGGCCTGTTCAAACCGAGCGAGGCCAAGCGCACCCTGGCCGGCGGCATGCCCGAGATCCACTCCTGGGTCGCCAACGGCGACCCGGCCGTCGTGGCCGTCGTCGACGGCCAGGTCGTGGGCGTGATGTGCCTGGAGGTCACCGCCGACGGCATCGCCGCGTTCCGCAACCAGGTCAACCCCGACAAACTCGCACGCGCGACCGCCCAGTGGGCGGCCACCGAGCATGGGGAGCCCCTGTTCAGAGCCTTCTGATCGAGATGTGACGCGCTTCACACCGAGTTCCTGTCAGGAAAGCGCGGGTCGTCCGGTTCAGGTGGCGAACCCGCGCAAGACAGGAGCGAGGAAATGCAGCACCGCATCATCGTCCTCGGAGCCGGATACACCGGAGCCGTCGCCGCCGGCCGCCTCGCCAAGCGGCTGAGCCGCGAAGACGTCGCCATCACCCTGGTCAACGCCGAGCCCGACTTCGTGGAACGCGTCCGTATGCACCAGGTGGCGACCGGCCAGGACCTCAGGCCGCGGCCGTTCCACGAGATGTTCGCGGGCACCGGCGTCAAGCTGCGGCTCGCGACGGTCACCGGCATCGACGTCGACCGCAGGACCGTCACTGTCACCGGCACCCGCACCGGCGCGGACGCCGGGAACGGCGGCGAGGAACTGCCCTACGACACGCTCGTCTACGCGCTCGGCAGCGGCTGGGACGCCGAGGGCGTCCCCGGGGTCGCCGAGCACGCCCACGACATCGCCGGCCGTCCGGGGGCGCTGCGGCTGCGCGAGCGGCTGGCCCGGCTCGACGCCGGGCAGAGCGTGGTCGTCGTCGGCGGCGGGCTGACCGGGCTGGAGACCGCGACCGAGATCGCCGAGGCCCGCCCGGACCTCGACGTCGCCATCGTCGCCCGCGGCGGCCTCGGCGACTGGCTCTCGCCCAAGGGCCGCGCGCACGTGCGGAAGGTCTTCGCCGAGCTCGGGATCACCGTGCACGAGCACGTCGCCGTCACCGGCGTCGAGGCCGACCGCGTCACCACCGCCGGGGACGACGCCCTCCCCGCCGCGGTGACCGTCTGGACCGCCGGCTTCGCGGTGCACCCGATCGCGCGGGCGACCGCCATGGAGGTCACCGGCACCGGCCAGATCGTGGTCGACGGGACCATGCGCTCGGTCTCGCACCCCGACGTGTACGCCGTCGGCGACGCCGCCATGGCGATGGGCCCCGGCGACAAGCCGCTGCGGATGTCGTGCGCGTCGGGCATCCCCACCGCCTGGCAGGCCGCCGACTCGATCGCCGCGCGCCTGACCGGCCGGAAGCTCCCGAGCACGACGATGCGCTACTTCAACCAGTGCGTCTCGCTGGGCCGCAAGGAAGGTCTGATCCAGTACGTCACCGCCGACGACCGCGCCGTGTCGGCCGTGCTGACCGGACGGACCGCGGCCTTCTACAAGGAAGTGATCTGCAAGGGCGCCGCCTGGGGGGTCGCCAACCCGATGCTCGGCCTGCCGTCCCGGCGCCGCCGCGTCGCCCGGGGGCGGACCGCGACGGGCCAGGCCGTCCGGGCGCGGGCCTAGAGCGGGTGGACGGGACGGCGTCAGGGGGTGGTGAGGATGGCCAGTTGCCGCGTCGCCCTGGTCATCGCCACGTAGCGGTCGACCGCTCCCTCGACGCCCGCGCCGAACCTCTCCGGATCGACGAGGATCACCAGGTCGAACTCCAGCCCCTTCGACAACTCCGGCGTCAGCGACCGCACCCGGGACGTCTCCCGGAACGCCGGGTCCCCGATCACGCAGGCGACCCCCTCGGCGTTCGCGGCCAGCCAGTCAGCGAGGATCGCGTCCAGGTCCACGGCCGATCCGCGCACGACGGGGACGCCGCCGGCGCGGATGGAGGTCGGCACGTTCGCGTCCGGGAGCACGGCCCGGATGACCGGCTCGGCCTCCGCCATGATCTCCGCCGGGGTCCGGTAGTTGACGCTCAGGGAGGCCAGGGTGACGCGGTCGATCCCGACCCGGCCGAGCCGTTCCTCCCACGACTCGGTGAAGCCGTGCCTGGCCTGGGCGCGGTCCCCGACGATGGTGAAGCTCCTGGACGGGCAGCGCAGCAACAACATCTGCCACTCCGCGTCGGTGAGCTCCTGGGCCTCGTCCACGACGACGTGCGCGAAGGGGCCGGCGAGCAGGTCCGGCTCCGGCGCCGACAACTCCGACTCGTCGACCAGGTTCCGCTGGAGGTCCGCCCGGCGCAACTGCGTCACCAGGCCCTCGCCGTCGTCGTCGGCCTCGATCAGGTTGTCCACGACCTGGGCCATACGCTCGCGCTGGACGGCCAGGGCGGCCTCCTGCCGGCGCTTGCGCCGGGACGCCTCCGGGTCGCCGAGCCGCTGGCGGGCGGCGTCCAGGAGCGGCAGGTCGGAGACCGTCCACGCCTGGGCGTCGGCGCGTTGGAGCCGCCGGATCTCGTCCGGGGTGAGCCAGGGCGCGCACATCCGCAGGTAGGCGGGCACCGTCCACAGGTCGCCGACGAGGTCGGCCGGCTCGATCAGCGGCCAGGCGCGGTTGAACGCCGTGAGCAGCTCCCGGTTCCGCAGCAGTGACCTGCGCAGCAGATCGGCCGAGACGTCGTCCTCGTCGTGCTTGTCCATGAGGATCGTGAGCAGTTCCTCCCAGATCTGGTCGCGTGCCTCGTTGTGGGGCGTACCGGGGTCCGCCGCGTCGAACGCCTCGGCCCAGTCCTCGGCGCTCAGCCAGATGTCGGACCAGTGCGTCGTGACCGTCATGCCCTTTGCGGGCGGGTTCTCGTAGAACCGGACGGCCGGCTCGATCGCCTTCACCATGTCCGCGGACGCCTTCAGCCGGGCCGCCTCCGCGTCCTTCTCGGGCGTCGCCGCGGCCCCCTCCGGTACGAGGTCCCGCAGGGTGCAGGTCTGCACGCCCTCCTCTCCCAGGCTGGGGAGCACGTCGGCGACGTAGGCCAGGTAGGGCTGGTGCGGACCGACGAACAACACGCCGCCGCGGTGGTGGCCGAGCCTGGGGTCGGAGTAGAGGAGGTAGGCGGAGCGGTGCAGGGCGACGACGGTCTTGCCCGTACCGGGGCCGCCGTCCACGACGAGGGCGCCGCGGGACCCGGCGCGGATGACGGCGTCCTGGTCGGCCTGGATGGTGCCGAGGACGTCCCGCATCCTGGGTGAGCGGTTGCCGCCCAGGCTGGCGATGAAGGCGGACTGGTCGTCGAGCGCGGCGTGCCCCTCGAAGCCGTCGGCGGTGAACACCTCGTCCCAGTAGTCGCTGATCCGGCCGCGGGTCCAGCGGTACCTGCGGCGGCTGGTCAGCCCCATGGGGTTGGCGTGGGTGGCGCCGAAGAACGGCTCGGCCGCGGGCGAGCGCCAGTCGAGCAGCAGGCGGCGGCCCTGGCTGTCTGTGAGGCCGAGGCGTCCGATGTAGACCGGTTCGGGGTCGTCCGCGGTGACCATGTGGCCGAGGCACAGGTCCAGGCCGAAGCGGCGCAGCGTACGCAGGCGGGCGGCCAGGCGGTGGATCTCCAGGTCCCGGTCGAGTGCCTGCCGGCCCTTGCCGCCGGGGGCTTTGCGTTCGGCGTCGAGACGGGCGGACAGGTCGGCGATCGACTGCTCGAGGCTCCCGGCGAGGGCCGCGAAGTGCCGCTCGTCGGCGGCGATCAGCGCCGGGGCGGCCTTGGCGGCGAGGGTTTCGGGCAGCTCGAACACGCTGGTGGTCAGTGAATTCATCTTTTCCGGCTCCGCTACGAGGTGGCTGGCGATGTTGGCGCGTGGCATGGCGTCAGGGATCGGGGTGACCTGCCTGACGGTCACGACGGGCACACGGACGGCACCTCATACACTTCGTCCCCCATTTCCGCAGGTTCTGGCCTCGGCGGATGATTCTGCGGCACGATGGGGGTCTTGCCGCAAGCCCCCGGGTGCGCTATACGTTGAGAGTGGAAAGGGGTAATCACTCCTTTCCCCGACTTCTCACCGCGATCAGCTGCGGTTCCCTGGGCACCCCAGAGGGTCGGACGACCCGCCGTACGGGTCCCCGTTCATCAGGGCGTCACCGCCCGAAGCCAACCCGCGCTCTCCACCGACGCTCTTCGTCGGGCCGACGCGCATACGCCAGAGACGCGCGCGCCCCGCCCACCGGCGGGGACACCGTTGGCGAAGTAGATCAAAAAATAGCGGCCCCATGATCACGTCTGTGATCATGGGGCCGATCCTAGGGCGACCAGTCTTGCCCGAGCTGATGCAATGCTCGATCGCGCCCATCGTCGTGCGTTCTTCCTGGGCGATGAGCCTCGTCGTGGTCCTCACCGCGCTGCCCGCGCGGCCAAGAGCTGTTTCTTGGATCAGGTTCGTAGTTCGATGACTTGGCCGACCGGCCGCGCTTCCACGATTTCCCGGTGGAGGGATCGCTCAGCCGCTGTGACCGAGAGCCGGTGAGACTCTGTCGCAGCGATCCGGTGAGGGGCCGATCGCCTCGTCGTCCCTGTGTGAGCGGCCTAATGCTCGCCGCTGCCAGTGGATCTCTATGCTCGTAGCATGGACACGGCGGAAACCGTCCCCGACACCTGGCGGCCCGGGCGGGCGGTGGCGATCGTGCCGGCGGTCGTCGCGGCCCTGGCGACCGTATGGGCGACGAGCGTTCCAGGCTGGTCCCTGATGTGGCTGGCGTTGATCGCCAATGTCTGGGTCTTCATCGGTCTCATATGGCTGCTCACGTTGGGCCGCATGCTGTTCAGGCGTGAACCTTTAGCGCGGTTGCGTCGTGAATGGCCGGTATGGTCACTGCCGCCCCTGATCGTTCTGCTGGTTTGCGGCCTGCTATACGTGGGTGCGCCCCTGGAGGCGCGCTTCGCCCTGTCACGCCCCGCCCTCGACGGCCGCGCCCAGGCCATCTCACACGGCGCGCCGCTGCCCGCAGACGACGAATGGATAGGGCTGTTCCCGGTCGGACGGGCTGAGAGGATCCCTGGCGCAGTGCGTTTCGCCATCGACGGCACCGGGTTTCTCGGTACCACCGGATTCGCCTGGAGCCCTGAGGGCGAGCCGCCTGAGCCCGAGGGCGAGGACCTCTATGAACACTGGCACGGCCCCTGGTACCTCTGGAGTGAGTCCGAGTAGGGAGCCTCTCATCCGGATGGCGATTGCCCTGATCATCTGGCTCCGCACCTCATCCCTATCCTCGCAGGCGCGTTCATGGTCTCAGTGGTGAAGCCGGCCAGGTACACATCCCCCAACATGTGATACGGCCCCGTGATCACGTTGGTGATCACGGGGCCGCTTCTGTCTTGTCTACTTCGCCAACGGTGTCCCGGCGGGTGGGCGGGGCGGCGGGATCCGGTTCACCAGTCGCCGTCGCCGCTCTCGTCGTCGTCGCCTTCGAAGATCTCCTCGACGATCTCGCCCGCCACCAGGCCGCCGACCACGCCGACGACGGCGGCCGCGGCCACCGCGCCCCAGCCCGGCCCGCCCTGGTGCTGCTCGTGGTGCCCGTAGCCGTGATGGCCGCCGTGGTGGTCGCCATGATGGTCACCGTGGTGGCCGCCGTAGCCGCCGTGGTGGTCGCCGTAACCGCCGTGGCCGTGGGAGGCGAGGCCGGACAGCCAGCGGTCCAGCTCGCCGGCCCAGTCGGTGTGCAGGGCGTCGGCGTGGCTGACGGTGAAACGGCCGATCGCGTCGCCGGAGTAGCGGCCCGCACCCTTGTCGGCCTCCAGGACCACCTCCAGCCCGGCCGGGTCGGCCACGAAGGTCACTTCGAGCTCCCCGACCACACCGGCGTACCGGGCCGGCGGGTGGAACTCGATCTCCTGGTAGAACGGCAGCTGCTGGTGCACGCCGTACAGGCGGCCGGCCTCCAGGTCGGCGGACTTGAAGGCGAAGCCGAGCTGCAACAGCGCCTCCAGGATGCCCAGCTGGGAGGGCAGCGGCTCGACCGCGATCTCGTCGAGGTCACCCTTGTCGACCGCCTTGGCGATGGCGAGCTCGGTGCGTACGCCCAGCGCCATGCCGTGCAGCGGCTGCCCGCCGATCCGGCTGATCGGGGCCTCCCACGGCACGCCGATCTCGAAGGCGATCGTGCGCTCCTCGCCCTGGCGCAGCAGGAACGGCCCCGACACCTGGACGCGGGAGAACTCGCCCGCCCCCGCGTGCTCGCCGTCGCCGTGCTCGAACTCCACGCGGGCCACGAGGCCGAGGGTGACGTGCTCGATCTCGGCGTCGAAGTCGCCGCCCTTGAGCCGTACCTCGCCGGACAGCGTGCCACCCGGCTGGACGCGCGGGGTGGCCAGGACGGTGTCCACCGAGGGCGCGCCGACGCCGAAGGCACCCAGCATGCGTTTGAAGACCACGGCTTTGTTCTCCCTGTCGAAGATCGAATGTGTGCAGCCGCCCGGCACAACGATCTTCGGCCGACGCCGGTTCCGGTCATAGCGAAAACGTATGACCAAGGAGGACCGAGAACGGCAGGATCCCGGAGGCCTGGTGCCGTTCCTCCGGGATCCTGTGACATGTCCCGCCTTTACGGGACGCTGCGCCTGCCGTAGAGGCCCGCCGCGAGGGCCACGCCCACACCGGCCAGCACCACCTGGATGACCAGTTCGATCCAGTCGATGCCGCGGGTGTCGGCGACGCCGATCGCGGCGGCGATCGCGGTGCCGATGAGGGCGGCGACGATGCCGATCACGATGGTGAGCCAGATGGGGATGCTCTGACGGCCCGGTACGACGAGCCGGCCGAGTACGCCGATGACGAGTCCGATGATGAGGGCGGAGATGATGCCGGTGACTTCCACGCTGCACGCTCCCGTTCTGCCGCGCCGGGGGTGGCCCCCGTTCTCTTGGGGGAGGCGGGACCCCTGGCCTGACAGCGGCATAGCTTCCCTGCTGGATCTCGAAGAAACGGGACGAATCGGCCTGATATCGGTTCATGACGGGCCCGGTGGCCGAGTCATGACGGGGTGCGGGTGAGAAAGGTCGCCACGGTCAGGGCGAGGAGGGTGAAGCCGCTGAAGGCCGCGCCGCCGGTCAGGATCGCCAGCGCCGTCTGCACCCCGCCGATCCAGGCGAGGCCGCCCGCCACCACCGCGACCACGACGCCCGCCACGACGATGATCGCCAGCCAGATGCCCCTGGTGTTCATTCCGCTCTCCTCCCGCAGGTCACGCCCGCTCTTCCGGGTCACGTCCAGCCTGTGCCCGGCGGGCGGTGTTGCGGGGGACGGCAACGGTGCCCGTCTCCGCAACACCCTTGCCTGCCGCATGCAATGCCTCAGACTGGAACGATGAGCGCAGACGAAGGCCCGGCCGCCGGTCTGGAGATCCCCGGCGACCGGCCGGTCACGTTCCCCCCGGACGAGCCACCCGACCGGCTGCTCGCGCAGGTCCTCATGCGGCTCTTCCAGCAGGTGGCGAGCGCGCGGGAGCTGAGCCAGAACGGTTACGCGGCCCGCATCTACCAGTCGCCCGCCAGCGTGTCCCGCTGGCTGCGCGGGAAACGGGTGCCGCCCGCGCAGTTCGTCGAGCAGCTCATCCGCGACGTCGAGGAGGCGACCGAGGTCGTCATCCCGCCCGACGTGCGCGCCTCCATCGAGGACCTGCACGTGCGGGCGCTCGCCGCGGTGAGCCCGGCGGTCGCCAAGGAGCAGGCGTACGTCTACCGGCTGCACCAGGCCCAGGACCGCGTCCAGGAGGCCGAGGCCACCATCAGCCTCCTCCAGGCCGAGGTGGTGAGCCTGGAGGACAAGGTCAAGCAGCGGGACGCCGAGATCAGGCGGATCAAGGAACGCCACCGCCAGGCCGCGACCCACACCGCCGAGATCATCGCCGACTACGAGACCCGCGTCCGCCGCCTGGAGGACGAACGCGACGAGCTCGACGCCGACCTCACCCGCATGAAGGTCAGCGTCGAACGGTACGAGTCCGAACGGGAACGGGCCCGCCAGGAGTCGGAACGGCTCGAAACCGCCCTCGCCGAGATCCAGCACACGATGACGGTCGCGGACGGCGGCGACGAGCCGGCGGTCGCGGACGTCCCGGCCGGCCACGAGGTGGTGGTCGAGCCCGACCGGCAGCCCGCGGTCTGGGAGCGGGTCCCGCTGCGCAACCGCAACTTCACCGGCCGGGAGCAGGAGCTCAGGCGCATCCGGGACGACCTGCGCTCCTCCGCCCAGCCCGGCATGCCCCAGGCCGTGGTGCTCCAGGGCATGATCGGCGTCGGCAAGACCCAGCTCGCGATCGAGTACGCGTGGCGCAACCGGGCCTCCTACGACCTGGTGAGCTGGATCTCCGCCGACTCCCCCGCGTTGCTCGCCGTCCGCGTCGCCGCGATGGCGCCCCTGCTCGGCTTACCGCAGGAGGGGGCCGGGCGCGAGGAGACGGTGGCGGGCGTGGTCAAGGCACTGGGGCAGGGCAGGCCGTACGCGCGCTGGTTGCTGGTGTTCGACCAGGCGGTCGATCCGCGGGACGTGCTGGACCTGCTGCCGCCGGGGCCAGGCCACATCCTGATCACCTCCCGCAACCCGGAGTGGGAGGGCCCGTACGAGGTCCATCGCGTCGAGTGTTTCCCCCGGGAGGAGAGCGTCTCCTTCCTGCGGCGGCGGCTCGGCGTGGATCTCGGCGAGGAGTCCGACCGGCTCGCCGCCGAGCTCGGCGACCTGCCGCTGGCCCTGGAGCAGACGGCGGTGTTGCAGATCCACACCGGCATCTCGATCGAGGAGTGCCTTCCGCTGCTGCGGCAGAGCCCCACGGAGCTGCTGAACATGAGCAGGCCGCACGACTACCCGTCCACGCTTCCGGCGGCGTGCGCGGCGTCGATCGCGCGGCTGGCCGAGGAGTCACCGGACGCGGTCACCTTCATGTGGTGGTGTGCCCTTCTCGGGCCGGCGCCCGTCCCCCGCGCCTTCTTCCGGCGGTTGCCGCCCGGCCGGATGCGCGAGATCCTGTCCGACTCCCTGCGGCTGAGCCGGATCCTGCGCAGCCTCACGCGGCTCGCGCTCGTCCGGCTGGAGCCGGCCGGCGGCATGATCCACGTCCATCGGCTCGTCCAGGTGCTCTGCCGTGCCGACCTGCCGGAGGCCATGCTCGCGCAGAGCCGTCAGGACGTCTGCCGGCTGCTGGCGGTCAACACGCCGGACGACCCCGGGAACCCGGCCGGCTGGCCGGCCTTCCGGGCGCTGACGCCGCACGTCGTCCCGACCGGGCTGATCGGGTGGACCGAGCCGGAGGGGCCGCAGGCCGCGCTGCGCGTGACCCGCTACCTCTGCCTGTCGGGCGACTACGAGCGGGCCAGCGCGTTCCTGCGCGTCATGGACGACGAGTGGAACGTGAACGAGCGGGACCTGCACCTGTTCGCCGCCCGGAGCCTGCTGACCGACCTGCTGCGGGCCCTCGGCCAGTACACGGCGGCGTACAAACTCTCCAAGGAGAACGTCTCGGCGATGCGCGACGAGCTCGGCGGGGACCACCCCGAGACGCTCGCCGCGGTCAGCGGCTTCGGCGGCGCCCTTCGCGCGTGCGGCCGTTTCCTTGAGGCCCGCCACCTGCACAAGGAGAGCCTGCGCGACCACGAGCGGCACCTCGGCCCGGACGAGCCCGAGACCCTGCGGGTGATGAGCGAACTGGCCCACGACCACGGTCTCACCGGCGACCACGCCACCGCCGTCGAGCTGTTCCGGCGCGCACACGCCGGGCAGAGCACCGGCCCCCGGCGGGCCGGGCCCGTGGACGTGCTCGTCTCCCTGAGCGGCCTGGCCCGCGAACTGCGCCTGAACGGCCATCACGTGGAGGCCCGCGCGGTCGGCGAGGACGCGTACGCCCACGGCGCCGGGACGCTGGGGGCCGAGCACCACCTGACCCTGCTGGCCGCGAAGGACCTGGCGATCGCGGTCAGGAGGTGCGGCGCCGTGGGGCAGGCGCTCGACCTGGCCCGTGAGACCCACCTGCGGCTCCGGCTGCTCCTCGGCGACGAGCATCCCGACACCCTGGCGGCGGCGATCACGCTGTCGAACTCGCTGCGCTGGACCGGCCGGGTGGAGGAGGCGCTGACGCTGGCCAGGCACGCGGTGGCCGGGTACGCCGACGCCCTCGGCCCGGACCATCCCTTCAGCCACGCGTCCGGGATGACCGTCGCGCTGCTGAGCCGGTTGTGCGGCGTGCCCGCGACCAGCGAGCTCCGGCTCAGGCGGGCCCACGCCGGGCTGGTCGAGACGCTCGGCCAGGCGCACGACCTCGCGCTCGCCTGCGCCGTCAACCTCCAGTCGGACCTCGTCTCCTCGGGCGCGGTGGCGGAGGCGCGCGCGTTCGGCGAGGTCAACCTCGCGCACGCGCGCAAGGCGCTGGGCGAGGACCATCCCCTGACCCTGGCCTGCGCCGCCAACCACGCCCTGGACCTGGCGGCGGAGGGATCCGGCGACCTGTACGCCGAGACCGTCGAGCGATACCGGCGGGTTCTCGGGCCCGAACACCCCGAGACGGTGATCGTGCGCGAGGGGGGCCGGGTCCACTGCGACTTCGATCCCGTACCGCTGTGAACGGGGTGTGCCGGCCGCGGCGATGGCGGGATCGGCCCGCGACGCCTAGACTGCGCACACACCCCGAGTGACACAGCAGACGCGAACGAACGGCGCACCGACCCCCCAGGAGCCCTTTGTGACCGTCAGACGAATCGTGTTGTACGCCCTGCTCGCCGCGACGACCGCCGCGGGCGCGGCACCGGCCCACGCCGCCGCCTTCACACTGACCAGCACCGCCTTCGCCCCGGGTGGAATCATCCCGAAGGTGCACGAGTGCACCAGCGGCGGCCAGACCGACCCCGGCCGCCGCAACGAGTCGCCGCCCCTGACCTGGAGCGGCGGTCCGGCCGGCACCCAGAGCTACGCCCTGGTCATGAGAGACCTCGACAACGCCAACCTCATCCACTGGGTGATCCACGACATCCCGGCGGGCGCGACCTCGCTGCCCCAGAACGTCGATCACGCCTACCGTCCCACGGTCCCCGCGGGCGCCCGGCAGATCTACTACCGCGGCAGCGCGAGCCTGTACGGCTACCAGGGCCCGTGTTCCCCCTGGTCGATCAACACCTACCAGTTCACCGTCCACGCCCTCAACCGGGCGACCCTGTCCGAGCTGAGCTCCAGCTCGTCCACGACGACCGCGGCGCGGGTGATCTCCGGCGCGTCACTGGGCACGGCCACGCTCTCCGGCGAGTCCTGAGGTCCGGGAAGCAACAGGGCAGGCTCCAGAGCCCGGTGCCGGTCAGCCGAGTGCGCGGTCGAGGTTGAAGGCGGCGCTGATCAGCGCCAGGTGGGTGAACGCCTGCGGGAAGTTGCCCTGCTGCTCCCCGGTTTGGCCGATCTCCTCGGCGTACAGGCCGAGGTGGTTGGCGTAGGTCAGCATCTTCTCGAAGGCCAGGCGTGCCTCGTCCACCCGGCCGGCGCGGACCAGCGCCTCGACGTACCAGAAGGAGCAGATGGAGAACGTGCCCTCCTGGCCGCGCAGGCCGTCGGGGCTGGCGTCCGGGTCGTAGCGGTAGACCAGCGAGTCGGACACCAGGTCGGCGGTGAGCGCGTCGAGGGTGGACAACCACTTCGGGTCGGTGGGCGAGACGAACTTGGCCAGCGGCATCATCAGCAACGCCGCGTCGAGCACGTCGCCGTCCTCGTGCTGGACGAACGCCTTCCGTACGTCGGACCAGCCCTGGGCCATGATCTGCCGGTACAGGGCGTCGCGGGACTCCCGCCAGTGGGGGATGTCGGCCGGCAGGCCGCGGTGGGCGGCCATGCGCATGGCGCGTTCGATGGCGACCCAGCACATCAGCCGCGAGTACAGGAACTTCTTGCGCCCGCCCCTGGTCTCCCAGACGCCCTCGTCAGGCTGGTTCCAGTTGTCGCAGACCCAGTCGACCAGGGCGCAGACGGCGACCCAGTGGTCGCTGGAGATCGGCTCGCCCCACTTGTCGTAGAGGTAGATCGAGTCGAGCAGGGCGCCGTAGATGTCGAGCTGGAGCTGCCCGGCGGCGGCGTTGCCGACACGGACCGGGGCCGAGCCCCGGTAGCCCTCCAGGTGGTCGAGCCGCCGTTCGGGCAGGTCGGTACGGCCGTCGATGCCGTACATGATCTGGAGTGGGCCGGTCGGGCCGGCGCCGCGCAGGCTGACGTGCCGGGTCAGGAACGACATGAACGCCTCGGCCTCGCCGGTGAAGCCCAGCCGGAGCAGGGCGTAGACGCAGAAGGCGGCGTCGCGGACCCAGACGTAGCGGTAGTCCCAGTTGCGCTCGCCGCCGATCAGCTCGGGCAGGCTGGTCGTGGGGGCGGCGACCATCGCGCCGGTCGGGGCGTACGTCAGCAGCTTGAGCGTCAGCGCCGAGCGGTGGACCATCTCCCGCCACCTGCCCCGGTAGCGGGAGGCCGACAGCCACTTGCGCCAGAACGCCACCGTGGCGGTCATCGCCTCCTCCGCCTCGACGTGCGGGCACCCGAGCAGCGGCACCTCCTCCTCGACGCGGTCGAGCGCGAACACCTGCGTCTCGCCCTCCACGAGGGTGAAGGCCGCGCGTACGTCCCGGCCGTCGGACTCGACCGGCACGGTGGCGCTCAGCGAGAGCGTCAGGGACGCCGACTCGAAGATCGTGAGCCCGTCGCCCATCCGTACGGTGTGCGGGTCGGCGCCGTAGCCGAACCGCGGGGCCACCCGCGCGTGGAAGGGCAGCGAGCCGCGTACGCAGAGCACCCGGCGGATCAGCCGCTGCCGTCCGCCGCCGCCCTCGCCGGTGACCGGCATGAAGTCCTGGACCTCGCCCACGCCGTGCTCGGTGAAGAAGCGGGTGATGAGCACGTTGGTGTCGGGGAAGTAGAACTGCTTCGTACGCGCCGGGACGTCCGTGGCCAGCTCGAACGCCCCTCCCCGGTCGGCGTCGAGGATCGCGGCGAAGACGCTGGGCGAGTCGAAGGCCGGGCAGCAGTACCAGTCGATGGTGCCGTCGGTGCCGACCAGGGCCACGCTGCGCAGATCGCCGATGAGGCCGTGCTCGGCGATCGGCAGGTAACGGTCCCCGGCTGCTCCACCCATCGCAGCAGTTCTCCCAGGTCAGAGCCGTTCTCAAACCTCGCCGGCGGCCCCCTCGGCCCCGGCCAGGCGGCGGCGCAGGAGGGCGCGCTCGGGCTCGCTCCCGGCCGCTTCGAGGGCGGAACGGTAGGCCGCGGCGGCCTCCGGCAGGCGGCCGAGCCGGTGCAGCAGGTCGGCGCGGGCCGCCAGGTACGGCTGGTAGCCGCGCAGCAGCCGAGCGCCGGCCAGCTCCTCCAGCAGCGCCAGGCCGGCCTCGGGCCCGTCGCGCATGGCCACGGCCGCCGCCCTGTTCAGCGCGACCACCGGGGAGGGGTCAAGCGCGAGCAGCACGTCGTACAGGGCCACGACCTGCGGCCAGTCGGTCGCGGCCAGGTCGGGGGCCTCGTCGTGCAGTGCCGCGATCGCGGCCTGGACGGCGTACGGGCCGGGCGGGCCGCCGCTGAGCGCGGTCACCACCAGGGCCGTGCCCTCCTCGATCATGGACCGGTCCCAGAGGCCGCGGTCCTGCTCGTCGAGCAGCATCGGCTCGCCTCCCGGCCCGGTACGTGCCGCGCGCCGCGCGTGGACCAGCAGCAACAGCGCCAGCAGCCCGGCGACCTCCCGCTCGGCGGGCAGCAGCCGGCGCAGGATCCTGGCCAGCCTGATCGCCTCCTCGGCCAGGTCGAGCCGTTGCAGGCGGGGGCCGGAACTGGCCGCGTAGCCCTCGGTGAAGATCGAGTAGATCACCTGGAGCACGCCGGGCACCCGTTCCGGCAGCTCACCGGGGTCAGGCACGCGGAACGGGATGCGCGCCTCCCGGATCTTCTTCTTGGCACGTACGATGCGCTTGGCCATCGTCTGGGCCGGCACCAGGTAGGCCCGCGCCACCTCGGGGGTGGTCAGGCCGGCCAGGCAGCGCAACGTCAGCGCCCCGCGGTCCTCGGCGGGCAGCGCCGGATGCGCGCAGGTGAAGAAGAGCCGCAGCCGCTCGTCGGGCAGGCCGCCGTCCTCGCCCGCGGGCGCCTCGGGGGCCGCCCGCTCGGCCTCCGCCCACAGGACGGCCAGCCGGGTGGCCAGCGCCTGCTCGCGCCTGAGCCGGTCGACCGCCTTGCGCCGGGCCGTGGTCATCAGCCACGCGCCCGGGTTGGGCGGCACGCCCTCGACCGGCCAGTGCCTCAGCGCCGCCTCGACGGCGTCGGAGGTCACCTCCTCGGCCAGGTCGAGGTCGCCGAAGCGGCGGACGAGCGCGGCCAGCAACCGGCCGCGCTCCTCCCGGAAGACAGCCTCGACTTCACGCACCGAAGCCCTCACTCACCGAAGTCGGCGACCGGGCGCACCACCACCGAGCCGCCGCCGCGCGCGCCCGGGCAGCGGGCGGCCCAGTCGAGCGCGACGTCCAGGTCCGGCACGTCGATCACGTAGAAGCCGCCCAGGACCTCGCGGGTCTCGGCGTACGGGCCGTCGGTGACGGTGGGCGTGCCGTCGGCGCCGACGCGTACGGTCGTGGCGGTCACCAGGTCGGCCAGCGACTCGCCGGAGACCATGATGCCCGCCTCCCGGACGGCCTTGTCGTAGGCCATCCACTCCTGGAAGTCGCCCGGCTCCTGCTCGTCGGAGGTGCCGGCGTTGATCAGCAGCATGTACTTCACGGTGTTCCCTTCCCGGGGTCGGCGTACGGCGGGGCCGCCGTACGCCATCACCACGAACGGGACCCGCCCGGATGGACATGCCGTGGCGATGAGTTTTCCGGCCCCGGCCGGTCATTGTCACGACACGTCACTTCAGGAGGAGCGATGAGCGTACTGGAACGACGGATGCGCGACGTGCTGGGCGGCTTCGTGGCGCGGGGCGAGGTGCCGGGGCTGGTCGGGCTCGTCCACCACCGGGGAGAGACCCATCTCGTGGCCGAGGGCACGCTGGAGTCCGGCGGCGGGGCGCCCGTCGGGGGCGACTCCCTCTTCCGGATCGCGTCGCTGACCAAGGCCGTCACCGCGGCGGCGGCGATGGTCCTGGTGGAGGAGTGCGTGCTGCGGCTCGACGAGCCGATCGACGACCTGATCCCCGAGCTGGCCGGGCGCCGGGTGCTGCGCGCCCTCGACGCGCCGCTGGACGACACGGTGCCGGCGGTGCGGCCGATCACCGTACGCGACCTGCTGACCTTCCGCCTGGGCACGGGACAACTCTGGGTGCCGGGCGGTGAGGACTTCCCGATCCTGCGCGCGATGCGGGACCCCGCGATCGACCGCGGCCCGGACGGCCCCGACAGCGGCCCCGACGAATGGCTCGAACGGCTGGGCGCGCTGCCGCTGATGTACCAGCCGGGCGAACGCTGGGCCTACCACACGGGCGCCGACGTGCTGGGCGTCCTGATCGCGCGGGCCGCGGGCAGGGCGCTGCCCGACTTCGTGACCGAACGCGTCCTGGAGCCGCTGGGCATGCGCGACACCGGCTACCACCTGCCCGCCGCCGAGCTCCACCGGCTGGCCGGCTCCTACCGGCCGGACGGCTCCGGCGGCGTGACGCCCAGGCCGGATCCGCGTGTGTGGGACGAGCCGCCGCTCTTCCCGTCCGGCGGCGGCGCTCCCGGGCTTCTCACGACGCCCCTGGACTACGCCGCGTTCTGCCGCATGCTGCTCGCCAAGGGACGCCACGACGGCGGCCGGCTCCTGTCGCGGGCCTCGGTCGAGCTGATGACGACCGACCATCTGTCACCGGCCCAGAAGGCGGGCAGCGAGACGTTCCTCGGCGAGGGCGGGTGCCAGCACCAAGGCCCTTTTCCTGGCGGATAAGGTGGTTATGCGGCGTTTCGGGGGATTTCGCCGTACATGATCACGAGGGGGACGGGTGGCGGAGTCGTTCGGCACGATGTTGCGGAGCCTGAGACACGCGGCCGGGCTGACCATCGAGGAGCTCTCGCACGCCTCCGGCGTCAGCGTACGGGCCATCGGCGACATGGAGCGCGGGGCCAGCCGGGGGCCGCAGCGGCGTACCGTCGCGGCCTTGGCCGAGGCGCTGCACCTGGACGAGCCGCGCCAGGCCGCGCTGTCGGAGGCGGCCCGCGCCGGCCGGCCGCGCCAGGAGGCCCCAGCCCCGGGCGCCTGCGAACCGCCCCGCGGCGTCGGCGACTTCACCGGACGCGACCGGGAGCTGGGCCTGCTGTACGACCTGGCCACGCGCACCGCGGAGGACACGGACGCCGTCGTCGCCGCCGTCTCCGGGACCGCGGGCATCGGCAAGACCGCCCTGGCCGTACGCGCCGCCGGGCACCTGGCCGAGCTGTTCCCCGACGGCCGCTTCTACCTCGACCTGCGCGGCATGGACCCGGTACCGCTCGACCCGGGCACGGCGCTGTCCCGGCTGCTCAACGCCCTGGGCGTGGCCGAGCGGCGCATCCCCGCCGACGAGGACGACCGCGCCGGCCACTACCGCGCCCTGCTGCGCGGACGGCGCTGCCTGGTCATCCTGGACAACGCGGCGCACGAGGCCCAGGTCCGCCCGCTGCTGCCCGCCGAAGGACCGGCGATGACACTGGTCACCAGCCGCCGCCCGCTGGCCGGGCTCGAAGGCGTGCACCAGATGCCGCTGGCGCACCTGGCCGCGGGCGAGTCGGCCGCGCTGCTGCGCGCGATCGTCGGCGCCGAACGGGCCGAGGCCGACCCCGGCGGAGTGGCGCGGGTGGCCGACCTGTGCGACAACCTGCCGCTGGCGCTGCGCATCGCCGGCAACCGGCTGCAGAGCAGGCCCGGCTGGACCATCGGCCAGCTGGCCACCCGCCTCGGCGACGAGGGACGCCGGGTTGAGTCGCTGGCCGCCGGCGACCTGTCCGTGGCGGCGGCCTTCGCGCTGTCGTACCGGCAGCTCTCGGCGTCGGCGCGGCGCAGCTTCCGGCGCCTGGCGCTGGCCGCCGCGCCGGACTTCGGGGCGCCGATGACGGCGGTCCTCGCCGAGCTCGGCCCGGACGAGGCCGAGGACGCCCTGGGCCAGCTGGTCGACCTCGGCCTGTTGCAGTCGCCGTACCCCGGCCGCTACCGCTTCCACGATCTCGTACGGCTGTTCGCCCGCGCCCGGCTCTCCGACGAGGAGCCCATGACCGATCAGCGGCAGGCCCGGCGGCGGATGGACGACTGGCTGCTGGAGGTCGCCACCGTCGCCGGACGCTGGTTCGAGCCCGGCTTCGGCGCGCCGCCCGCCGGCTGGAGCTCGCTGGTCGAGCTGGACAACGCGCGGCAGGCACAGGAATGGCTCCAGGCGGAGGGCACGGCCTGGCTGGCGGCGCTGCGGCAGGCGGCCCGCGTCGGCGAGCACGCGCGGGTCGTCGAGGTGGCCGAGTCCATGCACTGGTTCTCCGACCTGTGGATGCACTGGGGACACTGGCCCGAGGTGTTCGAGTTGTCGTCCGCGGCCGCCCACGCGGCGGGTGACCGGGCGCAGGAGGCGGTGCACCTCAACTACCTGTCCTGGGCGCGGACGCACTGCCAGGGCCGCTACGACGAAGGCGAACGGACCGCGCTGCGCGCGCTGGAGCTGGCCCGCGAGCTCGGCGACGTACGCCAGCAGGGCTGGGCCCTGACCTACGCCACCTGGGCGCTGTGGGGGCGCGACGACCAGAACAGCCTGGAGACCGGCCTCGACCACGCGCGGCGGGCGGCCGAGTGCTTCCGGCAGGCCGGCGACCCGGAGGGGTACGCCCAGGCCATGCTCAGCGTGGGCAACGGCCTGCGCAGGCTCGGCCGGATCGAGGAGGCCGTACAGCACGGGCTGGCCCTGCTGGAACGGCTGCGTGACCCGGCGTTCGGCGGCACGCCGGTCATCGTCGCCCACGCGGTCGGCGCGGCGCTGGACCTGCTGAGCGACGGCTACTTCGCGCTCGGCCGCTGGCAGGAGGCCGCCGACCACTACCGCGAGGCGCTGGTCGAGCTGCGCAAACGCCCGATCAACCGGGCCACGGCGCAGACCCTCACGAGCCTCGGCCGGGCGCTGGTCGAGCTGGGACGGCGGGAGGAGGCCCGCGAGGCGTTCCAAGAGGCCCTGGAGCTGTACGAAGCCTCCGCCGACGCCACCCGCGCCGCCCGCGTGACCGCCGAACTCGCCCGGCTGACCCCGATCACCACCCCGCACACCACCCCCTGAAGCCCCCGGACGCGTCGCCTCACGGCTCCACGAAACGCTGGATGAAGGTCAGGGCGGTGCCGCAGACCTCGCGCCAGCCGTTGTCGACGGTCATCGAGTGCCCGCGTCCCGGCAGCTCGACGATCTCGGTCAGGTGGTGCTCGTTGCGCGTCTGGCACAGGTAGGAGTCGTGCGCGGCGGCCCACGGGACGACGCGGTCCATCTCGCCGGCGACCAGCAGCAGCGGCCCCCGGTCCGGCGACGTGCCGTCCACGCTCCACGGGTCGGCCGCCTCTCCCGCCGGGACCGCGTACCTGTCGTACAACCGCCGGGCCTCCTCCTCGCCGACGGCGTTGGCGACGGCGTGCCGGAACCGCCCGTACGTGAGCGCCCCCCGGAAGGGCGCCGGACTGACGGCCACGCACGCGCGAACCAGACCGAGCCCGGCGAGGACCTGCGCGACCAGCCCCCCGGCGGCGTGCCCGACGACGCAGGGCCGGCGCGCCAGCCCGCCGACCAGCCCCGCGAAGTGCCCCACCGCCTCACCGGCCGCCGCAGGCCAGGCCGGGATGACGGGTACGAACCCCGCCTGGCCGAACACCTCGGCCCAGGGCTCCCAGCTCTCGGCCAGCAACCACGGGTCGTGCACGAAGACGACCGGGACCCGGCCGGTGGCGTTGGCGTGGCGTACCTGGTCGAGGTCGTAGGCGGAGGACATGGCGCGGCGGGTCAGCTCTCGTGCAGGGCCCGGCGCAGCGTGCCGATGGCCAGCTCGATCGCCGACCCGGCCGCGTACGTGCCGCGCAGCGCGTTGAGCATGACGAAGTCGTGGATGATGCCCTGGTAGCGCACGGCGGTCACGGGCACCCCGGCCGCGCGCAGCTTGGCGGCGTACGCCTCGCCCTCGTCCCGCAGCACGTCCGCCTCGCCGGTGATGACCAGCGCCGGCGGCAGCCCGGCCAGCTCCTCGGTGGTGGCCCGCAGCGGGGACGCGGTGATCTCGGCGCGCTCGGCGGCGGAGGTCGTGTACTGGTCCCAGAACCACTGCATGCCGTCCCGGCGCAGGAAGTAGCCCTCGGCGAACTGCCGGTAGGAGTCGGTGTCGAAGGACGCGTCGGTCACCGGGTAGAACAGCACCTGCTGGCGCAGCGGCAGCCCGCCGCGCCGCTTGGCCATGATGGTCAGCGCGGCGGTCATGTTGCCGCCCACGGAGTCGCCGGCCACCGCGAGGCGAGTGGCGTCCAGGCCCTTGGACGCGCCCTCGGCGACGATCCAGCGGGCGACCGTCCAGTTCTGCTCGATGGCGACCGGGTAGCGGTGCTCGGGCGACAGGTCGTACCCGGCGAAGACGACGGCGGCGCCGGCGCCCACGGCCAGCTCGCGGACCAGCCGGTCGTGGGTGCGGGCGTTGCCGAACACCCAGCCCGCGCCGTGGATGTAGATGATCACGGGCAGGTCGCCGGCGCTGCCCGCGGGCCGCACGATGCGGGCCCTGACCTCGCCGGTGGGGCCGCCGGGGACCGTCACCCACTCCTCGTCGACGGCGGGCAGGTCGGCCGGGCCGGACTGCACCTCGTCCACGGCCTTGCGGCCCTCCTCCGGCGGGAGCTGGAAGAGGTACGGCGGCTCGGCGGTGGCCTCGGCGAACGACTGTGCGGCGGGTTCCAGGACGGGCTTGTTCATGATGGCTCCAAAAAAGGTGGAAAGCGGGGGGCCGTCGCCCATCAAAGCAACCCCCCCGGGTGAGGACGAGGCGGAACCACAGGCAGAAGTACGTTTCCGCCTCGTGCCCGCGCGTGGCCGGCTGTTTGGATCTCCGGTGGAGACAACCGGTCCCCGTATGCCCCGAGAAGGAGCTTTTCCCCATGACGCAGAGCACCACCCCGACGGCCGTCCTCGTGCACGGCGCGTTCGCCGACGCCGCGAGCTGGTCCGGCGTCATCGCCGGGCTGCAGCGGGACGGCATCCCCGTGCTGGCCCCGCCCAACCCGCTGCGCGGCCTGGCCGCGGACGCGGCGTACGTCGCCTCGGTGGCGGCCCAGGTCGACGGCCCGGTCGTGCTGGTGGGCCACTCCTACGGCGGCGCGGTCATCACCGTGGCCGGGGCCGCGGAGAACGTCGTCGGCCTCGTCTACGTCGCCGCGTACGTGCCGGAGGAGAACGAGAGCCTGGCCGACCTGCAAGGACGCTTCCCGGAACCGCCGCTCGCGGCCGGCCTGCGACAGGCGTCCTATCCCACGGCGGACGGCGGGCAGGCCGTGGAGTTCACCATCGCCGCCGACGCCTTCCCCGAGATCTTCGCCGCGGACGTGCCCGCCGAGGTCACCCGCGTCCTGGCGGTGGCGCAGCGGCCGCTGGCGGCCGGGGCGTTCACCGAGGCCCCGGGCACGGCGGCCTGGCGGACGAAGCCGTCGTGGGCCGTCATCGCGGACGCCGACCAGGCCATCAACCCCGACGTGCAGCGGTTCGGGGCCGAGCGGGCCGGGGCGAAGGCCGTGGAGGTCGCCGGCGCCTCGCACGCGGTCGCGGTGTCCCGTCCGGAGGAGGTCGCCGGCGTGATCCGCGAAGCGGTCCGCGCCACCGCCTCCTGACCGGCCGTCCCGGACGGCGGCGGGGCAGGTGCCGCCGTCCGGGGCCGGGATGGTCAGGACTGCTTGCCGAGCCCCTGGAAGCGGCTCTCGATGAAGTCGCCCCATGTGGAGTTCAGCGTCATCAGCTCGCCGTCCACCATCTTCCATTGACGTGCCTTGTGCTGCGGGTAGGCGAAGAGCACCGACGACAGGCGCTCGTACCCGGCGGGCATCGGCCTGGTGTGCACGCGGTGCGTGGACGGCCGGAACCGTCCGTCGGAGGCGCTGGTCAGCATCCGGCCGATGTTGCACAGCACCACGTCGGTCCCGGCGATCACCGGCTCGACCCACGTGCCGTCGTGCAGGACGTACTGGAGGCCCTGGTCGGACGGGGGTAGCTGGAGGCCGAGCATCTGGATGCCGGAGTGCTCGTGGGCCAGCACCTGGCGGTCGCCCACGTCCCGGTAGTGGATCACCCGCAGGTTCGTCGCGTCGTGCGACAGGTCCAGCTCGGGCGTGCCGGGCGGCAGCATGCCCCGGACGACCTCGCCGAACAGCGAGATCAGCCGGAAGGCGATGTCGAACACCTCGGCGGCACGGGTGCCGAACGCGGGGAAGGCGCGCAGCACGTCCCCCGCCCCGGGCGGCTGGTCGCCGATCATGGCGCCGCTGACGTGGATGAACTCCTTCGGGTCCGGCACGCCGTTGGCCAGACGCGGGATCTCCGAGTTGTACGGGAAGAACCCGTGCGTCCCGCCGACGGCGAGCTGCGGGACGGCGGTGTAGGCGTAGTCGGACAGGCGCGGCTCGGCCGATCCGCAGGCCGCGGCGAACTCGTTCATCATGGCCTCGACGCGCTCGCCGATGCCGGGGACCTCCGCGGCCATGAAGCCCCATCCGGTCAGCTGCGACCTGATGGCTTCGGTGGAGGCGGCCATGTCCGCCTCGATGTCATGCAGCCTGACGACGGGAGCGCGGCCGCTGAGTTCCATGAGAGGGACGTCCATTGCCACTCCATTTCTCGATGACCGTTCTGGGATGGTTCGTCGTACGTGCTACTTGCCGGTGGTGCTCAGATGGCGCTGGTTGCGGGAGTCGAGGCCGAGGCGCTGGGCGACCAGGGCGACCTCGGTGCGGTTGGAGCAGTTGAACTTGACGAGCAGGTTCGAGATGTGCCGTTTGACGCCGTGGATGGAGATGTCCATGGCACGGGCGATCTGGTGGTTGCTCATCCCGCGCAGCAGCAGCGCCAGGACGAGGTGCTCGCGTTCGGTCAGGCGTCCGAGCAGGTCAGGGCCGCGCCTGGACGGGACGGGCGCGTCGCCGCGCAGCAGCCGTTCGAAGGTGCCCGACAAGCCCGCGACATTGATCTCGTCCCACGGCAGGCAACCGGCCAGGTCGTACCGCTGGGCGAGGCAGGGGGCCGGTTCCTCCCCTTGCCGCACCATGGCCAGGATCCGCGGGCGCGCCCGTCGGGGACGCCCGCCCAGCACGTCCGGCAGGACGGCGAGCGGGATCACCGCCACGTCGAAGTCCTCACCTGCCAGCAGCAGCGCCCTGGCCTCCGACACGCTGCGCACGACCGCGACCCCGGCCACGTTCGACACCTTCATGAGCAACGGCGGGAGCCCGTAGTAGGAGACCTCGTCCTCGGCGAGCCAGAACACGGACAGCCTGGAGCACCTCGCACGGAGGCTGGAAGGGGAGGCCGGGATCGGCTGGCCGGCCTCCAGCGTGATGGCACTCATCGCATGATCCTCTCTGCGTCGGCGAACGGCGGTCGGTCGGTACGCGGCGGGAGTTCTGTCAGTCGCGGCGTCTCACCAGGTGGAAGGAGAAGTCGGTGCCCCTGTGGTAGTCCTGCGAATACAGCAGCGGCCGTCCGGCGCTGTCGTGGTGGGTCTGGAGGAGCAGCAGCCAGGCGCCGCCGTCCTCGTGGCTGCCGATGCGCTCGGCCTGGGCGTGGCTGAGGGTCACCGCGCGGACCTGGGCGACGGCGTACGCGATGGTGTGGCCGTACTCGGTGAGGAGCTGAAACAGCGACCCGGTCCAGTCCACCTCGTCCATGGGACGGCCGATGAGCGAGCGCGGGAACAGGTCGATCGAGTACAGCAGCGCGTCGTCCCGGTGCCGGCGCAGCCGTTCCAGCCGGACGATGGCCTCGCCGGGCGGGAGCTGGAGCAGCTCGCGCTGGTGCCGGTCCGGCTCGGTGGCCACGACGTCGAGGACGGTGTTGTCGGCGGTGAACCCGCGGCTGGCCAGCATCTCCGTCACGCCTTCGAGCCTGGTCAGCGGCCGGTCCAGGCTGGGTTGCGAGGTGAGGTAGCGGCCGTCGCCGTGGCGGGCCTGGATCAGCCCTTCCTGCTCCAGGAGCTTGAACGCCTCCCTGATGCTCGTACGCCCGACGTCGAACAGGGTCATGAGCTCGTTCTCCGAAGGCAGCCTGTCCCCGGGGCGCAACCCCTGTTCGACGATCAGGGCGTGCAGCCGGTCACGGATCTGGATGGCCAGGGTGGGATGACGTCGTGTCACGCGGGTCTCTCCTGCACGGACGGACCGTGGAGCGGGGCGATGCCGAGCTCTGCGGCCGATGGGTAGCTGGGGGCACAGAACCGGCGCGTGACCGAGACGGTCGCCACCTGACAGGCGAGCCGGACGCCGCGCACCAGGCCCGTGCCGGCGCGGAGGGCGGCCGCCAGCGCGCCGGTGAAGGCGTCACCCGCGCCGGTGGTGTCCACAACGCGCACGCTGGGGACGTCGATCAGCATAGTGCCGCCGTCGTCGGCGATCTCGGCGCCGTGCTCGCCGCGGGTGACGACGACGGTGCGTCCTCTGGTCCTGCCGCGCAGGTCGTCCAGGTCGCCGGGGGTGTCCCCGGCCAGGGCCGACAGCTCGCCCTCGTTGAGCACGAGCACGTCGGCGCGGGCCAGCAGCTCCTTGCCCGTACCCTCCCGGAACGGTCCCGCCGGGCTGGGGTTGAGCAGCACGCGCACGCCCACCGGGGCCGCCGTCGCGGCGGCGTACGAGATCTCCAGCGGGATCTCGCCCTGGAGCACGAGCACCGATCCGGTGGGCAGGTCGGCGACCGCGGTGGCCGCCTGGGCGGGCGGCAGCAGGTCGGCGGCCCCCGGCCAGGTCATGACCAGTTGCCCGCCACCGGCGTCGACGTAGACGAAGCTGCGCCCGGTCGCCACGCCGATGGCGGTGGTGCAGTCGCCGACGTCGATGCCCTCGGCGCGCAGCTCGGCCAGCGCCACCGGCCTGGCGCCGTCGTCGCCGAGGCAGCCGACGAAGCTGGTGGGGGCGCCCAGCCGGGCGGCGGCGACGGCCACGTTCGCGGCCTTGCCGCCGTGGGCGGTGGCGTAGTCGGCGGCGTTGACGCTCTGGCCCGGCTCCGGCAGCCGGTCGCCGAACATGTAGAGGTCGACGATGTAGGCGCCGATCGCGACGACGGTCATGAGCCCAGCCCCAGGGCGCACGGCGCGATGCTGTCGGCGTCCACGGTCACTCGTACGTCGGGGTGGCGGTGGGCGAAGGTCACCGGGAGCAGCACGTCCGGCTCGGTGGTGAGCAGGAGGACGCGGACGATGTAACGCTTCCATGCGCCCCCGTCGGTGATCAGGTGCAGCCGCCGGGCGGAGAGGATCTCCGACATGCCGACGGTGATCGCCATACGTGGGATCGCCTGCGTATATCCGCCGGTCACGCGGTGGGAGTGGGCCACGATCGTGTCTTCCAGCAGGGGGACGACGCGCGTGGTCGAGGCGGCGAACTCCTCGGCGGTGTACTGGTGCCAGCGCGTGGACGGCGGCTCGTTGAAGGCCAGGTGCCCCCGGTAGCCGAAGCCCGCGAAGCAGGTGTCTGCGCCGCCGGCCCGGCGCAGGCGCTCGCCGAAGGCGTCGGGGTCGAACACGTCGGGGAAGACGACGTTGTCCGGGTGGGGCCGCAGGTCGGGGTCGAGAAGCTGGTAGAGGTTGCGGTCGCAGTAACCCCGGAAGCTGAAGGGGTGCGACGGGTCCACCGGCCTGCCCTGCCAGTCGAGGAACTCGTCCATGTGGAAGGCGAACACGTCGGCCCAGCTGATGCGCTCCTCGTTGCAGATGCGCGCGAGGATCGGGTACTGCGCCTTCGGGCCCACGGGCAGGATCCAGCGGGTGGGCTCGCCGCGCATGTTGTTCGCGCGCAGCTCGTCGGCCATCTCCCGGGCCAGCCGGTAGTAGAGCTCGGTGGTGTCGGGGTAAACGGTCAGCGGATGGCGGGCGATCGCCGCCAGCTCCTCGGCGGGCATGGATAACATCTCG
Source organism: Nonomuraea sp. WAC 01424 (assembly GCF_003947315.1). Taxonomy (NCBI): domain Bacteria; kingdom Bacillati; phylum Actinomycetota; class Actinomycetes; order Streptosporangiales; family Streptosporangiaceae; genus Nonomuraea; species Nonomuraea sp. WAC 01424. The sequence goes on from NZ_QHHZ01000002.1 coordinate 516,377, forward strand.
TCGGTCAGATCGCCCGACGTGCGGGGATAGGGGTAGTCGAGGTGCCTCGCGCTGGCGGTGGTCACGTCACTCCTCCTCACGAGCTGCGGGAGAGCAGGAATCGGGACAGGACGTTTCGGGTGATCCGCCTGATGTCACCATCACAGCAGGCAAGACTGGTCACCCAGTTGATGGATCCGGCGGCGAACACCGCACCGCCGTTCCCGAGCCGTCGCAGGGTCATGTCGGCGCGTACGGTCTCCGCACCCGGCCCGGCCTCCTCGGTGGGTGGCCGGTAGTGGTGGCTGTGGGCGCCCGCGGAGGTCGCGAGCAGCAGGGTGCCCGGCGGGGTGCCGAGCTCGGGCGCGGCCCGGTCGATCTCGTCCCCGGCGGCGCCGCCGAGCGCGAGACCGCAGGTCCCCACGGGGTTCGTCCCGACGCCCTCGAAGACCCAGGACGCCTCGTCCCGGTAGCTGTCGGGCAGGCGGGTGTAGCCGGGCGCGGGGCCCCAGCCCTGGGCGGCGAAGCCGACGCCGAGCAGCTCCTGCGGCGCGAGGCCGCGGTGGCGCCAGAGGCCGCCGGGCTCGCCGGTGGAGGTCAGCACGTCCTCGCCGGGCTCGTCGTCCCACCAGTCGCCGACGTGGCCGCGGCGGACCTCGATGGCGTGCGGGTGGCGGGGATCGACGCCGGTCACCCAGTAGAACCCGTTGCCGCCCAGGTACATGAGCCGGCCGCCGCCGGACACGTACGCGCTGAAGGCCGCGCGGCCGGGGGCGGTGACGTACTCGGGGTGGCTGCCGGTCAGGACGACGCGGTAGCCGGCCAGCAGGGCGGCGCCGCCTTCGTGCACGTCCTCGTCGGCCAGCACGTCGAAGTCGAACCCCTCGGAACGCAGCCAGCGCAGCAGCAGGAGGTCGGCGGCGAAGTGGCGCGGCGCGCCGGTCATCCACCAGCGGTAGCCGGGGTCGAGGTTGAGCACCGGGCGCAGCCTGGAGGAATGGGTGACGTGGCCGCCCTCCCGCCTCTGGTCGTAGAGGGACAGGCCGAGCTCGCGGTGCTCGTTGAGGTAGACGTCCACCGGGGAGAGCGTGATCCCGCGGTCGGTCACCCGCGTGTAGTCCCCGAAGTACTCGGCCTCGCTGGACTGCCGGTGGTTGGCGTAGGCGAGGTAGGTGAACGTGGGCAGGACGACCGCCACCCGGCTCCCGCGCGCCCCTCCCGGACCCGCGATCACCGGGACGACGCAGGACTGCCCCGCGGCGCGCAGCCGGACGCCGAGCACGGTCGAGCCGCAGTCCTCGGGGACGGTCAGCTCGCACGTCGCCGGCCAGCGGGCGTCGTCGAGGTCCTCCGGGCTGACCTGGAGGGCGGTGCGGGCGACGCCTCCCGGGCCGATCAGCCCCGCGAGCGGCCGGTTGACGGCGCCCGCGTGGTGGCCGTTCCCGCTGACGTCGGGTACGACCGGCGCGCCGGGGTCGCCGGACGGGTCCCACAGGGCCAGAAGGTCCGAGCCGAGGTGTTTGACCAGGTCGGGACCGGTGGTCAGGTCGCGCAGCAGGGTGTGTTCAGAGGTGGCGAGCAGGCTGGTCGTCACCATGGGCAGGGCGATCCGGCCCGCGTACGGGTGCTCGTCGCCCGCGCCGACCACCAGGTCGCCGGTCGGGGACGGCACCGGCAGCCGGCCCCGGCCCGAGCTCACCCCAGGGGCACGGAAGTCGGTCAGGTGCAGGACGGTCATCAGCGGCGTCGTCTCCCACGCCACCGCCAGCAACGTCCACTCGCCCGGCGGGACGGCGGAGCGCAGCCGGCAGCCCATGCTCCCGGACGGCGTCACCACGGCCGCCTCCGGCCGGCCCGCCTCGTCGAGCGTGAGCAGCAGCCGCCAGCCGGAGGCGCCCAGGCGGGCCACGACCTGCCGCGGGCCGAGCCGCTTCGGCCGGATCCAGAGGGCGAGGCCGCCCCTGGGCGGGGTCGGCACCGCGACCGCCTCCAGCCGGGAGCCGGGGCGCAGCGGCCGCGGCTCGATCGGCGCCGGTACGGGCGCGGTGAGGTCGCGCTCCCGTACGAGGTCCACGAGGGTGACGTCGGCGTCCCCGGCCGGGCCCGAGGCGTGCACGGTCAGCCGCTGTCCGGGGAGCGAGGACCAGCGGTCGGCGTAGCCCATCAGGCGGGGCTCGCGGTCTATGGCCATCACGCGTCTCCTCGCCGGTAGGGGATACCGACGTAGGCCGGCATGCGCAGTCGTTGGGCGACCGTGACCAGCACCAGGAGGGTGGTGAGGTACGGCGTGGCGTACACGAGCTGGGTGGGGACGGAGTCGGTGCCCTGGAAGAGCGCGAACGCGGCGGCGCCGAGCAGCGCCAGCGTCCCGGCCAGGCGGAGCCGCGTACGGACGAGGACGATCGCGGCGGCCCACGCCAGCACGGCCCCGAGGAGCAGCAGCACGTGCACGGCGCTGGCCTGGCGCAGTTGCAGGGCGTCGGCGTAGCCGAACAGCAGGGCGCCCGCGGCGGTGCCGGTCGGGCGCCAGTTGCCGAAGATCATGGCGGCGAGCCCGATGAAGCCCCGGCCGCCGGTCTGCCCCTCGCGGTAGACGGTCGAGGAGACGGTGACCAGGTACGCCCCGCCGAGCCCGGCCAGCCCGCCGGAGACCAGCACCCCGTAGTACCGCATCCGCAACACCGGCACGCCGAGCGAGTCCGCCGCGGCCGGGTGCTCCCCCGCCGACCGCAGCCGCAACCCGAACGCGGTGCGCCACAACAACAGGAAGCTGAGCGGGACCAGCGCGACGGCGACCACGGTGAGCAGCGAGACCTCGTGCAGCAGCCCCCGGACGATGCCCGCGAGGTCGGACAGCAGGAAGATCCGGGCCCGCTCCAGCCCGCCGAGCAGGTCGCCGCCGCCCCCGCCGCCCGCCAGGACGGGCACGCTCACCGTGCCGATCGTCCCGCGTACGGGCGGCGACTGGGTGGCGCCCGCCCCCGGCAGGCCGCTGAAGGCGATGACCGACATGAACCGGGCCACGCCCACCGCCAGGATATTGATCGCGATGCCGCAGACGACCTGGTCGACCCCGAACGTCACGGTGACGACCGCGTGCAGCAGCCCCGCGGCCACCCCGCCCAGCACCCCGGCCAGCACCCCGGCCCAGACGCCGTACGCGTACCCGGCCCAGGCGCCGCAGACCGTCCCGATGATCATCATGCCTTCGATGCCGAGGTTGGCGACGCCGGCCCGTTCGCTCCACAGGCCGCTGAGCCCGGCGAGCCCGATGGGGACCGCCAGCCGCAGCGCCGCCCCCACGACGCCGGACCCGGTGAGCTCGTCCACGCCGGTGACCGTCCTGACCGCCGACATCGCGAGCAGCAGGACGAGCGCCGCCCGCCACCACCGGTGCCGTCCCGTGGCCGCGCTCATACGGCCGACTCCAGCGCCGGGGAGCTCTGCTCCCGTACCAGCCGGGCGGCACGCCTGCGCTCCACGCGCCGCGCCACCTCGTACGCCACCACGACGCTGAGCACGATGACGCCCTGCATGATGGTGACGATCTCCTTGGGGATGCCCTCGATGTCGAGGATCAGCGCCGACCGTTCCAGGAACCCGAAGAGCAGGGCGGCCAGCGCGATGCCCGCCGGGGTGTTGCGGCCGAGCAGGGCCACGGCGATGCCGGTGAAGCCCGCGCCGGAGGGGAAGTCCATGCCGTACCGGTAGGTGTCGCCCAGCAGGTCGGGCAGCCCGGCCAGGCCCGCCAGGCCGCCGGACAGGAGCATCGTGACGAGGACCATCCGGCGCGGGTCGACGCCGTGGACGCGGGCCGCCGCCGGGTTCAGGCCGCCGGCCTTCAGCTCGTAGCCGTAGCGGGTGCGGGTGAGCATCAGGTGCACGGCCACCCCCAGGACGACCGCGCCCAGCGTGGCCGAGCCGAGCTGGTCGCCCGAGGGCAGCGTGAGCTCGGGCAGGCGGGCCGACGGCGGCAGGTCCGGCGTCGACCCGGACGGGCTGCCCACCGCGAAGACCTCGGCCAGCAGGTAGGCGACGAGGGCGGTGGCGACGTAGTTGAGCAGCAGCGTGGACAGCACCTCGGAGACCCCGCGCCACACCTTGAGCACGGCGGCGATCCCGGCCCACAGGGCCCCGGCGACCACGGCGACCAGGCAGACGAAGGCCAGGTGCAGCGGGCCCGGCAGCCGTACGGCCGCCCCGGCGACCGCCGCGAACAGCGCGGCCACGTGGTACTGGCCCTCGACCCCGATGTTGAACAGCTTCATCCGGAACGTCACGGCCACGGCGAGGGCGGCGAAGAAGTAGACGGCCGCCCGGTTCACCGCCGAGACGAGCGAGTCCGGCCGGAGCCCGAACTCCAGCATCGTCAGGTACGTCCGCCCCGGCGCGGCCCCCACCGCGGCCAGCAGCGCGGTGGCGACCGTGAGCGCGATCAGCAGCGCGAGCGCCGGTACGGCGAGCACGCCCAGCGCTTCCCGGCCCGCCGCCCGCGCCCGGCTCATCGGCTCTCCGCCGGCCTGACGGGCACCTTGATCTCGCCCGAGACGATCTGCTTGCGAAGCTGCTCCAGGCGCGGCTGGATGTCGGCCAGCTCGCCGCCGCTGGTGGCGTAGCCGACGCCGCCCTCCTTGAGCCCGAACTCGTGCACCCCGTTGATCGGGCGGCCCGCCGCCGCGTCGCGGACGATGCTCAGCACCGCGACGTCGAGCTGCTTGGTGGCGCTGGTCAGGATCACCCCGGCGAGCCCCGCGTCGACCGTCTTGCGCTGGTCGACGTCCACGCCGATCGCCCACTTGCCGGCCGCCTTGGCCGCCTGGAAGACGCCGAGCCCGGACGCGCCGGCGGCGTGGTAGACCACGTCGGCGCCGCCGTCGTACATGCCGCGGGCGGCTTCCTGAGCCTTGTCGGGGACGGAGAAGCCGCTGAAGTCGGGCGGCTGGGACATGAACACGCTGGAGAGCCGGATGCCGGGGTTGACCGCGCGGGCGCCGGCCTCGTAACCGGCCAGGAACTTCTCCTGCGGCGGGGTCTGCACGCCGCCGACGAAGCCGATGCGGCCGGTGGCGGACTTGAGCGCGGCCGCCGCGCCGACCAGGTAGCTGGCCTGCTCCTCGCGGAACACCACGTTGGTGACGTTGGGCAGCTTCACGGTGGCGTCGTCGATGATGACGAACTGGGTGCGGGGGAAGGCGGGCGCGACCTTCGCCAGCGGCTGGGCGTAGAAGAAGCCGACGGCCAGCACGGGGTTGTGGCCGGTCTCGGCCAGCAGCCGCAGGATCTCCTCCAGGTCGGACCCGGCGGCGTTGGGGCTGAGCTCCTTGGCGGAGACGCCCAGCTCGGCCTTCGCACGGTCGACCCCGGCCCCCACCGAGTCGTTGAAGGATCTGTCGCCCCGCCCGCCGCGGCTGAAGGCCACGCCGACCGAGGTGGCGCCCTTCGCTCCGGCCTCCTTCGTTCCGGCGGCCGGGGAGACGGCGGTGCAGGCGGCGAGCGAGCACAACGCCGTGCAGACGGCGAGGACGCGCACGAATACAGGGGCAACGACTAATCGGGGCACTGGAGGCACCTCTCAGACGGGACGCCCGCGCGTGCCGCGGGCCGTGGCGGCCTGCCTCCGCAGGCCGATCCTGGCCGGTGTGTTCCCGGCTCCAGCGACCATCATGAATAGTCGTCAGACAAGCGTCAATACTTCTCTGAGAAATCGGCCGTGGCGTGCCGTTCCAGCCAGGCGGCCACCCCGTCGTCGTCGTTGGACGCGGTCACCTCGCCGACCGCGCCGAGCACCGAGGGATGGGCGTTGGCGACCGCCACCGCGGTCCCGGCCCAGGTCAGCATGGGGAGATCGTTCGGCATGTCACCGAACGCGATCACGTCCGCGCTGCCGAACCCGAGCCGGTCCGCCATCGACTCCAGGGCCGCCGCCTTGGTGACGCCGGCCCGCATCACCTCGCAGAACACGTCCGCCGAGATGGTGACCTCGCAGCCGGTCAGGACCCCGCGTACGGTCTCGTAGTACTGGCGGGCGGCGCCTTCGAGCTGCACCATGAGCTTGCCGACGTCGTGCCGGTCGATCTCGCCCTCCAGCCGGGGCACCCGCCGCGCGCCCCGGGACAGCGGCTCGGGCAGGTGGAACTCGTCCTCCAGCAGGAGCTCCAGGCGGCATTCGGCGCCCAGGCGGACACCAGGGAACCGGTCGCGGAGCGCCGACAGGGCCGCGGCGAGCGGCTGCCGGTCCAGCGGGCGGTAGTCGACCACCTCGTCGCGGCCGAAGTCGAAGGTGATCGAGCCGTTCCCGCACACGGCGACGGCCGCGTCGTCCAGGGCCGCGGCCACCGGACGGGTGTCGCGGACCGGGCGCGCGGTGGCGATGACGAACACGTGCCCGGCGGCGCGGGCGCGGCGCACCGCCGTACGGGTGCGCTCGGAGACCTGACCGCGGGAGTCCAGCAGCGTCCCGTCGAGGTCGCACACGATCATCCGGCGGCTCACGGCGTGACGTCTTTCCCGACGTGCGACTCGATGACGTCGAGGGCGCCCGCGGCCAGGATGCCGCCGATGGTCTCGGCCAGTCCCCGGCGGGCCGCCAGCCCCTGGACGACCACCAGCCCCTCCGTCAGGCCGGTCCCGGCCCGCCAGGACCGCTCCGGCATGGAACCGGCCACGCTCGGCAGGTTGCGCGAGGAGGTGCGGACGGTCAGCAGCACGTGCGCCGCTCCCCCGTCCACCGCGGCCAGCAGCCGTGCGACCTTCTGGATCGCGGCCCGTTTCCCGGTCTCCCGCCAGGCGGCCGGGCTCGCGACGAGCTGCGGGACGCACGTGCGCAGCGTGGCGATGACCCGCAGGTCGTGCTCGTCGAAGGCGGAGTCGGGGCCGTCGGCCTCGATGACGGCGTCGGCGAGCTCAGGGACCTTGGCCTCCGTCGCGCCGAAGGACGGCACGATCCGTACGGGCAGCGGCACGCTCTGGAAGAACTGCCGGGCGATCTTCGGGAACCCGGTCGCGACCCGGACCCCGGGCGGCAGGCCGGCGACGTCCACGGCGGGATGATCGGCGGGTACGGCGAGCACCAGCCGCCACGGGGGCACGCACCCGCTCGTGTCGACCAGTTCGACCTTCGCGCCGGTCTCCTCGATCCAGTCGGCGCCGGTCACGCCGAAGTCGAAGATGCCCTTCTCCACGGCGAGCGGGATCTCGCGCGCCTTGTGGAAGGCCACCTCGATGTCGCCGTCGTAGTCGATGCGCGCCCGATAACTGCGTTCGGACGGCCGCCGCACCTCCAGCCCGGCGGCGGCGAACCGGCCGAGGACGGGACGTTCCAGGTAAGAGCCTTTGGGCAGCGCGAGCGAGACCATGCAGTCCTCCTCGGAACAGGGGGACCGAACCCCCGGTGGCGTCCAGCGCGCACCGGCAAGCGTCCCCGTCCGGCCGGGCGGCGGCAAGTGAACCATGGGGGTGGCCGAAGGTTGACTTCGATTCCTGACCATTGTCGACCATGATGGGAAAGGGGGGTTCACGGGAGAGGAAACGACGAGTGTCCACATGCCTGACCCTCCTGCCCGCCGTTGACGTGCGCGGCGGCCGGGCCGTCCGCCTGGTACGCGGCGAGTCCGGGACCGAGACCTGGTACGGCGACCCGCTCGACGCGGCCCCGGCCTGGCAGGACGCGGGCGCCGACTGGGTGCACCTGGTGGACCTCGACGCCGCCTTCGGCACCGGCACGAACCGCGCGCGCATCGCCGAGGTCGTCGGGGCCCTCGACGTCCCGGTCGAGCTGTGCGGCGGCGTACGCGACGACGACGGGCTCGCGGCGGCGCTGGCCACCGGCTGCGGCCGGGTGGTGCTCGGCACCGGCGCGCTGGAACGTCCGGAGTGGGTGGCGGGCGTGATCGCCCGGCACGGCGACCGGGTCGCCGTCGAGCTGGACGTCTGGGGCACCACCGTACGCAGCCACGGCTGGACCCGCGACGCCGGCGACCTGTACGAGACCCTGGCCCGCCTGGACGCGGCCGGCTGCGCCCGGTACGTCGTCACCGACATCGCCAGGGACGGCACGCTCGGCGGCCCCAACCTCGGCCTGCTGCGCGACGTCTGCGCCGCCACCGGCCGGCCCGTCGTGGCCTCCGGCGGGGTGTCCTGCCTCGACGACCTGCGCGCCATCGCGTCCCTGACCTCGCTCGGCGTCGAGGGCGTGGTGGTGGGCAAGGCGCTGTACGCCGGCAGGTTCACCCTCGGGCAGGCCCTGGACGCGGTACGCAAGCCGGAGTCCTAACCCGGCCGCATGGCCAGCGCGCGCAGGGCCAGCTGGATCATGCCGGACTCGGCGGACCCGGCGGCCAGGCGGCGCAGCTCGTCCTCCTCCAGCCAGCGGGCCTCGTCGAACTTGTCCCGTTCGATCCTGGGCCGGGTCAGGTCGCCCTCGACCGTGGCCAGCACGTCGATCTCGCGCCGGAGGCCGCCGTCGCCGCCGGTCCAGTCGAAGACGTCCACCAGGCCGCCCACCTCCAGCAGGCGCCAGCCCGTCTCCTCCTCGATCTCCCTGGCGAGCGCCGCGCACAGGGTCTCGCCCTGCTCGACGTGCCCGCCGACGATGTCCCAGCAGCCGGGGAAGAGCCGTACGTGCTCCGCCCGGCGCTGGAGGAACACCTCGCCGCGCGGGTTGACCAGCACGGCGCCCACCACACACCGCACGCCCGCCGCGGACGCCTCCCGCTGGATCGGCTCGAACTCCGCCGGATGGGGGGCACAGGTCATGCGGACTCCTGATGGGCGTAGTAGGTGGCGTAGAGCGCGGCGAACGGGCCGTCGCGGCGCAGCAGTTCGTCGAAGCCGCCCTGCTCGGCGATCTCGCCGCCGTGCAGCACCAGGACGCGGTCGGCGCGCCGGATGGTGGAGAGCCGGTGGGCGATCACCAGCACGGTGCGATCGGCGCACAACCGGGACAGCGCGTCCTGGATGCCGCGTTCGGTCAGCGGGTCGACGCTGGCGGTGGGCTCGTCCAGCAGCAGGATGTCCGGTTCGCGAACGAACATCCGGGCCAGGGCGATGAGCTGCCGCTGCCCGACGGACACCCCCTGGCCGCCGGCGGCCAACGGGTCGTCCAGCGACATCGGCATGCTGCGGTCCCACACACGGTGGCCGATCCGCTCGACGGCCCGTACGACGTCGGCGCGGTCCGCGCCGGGCCGGCCGTAGGCGATGTTCTCCGCGAGCGTGCCGGCGAAGATGAACGGATGTTGCGGCACGACGCCCACCCGCCGCCGGTAGGCCCGCAGGTCGAGACCGCGGATGTCACGGCCGTCGACCAGCAGTTCGCCGCCCTGGAAGTCGTAGGCGCGGGCGATCAGCTTGGCCAGCGTGGACTTGCCGCCGCCCGTGTGCCCGACGACCGCCACCGTCTCGCGGGGGGCGAGGCGCACGTCGAAGTCCCGGAACACGGTGGCGCCGGAGCCGTACCGGAAGTGCAGGCCGCGGGCCTCGACCGCGCCGGTCAGCGCGGTCACCGGCGCGTTCCCGCTCTGGACGACGGCGTGGTCGCTGTCGATCAGCGCGAACACCCGCTCGGCGGCGGCCAGCCCCTGCTGGAACAGGCTCCAGAACGAGGCGGCCTGGGTGACCGGCTGCCACAACATGCCGAGCGCCTGGAGGGCGAAGTACCACTCACCCGCCGAGAGCCGGCCGAGCACCGCGAACCGCCCGCCCTGGTACAGCACGACGGCCGTGGCCAGCCCGGCCAGCAGCGTCAGGACCGGCAGGATGACCGCGTAGATGAGGCCCTGCCGGACGTACACGCGGTACGACAGGCGGTTGACCTCGTCGAAGTCGCCGTAGACGGCCTGCTCGCGGCCGAAGTTCTTGGCGACCGCGATGCCGAGCATGGTCTCGTGCACGTTGGCGTTGACCTTGGCCATGACCCGCCGCGTGGCCGACGCCGCCGTACGGGCCACCCGGCGGAAGGCCAGGGCCGTGCCCAGCAGGAACGGCAGCGCCGCCACGATGACCAGGCCGAGCCCGGGGTCGATCCAGAACACCACGCCGCCGAGCAGCACCACCAGGAAGAGCTGGCTGATCAGGTTGAGGGTGAGGGTGAGCACCGAGCCGAAGCCCTCGGTGTCGCCGGTGACCCGGCTGAGCACCTTGCCGACCGAGTTCTCGTCGTAGAAGGCGACGTCCTTGGCGAGCGCGGCGTCGGCGGCCTCGCTCTGCAACTGGTACACCATGCCGCCGACCAGCCGGGCGGTGATCGCCTGGCGGGCCCAGTTCATCGCCCAGGCCAGCACCGCCGCCACGACCACGAACAGGCACAGCAGCAGGCCCGGCCCGCTGCCGCCGCCGGCCTGGTCGATCAGGCGGGAGACGACGATCGGCACCGCGGCGGTCAGCAACACCGAACCCGCGACGAGCAGGGCCGAACCGACCATTCCGGCGCGGTGGGCGCGCAACTGACGCAGGATGCGGGCCAGCAGGCGGCGGTTGCCGTACACGCGGTCGTAGGCATCGGCGTGCAGACCCGCGAACAGGTCGCTCACGGCCGCCGCCGATCCTGGGCGTCATCCACTGTAGATCTCCCGGTAGAGCGCGCAGCGCGCCATCAGTTCGTCGTGCGACCCCTGGTCGACGACCCGGCCGCCGTCCAGCAGCAGGATCACGTCGGCGCGGCGGATCTGGCCGGGGCGGTGCGAGACCAGCACCGTCGTACGGCCCGCCGTCGCGTGCTCGATCGCCTCGGTGATGGCCGCCTCGGTACGGGCGTCCACCGCGCTGGTCGCGTCGTCGAGGGTGAGGATGCGCGGCTCGGTCAGCAGGGCCCTGGCGATGGCCAGCCGCTGCCGTTGCCCGCCGGACAGCGTGGTGCCGCCCTCGTTGAGCGTGGTGGCGTAGCCGTCGGACATCGCCTGGACGAACTCGTCCGCGCACGCCTGCTTGGCGACGCGCTGGACGTCCTCGTACCCGGCGGCGTGCGGCGCGCCGAAGGCGATGTTGTCCAGCACGCTCTTGGAGAACAGGAAGATCTCCTGGTCCACATGGCCGATCTGGCGGCGCAGCGCGCCCGGCTCCCACTCCCGTACGTCCCGCCCGTCGATCAGCACGCGGCCGTCGGTGGCGTCGTACATGCGGTTGACCAGCTTGATCAGCATGCTCTTGCCGCTGCCGGTGGGGCCGACGACGGCGAGGGTGCGCCCGGCGGGCAGGTGGAAGGAGACCTCGCGCAGGATGTCCCGGCCCTCGTGGCGCAGCGAGACCCGGTCGAAGGTGATCGCCCCCTGGACGGCCTGCGTCGTGCCGTGCGTGTCCTCGCGCTCGCCCGGGGCGCCGTCGATGATCTGCCGCATGCGGGCGGCGGCGGCGAACCCCTCCTGGATGACCGGCACGGCCTGCTCGGACATGGTGACGGGCTGCGCGAACAGCAACAACCAGCCGAGATACGTGACCACCTGGGCCAGGGTGAGCTGCCCCTGCGAGTAGAGGTAGAGCGAGTGCAGGGAGCCGGTCACCATCGCCAGTGCGAAGCTCAGCGCGGGCAGGTAGACCGCCTGCGCCCGGCCGCGCCGGACGAACGCGTCCCGGTAGGCGGCGGCGGCCGATCTGAGGGCGTGCCGCTCGTGGTCCTCCTGCGTGGCGGCCTTGACGGTGGCGATGCCCGAGAGCGTCGTGGAGAAACGTTCGTTGAGGTCGGCGAAGGTCTCGCGGGTGCGCATGACCAGCGGGTAGAGCCGCCGCAGGTGGTAGCGCAGCGCGTAGGCGAACACCAGGACCAGCACGCCGGGGGCCAGCAGCAGCCACGGGTCCAGCGAGGCGATGAACAGGATCGGGACCAGCAGGGCCAGGACGCCGTTGGCGGCGGTGGCCGCGCCTGGGCTGAGCATGTAGTCGACGAGCCTGGCGTCGTTGATGGCGCGGGCCAGGATGTCGCCGATGCGCTGCTGGTCGTGGAAGGACATGCGTTTGGCCAGCAGGCTGCGGTACAGCTCGTCCCGCAGGTCCCGTTTGACGCGCTGGGCGACGACCTCCATCGAGCCGTTCGACAGCAGGTCGGCGACGAACCGGCCGGCCGCCAGCAGCGCGGCGGCCACCGCCGCCGCCCCGACCGCGCCGAGGTCGTGGCGGGGGCCGGACACCTCGGCGAACGCCGCGCCGATCTGCACGGGGACGAGCGTGGAGCACAGGCTCGCCGCCACGGCCGCCACGGTGAACAGCAGCAACGACGGCCGCTGCCGCCGCAGGTGACCGGCGACCCATCGCCCTACGCGCGGTGACGCGACCGGCCGCCCGCTCGCAGCCGGTCGCGCCCGTTCAGTCATGCCTCCCCCTCTTGGTCAACGGCCCCCGCCTAGGCCGAGGCCCGGACGGAGTCGGTCAGGTAACCGAGGCCGTTCGTCGCGGCGGCGTCCAGCTCCGCCATCACCCGGTCGCACAGGGCCGAGGCGGCGAGCGCGTCGGAGATCGACGGCACGCCCTTGACCGGGGCACGACCGCCCGTGTGAGGCTCGGACTGCTGCCCGGCGCAGGCGTCCACGAACGCCTGGAGCTCCGGCCCGAAGCCGCTGCGCCCCCACCCGTGGTCCAGGTTGCGGGTGGCGTGCAGTTCCTGCCCGTACGGCAGCCCGTCGGACAGTTCGAGGGTCACCCGTTCCAGGGACGGCGCGCTGTACCGGCTGCCGTCCATGCCCTGCACGGTGACGCCCACCAGGAACCGCTTGACGTGGTTGCCCATGCGCAGCGTCGACAGCGAGCCGTCGTGGTGCCGCAGGAACAGGTTGACCTGGAACCGGTCGGCGTCGCCGATGGCGTGCGCGTCCAGCTGGACGACCGGCGACGGCGTGAACCACCGGGCCAGGTCGAGGGCGTGCACCCCGTTGTGCCGGATCCACGCCTCCAGGGTGGTGTCCACCCCCCACTGCGGCGCGGACGGGTGGCGGCTGTAGAAGTCGACGGTCACCGAGCACGGCGTGGCCCGGATCTCCTCGCTCAGCTCGTGCAGCCGCTGGAGCGTCTCGGCGTAGCGGAAGTTGAAGCCCACCTGGACGTGCCGCCCGCTGCGGCGCACCACGTGCTCCAGGTCCTGGAGCGCGGGCGTGGACGGCCCGGCCGGTTTCTCGACGAAGCAGTCGATCCCGCTCTCGGCGAGCTGCCGGACCAGCCGGTACGACGGCTCCGGCGGTACGGCCAGCACCGCGGCGTCCACGGTCTCCAGGTCCAGGTCGTCCACCGACGACGCACAGGTCGCCCCGCCGGCCAGCGACTGGACGTCGGCGGCCAGCGACAGGTCGGGGTCGACGCAGGCCACGACCTGGTGGCCGCGGATGCGTTGCAGGAACGGGAACAGGTTCTGTTGCATCTGGCGGCCGCAGCCGACCAGGGCCAGGCGCAGGAGGTCAGCCACGGCCGGCCCCCGCGGTCGCGTTCCACGCCTCGAACGCCTGGCGGGCCCGCTCGCGCAGGTCGCCCCAGTCGATGTCGCGGTGTGCCAGGCACACGAAGGACGGGTGGCCTTCGAGCAGCAGGATGCCGACGGCGGCCAGCTCGGCCAGCAGCGCCTCGCGGCGCTCCTTGTCGCCCAGCAGGTCCACGTCGTGGTAGACCAGCTCGAACATGCCGCCGCCGAGCACCGGGCGGGCGCCGACCAGCGCCTCGACCCCGGCGTCCGCGGCGGCCGCGGTGAAGGCGGCGGCCGTCTCCGTGCCGATCCGGCCGATCTCGGTCCACCCGTCGGGCGCGTCGCCGACCGGCTTCTCCAGGATGTCCCGGGTGGCCAGCGCGGCGTAGACCGCGATCATTTCCTTGGAGAACGTGCCGCTCAGCCGGGCCCGCTCGGCGAGCGCGAGCAGGTCGGCGTCGCCGGCCAGGATGCTCAGCGGGGCGCCGTTGGCCAGCGCCTTGCCGATCACGATCAGGTCCGAGCCGAGGGCGTTGTCGTGGTCGTAGCCGAGCGCCGAGATGCGGCCGCCGGTCTTGGTCTCGTCGAAGACCGTGAGCAGACCGGCCTCGCGGCACATCGCGACGGCCTGGCGCAGCACGTCGGGCGTGGTGAAGGAGGCCAGGTAGGCGTCGAAGACGAAGCAGCCCAGCCGGCCGCGGTGCCGTTCGAGCAGCTCGGCGAGGGATTCCAGGCGCAGGTCCACCCAGTTGGCCACCGGCTCGGTGTCGCCGATGCCGCGCATGCCGTCGGTGTAGCGGAGCTTGTTCCGCAGCGGGGAGTGCAGGGGCTCGTGCCACTTCAGGGAGTCGGCGATCTGCGCGTCGTGCCAGCCGACGTAGCCGCTGCGGATGATGCCGAGCCGGCCGGTGCGCATCGCGGCCAGCCGGAAGGCGGCGGTGACGGCCTCGGAGGCGGTCTTGAAGAACGCGCCGCGGTCGCCGGGCAGCGTGCCGAGCAGCCGGTCCAGGTATTCCTGGTGGAACGTGGTGTAGCCCGGCAGCATGACGCCGTTGCCGAGATAACCGCACAGAATTTCGTTGAATTGGGCGTCCGCGTGACCGATTATCACTGGGCCATAACCCATGACGAAATCGATGTACGGCACGCCGTTCGCGTCCGAAACCTCGCCCCGCCGCCCCCGCGAGAACAAGAGCTGCTGCCCCGCGGACCGGAACTTACGAGTGATCTTCGAATGAGCGATGCGCTCATATTCTGACAACGATCCTCCCCCCATTGGGATTCTTAATAAGATCGGGAATTTCAATTTCTGAAGACAGTACCGTCAGGCCGCCGGGCTCCGTCAAGTACTCTTTCTTCCAGGAGTCACGGGCCGGACCGGCGACATATCAAGACCGTGAGAGCCCCGTCAAGTGCACCTTTTTCCAGGGTCACGTCTCCTTGACAATCGGGTACCCGCAATATCAAGTTGTGTGGGCCATTGTCGGTGGATGGAGGCGACGTGGATTACGGATCCGATCCGGGAAGTCCGGCCGGTGCGGGAGAGCCGGATATCGTCGGACGCAGTAAGCGTCTGTGGCTGCTGCCCGGCGGGCGGTGCCTCGTGCAGATAATCCCCAGCCTGCGCAGTTTCACGTACCACCGTGATGAAATCGTCGAGCGCACCGGGCCGCTCCGGCTGGATTTCTATGAAAGGGCGGCGGGCCGGCTGGCGGACGCCGGGGTGCCCTGCGCGTTCAGGGAACGTGTCTCGGCCGACTCGTACGTGGCCGACTACTGCCCGGCGCCGCCGTTCGAGGTGATCGTGAAGAACCGGGCCACAGGATCGACCACCCGCAAGTACCCCGGCCTGTTCGAGGACGGCGCCCCGCTGCCGCGCCCGGTGGTGAAGTTCGACTACCGGACCGACCCGGAGGACCAGCCGATCGGCGAGGACTACCTGCGGGCGCTCGGCCTGCCGGTCGAGGAGATGCGCGAGCAGGCCCTCGCCGTCAACGACGTGCTGCGGGCCTGGCTGAGTCCGCTGGAGGTGTGGGACTTCTGCCTCATCTTCGGGCAGACGGAGGACGGCGGGCTGACCGTCATCTCCGAGATCTCCCAGGACTGCATGCGCCTGCGCCACCAGGACGGCTCCCCGCTGGACAAGGACCTGTTCCGGGACGGCGTCGCGGGCGAGGAGATCGTGAACCAGTGGAGCCGCGTCCTCGATGTCATCACATGAGACCCCGCCCGCCGAGAGGCCGGGCAGCGGGGGGCCGTACGGGAAGAGGCCGGTCGCCGGGAGGCCGGTCGCGTTGGTCACCGGGAGCAACCGCGGCAGTGGCCGGGCCATCGCCGAGGAACTGCGCGAGCGCGGCTACCGCGTCTTCTCCCTGAACCGCTCGCTCGCCGGCGAGGACTGGCTCGGCGAGCGCGAGTGCGACCTCGCGGACCCCGCGCAGATCAGGGAGGCGGCCGGCCAGGTGCTCGACGAGGCGGGCCGGCTCGACGTCTGCGTGTCCAACGCGGTGGACCGGGTGCTCGACCCGATCGCCGACCTCAGCGGCGAGGACTGGGAGCGGCTGGTCGCGATCAACCTGAGCGCCTGCTTCCACCTGCTCAAAGCCGTCCTGCCGGCGCTGCGGGCCGCCGGTGGGATGTTCGTCGCGATGGGCAGCCACGCCGGCACCCGGTACTTCGAGGGCGGCGCCGCCTACAGCGCCACCAAGGCCGGGTTGAAGGCGCTGGTCGAGACGCTGCTGCTGGAGGAGCGCCGCAACGGGGTGCGTGCCTGCCTGGTCTCGCCGGGCGCCATCGCCAACCTCGACGGCGACGGCTCGCCGCACAAGATGAGCACCCGCTCGGTCGCCCGCTGCGTGGGCACCATCGTCGACTCCTGGCCGGGCGACCTCGTGGTGGGCGAGATCGAGGTGCGGCCGTCCTGCCTGCCCGAGCCGCCGATCATCGGCATCGACCGGCTGCTGCACGTGTGAGCCCGTGTCCCCTTCGCCCCCGCCGCGCCCGCAAGGAGGAAGCATGATCTCGCTCGCCCTGCCGAAGGGGTCGCTGGAGCGGCGGGCCCTGGAGCTCTTCGCCGCCGCCGGGCTGCCCGTACGGCGGCGCTCGGAACGCTCCTACCGCGGCACGGTCGACCACACCGGCGTGTCGCACGTGGCCTTCTACAAGCCGCGCGAGATCCCCCTGGTGGTCGGGGACGGCACGTTCGACCTGGGGCTGACCGGAGCCGACTGGGTGGAGGAGACCGGGGCCGAGGTCGAGGTGGTGGAGTCGTTCGACTACTCCAGGAACACCGAACGGCCCTGGCGGCTGGTGCTCGCGGTGCCGTCCGGCCATCCCGCGCGCAGCGCCGCCGACCTCGACGACGGCGTCCGGGTGGCCACCGAGTACCCGAACATCGGCCGCCGCTTCTTCCGCGAGGCGGGCCGGCGGGCCGAGGTGATCGTGTCGTACGGCGCGACCGAGGCCAAGATCCCCGAGCTGGCCGACGCCATGATGGACGTCGTCGAGACCGGCCACTCCCTCCGGCAGAACGACCTGCGCGTCATCGAGATCGTACGGACCTGCGGCGCGCAGCTCGTCGCCAACCCGGCCGCCTACGCCGACCCGGCCAGGCGCGGCGTGATCAGGAACGTCGCCCTGCTGCTGCGCGCCGCCTGGGTGGGCCCGGCCCACGTCCTGCTGACGGTCCGCGCGCCCGCCGACCGGCTGGCCGAGGTGGTGCCCGCCATGCCGGGGCAGTCCTGGCGCGCCGGGCCCGGCCTGGCGGACGCGACCATGGTCGTCCTCCAGGGTGTCCTGCCCAGGCGGGACGTGCCGGAGACGATCGACGCACTGCTGTCGGCGGGGGCCGTCAACGTCACCGAGTCGGGCATCGGCATCTTCGCCACGGGAGAAGCGGGTTGATCGGCGCCGCCCGCATGGCGAAGATCGTACGTGGGAACCCTGGCCCGCGCGACGCAGTGCGAAGGAGACTCATGGACCCCCGGCCGGTGGCAGACATCTCGGAGGCGCCCCCTCGGCGCTCCCCTTGGCTGACGATCCTCATCGTCTACGCCGGCGGGGTGGTCGCGGCGGTGAGCCTCGGCAAGTTCTCCTCGGTCGGTCCCGACGTGGCGGCCCAGCTCGGGTTGTCGCTGTCGGAGCTGGGCTGGGTGATCTCGGCGGTGGTCGGCGTCGGGGCCGTCGTCGGCCTGCCCGCCGGCTACCTCGTCCGCCGTTTCGGCACCGAGAGGTCGCTGGTCGCCGGGCTGGCCACGATCGCCCTGGCGGGCGCGGCGAGCATGGCGGCGAACGACTTCGCCTGGCTGCTCATCGCCCGCGGCGTCGAGGGCATCGGCTACGTCCTGGTCACCATCTCCTGCCCGGCGCTGATCCTGCGCCTGGCCCACGAACGTGACCGCGGCACCGCCCTGTCCGTGTGGGCCACGTTCGTCCCGGTGGGGCTCGGGGCCGCCACGCTGGCCGGCGGCGCGGCGGGCTCCGCGCTGGGGTGGCGCGGCTGGGTGGGGCTGATCGCCGGGCTCACGCTGCTCATGGCGGTGGTGAGCTGGGTGCGGCTGCCGCGCGCCGCCGGGGCGCAGGCCGCCGGGCCGGTTCCCCGGGCGCGGGCGCTGGCCTGGCCGGGCGTGCTCGCCGGGGCCTTCTGCCTGACCGCGCTGGTGACCATCCCGGTGGTCGTGCTCCTGCCCACTTTGCTCATCGAGCAGTACGGCCGCTCGGCCGCCGCCGCGGGCGCGCTGACCTCGGTGATCTCGCTGCTCGGTGTGGCCGGCGGCCTGGCGGTGGGCGTCCTGCTGCGCAAGGGCGTACGGGTGGGCGTGCTGGCCCTGTCGGGGCTCCTCGTCGTACCGGCCGCCTGGATCCTCTACTCCGGTGGCTCCTCCGGCGAGGCGCTCACCGGCGCCGGCGTCATCTCCATGGAGAACGGCTTCCTGGGCGCCCTCGTCTTCGCCGCGCTCCCCCTGGTCCTGGAGCGTCTCGACCACGCCGACGTCGGCAACGGCGTCATCGCCCAGGCCGGCAGCCTCGGCTCACTGCTCGGCCCCCCGATGTTCGGCCTGGTGGCGGGCGAGCTGGGCTACCCGGCGCTCATCCCCGTCATCGCCGTCGGCAGCCTCGCCGCCGTCGGCGCCCTGCTGCTGATCGGCAGGCGGGCGGCCCGGCCGCTCCCGGCCGCGGACTGACACGGACCGACGCGGACCGACCTCGGCGGGGGCAACCCATCGCGGAGTACGCAGGAAGGTGCGACCATGCGCGGAGACGACCCGCTCGACGACACCGAACAGGCCCTGCTGCCCGCCCCCGCCCGGGGTCTGGCGGTCGCGCTGCTACTGATCGCCGTGGCCGGCGTGGCGATCCTGCTCGTGTTCGGGCCGGGCGCGCAGCCGGCCGGGCACGCTGCCGCGCCGGCCCCGCACGCGGGGGTGGCCCCGGCCCAGTCGATCCTGCGGTTGTCCTTCGCGGTGGCGGTCATCGGCGGGCTGGCCTCGCTGGGCGGCGTCCTGGCGCGCCGGGCCGGACAGCCGTCCGTGGTGGGTCAGATGGTGGCCGGGCTGCTGCTGGGGCCGTCCGCGCTGGGGGCGCTGGCACCGGGTGTGTCGGCGCTGATCCTGCCCGGGTGGGTCGCGCCGCAACTCGAACTGCTGGCCCAGGCCGGGCTGGCGATCTTCATGTTCACCGTGGGCCGGGAGTTCGATCCCACCGCCCTCGGCCGGCAGCGCACGGTGGTGGGCGTCGCCGCGCTGGCCATGATGGCCGTGCCCTTCGCCCTGGGGACGGTCGCCGCGCTCCCGTTCGCCGACGCGCTCGCCGGGCCGTCGGCCTCGGGCACGGCGTTCGTGTTGTTCGCCGGGACCGCGTTGAGCGTCACCGCGTTCCCCGTGCTGGCCAGGATCCTTCAGGAGGCGGGGCTGACCGTCACCCGGCTGGGCTCGCTGGCCATCCTCTGCGCGGGCCTGGCCGACGTGCTCGCCTGGTGCGCGCTGGCCGCGGTGATCGCGCTGGCCCACGCCGGTTCCCCCGCGGGCGTGCTGACCTCGCTGGCGCTGGCCGCCGCCCTGGTGCTCGTCGTGGTCCTCGTCGTACGCCCCGGGCTCGCCGCCCTGGCCGCCCGGTACGACGGGCGCAGGCTGCCCACCCCCGCCGCGCTCGCGATCGTCCTGGGCCTGATCTTCGCCCTGGCGGCCGCGACCGACGCCATCGGCGTGCACGCGATCTTCGGCGCGCTCCTGGCGGGGGTCGCGTTCCCGCGCGAGACCCGCGTACTCGGCACGGTGCCGGAACGCCTCGGGTCGCTCAACCGCGCGCTGCTGCTGCCGGTGTTCTTCGCCTCGATCGGGCTGCGCACCGATGTGCACCTGGCCTTCGGCCACCCGGCGGTGCTGCTGGGCGGGGCCGTCCTGCTCGCCGCGGCGGTCCTCGGCAAGCTGGGCGCGGCCGGGGTGATCGCCTGGGCGGGCGGCATGCCGGGGCGGCTCGCGCTCGGGCTCGGCGTGCTCATGAACGCCCGCGGCGTCACCGAGATCGTCGTGCTCAGCACCGGGCTCAGCATGGGACTGATCGCGCCCGGCACGTTCACGGTGCTCGTGCTGATGGCCCTGATCACCACCATGATGACCGCCCCGGCCCTCCGCCTGCTCGGCCTCTACGCCCCGGCCAGGGCCGAACCGAGGACGCCGCAACCGGCCTGAGCAGCGGCTACTCGGCCCCCGCAGCCCGGACGGCGGTGAGCACCAGGACGTCGTAGTGGACGGTGAACGCGCCGCCCGCCGCGTCTACGGCGGCGCCGAGGCCGTCCAGCAGTTCCCGAAGCTGCTCCGGCGGCAGCCCGGTGGCGGGGCCGTGCGTGGGCACCTGCTCCAGCCACTCGTCACGGGTGTAGACCCGCTCCCAGCCGTACCGCCACTCCTCCGGCTCGCCGAACGCGCCCACCGCCCGGATCCCGTCGGCGATCTTGTCGAGCAGCGACAGATACATGCCCACGGCCGGGCCGGCCTGGGCGAGCGCGGGCATGCCGGGCAGCACGCGGCGGTAGACCTCGGCGAAGACGTCGCCCAGCGCGGCGGGCGGCTGGAACACGTTCCAGAACAGCGCCAGCCGGCCGCCGGGCCGCAGGACCTCGGCCGCCTTGGCCGCGCCCGCCACCGGGTCGATCCAGTGCCAGGTCTGCCCGGCGACGACCCCGTCGAACGTGCGCCCGGCCGGGTCCCACGACTCGAAGGCGGACACCTCCACCTCGATGCCGTCACGGCGGGCGAGCCCGGCCATCCGGGCATCGACGTCCACCCCGAACACCTCGCAGCCGGCCGCCTGGAACTGCCGGGCCGCGATGCCGGTGCCGATGCCGACGTCGAGCACGTACGGGCCGGGCAGGGACTCGGCGACCCTGGTCACCATCGCCTCCGGGTAGCGGGGGCGGGTCCGGTCGTAGCGGTCGGCGTCGGTGCCGAAGGACTCGGCCATCCGGCGCTGCTGGTGTGGCTCGTTCTCGGAGGGGCCTGGCGCCCCTGTCGCAATAGTGGGCATGCGCCCACTCTAGTGGGCACGTGCCCACTCGTCTAGGCTGGGCAGGGGTTCGGCGGAAGAAGGAGACAGGCTCGGTGCCCACAGGCGTAGCGCTCCGCGACGTGCGCGAGCAGCTCTTCGACGCCGCCGAGCGCATCCTGCTCAGAGACGGCCCCAACGCGCTGACCAGCCGCGCGGTCACCGCCGAGGCGGGCTGCGCCAAGGGCGTGCTCCACCGGCACTTCGCCGACTTCGACGCCTTCCTCGCCGAGCTGGTGACCGACCGCATCCGCCGGGTCGAGGCCCAGGCCGCCGCCCTGCGCGAGGACGCCGGCACGGCCACCGTCGCGGAGAACCTCACGCTCGCGCTGCTGGAGTTGTTCGGTTCGGTCGCCGTGGCCGTCGTCAGCCTCGTCATCGCCCGCGACGGGCTGCGCGCCCGCCTGCGCCTGGCCGGGTCCACGGGCATCCCGGTCCTGTCCGAGGCCACGTCCATGATCGCCGCCTACCTGACCGCCGAGCGCGAGATGGGCCGCATCGCGGTCGACGCCGACGTCGACGCCCTCGCGCTCACCCTGATCGGCAGCGGCCACCTGCTGTTCGCCGGCCGCGAGGACAACCCGCCCGACGCCGCCGCCGTCCAGTGGATCGTGACCACGGCCATCGCCGACGTGGTGCAAAGACGCCTGCTCTGACCCGTCCGGATCAGGACGGCCGGACGGGGGCGCTGGTGGCGATCTTGGGGCTACGATCTTTCAGGTAGTCCCTTTCGTCCGGAAGGCGTCGCGATGAGCGAACGTTCGCTGAACACCGATGTTCCGAGCCCCGCCCGCATCTACGACCTGTGGCTGGGCGGCAAGGACAACTACGAGATCGACCGGGTGGTGAGCGAGCAGATCCTGGCCGCCGTACCGGACCTGCCGGTGCTGGCGCGTACGAACAGGGAGTTCCTCGGGCGCGCGGTGCGGTACATGGCCGGGGAGGCGGGCATCCGGCAGTTCCTGGACATCGGCACCGGCATCCCCACGGCGGACAACACCCACCAGGTCGCCCAGGCGGTGGCCCCCGACAGCAACGTCGTGTACGTCGACAACGACCCCATGGTCCTCGCGCACGCGCGGGCGCTGCTGCGTGCCGCGCCCGCGGGCACGACCGCCTTCATCGACGCCGACCTGCGCGAGCCCGGCAAGATCCTGGCCGCCGCCGGCGAGCACCTCGACTTCGACCGGCCGATCGGGCTGACGCTGCTCGGCGTCGTCGACTTCCTCCCCGGCACCGACCAGGCCCGGTCGATCATCGCCGAGCTGCTGGCACCCATGGCCCCGGGCAGCCACCTGGCCATCTCCCACGGGCTCGTCGGCAGGCAGCTCGAAGAGGGCGTCCGCCACTGGAACGAGAGCGGCGGCGCGCCCATGACGCTGCGCACCCTGGAGGAGGTCACGAGCTTCTTCGACGGGCTGGAGCTGCTGGAGCCGGGCGTGGTCCCGCTGCCGCGCTGGCGTCCCGCCCCCGAGACGCTGTACGCCGACCGGGAGGCCGTCTACTACGCGGGCGTCGGCCGCAAGCGCTGAGGCCCGCGTTTTCCGGCCGTACCCGGGGTTCTCGACCGGCGGACGCCACCGAGTGGGCGCGCGTACCCTGAGTCCTCGATCGACTTCGCTGGGTTACGGGACGGGTGCGCATGGACGAGGGGTTCGGGGCAAGGCTGGGGCGAGCGTGGGGGCGGTACGCACGGGATCCGTGCCTGTTTCCCGGGCCGTTCGCGGCGGGCGGGACCGGGTGGTTCGCCGTCGTCCGGGAGGTTCGGGGGCTGCTGCTGGCGCTCGCGGCACTGGTGGTGGTGGCCGGGGCGGCGGCCGGGCTGGCATGGCGGGAGAGCGGGCGCGCCGGCACCGCGCGCGTCATCGCGCTCGCCGAACGGGCCGCCGACCAGGCACGCGCGCTGCGGGCGACCGATCCGGAGCTGGCCGCGCAGGTGTCGGTGGCCGCCCACGACCTGGCCGACACCCCGCGGACCCGCGGCGCGCTGCTCAACAGCGCCGAGCCGTACGCCACCCGCCTGCGTTCCTCCGGCGACCGGCTGCGGATGATCGCGTACAGCCAGGACCGTGCCGTGCTCGCGACCGGCGCCGACAACGGCGTGGTCGAGTTGTGGGACGCCGCCGACCCGCGCCGCCGCACCCCGCTCGCCACTCTGCCGCGCACCGCCGGCGGGCCGGTGGGCGCGCTCGCCTTCCGTCCGGCCGGCGGGGACCGGGTGCTGCTCGCGGCCACCCGGCGCGGCGTCGAGTTGTGGAACGTCGTGAACCCCGCCCGCCCCCGCCACGTCGCCGCCCTGCCCGGCGCGGCCGCGGCGGCGTTCACGCCGGACGGCCGCACGGTGCTCGCCGCCGCCGCGCGCGGCGTCGGGCGGTGGAGCCTGGCCGGCAAGCCGGTCCCGCTGCCCCCCGTACGCACCTCCGCCCAGGTCACCCGCTTCGCCGTCGGCGACGACACGGTGGTCACCGGCCACGGCGACGGAAGCGTACGTGTGTGGGATCCCGCCACGCCCGCCACCCCCGCGGACACGATCAGGACCGGCGCCAGGAACGGCCCCGCCGCGCTCGCGATCAGCCCCGACGGTGGCACGCTGGCCTGGTCCGCCCCGGAACGCGGCACCTGGCTCTGCCGCCTGGACGCCCGCCGCTGCGGCAGGCCCACCCGGTACGGCGCCCCCGCCGGCGCCCTGGCGTTCAGCCCCGACGGCGCCACCCTGGCCACCGCCGGCGACGACCGGACGGTCCGCCTGTGGAGCCTGGCCACCCGCGCGCAGGTCACCTCGTTCCGGCACCCCGACCGAGTCCTCGGCCTGGCCTTCGCCTCCGACGGGCAGGCGCTGGCCGCCGGGTCCGTGGCCGGCGCCTTCTACCAGTGGCACCACGCGGCCCGCGTGCCCGACCCGGTGACCGGCCTGGTCCTGAGCCGGGACCGGACCTTGATGGCCACGACCGGCGCGCGCGGCGGCGCCCTGTGGGACGTCCGCGACCCCTGGCACCGCGTCCTGCTGTCCCGCTGGAACGTTCCACCGACCACCCGGATGGCCATGAGCGGCGACGCCCGCCGCCTGGCCACCGTCGAGGACGGCGAGGCCGTGACCGTGTGGGACCTGCGCGACCGCTACGCCCCCGCCCGGCACGCCCGCCTGCCGGTACCCGGGCTCGCGGCCGCCGCGCTCAGCCCCGACGGCCGTACCCTCGCCACCGGCGACCACGCCGGCCGGCTGCTGCTCTGGGACGTCGCCGCCCGGCCCCGCCGCCTGGCCGCCCGGGACGGCTTCGGCGACGTCGGCGCCCTCGACTTCAGTCCCGACGGCGGCCTGCTGGCCAGCGGCGGGGCCGACCGCGGCGTACGGCTGTGGGACGTACGCCGGGGCGCCCTCGACGAGGTCGCCCACCACGAGGAGCACGAGGACGCGGTGGCCGGCGTGCGCTTCGGCCCCAAGGGAGACGTGCTCGTCAGCACCGGCCGCGACCGGACCGCCCGCGTCTGGAGCATCGCCGACCCCCGGCACGCGCCGCGCCCGGCGGCCCTGCGCGGCCACGGCGACACCGTGGGAGGCGCCGGGTTCAGCCCCGACGGCGCGGCCCTGGCCACCACGGACGTCTCGGGCACCACCCGCCTGTGGGACCTGCGCGCCGGGCGGCTCATCGCCGAGCTGACCCACCCCGACCTGGGCACCGTCCTGTACGCCGACGACCGCACGCTCGTCTCGGCCGCCGGGCGCGACCTGCGGTTGTGGGACCTGCGGCCGGAGGGGGTGGCCGCGCGGGTGTGCGAGGTCGCCGGGATGCCCCTCACGCGGGTGGGGTGGCGGCGGTACTTCGGCGACGTCCCGTACCGGCCGCCCTGTCCCTCGGCAGGGCGCTGACAGAGATCTGGCAGCGGGCCCTGGCACGGTCGCCGCATGACAGACAGGACGGACGTGCTCATCGTCGGCGCCGGACCCACCGGCCTCACCCTCGCCGTGGAGCTGGCCAGGCGCGGGATCGCGCACCGCGTCGTCGAACGGGCGGCGGCGCCCTCGCCGGGTTCCAAGGGCAAGGGCCTGCAACCGCGTACGCAGGAGATCTTCGACGACCTCGGGATCATCGACCGGGTGCTGCCCGCGACGACGCTCTACCCGCCGATCCGGGTCAGGATCGGACGGCTGCCGGTCTACCAGGGACGCATGCACAAACCGGCGGCGGCGACGGACGAGGTGCCGTACCCGGCGGTGCGGATGCACCCGCAGTGGCGCACCGAGGCGGTGCTGCGGGAGCGGCTGGCCGAGCTGGGCGGCACGGTCGAGTACGGCGTCGAGCTGGCCGGGTTCGAGCAGGACGCGCAGGGTGTCACGGCCCGGCTGGGCGCCGGGGCGCGGCTGCGGGCCGGCTACCTGGTCGCGGCCGACGGCGGCAGGAGCACGGTCCGCAAGGCGCTCGGCGTCGGGTTCACCGGCGAGACCCGCGAGGAGCAGCGCATGGCACTCGGCGACGTGCGCGTCGAGGGGCTGGACCGGGAGCACATCCACGCCTGGGTACGGCCGGGGAAGGGGATGGTGGCGCTCTACCCCATGGCCGGCACCGACACCTTCCAGTTCATGGCGTCGCTCAAGCCGGGCGCGACGCCGGACCTGACGCTGGGCGGCTTCCGGCGCATCCTCGCCGAACGCTCGATGCTGCGCGGGCTGCGCGTGACCGAGTTGTTGTGGTCCTCCCTCTACCGGGTCAACATCCGCCTGGCCGACGCCTACCGCTCGGGTCGCGTCCTCCTGGCCGGGGACGCCGCCCACGTGCACTCCCCGGCGGGCGGCCAGGGGCTCAACACCGGGGTGCAGGACGCCTACAACCTGGGCTGGAAGCTCGCCCGCGTGCTCACCGGGGGGCCGGCGTCGCTGCTCGACACGTACGAGGAGGAGCGCCGGCCGGTCGCGGCCCTCGTGCTCGGGCTCAGCACCGACCTGCACGACAGGAAATCGTTCAGACGGGACGAGGAGACCTACCAGCTCCGGATCGGCTACCGGGGCGGCTCGCTGGCCCGCCACGGCGGCGAACGGGTGCCCGACGGGCCGCTGCGCCTGGCCGACGGCTCTCGCGTGCGCCTGTTCGACCTGCTGCGCGGGCCGCACTTCACGTTGTTGTCGCCGGATCCCGCGCCGCGCGTGCCGGGCGGGCCGGAGGTGCGGGCGTACGCGCCGGCCGAACCGTACGGCGGGTTTCGGCACACGCTCGTACGGCCGGACGGCCACGTCGGCATCGCCACGGACTCGGCCGAGGAGCTGGCCGCCTATCTGGAGCTGGTGTGAGCCCTCTCGTACGTGCGGCTCAGCCGCAGACGGGCCGGTAGGGCAGCGCGGGCACGTACGTCCGCCACTCCCGTTCGGTCAGCGCGCGCCCGGCGCGGTCGCAGACCATCCGTTCGACCAGGCCGGCGGCGGCCGGTACCCGCCCGACGGTGCCCCCGGCGTCCACGGTCAGGACGTGCGAGCCGTCGGGGGTGAAGGCGACCGACAGCAGCTCGCCCTCGTCCCGGTCGAGGCCGCCGCCGGGGTCCGCGGACCGGCCGAGGTCGGTGCCCGTACGCGGGTCGATCAGGCGCACGCGCCCCTCCCCCACGTCGACCGCGACGAGGTCCTCGGCCGGCGAGTACGCGGGCGTCCCGGCGTAGGCGAACCCCTCGGTCTCCTCGACCAGGCGCCGGCCGCCCGCGTCCCACGTGCTCATACGGCCGCGCGAGTCGAACACGACCACCCCGTCCCCCGCATGCGTGAACCGCACCCAGTTCCCCAGCACACCCTGGCCGTACGCGCCGAACGGCGAGCCGGCCGCCTTGCCGTCCGCCGCCCGCAGCAGGCGTACGTCCAGCCCGGTCAGCGCCAGCCGTCCGCCGTCGGGGGAGAACGCCAGGTCCACGACCCCGCCCGCGCGCGTGCTCCACAGGCGGCGCCGCGCCTGCCAGTCCCAGAGCTCGACCGCGTCCGTGCCGCTTCCCGGGCCGTCGAGCACGAGTGCGACCCGGCCGCCGTCGGGGCTGAAGCGGACGACCTGGGGCCGTGTGCCGCCCGTACCGGCGGTGAAAGCGGCCACGGGTTTCCTCGTCGCGGTGTCCAGGACGGTGACGTCGTGCCCGGACAGCAGGGCGAGCCGCCGGCCGTCGCGGCTGAAGCCGAGCGCGTCCGAGGCGGGCAGGCGTCCGGACGTCCCACCCTGGACCGGGCCTCCCTGGCCGACCGGGTGCAGGGTGCCGTCCATGACGAGGTGCAGCCCGTCCTCGCCGAAGTCGGCCCGCTCGTACGGCGGGCCCTCGGCCGGCTCGGTCAGCAGGTCGGCGACGTCCACGGCGAACACCTGGTCGCCGACGAGGTAGCGGAAGGTCGTACCGTCGAAGGCGGCGGCGGGCGGCGTCCCGGTGTCCCCGTCGCCGCGTACCGGGACGGCGCTCAGCAGGTGCGTGTCGGGCAGGCGCCAGAACTGGACGGTGGTGTCGGTGACGGTGGCCAGCAGCCGGCCGGAGCGGTCGAAGACGGGGCCGCCCTTGTTCCAGGCGCCTTCCGTGCCCTCGCCGACCTCCTCCGTCCAGCCCTCCTTGAGCTGGGTCAGGGTCAGGGTCCCGTCGCCGGACATGGCCAGCCACCGCCCGTCGGGACTCTGCGTGCCACGTCTGGCGGCGGGGTCGGCGGCGTCGGCGACGTTCCACTGCCCGCTGTCGTCCGGTCTGACGATCACCTTCCTGCCTTCGTGCCGGCGGACGGCTTCCGTCCAGCCCTCGGTCAGGTCGCGGGACCGGCGGCGCGGCCAGGTGGAGATCGGCCGTCCGGTGGCGGTGTCCCAGGCGCGGGCGCGGCGCGCGGTGGCCGCGACCAGCGTGCGGCCCGAGGGGGACAATCCGATGTCGGTCACCCGCTCGCCGCCGAGGCCCAGGCCGGAGATCAGCGTGGTGCGGCGGCCCGTGCGCACGTCCCACAGCCGGGCCGCGTCCTGGCCGACGCTGAGCAGCGTGCGCCCGTCGGCGGCCAGCGCCCGCAACGTGCCGCGCGCGGCGGCCGGGTCGCGGAACATGCCGCGCTCGCGCCGCGCGAGCGCGGCGGTCAACGCCGCCCTGGCCTGCGGTGTCGCCCGCAGCCGCCAGGCGGCGACGGCGAGCAGCCCGGCGAGCACGGGATCGTCGCGCCCGGCTGCCTCGGAGCGTGCGGCCAGGCGCGTGGACTCCGACGTCGTCAGACGGTCGTGCAACTCGTCGGCGCGGGCGGCGGCGACCCGGCTCTGCTGGACGGCCACGCCACCCGCGGCGAGCGCGACCCGCAGCAGCCCCGCCAGGCTCAGCGTCAGGAGCCGGGCGCGGCGGGCCCGGCGTTTGCCCAGCCGCGCCGACGACTCCAGGAAGTCGCGCTCGGCCTGGGACAGCCTGATGTCGCGGCGGACGGTGGCGGCCCAGTTCAGGGCCTCGTCGAGCATCGTGCCGTGGAACAGGCCGCCGTCCCTGCGGCCGCCCTCGTCCCAGCGCCGGACGGCGGCCAGGATCGGCGCGTGGACGGCCAGCCCTTCCCTGTTGGCCTCGATCCAGCGCCGCAGCCGCGGCCAGGCGTGCGGCAGGGCCGGGCGGGCCAGCCAGACCTGCTCGCCGTCGCGGCCCAGCAGGTACGCGAACACCTCCAGGATCCTGGTCACCGCCGGGACCTCGCCCGCCGGCCTGCCCGCCACCAGCTCGTCCAGGCGGGCCCTGCGGATGGCCAGCTCGCCCTGCCCGTCCACGGTGAACAGGCGCAGGAACACCTCGGGCGCCAGCTCCCGTTCGGCCGGGGCGAGCAGCTCGTAGGAGTCCTCGGCCAGCGTGCCGAGCGCGGGGTCGCCGCCGGTCCCGGCCACGCGCGCGGCGGCGCGTCCCCGTTCGAGCAGCCGTCCGGTGTCCAGGCCGCCGTCCCCGCTGACCAGCGCGAGCAGCAGTTGGCGGGCCTCGGGACGCAGGCCGGGCTCCTTGCTCAGCGCCGCCGACACCAGCGGGCGCAGCGACTCCGGCAGCGCGGACAGGTCGGGGGTGGCCGACAACACCCGGTGCATGACCCCGCCCAGGCTTTCGGCCTCGAACGGGTCGGCGCCCGTGGCCGCGTACAGGACGACGCAGCCCCAGGCGAACACGTCCGCGGGCGCGCCGGCCCGCTGCCCGCCGAACACCTCGGGTGCCATGTACGTCGGCGTGCCGGTGACCAGGCCGGTCGCGGTCAGCGACATCTCGGCGGTCCGCGCGATGCCGAAGTCGATGACCCGCGGGCCGTCCGGGCCCAACAGCACGTTGTCCGGTTTGAGGTCGCGGTGCACCACGCCGGCCTCGTGGATGGCGGTGAGCGCCGTGGCCACCGCCGTGGCCAGGCGGTGCAGGTCGCCGCCGAGGAACCGGCGGCCCCCGGCGATCGCCTGGCGCAGGCTCGGGCCGGCGACGTACTCGCTGACGATGTAGGGCCGCGGGCCGTCCAGCTCGGCGGCCAGCACGCGGGCGGTGCAGAACGAGGCGACCCGCCGCGCCGTCTCGGCCTCCTTGGCCAGCCGTCCGGCCTCGTCGCCGTGCAGCACCTTGATCGCCACTCTGGCGCCGTCCTCGGCGTAGCCCTCGTAGACGACGCCCTGACCGCCGACGCCCAGCCGTCCGGCGAGCCAGTAGTCGCCCAGGCGTTGCGGATCTTCCGCGGTCAGCACGTTCACGGCACGTTGGATGCGGTGATCGACCAGAAAGTTGCGATCATTTTTCCCGAAATATCCGCCCTTGACAGGGTTCTCGGAGCGTGACCTATGATCGCCGCCGTGCTCATGACCTTGACGCTCAGCGCCGCGCTCGTCCTGACCGGAACGCCCGCGCAAGCCACGAAATCCGTATCTTTCCAGGGCTTCACCATCCAGATCCCGGCCGCGTGGAAAGTGAAGAAAGACCCGGTAGGCGGCCTTGCCGTGGTGACCGGCGCCTGCTCCAAGCGGGCGGCGGAGTGCCCCGGATTCTCCATCGGCGGGGCGCGGGACATCGCCTACGCCTCCGAGGGCGGCCCGTACAAGGTGGGCGCGCCGTACCACCCCAGCAGCGGGGTGATGGAGTGCGTCCCCGACAAGCGTTACTGGGAGGGCGTTCAGCCCGTCAAGCCCGCCCGTACCTCGACCGTCGCCGTGGGGGCCGGGCGTACGGCCCGCTTCACGGAGTGGAGGCTGACCTGCCAGACGAAGACGAGCAAGCCGACCTCGGTGGCCTACACCCAGCGCATCTGGTACCTGCGCAAGGAGAAGGTGCTGGTCGTCGACCAGTGGAAGACGCCCGGACTCGGGAACATCCTGGCCAAGGCCGTCTGGAAGTGACCGGGTTGCCCGCCCGCCCTGCGGGCAGGGGGCCGTCATGCGCAGCAAGCGGCTCTCGACGGTCGAGGAGCAGACGTACGCGGTCGTCCTCGACCGCGGCGACGAGGTGGTCGAGAGCCTGACGGAGTGGGCGGCCGAGAACGGGATCCGGGCCGCCCGGCTCACCGGCATCGGCGGGTTCCGGCAGGTCACGCTGGGTTTCTTCGACCCGGGGACGCTCGACTACCGCCGGATCCCGGTGGACCGCCAGACCGAGGTGCTGTCCCTCATCGGCGACTTCGCCATGGCCGAGGACGACGTACGTCCGCAACTGCACGCCCATGTGGTCGTCGGCCTGCCCGACGGCACGACGCGCGGCGGCCATCTGCTGTCCGGCGAGGTCTGGCCGACCCTCGAAGTGCTCGTCACCCAGTCGCCGCGCTACCTGAAACGCCGCCACGACCCCGCCACCGGCCTGGCCCTCATCGACCTCGACTGACCCCCGCCCCCGGGGGTTCAGCGAGAGCTCTGGCGCAGCCCCAGCAGGGCCAGGACCACCGAGACGAACGGAATGAGGTCCGGCCAGGCCAGGACGATGACGATCACCGTGGCGGTGAGCACCGCCTGCGTGACGTCGGGGCGTTCCCTCCGCGGCTCAGGAGGGAGGGGGTTGCGGGGAAGCGGTTCGTTCATGATGCCCGCCCGTCATTTCTATATAGAAGTTGGAGGACAAGCGCACCACACCCACCGCAGAGCGGTCTATATCTAGCAGGTCAGGGTGATGTGGACGGGAAGACTGGAGAAATCGTCCAAGAGGTCTACGATCGGGGGAGCGTCCACTTCTGTAGAGAAAAACTGGGAGCCTCCACTCGTGACGGCAAGCCGTACACCTCCTCCTCGGCGTGCGATGTACGAGCGCATCGCGGACGACCTGCGCGACGCGATCCGCAACAACACCCTGAGAGACGACCAGAACAATCCGACCGATCAACTGCCCGGCGAGATCGCTCTCGCCGAGCAGTACGGCGTATCTCTCGGTACCGCCCAACGCGCCCTCAACCAGCTGAGGGACGAGGGCCTCATCGATCGCACCCCCAAGCGGGGCAGCCGGGTCAGGCAGGCCCGCAGGAAGTTCCTCCGCGACGGCATCCGGCGCCTGGAAGGGGACTCCGAGCACCGGTTCATGCTCGCCGACATCGACACCCGCCAGTTGCAGGTGCGGCACTTCGAGTCCGGCAGCCGTACGGCGGAGGCGCACGAGGAGGAGATGGTCCGCTGCTTCGGCAGCCACATGCGGCTGCTCTACCGGCATCGCGTGTACGAGGTGGACGACAGCCCCGCCTCCCTGGCCACCAGCTACCTGCCGCTCTACCTGTTCCCCGACGGCGGCGAGGCCCTTCTGCGGCCGGACTCGGGCAGCGGCGGCATCTGGGCCCGGCTGGCCGAGGCCGGGCACGAGGTCGTGGACGCGGACGAATATCTCGACTGCCGCATGCCCACCGCGGAGGAGGCCCAGGAACTGCGGATCCCTCCTCGTACGCCGGTCTTCGTCCTTTACCGGGTCGCGGAGAACAGCCGCGGACAGGTCGTCGACCTGGCGGTCATCGTCCTGCCGGGCGACCGGTGGCGACTTCGCTACAAGGTCCTCCAGCAGGTGCCGGCCAGGAACGCCGGGGCCCGCGGCTGACCGTCGGACGGGGAAGGGGGCGTCCTGACACTGGGTGAGACGCCACAACCTCGGGACGCCCCCTTCTTGCCCGAACTGTAGGCAGAAGAGCGTTTTCTGACAGGGCCCCCAAGGGCGACATTCGCCTGGCGGCCTTCGCGGGCCCGCGGCTACTCGAAGTCGTCCGGGTTCAGTTCCTTGAGGTGTTCGAAGCGTTCGCGCTCCTCGTCGTACGGTTCCTCGTCCTGCGGACCTTCGAGGTCGGCCGCCGGTGTCTCCGGCTCTTCGGGTTCCTTGCGTCGCATCATCGTCATCCCCCCGGAAGATGAGCGCGGGGGCGCCCCCGTGCCCTCGTTCCGGCTACCCCCGCGACCTGCGGGCAAACGGGTACGCCGCCCGATGCCGACCGGCGCTTGTTGACCGGCTCTTGTGCAGGCTCGTGGGGGCCCTTGGCGCGGCAGAGGGGAGGTTTCCGGGCGATTGTTCCGACTATCTGAGGAGATGTACGTGCCCACCAAACGTGCCACCAAGCCCACCCGGTCGAAGCCCGACAGCCAGCCGTGGCTGCACGTCAACGGCGTGGAGATCCAGGAGTTCGGCAGCGTGCGGATGTTCCCGCTCGGCCTCTCCCGCGACGCCCGCGAGTACTCCTGCCAGCGGCTCAACCAGATCCTGGCCGACACCCAGATCCTCTACAGCCTCTACAAGAAGCACCACTGGCTGATGCGCGGCCCGACCTTCTACCAGCTCCACCTGCTGCTGGACAAGCACGCCTCGGAGCAGGTCGAGCTGGTGGACGAGATGGCCGAGCGCGTCCAGACCCTCGGCGGCGTCGCGGTGGGCGACCCGCGCCACGTGGCCGAGATCACGGTGATCCCGCGTCCGCCGAACGGCTGCGAGGAGGTGCCGGCCATGCTCTCGCGCCTGATCGAGGCGCACGAGACCATCCTGGTGGCCGCCCACGACGCGGCGAACCGGGCGCAGGAGATGGGTGACGACGGCACCAACGACCTGCTGGTCTCCGACGTCATCAGGACGAACGAGCTGCAGACCTGGTTCCTGATCGAGCACCTGGTCGACACCCCGCTGGTGGAGAAGCCGGGGAGGTGATCGAGGGCCCCGGTAAGCCGGGAGCCGATCGCAGGTGAAGGAAATGTCTGGATTTCTACGGACATCGCCCTCCGGACGTAACGGTTCATTCCGGGCGCAGTAAGGCACCGCATCGAGCCTGCGCCCCCGGGTACGGGAGGAGCGCGGGCCTGTGGGGGGCGCCGGCGAAACCGCCCGCGCCACCACAGAGGCACGCCCACGAGGCGGGGACGCCCTCCGACCAGGACTGCCCCGGACCGGGGGCCACTTCCGACCGGGAGCGACGGAGAACGACATGACCGAACCGCTGACCTCACCGCCCGCCCCCGCACACGGCGTCGCGGAACGGGAGCGGCGGCCATGAGCCTGTCGGACCGCGAACGCCGCATCCTGGCCGAGATCGAGCAGGATCTGCGCTGGCAGGACCGCGACTTCGCCTGCCGCATCGACGCGCTCAACGCCAAGCCGGCCCGGCGCCGCCGCTGCCCGGTGACCCGGCGGGAGATGGCGTTCGTCCTGATCATCGTGGTCGCCATGTCGCTGCTGTCGGCGGTCGTGTTCGTCGCGGCCGGCCGGCCGCGTACGCCGCCCGCGCCGCGTCCCACCCGCGAGGTGGTGACCACCTCGCCCCAGGTCACCCAGCATTGACCGGACGCCGGGGAAGCACGCCTTCGGCCCGTGTCCCGTGGCGGAGCGCTGCCCGGCCTCCGTACGGGCAGCGCTCCCGGGGTCTCACGACCCGGCGGCTCCTGGCACGGCCCCGCCTGACTTCCCAGCCTCGGAATACTCGGTCACCAGCCGGGTCCCGCCGGTGCGGACGTCCACCGCGTAGGCGCGGACGGCCTGCCCTCGCTGGACGAGGAGCGTGACCTCCGACGGGCTCTGCCAGATCGTGGTTCCGTGGATGCCGGCGCCCTTCGGCAGGCCCTTCACGGCCACCTTCCGCAGGATGCGGCCGGACCGGGCGTCGAGCAGGGTGAGCCTGCGGGTCGCGTATTCGGGCGTGCCCTTTCCCTTGTCCGGGAACTCGAAGGCGGCCACCGTGCGGCCGTCCGGGGCCAGCTCGCTGAACATGATGAAGACGCCGTCGAAGCGTACCGGCCGGCCGCCGCCGGTGACCGGCATCAGCAGCAGGTCGGTCTTGATGTACCGGACCAGTTCGGCGACGCCGTCCTTGATGCTGACCGGTTCGTACACGCCGGGCACCGACACCGTCCTGCCGGTCCGCATGTCGATCAGCAGGCCCGGGTCCTTGGTGCCCTCGCGCGGGTCGAACGCCACGTACCGGCCGTCGTCGGAGACCACGAGCATGGAGCCGCGGCCGATCCGCTCCTCCGGCACCGCGACCGGGGAGACCGTCTCCGCACCGGTCACCATGTCGCGGACGACGTGCGCCCCCGCCTCCCTGCTGTAGTAGGCGAGCATGCGCCCGTCGCGGCTGATCGCGACGGGCACCTTCGACCTCTTGGTCTCCGCGAGCGCCTGGGGCATCCGGTACGTCACGCCGTCGCGCGTGACCACCAGCCATTCCGCCGCCGGGCAGTCGGGCGGCCCGCCCTTTTTCTTGGGCGGCCGGCAGCCCGGCCGGTAGGCGTGGCTGAGCACCCCCACCTGGCCGGCGGGCAGCGTCGGCACGGCGGCCGGGCTCTGCGCCGCGGCGCTCTCCATCCGCCGCGGCATCGCGAGCAGCACGGTCGCCGTCACCCCGGTCAGCACCGCGACCGTCGCGACGGCCGCCAGCGTCGCCGTGGCCCGGCGTCTGCGCCGGTATCCGGTCACGGCCAGCTCGGCCAGCTCGGCCAGGTCCGCCGGAGGGGCCTCCTCGGCGATGCCGTCGAGTGCGTCACGCAGTCTGGTCATCGGGCCATCTCCTGAGCGGCTTGTGAGTCCATCAGGTCGGGAGCGAGTTCGCGCAGGCGTGCCAGCGCGTGGTGGGTCTGGCTCTTCACCGTGCCGACCGCGCAGCCGAGCGCGTCTGCCGTCTGGGCCTCGGTGAGGTCCTCCCAGAAGCGCAGGACGATCACCGCGCGCTGCTTGCGGGTCAGCTTGCCCAGCGCCTGGCGGAGCACGATCCGGTCGAGCGCGGCCTCGTCGTAGCTGATCCCGTGCTCGGGCGGGTCGGCGCTCGGCAGCTCGCGACTCGGGCGCCGCCGCCACGAGATGTACTGGTTGACCAGCGCCCGGCGGGTGTACGCCTCCGGGTTGCCGTCCCGCGCCAGCTTGGGCCAGTGCGCCACGACCTTGACCAGCACGCTCTGGAGCAGGTCCTCGGCCTGGTGGGGGTCGCCCACGAGCAGGTAGGCGGTCCGCATCAGCACCTGTTGCCGGGCGACGACGAACTCGCGGAAGCCGTCATGAGCGTTCAAAATGGTGATCTCCCTTCGTCCGTTCCCAACGCGGGAGGCGGGGCAAAGGGTTGCAGGGGTCACCCAGGTTTCTACGGCCTCACGGGACCCGCTGGGCCGGACGGCTCCCCCACGTGGCCCAGCGCCACAACCACTCCATCGGGCCGAAGCGGTACCGGCGCAGCCAGAGGGTGGACCACACCCATTGCAGGACCAGGATGACGGCGGCGATCGACACGATCGTGGTCAGCGACCAGCTCTCCGGCCTTCCGCCGACCACCTTGCCGATGATCAGGACCAGGGCCGTGGCGCTCAGGTAGTTGGTCAGCGCCATGCGGCCCAGCGGGGCGAACAGGGTGCGCAGCACCGGGCGCAACGGGGTCCTGAACAGGACGAGCAGGGTGCACACGTACAGGCCGGCCATGGCCAGGCCGGACGCGGCCATCGGGAGGCCCTCCGCGCTGCCCTGAAGGGTGAGGGTGGCGACCGTGCCCGCGCCGAAGAGCAGGGCCAGCAGGGCCGGGACGAGGGTGGAGCTCTCGATCCGGGCGATGACGCCGTACCTGGTCAGGGCCGAGCCCAGCAGGAACAGGCCAGGAACGATCATGGTGCCGCCGCCGAAGACGATCATCGCCGCGGCGACCAGCACGACGGCGAGCCCGGCCACGGCCCAGCGCGGCAGCCAGGTCGAGGGCAGCAGCACCACCAGGCCGACGAGCGCGTAGATCGTCAGGATGTCGCCGCGCCACAACAGGAACATGTGCGCCAGACCCATGACGAGCAGCACGAGGAGCCTGCGTACGAGCAACACCCGCGGACGGGGGACGCGCCGGCCCGCGGAGTCGAGCAACAACGAGAAGCCGACGCCGAACAGCAGCGAGAAGATCGGGAAGAAGCGCTGCTCGACGAGCAGGCCCAGCCATCGGGCGGCGTCGTCGATCGTCGCCTGCGCCTCGGTGACGGCGGTGGTGCCGATGTGGGAGATCGGCTGGACGTTGGCGAGCAGGATCCCGCACAGGGCGAACCCGCGTACGACGTCGAGCGCGATGATGCGCGGACGGCCAGGGGCGGCGGGCGGGGGCATGGTGCGGGCGTGCCGCGGGTCTTCTTGGGGCATGGGGCCTCATCCTGCGGTGGCGGCGCGGGGCGCGGGGAGGGTCGAAAGCAGGGTTCGGGCCGGCTCGACCGTACTTTCGGCCGGTGTGGCGGACGGGCCCGGCTCCCGAGCCTGGAGGCGTGAACGTGGGGAACCTGCCGGCGTCCGCCTGGCCGGGCGGGCGGGCCGTGCACGGCGGCGCGGCCGTGACGGCGGAGGTGGCGCTCGGGGTCGCGGCCGTCGTCGTCCTGGTCTTCTGGGCCCGCCTGATCGCCGCGAGCTGGGGCGGCGGCTACTGGGTGTTCGACATCGCGGTGGGAGCCGCGGTGTGTGCCCTGGCCCTGACCCGCCGCCGCGGTCGGGTGTGGACGGCCGCGGCCGGGCTGGGGATCGCGGTGGTGGCCGTCGTGGTCGCCGCGGCCGCCGATCTGCCGAACGAGCCGGGGCCGGGCATGGCACTGGGCCTGTCCGTGCTGGTCGGATCGGCGGTCAGGACGCTGCCCGCGCGGCCGGCCGGCGCCGTCGCGGCCGGCGGGCTCCTCGTGGCCGCCGCGAGCGCGCCCATGGCCCACAACGGGTCCGTGGTGGTGCTCAACGCGGGCGGCTGGCTGGCCGCCGTGACCGTGGGCGGCGGCCTGAGGCTGCTGGCCGAGCGCCGCCGGGCGGCCGCCGACCGGGTACGCCACGACGAGCGCCGCCGCCTGGCCAGGGAGCTGCACGACGTGGCCGCGCACCACATGACCGGCATCGTGCTGCAGGCCCAGGCCGCCCGGCTGCTGGCCCGCAGGCGTTCCCGGCTTCTGGAGGAGTCGCTGGAGGACATCGAGGAGGCCAGCACCGGAGCCCTGTCCGCGCTGCGCCGCGTCGTCGGCCTGCTCCGCGAGGCGGCCGACGGCGTACCCGGGCCGCCCGGCCGCCTCACCGACCTGATCGACCGCTTCGACGGCCCGCCCGTGACCCTGCGCGGCCCCGCCGACGCGGGAGACTGGCCGCCGGAGGTGACCAGCACCGTGTACCGGATCGTCCAGGAGTCACTGACGAACGTCGCCCGCCACGCCCCCCGCGCCCGCTCGGTCACCGTCGAGATCGGCGGCGGGGACGGCACGGTCGTCGTCGAGGTCGCCGACGACGCCCCGCCCACGCCGCCGTCCCGGAACCGCGGCGGCTACGGCCTGCTCGGCATGCGCGAACGCGTCGAGGCCCTCGACGGCACCCTGCGCGCGGGCCCGCGGCCGGAGGGCGGCTGGTCGGTCCGGGCCGCGCTCCCCCTCGGAGCACGCCGATGACGATCGGAGTGCTGCTGGCCGACGACCAGGCGATGGTCCGCCGGGGCCTGCGGCTGATCCTGGAGGACCAGCCCGACATCCGCGTGGTCGCCGAGGCCCGGGACGGCGAGGAGGCCGTGGAGCTGGCCCGGCGCGTACGCCCCGACGTGTGCCTCGTGGACATCCTGATGCCCGGCATGGACGGCATCGCGGTCACCCGCGCCCTGGCCGGCCCCGGCGTGCCCGACCCGCTGCCCGTGGTCGTGGTCACCACCTTCGACCTCGACGAGTACGTCTACGACGCGCTGCGCGGCGGCGCGGCCGGGTTCGTGCTGAAGGACGCCGGCCCGGCCCTGCTCGCCGAGGCCGTACGGGCGGCGAGCGGCGGGGACGCCCTGATCTCGCCGTCGATCACGCACCGCCTGCTGGGCCGGCTGGCCGGGCGGGCGCCGCGGGCCGAGGGGGCGGTGCGCCCGCTGTCGGAGCGGGAGACCGACGTGGTGCGGGCCGTGGCGGCCGGGCGTACCAACCGGGAGATCGCCGGGGACCTGTGCATCTCGCTGAGCACGGTCAAGGGCCACATCTCCGCCGTCCTGGACAAGCTCGGCGTGCGCAACCGCGTCGAGATCATCGCGTGGGCCTGGGAGAACCGGGTGGCGGGCTAGCGGGACTCGTCGCCCAGCCGCACGCTCGCCCCGGCGATGTCAGCCAGGGTGATGTCGGCCAGCATCATCTCCTCGTGGTCGCGCAGCGCGCTCCACACCTCGGCGAGCGGGCTGGCGACCCCGGGGTATCCCCCGTGGTCGCCACCCTCGGAGACCCCTTCGACGATCACCACGATGTCGGCGAGGGTGATCTCGCCGGCGGGCCTGGCCAGCCAGTAGCCGCCGTCGGGGCCGCGCTGGCTGTGCAGCAGACCGGCCCGGCGGAGCTGGAGCAGGATGTTGTCGAGGAACTTGCGCGGGATGCCCTGGGCCGTGGCGATCTTCTCGGCGGGCATGGGGCCCGGCGGCGCGGCGGCCAGTTCGGCCGCGGCGCGCAGGGCGTACTGAGTTCTGGCGGAGATCCGCATGACCGTCTACTGCTCAGGTGCTCACCTGGTGCAGGCCCCAGCGGCGGCGCAACGCGCCGTCGGCCACGCCGAAGACGCGGTCCACCACGATGCCGATGACCAGAATGACGATCATGGTGGCGAGCAGGCCGGGTGAGTCGGCCAGCTCGCGGGCGTAGTGGAGCTGCTCGCCCAGCGAGGCCTGGTTGGCGATGATGACCAGCAGCTCACCGGCCATCAGGGAGCGCCAGGCGAAGGCCCAGCCCTGCTTGAGTCCGGCCAGGAACGACGGCAGCGAGGCCGGCAGGATGACGTGCCGGTAGAGCGAGATCCGGCGGAAGCCGAGCATGTGCCCGGCGCGCAGCAGGATCGGCGGCGTGTAGTCCACCCCGGCGATCAGGCCGTTGGCGATGGACGGCGCGGCGCCCAGCACCACCACGAACAGGATCGCGCTCTCGGACAACCCGAACAGCAGGATGGCCAGCGGGAACCAGGCGATGGACGGCATCGTCTGCAACCCGGTGATCAGCGAGCCCGTGGCCCGGCGCAGCGGCCCGATCCGCGAGACCAGCGCGCCGACGACCAGCCCGACGGCGATGGCCAGCGCGAACCCGGTCACCGCGCGGCGCATGGTGACCGTCAGCGC
Source organism: Nonomuraea sp. WAC 01424 (assembly GCF_003947315.1). Classification (NCBI taxonomy): domain Bacteria; kingdom Bacillati; phylum Actinomycetota; class Actinomycetes; order Streptosporangiales; family Streptosporangiaceae; genus Nonomuraea; species Nonomuraea sp. WAC 01424. The sequence continues at coordinate 555,727 of NZ_QHHZ01000002.1, forward strand.
CGTGTAGAACTCGGGGTCGCCGAGCCGGTGCCCGAGCTCGGAGAGTGTGGTGACCGGGCCGGCGAAGACGTACTCGGGCCACCAGCCGGCCCACACCACGGCCTGCCAGATCGCCAGCACGATGACCACCGCCGAGGCGATCGGCCACAGGCCGGACCACAGCCGGGAGGCCAGACCGGCGCGGTGGCCGGTGCCCAGTTCCAGCGCGTCGAGGCCGGCGAGCTGCTGGGCGTGGGTGTCCGTCGTCGTCATGCGGGCTCCTCCTGGCGGGCGTGGCGCAGGACCTCCTGGCGGAGGCGGCCGGTGATCTCCCCCGCCAGCTCGGCCACCTCGCCCGAGTCGGTACGGCGGGGCCGCTGCAGCTCGACGGGGAAGTCCTCCACCACCCGCCCCGGCCGGCTGGACAGCAGGACGACCCGGTCGCCGAGCCGTACGGCCTCGCGCACGTTGTGGGTGACGAACAGCACCGACAGAGAACGTTCCCGCCAGATGCGTTCGAGCTCGTCGTGCAGCAGGTCGCGGGTCATGGCGTCCAGGGCGCCGAACGGCTCGTCCATCAGCAGCACGTCGGCGTCCTGGGCGAGCGCCCTGGCCAGGGCGACGCGCTGGCGCATGCCGCCGGACAGCTCGTGCGGCCGCTTCTTGCCGAACCCGCCCAGGTGGACGATGTCGAGGAACTCGGCGGCCCGGTCCCGGCGTTCCTGCTTGCCCACGCCCTTGGCGCGCAGCGCCATCTCGACGTTGGCCGAGACGGTCAGCCAGGGGAACAGCGCGGGCTCCTGGAACATGAGCGCGACGCGGCTGTCGTCGGCGTCGATGTGGCCGGCCGTGGCCCGGTCGAGCCCGGCCACCAGCGAGAGCAGCGTGCTCTTGCCGCAGCCGGAGGCGCCGAGCAGGCAGACGAACTCGCCGGGGGCCACCGACAGGGAGACCTGGTCGAGGGCCAGCAGGGCCGTCCGGCCCTGGCCGTAGATCTTGGAGACGGCCTCCAGCCGGATCGCGGGACGCTGCCCCTCGATCCGGCCGGTGGCCTGCTCCGTGAGCGGAGCGGACATGGTGTACGCCTCCTACTTGTCGGAGATGGCCTGCTGGCCCTTGGCGGCGAGGACCTCGTTGAGGACCTTGAGGTCGTAGATGCCGTTCAGGTCGACCGGGTCGAGGAGGCCGACCTTCGTCGCGTGCTCGGCGCTGCCCACCAGCGACGAGGCGATCGGGTCGTTGGTGAAGGTGATGTTCTTGAACGCGCTGTCGAGCACCTCGGGCTTGAGCGCCTTGCCGGTGAGCTTCTGCAGGGCGGCGTTGGCGGTCTGCGCGGCGCCGGCCGGGTCCTTGGCGATGACGTCGTTGGCCTCGACGTGCGCCTCGATCAGCTTCTTGAGCAGGTCGGGGTGCTCCTTGGCCCACTCCTGGCGGACGATGAGGTGGGTGATCACGAACTGCTTGTTGGGCCACAGGTCGCGCTCGTCCACCAGCACCTTGCCGCCGCTCTCCTTGATCAGGCGGCTGGCGAACGGCTCGGGCACCCAGGCGCCGTCGATGTCGCCGGTGGCGAAGGTCTGGATGGTCTGGGAGTTCTCCTGGGGCACGATCGAGACCTCGCCACCACCCTTGGTGTCGGTCTTGATGCCCTTCTCCGTCAGCCAGTAGCGCAGGGCGACGTCCTGGGTGTTGCCGAGCTGCGGCGTGGCGATCTTCTTCCCCTTGAGGTCCTCCACCGAGTTGATCCCGGGCTTGACCACGAGGAACACGCCGCCGGACGCCGCGCCCGCGACGATCTTGATGGCCTGGCCCTTCGACTTCGACCAGGCGTTGATGGCCGGGTTGGGGCCGACGTAGGTGGCGTCGATGGCGCCGGAGAACACGGCCTCGATCGCGGCCGGGCCGGCGTTGAACGTGCTGGTCTTGGGCTCGGCGCCGAGGTACTTGGTGAAGATGCCCTTCTCCACGCCGACCAGGGCGGTGGCGTGGGTGATGTTGGGGAAGAAGCCGAGACGCACCTGCGTCGTGCCGGCCCCTCCGCTCTTCGCGCCGGTGTCCGCAGGGCTGCCGCTGCCCCCACAGGCGGCCGCCATGGTCGTGAGCGCCAGGGCGGCCAGAGTGGCCACCGTTACGCGAACCCTGCGAGCGTTCATTGCTTCTCCCTATTTCCCACTTATTTAGTGGCTTTAGAGTGTTTATAGGAGGAAGGGAGGAGGCCCGTCAAGCCCACCGAGGGTCACAGACTCGCCACGAAAGGCAGTCGCCCGCCGGCGTTCACCCCTTCTGGCGCGGCAGGCCCGGCGGGTTGATCCTGGACTCGGGCACCGCCTCGTTGCCCAGCCCCCACCGGTCGAGCACCTGCTGGTACGTGCCGTTCCTGATCACCGTGTTCAGCGCCTCGCCGACCGGCCCGATCAGGCCGTTGCCCTTCTTCGTCATCGCCGCGATGAGCCCCTGGAGGTCCGGCCCGGCGCCCGAGGCGGTGCCCACGATCCTGGAGTCCCCGCTGATCGCGACGTTGTAGGCGATGGTCGGGTTGGGACCGAAGTACGCCTGGACGCGCCCCGACTTCAGCGCGAGCAGCACGTCGCCGTACTTCTGGTAGTAGAGGATCTCGACCGGCCGGCGGCCGGCCTTCCTGTTCTGCTTGTCCCAGTCGAGCAGGATCTTCTCCTGGTTGGTGCCCGAACGTACCGAGACGCGCAGCCCGGCGATGTCGGCCGGTACGGAGATCTTCCTGATCGGGCTGGAGCCGGGCACCTGCCAGCCGAGCTGATCGACACGGTACGTCGCGAAGTCGTAGACGTCCTTGCGCTCCTCGGTGACGGTGACGTTGTTGAGGACGAGCTCGTACTTGCCGGACCTGGCGCCGAGGAACAGGTTCTCCCAGGACGACCGCTCCGACCGCAGCTCCAGGCCCAGCACGTCGGCCACGAGCTGGGCGAGGTCGGTCTCCACGCCGATCAGCGTGGTGTCGTCACTGGCCGGGAAGACCAGCGGCGGCGTGCCGTCGCCGCCGCTGAAGCCGACGGTGAGCAGGCCGTCCCGCGCGATCTCGGCGGGCACCCGGGCGGCGATGCCCGCGACCTCGGCGGTGCGCACCCGCTTCTGGTCGGGACCGGTGTCGATGGTGCGCCCGGCGGGGGCGGGGACGGCCTTGGGGACGAGCGCGGGCTCGCCCGCGCAGGCGGCGGCGGACAGGAGCAGCAGGAGTGCGGGCACGGCGATGAGACGCATGGCGGTTCCTTGGGTCAGAGGACCTTGCCGATGAAGGCGCGGGTGCGTTCGTGACGCGGGGCGTCCAGGACCTGGGCGGCCCGGCCGCGCTCGACGATGCGGCCCTCGTCCATGAACACGACGGTGTCGGCCACCTCGCGCGCGAAGCCGAGCTCGTGCGTGACGACGATCATGGTGGTGCCGCTGCGGGCGAGGTCCTTCATGACCTCCAGGACCTCGCCGACGAGCTCGGGGTCGAGCGCGGAGGTGGGCTCGTCGAACAGCACCACCTTGGGCTCCAGGGCCAGCGCCCTGGCGATGGCGACGCGCTGCTGCTGGCCGCCGGAGAGCGTCCGCGGATAGGCCGCGGCCTTGTCGGCCAGGCCGACCCGGTCGAGCAGGCGGGCGGTCAGCTCGGCCACCTCGGCGCGCGGCCGGCGCTGGGCCGACAGCGGGGCCTCGGCGATGTTCTGGCTGACGGTCAGGTGGGGGAAGAGGTTGAAGTTCTGGAAGACGAAGCCGATGCCGGCCCGTTGGCGGAGGATGTCGCGTTCGGGCAGCTCGTACAGTTTGTCGCCGGACCGGCGGTAGCCCAGGAGCTCGCCGTCGACCGTGACCGTCCCGCGTTCGACCTTCTCCAGATGGTTGATCACGCGCAGCAGGGTGGACTTGCCCGAGCCGGACGGGCCGAGCACCACCGTCACCTCGCCCTGACGTACGCGCAGGTCGATGCCCTTGAGCACGTGCAGCGCGCCGAAGCTCTTGTGCACGCCGGCCAGCTCGACCATCATGAGCGGCCCCTGCCGTAGTGGCGTTCCAGGAAGTGTTGCCCGATCGAGAGCGTGGTCGTCAGGACGAGGTACCAGATGGTCGCGACCAGCAGCAGCGCCATCACCCTGCCATTGCGGTTGTAGATCACCTGCACCTGGTAGAACAGCTCGGGCAGGGCCATGATGTAGACCACCGAGGTGCCCTTGACCAGGCCCACGATCTCGTTGCCGGCGTTCGGCACGATCGTCCGCATGGCCTGCGGGAGGATGATCCGGAACAGTCTGCGGCCCCTCGGGATGCCCAGTGCCGCCGCGGCCTGCCGCGGCCCGGGATCGACCGACAGCAGGCCGCCGCGGACGATCTCGGCGGCGTAGGCGGCCTGGTGCAGCGAGAGCCCGAGCGCGGCGGCCGTGAGCGGCCCGATCAGGTCCATCGTCCCGACGTCGAAGAAGGCGGGCCCGAACGGCACCCCGAACGACAACCTCGGGTACAGCAGCGCCAGGTTGTACCAGAACAGCAGTTGCAGGATCAGCGGCACCGAGCGGAACAACCACACGTACCCCCACGCCACCGACGACAGCAGCCGGTTGGGCGACAGGCGCATGAGGGCGAGCACGGTGCCGAGCGCGAACCCGAGCCCGATGCCGAGCACGGTCAGCTCCAGCGTGAGCAGCACCGAACGCACCACCGAGGGCGCGAACAGGTACGCCCCGACGACGTCCCACTCCCACGCCGGGTTGGTGACCAGGGCGTTGGCCGCCATCGCCAGCAGCACCAGCACGCCGAGCGCGGCCAGCAGGCGTGACGGATGGCGGGCGGTCACGACCTTCGGCGCGGGCTCCTGCCGTCCGGCCGCCGGGACGGCCTCGGCCGTGTCATGCAGCGTCATGGTCCGCACGCGCGGCGTCGCGCCTGGCCACTTCCGCGCGGACGAGCGGGATCACGTGACGGCCGAAGTCGACGGCGTCGTCCAGGATGGCGTAGCCGCGGGCCGAGAGGATCTCCACGCCCAGGTCGTAGTAGTCGAGCAGGGCCCGCGCCACGGTCTCCGGGGTGCCGACGAGGGCCGTCGAGTTGCCCGCGCCGCCGGTGGCCGCCGCGGTGGGCGTCCACAGGGCGCGGTCGTGCCGCTCGCCTCTGGCGGCCACCTCCAGCAGCCGTTGCGACCCGGCGTTCTGCGGCGGTCCCGCGGGACGCCGCCGCGGGTTCGCGCCCGCCTGCCGCAGGTCGCCCAGGATCCGGTACGCCTTCTCCCAGGCCAGTTCCTCGGTGGGCGCGATGATCGGCCGGAAGGCCACCTGGATGCGCGGCACGTCGGTACGCCCGGCCGCGCGGGCCGCCTCCTTGACCGCCTCGATCTGCTGCGCGGTCTCGGCCAGCGGCTCGCCCCACAGGCAGTAGACGTCGGCCTCGGCCCCGCCCGCCGCGTACGCCGCCGGCGAGGAGCCCCCGAACGAGACCTGCGGCCGAGGCTGCTGGACCGGGAAGACGTCGGAGACGAAGTCCCTGAAGGAGTAGTGGGCGCCCTCGTGGTCGAACGGCTCCCTGGAGGTCCAGCCGCGCTTGACGATCCGGATGTACTCCCGCGTCCTGGCGTACCGATCGTCCTTGGTCAGGCGGTCGCCCTCCCTGCCCTGCTCGTGGTCGTTGCCGCCGGTGATGAAGTGCACGGTCAGGCGGCCGTCGCTGATCTGGTCGAGGGTGGCGAAGGTCTTGAGCGCGTACGTCGGGTAGGACACGTTCGGCCGGTGGGCCAGCAGGATCCGCAGGTCCTCGACCCGGCTCGCGACGTAGGCGGCGACCTGGGCGGGGTCGGGCGCGCCGGAACCGTAGGCGAACAACACCCGGTCCCAGCCGTACTCCTGGTGGGCCCGCGCGAGCCTGAGGGTGTACTGCTTGTCGAAGGACGGGCCCGAGCGGGGCGTGGTCTCCGAGCCGTCGTTGGTGCCGCCGATACCGAGAAACTCCACAGGCATGTCGAGCCCTTTCTCGCGTCCGTGAACGCCCTTCACCCCAGCACGGTGATCGTATTCCGTCAAGCCCTACCAATTTAGTTGGTTTTTATTTACGGTGGAGGCGTACGGAAGGAAGGACACCATGCCATCCCTGACCATCACCCCCGTCGCCGGCCGTATAGGCGCCGAGATCACCGGCGTGCGGCTCGGCGGCGACCTGCACCCCGACGTCGTCGCCGAACTCCGCCAAGCCCTGCTCACCCACAAAGTGATCTTTCTGCGCGGTCAGGACCACCTCGACGAGCAGGGCCAGGTGGGCTTCGCCCGGCTGCTCGGCGAGCCGACCGCCGCCCACCCGACCGTCCCCGCGCTGCACGGCAACGCCCACATCCTCGACCTCGACTACAGCAACGGCCACAAGGTCGACCGCTGGCACACCGACGTGACCTTCGTGGACCGGCCGCCGCTGGCCTCGGTGTTGCGGGCGGTCATCGTGCCGGAGGCCGGCGGCGACACGTTGTGGGCCAACACCGTCAGCGCGTACGAACATCTGCCCGTCGAGCTGCGCGACCTGCTCGACCGGCTGCGCGCCGTCCACACCAACCAGTACGACTACGTCCGCGCGGCCACCGTTGACGAGCGGGCCCGCGAGCACGCCGAGGTGTTCACCTCCACGCTGTTCGAGACCGAGCACCCGGTGGTGCGCGTGCACCCGGAGACCGGGGAACGCTCGATCCTGCTCGGCGACTTCGCCAAGCGCCTGAGCGGGCTGTCCGCGCTCACGTCCGGCTCGGTCATCCGGCTGGTCCAGGAGCACGTCACCGAGGTGGAGAACACCGTGCGCTGGCGCTGGTCGCCCGGTGACGTGGCGATCTGGGACAACCGGGCCACCCAGCACCGCGTGGTGCACGACTTCGGCGACCGTCCCCGCCGCCTGCACCGCGTCACGATCGCCGGGGACGTCCCGGTGGGCGTGGACGGCCGCGCCAGCACCGTGCTGTCCGGGGACGCCGCCGCCTACTCGCCGATCGCCGCCTGACCCTCGCCCCGGCCGCCCCGGCCGCGAACGTCGCCGTGGCCGGTGCACGCGATCGGCGTCAACCGTGCGGGCGGGGTTGGCTGGGCCCCGCCCGCACGTTCCACCCCCCACGAAAGGCACGTACATGAGCACCGACGATTCCCCCACCGCACGCGAGAGCCGCGTCGCGATCAGCGAGGACTGGGCCGCCACGGCCGTCGGCCTGATCCTGCTCGTCCTCGTCCTCACCGGCGTCGTCCCCGTCGGGCTGGTGCCCTGATGAGCGCCGGAACCGCCACCAGGGACCGCCTCACCTGGCAGAAGACGGCGCTCGGCGTCCTGGTCGTCCTCGTGCTGGCCGCCGCCACGCGTTTCCTGGAGAAGGGCGTCCCGGGCTGGTTCCCGGACTCCGGCCTGGCCAAGGCCGTCGAGTTCCCGGTCTACGCGATCGCCGCCGGACTGCTCGGCAACGCGCTGCTCACCGCCACCGGCCTGCGGGACCGGCTGGCCGGCGGGTTCCGCACGGAGTTCTTCATCAAGACCGGGCTGGTCCTGCTCGGCGCGTCCATCAACCTCAAGGTCATCGTGACCGCCGCCGGGCCGGCCGTGCTCCAGGCGATCGTGCTGATCAGCGCGGTGTTCCTGTTCACCTGGTGGCTCGGCGGCCGGCTCGGGCTGGACGACCGGCTGCGCGCGCTGCTGTCGTCGGCCGTGTCGATCTGCGGGGTCAGCGCCGCCATCGCGGCGGCGGGGGCCGTACAGGCCAGGAAGGAGCAGCTCGCCTACAGCGCGAGCCTGGTGATCGCGTTCGCGCTGCCGTCGATCTTCATCCTGCCCGCGCTCGCCTCGCTGTTCGGGCTCTCGCCCGAGGTCGCGGGGGCCTGGATCGGCGGCAACATCGACACCACCGCCGCCGTCACGGCGGCGGGCACGATCGCGGGCGAGGACGCCCTGGCCATCGCCACGATCGTCAAGGTCACCCAGAACGCGCTCATCGGCGTCGTCGTGGTCGTGCTGACCGCCTGGTTCGCCTTCCGCGTCGAGCGCCGGGCCGACGCCGAACGGCCCGGCCTGATCGAGTTGTGGCGGCGTTTCCCGAAGTTCGTGCTCGGGTTCGTGGCCGCGTCGGTGATCGCGACCTGGTGGCTCACGACCGTCCCGGCCGCCGAGGGCAAGGCGGTCATCGGGGTCGCCAACGACCTGCGGACCTGGTTCCTGATCCTGGCGTTCGTCAGCATCGGGCTGGAGTTCCGGGTCTCGGCGCTGCGGGAGGCCGGGTGGCGGCCGGTCGTCGTGTTCGCCACCGCGACAGTGGTCAACGTGGTCGTCGCGCTGGCCCTGGCCCTGGCCCTGTTCTCCGGCTTCACGGCCGGCTGACGGCCGGCCCCGCCTTCGGGGGGCGGGGCCGTCCGGCTACGCGACGGGCAGCCCGGCGGGGTCCGCCACCCGCACGATCGAGCCGCTGATCTCCTGCGGGTTGCGGATCAGGTTGAGGATCGGGCACACCCGCTCGACCTCGGCGTGCAGCCTGGCCAGGTCCTCGTCGGAGGCGGGCGAGGCGATCTGCACCTCGTAGGCGAAGTTGTGCGGGTGGACCGGGACGCCCTGGTCGCCCGGGAGCTGGGCCCTCGGGTCGTACTCGGCGCGTACGTCCACCTCCAGGGAGTCGATCGGCACCTCCAGCTCGGCCGCCTTGATCAGGAAGATGTGGGTGACACAGCTTCCCAGCACGCCGGCCTGCAGCTCCGGCGAGCCGGGGCCGAGGTCGTAGCCGGCGAAGTCGGGGCCGCTGTCGCTGATGATCTGGAAGTCCCTGATCCTGATCCGCCGGATCCCGCTGCGGCCCTCGGCCGTCACGTGGGCGTGCAGCGGCACCGGGCCGTTCGACGGGGCCTCGCGGCGGGCCAGCAGGGCGGCGCGCTTGTGCGCCAGGTACTCGCGAAGGGTGCTCATGGGTCTTTCTCTCTCGAAGGGTTCAGCTCAGGGTCACGTGGCCGAGCGGCGTGTCGATCACGGCCCGCAGACGGGCCTCGGGCCCCTCGGAGACGTCGCGCGTCACGCCGAGCGCGGCCAGGTCGCGCCGCAGCGCCTCGGGGTCGGGATGGACGGCGGCGAAGGAGACCAGGCCGACCTGCGGGAGGTCCGTGGCGGCCGGGTGGGTGGTCGTGCCCCAGTCGATGAGGAAGGGCACGGGCCGGACCGCCGCCGGGTCCTCGCGCCGGGTGAGCCGCCACTCCAGCAGCTCCCCCGACGGCGTACGCCGGGACAGCGGCTGCACGTCGCCGGGGTCGTAGCCGCCGCGGCGGGCCAGCTCCACGGTCTTGTCGATGTCCTCGGGATGCACGGCCCAGGCGGCCAGGCGCGGCTCGGTCAGCGTCTCCAGCCCGAACGCGCGCGGCCGCACCCCGGCCTCCGGGTCCGGCCCGATGATCTCCAGGTACTCGGTGGGCCCGAAGCGCACCAGGTAGTTGGCGGTGCCGCCGGGGTGGCTGCCGCCCGCGACGGGCCGTACCCCGGTGCGCGCGGCGAAGTCCTCGACCCCCGCGAGCAGGTCGGGAACGGCGTAGACGAGGTGGTCGAGGTGACGGTCGGTCATCGGTGGTCCTCCGGTTCTCCGAGTGAGAGCATGAGCCGGTTCGCCCAGTTGAAGAAGGCGGCGGCGTGGATGGTGTCGCTGATCGCCAGGTCGTCGAGCCCGGCCGCGCGCAGCGCCGCGATGTGCTCGGGCCCGAACTCGACGGGCGTCGCGGCGAGCGCGACCGAGGCGTCGATGACGGCCCGCCAGCGGCCTTCCTGTGGCGCGTCCACCCCGTCGTCGAGCAGCCGCTGCACGTCCTCGTGGCGCTTGGAGTGGTGCGCGGCGAAGCGGGCGTGCACCGACGCGCAGAACACGCAGCCGTTACGCCGCGAGGTGGCGGTCGCGGCCAGCTCGCGCTCGGCGCGCGGCAGGCCGCCGTCGGCGTTGTAGAAGATGTCGTTGTCGGTCTTTGTACGCGCGTGCAGGATCTCGGGGTCGCGGGCCAGCAGCAGGAAGTACGGCGACGACGCCCGTGCCCGGTCGACCAGCGCCTCGTAGTGGGCCTCGGTCAGCTCCTCCGGCGCGAGCGGCGGCAGCCAGGGCTTCCAGCCGAGCTGTTCCTGGGTGAATCCGGTCGTCATGCCGCGACCTCCGCGTTCAGCAGCCGGAGCCCGCCGACCACGCGTACCTGGAAGGCGAGGAAGGCGACGAGCTGCGACAACGTCACCACGCCCGTGGGGCCCCAGCCCGCCGCGGCCAGCGCCTCCAATGCCTGCCCGCTCGCCTCGCGCGGCCGGAAGACCAGCAGGTGCGCGTGCTCGAACGCGGCCGTGAGCCGGACGCCCAGATTGCCGGGTTCGCGCACCTGGTAACGCAGGCCCTCGTCGCTCTCGGCGGCCAGCGGCGCGGGATAGACCCCGTACGGGCCCGCGGTGGCGCCCGCCTCGATCTCGGCCTCGACGGCCTTGAGCAGGCCGGGGGCCAGGTCGGCGAGCCGGTCGGCGTAGAAGCCGGCGACGACGGCGTCGCGATGGAGTCCGGCCACGAAGGCCGCGACGGCGTCGCGTTCGACGAGGGTGACCTCGCCCTCCTCGTCGGGCGTGAACAGCGCGTCGAAGCCGCGCTGGGCGTGCTCGCGCGCGGCCGGCCGCAGGTCGCGCAGCTTGTCCAGGCGGGAGCCCGGTCTTATCCCGGCCAGATGGTCGATGACGTCGTTGATCATGTCGAGCTCATTTCGGTGGAGGGGAGCCAGCCGAGCGCGGGCGCGACCTCGGTCGCCAGCAACTCGATGGAACGCAGGACGAGCGGATGCGGCGGGTCCACCGAGTGCACCTGGAAGACCAGGTCGGTGGCCCGTTCGAGGGTCGGGTCGGCGCACAGGCTGTCGATGACGTCCTGCGGGGTGCCCACGTGCACGTCGAAGGCGGCGATGCGGCTGTCGAGGTCGTCGGCGGGCAGCTCCCACGGCAGCCGGCCGCGGCCGAGGCCCAGCTCGGCCACGCGGAGCGCCTCGGCGCGACTGTCGGCCACGAACGCGGTCCGCGAGGCCACGATGCGCGGGACGGCGCCCTCGGGCAGGTTCTCGTGGTAGGCGTCCACGATCGGCCGCTGGAGATCGGCCAGCGTCGCCTGCGGGTCGTCGGCCGGCCGCGGCTGCGTGCGCGACAACATGAGCCCGTTGCCCGCCCGGCCCGCGCGTGCTCCCCCGGAGGCCGAGAACGTCGCCTCCCAGATCGCGCCGAGCAGCCGGGGCGCGGGCGGGTAGAGCCGGCTGCCGCCGCCCAGATCCTCGCCCGACCAGGCCCTGACCAGCACCGACAGGTGCTCGGCGTACAGGGCGGCGCGGTCCGCGCTGTCGTGCCCGAACGGCCCGAACGACGACGGCGTGCCGCCGCTGCCGACGCCGACCTCCAGCCGCCCGCCGGTGAGCAGGTCGAGCACGGCGGTGTCCTCGGCCACCCGTACCGGGTGCTCGAGGGGCAGCGTGATGATGCCGGTGCCGAGGCGGATGCGGCTGGTCCTGGCCGCCACGTGGGCGAGGAAGACCAGCGGCGCGGGCAGCCCGCCCTCCGCGCCGTCGAAGTGGTGCTGCGCCACCCAGGCGGTGTCGAACCCGAACGACTCCGCGTGCGCGATCTGCTCGGCGGCCAGCCGGTAGCGCTCCGCCGGGGGCGCCTCGTCCAGGACCCGGGTGAAGAAGCCGAGCCTCATCGGACCGGCTCCGGGATGGCGGCGAGCAGCTCGCGGGTGTAGTCGTCGGCCGGGTCGGTGAAGACCCGCCGGGTGGATCCTGATTCCACGATGCGTCCTTTGTTCATGACGGAGACGGTGTGCGAGATCTGCCGCACCACCGCCAGGTCGTGCGAGATGAAGAGGTAGGTCAGGCCGAGGTCACGCTGGAGCTGTTCGAGCAGCTCGAGGATCTGCGCCTGGACCGTGACGTCGAGCGCCGAGACGGCCTCGTCGAGCACGAGCACCTCCGGCCCGGCGGCCAGCGCGCGGGCGATCGCCACCCGCTGCCGCTGCCCGCCCGACAACTCGCGCGGCCTGCGGGACGACACGTCCTCGGGCAGCGCCACCCGGTCCAGGAGCTCCCGCGCGCGGGCCCGGCGGGCGGCCCGGTCGCCGAACCGGAAGTTGCGCAACGGCTCCTCCACGATGTCGGCGACCGCCTGCCGGGGGTCCAGCGACCCGTACGGGTTCTGGTGCACGAGCTGGACGTGGCGGCGGAAACCGCGGCCCTCGGGCGCCCCGGCGACGGTGACCGTTCCCGAGGTGGGCTCGGCGAAGCGTACGACCATGCGCGCGGTGGTGGTCTTGCCGGAGCCCGACTCCCCCACGAGCGCGTGCGTGGTGCCGCGCGGCACCTCGAACGAGACGCCGTCCACGGCCCTGAAGGCCCGCGGCCCGGACCGGAACTCCTTGACCAGGTCGCGCACCACGATCGCGGGCTCGGCCGCCACCGGCTCGCGGAAGGGACGCGCCGACAGCGCGGGGGCGTCGCGCAGCAGCCGCCCGGTGTAGGCCGCGGCGGGCGCCGCCAGGATCTCCCTGGTCGGGCCCTGCTCCTCGACGCGGCCGTCCTTCATGACGACCAGCCGGTCCGAGCGGCTCGCGGCCACGCCGAGGTCGTGGGTCACCAGCAGCACGGCCGTGCCGAACTCGGCGCGCAGGTCGTCGATGAGGTCCAGGATGCGCCGCTGCACGGTGACGTCCAGGGCGCTGGTGGGCTCGTCGGCGATGATCAGCCGGGGTTCGAGGGCGACGGCGATGGCGATCAGCACGCGCTGCCGCATGCCGCCGGACAGCTCGTGCGGGTACTGGCGGGCCCGCGTCTCGGGGTCGGGCAGGCCGACGCGGGTGAGCAGCTCGACGACTCGGCGTCGCATGGCCGCCCGGTCGCCGCGCTTGTGGATGCGCAGCACCTCGGCGATCTGCGCCCCGACCGTCTTGACCGGGTCGAGCGAGTTGGACGGATCCTGCGGGACCAGCCCGATCTGCGCCCCGCGTACGGACTCCATCCGCCGCGGCGACCAGGTGGCCAGGTCGTTCTCCCCCAGCAGGACGCGGCCGCCGTCGAGGGAGGCGTTGCGCGGCAGCAGGCCGATGATCGAGTGCGCGGTCGTGGTCTTGCCGGACCCCGACTCGCCCACGACGGCGACGACCTCGCCCGGCTCGACGGTGAAGGAGACGCCCCGGACCGCCGGGCGGCCGTCGTAGGAGACCGCGAGGTCGCGGACGTCGAGCAGGCTCACGAGGACTCCTTGGCGATCGAGCGGCTGATCCGGCCGGCGGCGAGCACGACCGCGACCACCACGGCCCCGGGCAGCGTGGTCAGCCACCACGAGGTGGCCAGGTAGTTGCGGCCCTCGGCGATGAGCAGGCCCCACTCGGGCGTGGGCGGCTCGGCGCCGTAGCCGAGGAAGCCGAGCGTCGAGATGGCCAGGATGGCCACGCCGAACTGGAGCGCGGCCAGCGCGATGACCGGACCGAGGGAGTTGGGCAGCACGTGCCGCCACAACACGGCGGGGAAACGCCCGCCGCTGCCGAAGGCGGCCTCGACGTAGTCCGTACGGCGCACCCGCACGACCTCGGCCCGCGACAGCCGGGCGAACGCGGCGACCGAGCCGATGCCGACCGCGACGGCCACGTTCACCGTGCCGGGGCCGAGCAGGATGATCACGACCAGGGCCAGGAGCAGCCCGGGGACCGACAGCAGCACGTCCACGACCCGCATGACGGCGGCGTCCAGCACCCCGCCCGCCGACCCGGCCAGCAGCCCGAGCAGCGTGCCGAGCAGCAGGCCGACCGCGACGGCGACGAACGCCCCCGACAGCGAGTGCACGGCTCCGTACACCACCCGCGCGAACACGTCGCGCCCGACGGCGTCGGTGCCGAACAGGTGCTGCCCGCTCGGCGCCCGCAACTTCTCGACCGGTACGCCGGCGATCGGGTCGTAGCCGGTGAACAGGCCGGGGACGACCGCCCACAGCAGCACCACGGCGATCACCGTCCAGGACAGGATCAGGCCGGCCCTCACGACGCCGCCTTCAGGCGCGGGTCGAGCACCGGGAACAACACGTCCACCACCAAGTTGACCAGGACGAACACCGCCGCGGCGAGCACCACGACGGCCAGCATCACCGGCGTGTCCTGCGCGGTCACGGCCTGCTCGGTGAGCCGCCCGACGCCGTTGCGGCCGAAGACCGTCTCCGTCACGACCGAGCCCGCGATCAGCTCGCCGAACGTCAGGCCCGCCACGGTCAGCGTCGGCAGCACGGCGTTGCGGGCCACGTGCCGCCACAGGATCCACCAGCGGGTCGCGCCCTTGGCCGCGATCACCGGCACGAACGGCTGCGCGTACACCTGGTCGATGCCACGCGCCAGCACCTGCGCGATGGGTGCGGAGATCGGCACGGCCAGCGTCAGCACGGGCAGGACGAGCTGTTGCAGCTCACTTCCCCCGATGACCGGCACCAGCCGCAGCCGGAACGAGAACACCTGGATCAGCAGGATCCCCAGCCAGAACGCCGGGACCGAGATGAACAACGACGGCACCGACAGCAGGGCCCCGCGCAGCCACGACGTCCTGCTGTAGCTCGCCACGAATGCGATGACCACGGCGAGCAGCACCGCCAGGACGAACGCCGCCGAGGCCAGCCGGGCCGTCTCGGGCAACGCCTCGCCCAGCCGCTCGACCACCGGGGCGCCGGTGTCGATCGAGTAGCCGAAGCCGCCGGTCAGGAAGCCGGACAGGGTGCGGAAGTACTCGGCGACGGGCGAGCCGCCGCTGTAGTACGCCCGGATCTCGGCGATCTGCTGCGGCGACAGGCCGAGCTCCGGGTTCTGGAACTTGATCAGGATCGAGTCGCCGGGCAGCAGTTGCAGCAGCGCGTAGCTCGCCGTGAAGGCGGCCCACAACACGAGCACCGCCTGCCCGGCCCTCGTCAGGACGTACCTGGTCATTGCTGGGTCTTCCAGGTCGAGTAGAACCACGGGCGGGCGACCGCCTCGAAGGCCACACCCTGGACGTACGGCGCGCCGCCGTACACCTGGGGCTCCTCGAACAGGGGGATGGCGTAGCCCTGGTCGATCACGTACCGCTGGATCTCGCCGACCTTGGCGTTGCGCTTGGCGTTGTCGGGCTCGGCGGACTCCTCCTCCAGCAGGCTGTCCAGCTTCTTGTCCTTGGAGAGGATGACGTCGCGGTTCTGGCTGTGGAAGTGGCTCTTGATCACGTCCTGGTCGGCGCGGCCGACCATGCTGTGGGCGACGCCGGTCTTCTCGGCGTCCTTGATGTCGACGGCCTGGGTGCCGGCGTCGGCGGGACGGATCTCCAGTTGCACGCCGAGCTTGGCCCACTGCTGGCCGACGAGTTCGAGCGTCTGCTTGGACAGCGGCTGCGGGCCGGCGACGAAGACCCCGAGCCGCAGCTTGGCGCCGCCCTTCTCCCGGACGCCGTCGGCGCCCTTGGCCCAGCCTGCCTTGTCGAGCAGGGCGTTCGCCTTGGCGGGGTCGTAGACCAGGTCCTTCGACAGGTCGGCGTACCCCTGGGCGAGGTGGCTGAGCACCGAGGTGGCGCGCGGGTAGCTCGCGGTGAACAGGGTGTCGACGACCTCCTTGACGTCGGTGCCCGCCTGGAGCGCCTTGCGCACGTCGAGGTCCTTCAGGATGCTGTTGGACGGCCGCAGGTACAGGCCGTTGTTCACACCCCTGGTCGGCTCGGCGTAGATCTGGAAGCCGGCGTCCTTGACGGTCTTCTCGTCGTACGCCTGGACGTAGCGTACGAAGTCGGCCTGACCGGACGTCAGCGCACCGACCCGCACGTTGTCCTCAGGCGTGACGATGATCTTGATCTCGTCCAGGTACGCCCGCCCCTGGTGCTTGGAGGACGGCGGCGCCCAGTTGTAGTCCTTGCGCGCGGCCAGGTCGATCTCCTTGTCGACGACCTGGTTCTTCAGCGTGAAGGGCCCCGAGCCGACGATGTTCTTGAGCTGGCACTGCTGCTCGTACGGCAGCGAGATCGTCTTCTTCGACACCAGCCCCGCCCCGATGACCGAGGTGCCCTGGAGGAACCCGGGCGAGGGCTTCTTGAAGTGGAACTTCACGGTCAGCGGGTCGACGACCTCGCTGCGCTCGTAGTTGTTGACGAACTCGGCGACGGGCAGCTTCAGCGCGGTGTCGCCGAGGCCGTAGACGTCGAAGTTGTCCGCGACGGTGGCGGCGTCGAGCGGGCTGCCGTCGCTGAAGGTCACGCCCTGGCGCAGGTGGAAGGTGTACTCGGTGGCGTCCTCGTTCACCTCCCACTTGGTGGCGATCCACGGCTCGATCTCCAGCGTCTGCGGGTTCTGCCAGGTCAGCTTGTCGGTGATCTGGTTGAGGATGCCGCCGTTGGGATAGAAGCCGGCGGCCGGCAGGTAGAGGCAGGTGGGCGGCTGGTGCTCCAGGTAGGTCAGCGTGCCGCCGTAGACCGGCTGACCACTGGTCGGGGCCGCGCCGGCAGCACCCCCTTGACCGCCACAGGCGCCGAGGAGCCCCACGACGGCGAGCATGACGGCTGCGGTGCGCAAGTTGGATGAGGACATGGGGGTACTGCCTTTCAGACAAAACATACCTAAAAAGTAGGAAAAGGCTACAGCAATCGTGGGACCGAAGCCACCAGGGCCCTCGTGTAGTCGTGCCGCGGCCGGGTGAACACCTCGCCGACCTCGCCCTCCTCGACGACCTGGCCGTCCTTCATGACCAGTACGCGGTCGCTGACGTGGTGCACGACACCCAGGTCGTGTGAGATGAACAACATCGCCGTACCGTCCTCGGCCTGGATGTCGGCGAGCAGGTCGAGCACCTGCGCCTGGATCGAGACGTCGAGGGCGGAGACCGGCTCGTCGCAGACCAGCACGTCCGGGCGCGGGCCCAGGGCCCGCGCGATGGCGACGCGCTGGCGCTGCCCGCCCGACAACTCCCGGGGACGGCGGCCGGCCGCCTCTGGGGGCAGGCCCACGCGGGCCAGCAGGTCGAGCACGCGGGCCCGGCGCTCGCCGGGCGGCAGCCGTAACGGCTCGGCGACCAGGCGGCCGACGGTGTGGCGGGGGTCGAAGGAGTCCAGCGGGTTCTGGGAGACGAGCTGGATCCTCGGCCGCAGCGGGCGGCGGCGGCTCTCGGGCAGGTCGCTCCACGGGCGTCCGTGCAGGCTGACCCGGCCGCCGTCGGGCTCCAGCAGGGCCAGGGCCAGCCGGGCGAGCGTGGTCTTGCCCGAGCCGGACTCGCCGACCACGCCCAGGGTCTCGCCCTCGTGCAGGGTGAAGGAGACGTGGTCCACCACGACCCGCCGCCCGTACGAGCGGGTGAGGTCCGTACCGGCCAGCACCCGCGCGTACGGGTCCGGCTCGCGTACGGCGATCGGCGGGCCGCCGGTGAGCCGGGTGCCCCGGGAGGCGGCCGAGGGCACGGCGGCCAGCAGCGCGCGTGTGTACTCGTGCGCGGGCGCGCCCAGGACGTCCCGGGTCCGGCCCTCCTCGACGACCAGGCCGTCCTTCATGACCAGGATGCGGTCGGCGATCGAGGACACGACGGCCAGGTCGTGGCTGATCAGCAGCAACGCCGTACCGGCCGCCTTGCGTTCGGCCAGCAGCCGCAGGATCTGGGCCTGCACGGTCACGTCGAGCGCCGTGGTGGGCTCGTCGGCGATGATCAGCCGGGGGTCGGCCGCGATGGCCGAGGCGATCAGCACGCGCTGCCGCAGCCCGCCCGAGAGCTGGTGCGGGCGCTGCCCGGCGCGCAGGGCGGGCTCGGGCACACCGGCCGCCGCCAGCAGGTCGAGCACCCGTTCCGCGCGCCGGGCGCGGGGCACGACGTCGTGCGTGGCCAGCACCTCGGCGATCTCCGCGCCCACGGTGCGCAGCGGGTCGAGCGAGACGAGCGCGTCCTGGAGCACCAGCCCGGCGAACCGGCCGCGCAGCCGCCGCCACTCCCGCTCGCCGAACGCGAGCGCGTCCTGACCGGCGACCGTGAACGAGGACGCCGACACGGCCGAGCCGGGCCCGGTGAGCCCGAGCAGGGTACGCGCGGTGACGCTCTTGCCCGACCCCGACTCCCCCACGATCGCCACGCACTCGCCGGCGGCGACCGACAACGAGATCCCGTGCACGACCTCGGCCCCGCCGAAGCTCACCCGCAATCCCTCGACGGCGACGAGCGCGGCCGAGGACGCGGGCCCGGGTGGTGCGGCGGGCGCGGTGTCCGCGCCCCGGACGGCGGTCATGAGCTTCTCCCTTCGAAGCGGCGCTGGAGCCGGCGTCCCACGACGGTCAGGCAGACCACGGTCAGCGTGATCGCGATGCCCGGGAACAGCGCCTCCCACCAGGCGACACGCAGGTAGTTGCGGCCCTCGGAGAGCATCGCCCCCCATTCGGCGGCGGGCGGCTGCGGCCCCATCCCGAGGAAACTGAGCCCCGAGCCCGCGATGACCGCCGTGCCGAGCCCGATCGTGGCCAGCACGGGGATGGGCCCGAGCACGTTCGGCAGCACGTGCCCGAACGTGATCGCCAGGCGGCCGCGGCCGAACGTACGCGCCTGCTCCACGTAGCCCGAGTGGCGCACCACGAACGTCTGGGCGCGGATCACCCGGGCGTAGTTGGGGATCTGCGCGACGGCGATCGCGAAGATCACGTTGACCGTGCCCGGCCCGGTGATCGCCACGACGAGCAGGGCGAGCAGCAGCTCGGGCAGCGTGGACAACACGTCGAACGAGCGGGCCAGGGCCTCGTCCAGCCATTTCGGCGACAACCCGGCGGCCAGGCCGAGCAGCACGCCGGCGACGACCGCGAGCACGGTGGCGCCGACGCCGATGCTGATCGAGTGCCGGGCGCCGTGCACGACCCGGGAGAGCACGTCCCGGCCGAGATGGTCGGTGCCGAGCGGGTGCGCGCCGCCCGGCGGGGACAGCGCGCCGAGCAGGTCGGCGGCCAGCGGGTCGACCCCGGTGAGCAGTTCGGGCGCCAGCACGGCCAGCGCCAGCACGGCGAGGAACAGGACCGGCACGGCCACCCGGAGCCCGGCACGGGCCGGACGGCGGCGCGGCAGCACGACAACGGGCACGCCCATCGCCGCTCAGCCCCTCGTCCGCGGGTCGATGACGCGGTAGGCCAGGTCGAGCAGGGTGCTGATGGTCACGTACGCGACCGCGGACAGCAGCACCACGGCCATCACCACCGGCATGTCCCGTCCCGTGACGGCCTCCATGGCGACCCGCCCGAGCCCGGGACGCCCGAACAGCACCTCGGTGATCACCGCCCCGCCGAGCAGCGTGCCGGTGAACCATCCGGCCAGCGTCACGGCGGGGATCAGCGCGTGCCTGAGGGCGTGCCGGGCCACCAGCGCGCGCTCGGTCAGCCCGCGAGCCCTGACGGTGACCGCGAACGGCTGCTCCAGGGCCCGTTCGAGCCCGCCGCGCAGCACCTGGCCGAGCACGCCCGCGATCGGCAACCCCAGCGAGAACGCGGGCAGCACCAGCGCGATCGGCCCCGTCGCCCCCGAGACCGGGAACCAGCCGAGCGTGAAGGAGAACACCGAGAGCAACACGATCCCGATCAGGAACGGCGGCACCGACACCGACACCAGCTCGGCCAGCGAGCCGGCGCCGCGCAGCAGCGGCCCACGCCCGGCGGTGACGATCGCGATCACCCCGGCGAGCACCACGCCGATCCCGGCCGCCGCGAGCGTGAGCTGCGCGGTGGGCAGGATCTGCGTGGCCAGGACCTCGCCCACCCCGAGCTGGAGCTGGTACGAACGCCCGAGGTCGCCGTGCACCAGCCGCCACAGGTAGGACAGGTACTGGACGATCTCCGGCCGGTCGAGCCCCCATTCCTGGACGATCCGCGCCCGGATCTCCGGCGTGTCGGCCCCGTCGCCGATCAGGATGTCCACGGTGTCGCCGGGAGCGAGCAGCAGCGCGAGGTAGGAGGCCGTGGCCGCCGCCCACAGGACGGCGAGCCCGGTCCCGAGCCGTCTGATCACGTCCCGATCCGTACGTCGTAGGCCCCGGCGGGCGTGCCGGACGCGGGGTCGAAGCCGAGCCCCTGGACGCTCTTCCACGCGGCGATCTGGTCGGCCGGCACGTAGAGCGGGAACACGACGGCCTTCTCCCGCACCACCGCCTGCTGGACCTGGGCGTAGAGCTTCTTCCGAACGGCCTGGTCGGAGGTGGCCGACGCCCGCGCGAGCCACCGGTCCACCCGGCCGTCGGCGAAGTGGGTGCGGTTGATCGCGCCCTCGCCCGGCAGGATGAGGTTGAGCGCCGCGCCGACGTCGGAGTCGCCGCGCGAGTTCTCGAAGATCTCGTACTCGTTCTCCTCGACGGCCTTCTGCGCGCTGCCCTGATCGACGATCTTGACCTGGAAGTCGATGCCCGCGCTCTGCTTGACCTGCGCCTGGATGGCCTGGGCGAGGATGTCGCGGCGGTCGCGGACGAACGGCGCCGAGGCGACCGTGCGCACGGTGAGCCGCCGGCCGTCCTTGACCCGGAAGCCCTCGGCGTCGCGCTGTCTCCAGCCGGCCGCGTCGAGCAGCTCGTTCGCCTTGGCCGGGTCGCCGGCGTAGGCGTTCTCCAGCGTGGCGTCGTAGAACGGGCTGCGCTCGCCGACGACGCTCCACGCCCTGGTGGCGGTGCCCTGGTAGACCGACCTCAGGACGGCGTCCACGTCCACGGCCTCGCGGAACGCCTCGCGTACACGCTGGTCGTCGAAGGGGGGACGACCGGTGTTGAAGTAGTAGGAGAAGGAGGTGCCGGAGTTGAGCGAGGTCCGCAGGGCCAGATCGGGGTCCTTCCGGATCAGGGCCACCTCGGTGGCCGGGACGCCCTCGATGACCTGCACCTGGCCCGACGTGAGCGCGCCCACCCGGACCGCCGCCTCCGGCAGGAACCGGTAGGTGATCTCGGAGAGGTAGGCGGGGCCCTGGTGCGCGGCCCCGGCGGGCGGCCACTTGTAGGCGGGGTTGCGGTGGTAGCGGATCTCCTGGCCGGCCACGTACCGGTCGAGGACGAACGGCCCGGTGCCGACCAGGTCCGTGCCGCCGAACTTGAGGTCCTTGGCGTGCTTGAGCGAGGCCGGCGAGATCTGCCCGGCGTACGGGGAGGCGAGGAAGTCGAGGAACAGCCCGTCCGGCTCCTTGAGCGTGATCTTGACCGTGTACGGCGAGACCACCTCGGCCCTGTCGAAGGCCCGTAACTGGATCGCCGAGACGGCCGGGTTGTAGCCGGGCACGCGGAACTGGTCGAGGTTGGCCTTCACCGAGGCGGCGTCGAACCGCGTCCCGTCGTGGAAGGTCACGTCCCGCCGCAGGTCGAGGGTGTAGGTCAGGCCGTCGTCCGACGCCTTCCAGGAGGTGGCCAGCCAGGGGTGGAAGGTGCCGTCCTCGGCCCGCGAGAGCAGCGCGTCGAACTGGTTGAACACCAGCAGCCGGACCTTGTTCTGCGCCCACTGCTGAGGGTTGAGGGTGATCGGCTGCGTCTCGATCGCCCAGGTCAGGGTGGTGCCGGGGGCCTGCTCGGCGGGTCCCTGGGCGCCGCACGCGGCCAGCGTGAGCGCCAGCAGGACGGGAGACAGGCGCCTCACGGTCGTTCCCAGGCTTCGGCGAGCAGCTCGTAGGAGCGCACGCGGTCGGTGTGGTCGTGGGTGATGGTGGTGACCAGCAGCTCGTCGGCCCCGGTGACCCGGCGCAACACACGCAGCCGTTCGGCCACGGTCTCCGGCGTGCCGACGAACTGGGTGTCGATCCGGTCCTGGACCAGCTCCCGGTCGGCGTCGGACCAGACGTGCGCGGCCGCCTCCTCCGGCGTCGGGTACGGCATCGCGCCCGCCCCGGTCCTGATGCTGCGCACCCACAACCCGTACGGCGAGGCCAGCTCGCGCGCCCTGGCCTCGTCCTCGGCGACGACCGCGTCGGCCGACACGATCACGTACGGCTCGGCCAGCTCGTCCGACGGCTTGAACGCCTCCCGGTACGCCTCCACCGCCTCCAGCACGCTGGACGGGCTGACGTGGTAGTTGGCCGCGAACGGCAACCCGCGTTCCCCGGCGACCTGGGCACTCTGCCCGCCGCTGCTGCCGAGGATCCATACCTGGAGGTCGGCCCCCTCCCCGGGCACGGCGTGCGCCTCGTGGGTGCCCTTGAGCAGGGCCAGCACCTCGTCGATCTGGTCGGCGAAGTCGGGTGTCTCCGCTCCCGGCTGCTGGAGCAGGGTGGCCTGGAAGGCCAGGTGCGGATGCCGGGCGAGCCGCGTCCAGTCGAACGGCGGCGGGATGAGCAGCCCGTCCACCACCCTGGCCTCCTGCCGTTCCGGAGGCCGGGCGTGGGCCAGTTCGGCCCTGCGCTGCCCGGACCGCCCGATCCCCAGATCGAGCCGCCCCGGATACAGCGCGTCGATGAGCCCGAACTGCTCGACCACCGACAGCGGTGTCTGGTGACCGAGCTGCACGGCTCCCGAGCCGACCCTGATCGTCGTGGTGGCCGCCGCCACCAGGCCGATCAGCACGGCGGGGGCCGAACTGGCCACACCCCGGGCGAAGTGGTGCTCGGCCAGCCAGTAGCGGCCGTAGCCGAGCGCCTCCGCACGGCGGGCGAGGTCGATGGTGTTGCGCAGCGCGTCGGCCGCGGTGCCGCCCGAGCTGATGGGGGCCAGGTCGAGGATGGACAGGCTCATGACGCGCTCCCCGGGAACGGGCGGCTGGGGATCTCCTTGCGCAGCACCGGCGCGATCTCGGCCTGGAACAGCTCCAGCGTCTCCCTGTGCTGCCCCGGCGTGAGGCCGTCGGCGTCGGCCTGCAAGTGCATGACCTCGTGCCCGAACCGCTTGTGGTACCGCAGCACCTTGTCGATGATCTGCTGCGGGCTGCCGACCAGGATCGAGCTGCGCTCGACGGCGTCCTCCAGCGTGGGGAAGACCGGCTCCACGCCGACCCGCCGGAACGTCTCCAGGCGGGCCTCGTAGATCGGCCGGTAGACGGCGAGAGCCTCCTGCGAGGTGCGGGCCGCGTAGAAGCCCGCGGTGCCGGCCCCGACCAGGGCGTCCGCGGGGTCGTGGCCGTAGTGCTCCCAGCGCTCGCGGTAGTGGTCGATCAGCTCGGCGTACGGCTCGATGGGGTTGGTGACGTTGGCGGAGAACAGGGGGTCGCCGTAGCGGGCGGCCAGGTCGACCGACTCCTTGCTGGTCGCGCTGCCGTGCCAGACCCTGATCGGGCGTTGCAGCGGGCGCGGCCAGGTCTCTGCGTCGGTCAGCGAGGGACGGAAGCGGCCCTCCCAGGTGACCTTGTCCTCCCGCCACAGGCGGCGGAACAGCTCGTACGACTCGCGGTTGCGCTCCCACTGGTCCTCGGTGGTGACGTGGAAGAGCTTGGCCTGCGCCGCGCCGTTCCCCTTGCCGACGATCAGTTCGAGCCGGCCGCCCGACAGGTGGTCGAGCGTGGCGTAGTCCTCGTACGCGCGGACCGGGTCGAGCAGGCTCAGCGTCGTGACCGCGGTGAACAACCTGATCCTGGACGTCCTGGCCGCGATGTTGCTGAGCACGACCGGGGGCGAGGAGGAGATGAAGGGGCGCTCGTGCCGCTCGCCGACCCCGTACCCGTCGAAGCCCAGTTCCTCGAAGAGCACCGCGTTCTCGACGACCTCGCGGAAGCGTTCTGTGGGTGATCTGCCGTCGTTGTGGACAATCAATGTGATGCCCAGAAATTTCATGACACCTCCGCGTACCTGCTCGCCGGGCGCGGCAGGCCGAGGAGCCCGCGTAACGTCCCGGCTTCGTACCTGCTCCTGAATGCCCCGCGCCCGCGCAGCTCGGCCGTCAGCTCCCGGCTGATCCGCTCCAGGTCGTACGACACCGCCCCCGGCCGCAGCCGGAACCCCTCGATCCCGGCCCGCCGCCACTCCAGCAGCAGCCCGGCCAGCTCTTCCACGCTCCCGGTGAAGATCGCCGCGTCGGAGGCCAGTTCGGCCCCGTCCAGCTCGTCGAGCCGGGCCTTGCGCCGAGCCGCGTCCGGGCCCAGGAAGACGACCAGGTCGGCGAAGATCTTCAGCTCGCCGGACAGGCCCCTGACCTCCTCGACGACGGCCCGCGCCTGCTCGGCCGAGTGCGGCGTGACGAAGACGACGTCGGCGCTGCTCGCCGCGAACTCGTACGGGAGCCGCGCGTGCGCCAGCGCGGTCACCACCGGCTGCCCCTGCGGCGACCTGGGCGTGATGGACGGGCCCTTCACCGAGAAGAAGCCGCCCTCGAAGTCGATGTAGTGGAGTTTGTCCCGGTCGATGAACCGGCCGGTGGCCACGTCCCTGATCTCGGCGTCGTCCTCCCAGCTGTCCCAGAGCCGCCGGACCACCTCCACCGCGTCGGCCGCCTCGGCGAACAGGGCACGTACGTGCGGGTCGGCCGACAGGTCCACGCCGCCGGGCCGGTTCAGCACCTGGTCGAGCGGGGGGAACCGGCGCCGTCCGAAGTGGGCCGCCTCGGCGGCCCGCGCCGAGACCTGCGGCCGCCAGCCCGCCCGGCCGCCGCTGACGTGGTCGAGCGTGGCGATGCCGATGGCCACGTGGAACGGCTCGGTGTGCGTGGTGGTGGCCGTCGGCACCAGCCCGATCCGGCTGGTGAGCGGCGCCAGCCGGGCCGCGAGCAGCACCGCGTCGAACCGGCCGCGTACCTGGTCGGCGCGGTCGTCGGGGCCGTCGGGCAGGGTGGACTGAAGTCCTAGGGCGTCCTCGATGGTGACGAAGTCGAGCAGCCCGCGCTCGGCCTCGAGGTCCAGGGCCGCCCAGTGGCGGGCCGAGAACAGGTCCGCGGCGGGGGCCTCGCGCCAGGCGGCGGGGTGCCAGCCCGCGCCGTCCAGCGCCACGGCCAGATGCAGCGTCATGACAGCTCCAGGTGGTCGCGCAGGGTGGTCCCGGTGTACTTGGTGCGGAAGACGCCGCGTTCCCGCAGCACGGGCACCACCCGGTCCACGAACTCGTCCAGCCCGCCGGGGGTCAGGTGCGGGACGAGGATGAACCCGTCGGCCGCGTCCGCCTGCACGTGCTCGTCGATCTGCCGGGCCACGCTCTCCGGCGTGCCGACGAACGTCTGCCGCCCGGTCACCTCGATGACCAGCTCACGGATGCTCAGGCCCTTCTCCCCGGCCAGCGCCCGCCATTTGGCCGCCACCTCGGCCCGGTCCTTGATCGGCACCCGTCCTTGGGAGACGCCTTCCGACAGGTCCGGCTCGATGTCGGGGAACGGTCCATCAGGGTCGAAGCCCGACATGTCCCGCCCCCACACCTGCTCCAGGAACGCGATCGCGGTCTGCGGGCCGACCTGCTGCCGCCGGATCCGGGCCGCGTTCTCGGCGGCCTCCTCCTCGGTGTCGCCCAGCGCGAACGTCACGCCGGGCATGATCTTGAGCTGGTGGGGTTCGCGGCCATACCTCGCCAGGCGGCCCTTGACGTCGGCGTAGAAACGCCGGCCGTCCTCCAGCCTGCCGTGCGGGGTGAAGATGACGTCGGCGTTGGCGGCGGCGAACTCGCGGCCGTCGTCCGAGTCGCCGGCCTGGATGATCACCGGGTGCCCCTGCGGGCCGCGCGGCAACGTGAACCGGCCCTCGACGGTGAAGTGCCTGCCCCGGTGGCTGACCGTGCCGACCGCGCCCACCCGCAGGAACCGGCCCGCGCCCTGGTCGGCGAGCACGGCGTCCGGCTGCCAGGAGTCCCACAACTCGCGGGACAGGCGCACGAACTCCGCGGCCCGCTCGTACCGGTCGGCGCGGTCCAGGTAGCCGCCCCGGCGGAAGTTCTCGCCGGTGAAGGCGTCGGAGGTGGTGACCACGTTCCAGGCGGCCCGGCCCTCGCTCAGGTGGTCGAGCGCGGCCAGCCGCCTGGCCAGCTCGTACGGCTCGTTGAAGGTGGCGTTGACCGTGCCCGCGAGCCCGAGCCGCTCTGTGACCGCGGCCAGGGCGCTGAGCACGGTCAGCGACTCGGGCCTGCCCACCACGTCCAGGTCGTGGATGCGGCCCTTGAGCTCACGCAGCCGCAGCCCCTCGGCCAGGAAGAAGAAGTCGAACGTGCCGCGCTCGGCCGTCCGGGCGAGATGGACGAACGAGGCGAAGTCGATCTGGCTGCCCGACCGGGGATCGGCCCATACGGTGGTGTTGTTCACGCCGGGGAAGTGCGCGGCGAGGTGCACCTGCTTCTTGCGCGTCACCGGCCCCGCCCGTGCGGCGTGTTCCAGGCTCCGGGCAGGCCCTCGATGCTCTCGCCGAAGGCCGGGCGCTGGTAGAGGTCGCGGGCGTAGCCCCAAAGGTGCTCGAAGTCGGGCAGCTCACGCTCGCTGATGAGGTGGTCGTGGTTGTGCAGCCCGTCGAACCTGACCAGCGTCACCCACAGCCGCACGTCCGCCTCGGTGATCGTGTCGCCGGTCAGGAAACGCTGCTCGGCCAGGCGTTCGTCCAGGCGTTCCAGTGCCGAGACGACGCGGTGGCGCTCCTCCTCGCGGGCGGCCACCGTGCCGGCCGGGGCCACGCGGGTGACGCCGGTGTTGACGTCGTGGTAGATCCACGCGTTCAGCTTGTCGATCTCGGCGCGCAGGTGCTCGGGGTAGAGGTCGACCGAGGTGTCGGCCCACTTCTCGAACTGGGTGGCCAGGTCGATCGTGATGTCGGGGAAGTTGTTGCTGACGATCCCGCCTCGTACCCGGTCCCAGAGCACGGGCACCGAGACGTGGCCCGGATAACCCCGCTCGGTGGCGTCGTACGCCTGCTCCAGCAGGGTGAACCCGTTGACCGGGTCCGGGCCCCTGTGCTCCCTGAAGGCCCAGCCGCGGCCGTCGCGCTCGTCGTCCACGTACGACAGCGAGACCACGTCCTCCAGGCGCTTGAGCCTGCGGACGATCACGGCTCGCTGGGCGTACGGGCAGGTCCAGGCGACGTAGAGGTGGTAGCGGCCGGGTTCGGCGCGGTAGCCGCTGGTCCCGTCGGCGGTGACGCGGTTCTGGAACGGGTAGATCGGGCGGTCCCAGCCGGCCGACAGGTGCAGGCGGCCGGGGCCGTAGCGGCCGTAGGCGACGCGGTCGACAGGGCTGGCGTAGACCGGCGTGCCGGTGGTGGCGGTCACAGGTTCTCCTGGTGGGGTAGGAAGCGGCCGAACCGGCCCTGGTGATAGAGGAGCGGGCGGCCGGTGTTGTGCGTGGCCGCCTCGCCGGCCGGGCCGACGACCAGCACGTGGTCACCGACCTCGACGGTCTCGTACGGCAGGCAGATCAGGTGCGCCGAGACGTCCGCGAGCAGCGGCGCGCCCAGCGGTCCCGCCCGCCAGTTCGTGGGCGCGGCGAACCTGTCGACGCCCTTGCGCGCGAACCGCGCCGCCAGCTCGGCCTGGTCGCTGGCCAGGATGTTGACCGCGAAGTGGTCGGCGCCGCGCAACCACGGCCAGGTGGTCGAGGACTGGTCCACGTAGAAGGAGACGAGGGGCGGTTCGAGGCTGACCGAGGAGAACGAGGTGGCGGTGAGTCCGACCGGGATGCCGTCGCTCTGCGCGGTGATCACCACCACCCCGCTGGCGTGCACGGCGAGCGCCTGGCGGAACACATCGGCGCCGACGGACTGCTGGTCGGGCAGCGTGTCGGTCATGCGCTCGCCTTCGTTCTGGACGGGCGGACAGGTCTGATTGCGATCACGGGAAGGCTCCTCACGGGAGAGAAGGCGTGCTCACGCGGCTCCCGGCGGCGCGGCCGGGAGCGCGGAAAGGGGGTTCGTCAGCGGAGGCGTGGACGGCGTCGGCCACGCTGGAGCGCTCAGAGGAAGGCGGGCTGCTGCTGGTCCGTGATCAACGACACTGGGCGCTGGCGACGTGGCCGAAGTCCACGTGCGGGCGCCTGGTCAGGAGAGTGCCCTGGCTCATGTCAACGACGCTAAGCCGCCGGAAGCCGGAAGTCAATATTCCCTACTGGTTTTAAAGGGAATACCTATTGTGCGGAATCGCGAAGTTTGGCCGGTGGCACCGGGATCGCCGGGAACGGGTTGTCGGGCAGCAGGATGACCCGGCGCGCCTGCCGGGGCTGCATGGCCGCGTCGAGGTGGAGCAGGGCGGCCCCGACGCCGGCCGCGCCGACCATGTAGCCGGTGTCCGCGCTCACCTCGCCGGGACGCAGCCGCCGGTACGCCTGGTACCAGCGGAAGCCCTGCCCGTCGTGGTTGTCGCCGCGCCCGATGAGGTGACCGGCGAGCACGCGGGCGTACTCCAGCCGCGACTCGTCGCCGGTCGCCGCCCACAGGCCGACGAACAGTTCGAGCAGCCCGGCCGCGCCGCAACACTGGCAGGCCACGTTCCAGAAGCCGTCGGTCTGCCGGTGGGGCGCGCCGCTCTCGACGATGCCGTGCGCGAGCCGTTCGGCCCAGTCGAGGTGCCCGGCGTCGCCGGTCACCCGGTAGAGCTCGTAGAACATGCGGGCCACGCCCGCCGAGCCGGAACAGAAGCCCAGGTAGTGCAGTTCGCGCCCCTGCGGCACGTGGTGCGGGACGACCGCGCACCGGCCCGCCACCGCGATCACCGCGAACACCACGCCGGCGCCGCGGCCGGCCGCCTCCAGGAAACGCCGTTCGCCCGTGACGCCGTAGAGCCTGGCCAGGAGGAACGCGGTGCCCGCCGTGCCGGACAGGAAGCCCGGGGTGACGGCGTCGAGGGGCAGGTCGGCGCAGTCGCCGAAGCGGTGGCCGGGCACGGCCAGCCCGGCGATACGCTCGCCCGCCGCCACCGCGGTCTCCTCGTAGCCGCGCACGCCGAGCGCGGCGGCCGCCTGGAGCAGCCCCAGCACGATCCCGCCGTCGCCGCGCTGAGCCGGCTCGCGCGTCCAGCCGACGCCGCCGTCGAGCGGGCGCGCGGCGCGCACGATCGTGTCGGCCACCGCGACGGCCTCCTCCTCGAAGAGCCCGTCGCCGAAGGCCCAGCCGGCCTCGATGAGCGCGACGAGGGTGCCGGTCAGGCCGTGGTAGAGCGACAGGTCGGCGCGTTCGCGCCAGGTGGCGGCCAGGTAGCGGGCGCCCTTGCGGGCGTCGTCCAGGTACGCCTCGTGGCCGGTCGCGGCGGCCAGCTCCAGGAAGAACAGCACGATGCCGGCGGCGCCCGCGTACAGGGAGGCGGCGGCGCGGGCGGCGGCCGACCTGCCCCTGGCGTCGGGGTTGGCACGCCAGTGACGGCCCCTGCCGTCGTCCACGGCGGCGGTACGGATCCAGCGGCCCGCCATGATCGCGGCGGTCAGCGGAGTCTCGGCGCGCTCACTCGGCGAGCGGGTCCGGTCCAAGCCCATGCTCCATTCTCCCACACTTCTGGTAGGAAAATCGGTGTTTCGCCAAGGGTTCGCCTCCATCATCCCGGGTAACGGAACGGTGACGTAACGTACTGAACGGGGAGGGCGTCGTGAAGCGTGCCGTCAGCTGTGCCGCGATCCTGGCCCTGGCCGCCACGGGCTGCACGAACATCGGGTTCGACACGGGCCAGCACCTGCCGCAGAACGACGGCGCGAACGCCGACCTCAAGGGCGTCGTGCACGTGCGCAACGCCTACCTCCAGGCCGCCCCGGGCCAGGCCACCTCCCCCACCTCGCCGGCCTCCGAGCAGACCCTGTACGCCGTGGTGATCAACGACGGCGACAAGCCCGACCAGCTCCAGCACATCACCGTCGAAGGCGGCGGCGGGACGGTGCAGCTCTCCGGCGCCGCCGCCGACATCCGGCCCGACCAGCCCGTGGGCGCCAACCAGCAGCCCCTCGGCACGGTCACCGGCGTACGCGGCACGTCCGTGCCCATGATCTTCACCTTCCGCGACGCGGGGGCCGTGCGCGTGATCGTGCCCGTGAAGTCGAACACGAGCCAGTCCCCCGCCGGTTCGGCCGGCCCCACCACGATGACCACCCCGGCGGCGCCGGGGCACGCGCCGCGGCATTCACCCGCCCACTGACGGCCTGAGCGCCTCCAGGAGCCGGTCCAGCTCGGCGGCGATCAGCGGCAGGTCGGCCTCCGGGTCGGCGGAACGGGCCAGCAGCATGCCGCCCTCGCAGATCGAGCCGAAGACGAGCTGCGCGCGAGCGGGCACGTTCCCGCCCGCGATCCGCCCGCCCTCGGCGGCCCTGCGCATGCCGCCGAGCAGGACGCGCAGCATGTGGTCGTACTCGATCTCGCGGACCGTCTCCCAGCCCAGCACCGAGGGCGCGGCGGGCGGCCCCCAGGGCGGCACCGGCAGGCAGGTCGTGGAGCAGCTCCTGCGGCGCGACCAGGCCGTCCGCGCCTTCGTGCACGCCGACGACGAGCGCGCCGGGGAGCTGCGCAAGCTGGGCGCGGACGTCGTCGTCGGCGACCTGCGCGAGATCAGGGACGTGCGGCCCGCGATGCGCGGGATCCGGCGGGCGTACTTCACCTATCCGGTGACGGCCGGGCTGCTCGACGCAACGGGCGCGTTCGCGGCGGCGGCCAGGGAGGAGGGGGTCGAGCGGGTGGTCGAGGTCTCCCAGCTCGACGCCTCCCCAGAGGCCGGCACACCGCGCATGCGCCGCCATTGGCTGTCGGAGCAGGTCTTCGACTGGGCCGGGGTGGGCGCGGTGCACCTGCGCGCGGCGGTCTTCTTCGAGAACCTGGCCGTCGTGGCGGACGCGTACGGCGAGCTGGCGCTCCCGCTCGGCCCGCCGGACACGCTGATCCCGCTCGTCGCCGCCTCCGACGTGGCGCGGGTGGGCGCGGGCCTCCTCCTGGACCCTGCGCCGGCCGGTCCGGTGTGCCTGCTGACCGGCCAGATGGCGACGGCCGGGGAGGCGGCCGACGCCCTTGGGGTGCCGTACGCGGACCTGCCGCCCGAGGAGTGGGAACGGCGGGCGCACGACGTGTACGGCGACCCGTACGCCGTCGAGCACCTGACCCACCTGTGGGCGATCTTCCGCTTCATCGGCTCGAACGACCATCCCCTCTACCGCGTCACCGAGAACATCGAGCACGTCGGCGGACGCCGTCCGGTGACGCTGCGCGAGTTCGCCGCCGCCCGGGGCTGACCGGCTCCCCGGGCCCAGGGCGGGTCGCCGGGCGGGTCAGCGCATGCCCGCGAGCACCAGGCGGCCGACCGCGTCCCGCCCGGCGGCCTCCGCCGCCGCCTCCTCCTGCTCGGTGGCCACCCGTACGTCGTAGGCGGCGCGGGCCGTGGCGATCTCGCTCTGGTGCTCCTCGGTCCAGGTGACCAGGGCGCGGATGGTGGCGTGCAGCGTGCCGCCCAGGGGCGTCAGCGCGTAGTCCACGCGGGGCGGCACCGTGGCATGGACGGTACGGCTGACCAGGCCGTCGCGCTCCAGGTGGCGCAGCGTCCTGGTCAGCATGCGCTGGCTCACGCCGTCGATCATCCGGCGCAGCTCGGTGAAGCGCAGGCTGCGCCGGTCGAGCAGGGCGATCACCTGAAGGGACCACTTGTCGGCGATCCGGTCGAGGATCTGCCTGACCTCGCAGTCCTCCCGCTGGTCCCATTGCAGCACGTCGTAGTCGGTATCCCCGCAGTGACCGAGGGACATCGAAGTTCCGTCTTCCATAGGCACCAATGGTCACCAAAAATGCTGCTGGTTACAAGAAGGAACCGACCATTGTGGAAGGAACGCATCATGTCTCCCTTGAACCAGCGCATGGACGCACGTGCCTGGAGCGTACTGTTCGTGCTGGCCGGGGCCGTTTTCCTGGAAGGCATCGACGTGGCCATGCTGAACGTGGCGCTGCCGTCGATCCGCGCCGACCTCGGCCTGTCCACCGGCATGCTCAGCGGCGTGGTCAGCGCGTACGTGCTGGGGTACGGCGGTTTCATGCTGCTGGGCGGCCGGGCCGCCGACCTGCTCGGCCGCCGCCGCATGTTCCTGACCTGGCTGACGGTGTTCCTGCTCTTCTCCGGCCTGGGCGGTCTGGCGACCGAGGGGTGGATGTTGCTGGTCGCGCGGTTCGTCACGGGCGTCGCCGCGGCGTTCATGGCGCCCGCCGGTCTGGCGCTGGTCACCGGTAACTTCCCCGAGGGCCCGCAGCGCACCAAGGCCCTCGGCGTGTACGCCGGGACCGCGGCGGGCGGCTTCTCGCTCGGCCTGGTCGCCGGCGGCCTGCTGGCCTCGATCGGCTGGCGCTGGGTGTTCTTCGCGCCGGTGGCGATGTCGGCGCTGATCCTGCTGGCCGCCGTCCCGCTGGTCAAGGACTCCGGCGAACGGGTGCGGGGCTCGTTCGACCTGGCCGGGGCGCTGACCGTGACCGGCTCGATGTTGCTGCTCGTGTACGGCGTCGTCCGCCTGGAGGCGCCCGCCGACGGGACGTGGATCACGGTCGCGGTCTTCGCCGCCGGGCTGGCGCTGCTCGCCGCGTTCCTGCTGATCGAACGCCGCTCGGCCGACCCGCTGGTCCACCTGGACGTCCTGCGCTCGGGGCCGCTCGTCCGCGCCAACCTGGGCGCGCTGCTGTTCCTCGCCTCCTTCGCCGGGTTCCAGTTCCTGGCCACGCTCTACCTCCAGGAGGTACGCGGCTGGAGCACCCTGCAGACGGGCCTGGCCATGCTGGTGATCGGCATCGACACGGTCCTGGCCCCCACGCTCACGCCCCGGCTGGTGAACAGGTTCGGCAACGCCCGCGTGCTGTTCGCCGGGATCGTGTTGGCGGCGCTGGCGTACGTGCTGTTCCTGCCGGTCGGCCCGGACTGGACGTACGCCGCCATGTTGCCCACCATGCTCCTGCTCGGCCTGGCCTTCTCCCTGACCTACGGCCCGCTGACCATGGCCGCGACCGAGGGCGTGGCCGAGGACCGGCAGGGCCTGGCCGGGGGCCTGCTCTACACGGCGATCCAGTTCGGCACCGCGCTCGGCCTGTCGGCGGTGACCGCCGTGAACGTGGCCGCGCTCGGCGGCGGCTCGGCGACCAGCCTGGACTCGCTCAGGACGGCCCTGGTCGTCCCGGTGGCCGCCGCGGCGGTGGCCGTGCTGGTGACCGCGTTCGGCCTGCGTGCCCGCGCCGCCGAACCCACCGCGCGGCCCGTGCCCGAGACCGTCGGCTAGGACGATCCCCTGCGCAGGAACCGCCATGGCCGGACGATCTCGCGGCCGGGCGGCGGCTCCTCGGCCTGGAGCCGGTCGAAGAGCAGGTCCACGACGTCGGTGAAGTCGTGCCTGAGCGGGCCGACGGTGCTGAGCGGC
Source organism: Nonomuraea sp. WAC 01424 (assembly GCF_003947315.1). NCBI lineage: Bacteria > Bacillati > Actinomycetota > Actinomycetes > Streptosporangiales > Streptosporangiaceae > Nonomuraea > Nonomuraea sp. WAC 01424. The sequence goes on from NZ_QHHZ01000002.1 coordinate 588,882, forward strand.
GGGTTGCTGATCAGTCCCTCGTCGATGTTGCCGACGCCGACCACCGCCAGGTCGTCGGGGACGCGCAGCCCGGCGTCCCTGGCGGCCTGGACGACGCTGATCGCGGCCCGGTCGGTGGCGGCGAAGACCGCGTCGGGGCGGCCGGGCGAGCGCAGCAGCTCGGCGGCGGTCCGGTAGGCCGACACCCGGTCGTCGGCGCCGGGGATGACGACCCGCTCGGCGACGCCGTGCCGGTCGAGGGCCGTCGTGTAGCCCAGCAGGCGGCCGACCGGCCGGTCGCGGGTGAGCTCGCAGCGCTGGCCCATGAACACGATCCGCCGCCGTCCGCCGGCCAGCAGGTGCTCGACCGCCTCGGCGCACGCCTCGGTCTCCGGAGTGCGTACGACGTCGCAGCCCTCGGGCACGTCCTCGTTGCGCAGCGCCACCATGGGCAGCCCGGCGGCGGCCAGCTCGGCGAGCAGGTCGCCGGTGAGGTGGTCGCCGGTCACGTTGAACAGCGCGCCGTCGGCGATGCCGCCGAGCAGCACGTCGGTCGCGGACCGGGCGCGGGCCGGCGAGCAGACGGCCAGCGTGACCACCGAGTAGCCGCGGGCGTCGGCCCTCTCGTGCAGGTCGGCGGCCAGCCGCTCGTCCGCGGGCACCCCGCCGAACGAGCCGAGCACCAGGCAGACCCGCTGGGTGCTGCGCCGCCGCAGGCTGCGGGCCGCCTGGTCGGGGGTGTAGCCGAGCTGCCTGGCCGCGTCGAGCACCCGCTGCCTGGTCTGCGCGCCGACGGGACGGTCCCGCCCGCTGAGCACGTAGGAGACGGTCGCCACGGACACGTTCGCCAGTTCGGCCACCTGCCGCGCTGTAGGTCTCACCCCTAGATCATGGCTCCTTGCGCACCCGGGAGAGCTTGTCGGGGTTGGCGACCGTGTAGATGTCGCGCACCTGCGACCCGTCGGAGGTCAGGTCGACGACCATCACGGCGAACGGCGCGTTCTCCACGAACACCACCGCCGAAGGGTCCCCGTTGACCTCTCTGTACTGGATGTCCAGCCCCTCCATCGGCTGCGCGGTGCGCGCGACGAGCAGCCGGGCGACCTTGTCGCGGCCGTGGACGGGACGCGGCCCGCCCACCACCGACTTGCCGCCGCCGTCGGCCCACAGGGTCACCTCCGGCGCCAGCAGCTCCATCAGCGCGTCGAGGTCCCCGCCGAAGGCCGCGGCCACGAACCGTTCGGTCACCTCCTGCTGCACGCGCGCCTCGACCCGGTTGCGCGGCCGACGGGCCTGGACGTGCTCACGGGCGCGGTGCGCGAGCTGACGCACCGCCGCCGGGCTGCGGCCGATCATGCCGGCGATCTCGTTGTGCTGGTAGGCGAACACCTCGTGCAGGATGAACACGGCCCGCTCCAGCGGCGTCAGCGTCTCCAGCACCACCAGCAGGGCCAGCGACACCGATTCGCCCCGTACGACCTCCTCCGCCCCGTCGGCGGCCGAGACCAGCGGCTCGGGCAACCACGGCCCGACGTACGTCTCGCGCCGGCGGCGCAGCGCCGACTGATGGGCGAGCACCTGGTTCACGGCGATCCGCACCAGGTAGGCGCGCGGGTTGCCGATCTCCGCCGGGTCCCTCGACGACCAGGCCAGCCAGGTCTCCTGGAGCACGTCCTCGGTGTCGGAGACGCTGCCGAGCATGTTGTACACGATGGAGAACAGCAGCTCCCGGTGGTCGGCGAACACGTCCGTCATTCCAGGCATCATGTCCCCTGAGAGCCTTTACGGCCTACGGGTGTGACATGACGTGCGTCACATCAGGTAACGCAGCCACAGGTACGGCGTGGCCAGCGCGACGGTCGTCGCCGTGACGATCAGGCCGTACTTCGTGAACTGCCAGAAGCTGATCGGGGTGCCGTTGCGCGCCGCGATGCCGAGGATGACCACGTTCGCCGCCGCGCCCACGGCCGTGGCGTTGCCGCCCAGGTCGGCGCCGAGCGCCAGGGCCCACCACAACACCTGCGCCGGCCCGTCGCCGCCGTTGGCCTGGACGAGGTCGGCCACGATGGGGCTCATGGTGGCCACGTACGGGATGTTGTCGACAATGGCGGACAGGCCCGCCGAGGCCCACAGCAGGACCATCGTGGTCAGCCCGAGCTGGCCGTGGGTGGCCTGCGCGGCGGCCTGGGAGACCTGGGCGATCACGCCGGTCTCCACCAGCGCCCCGACCATGACGAACAGTCCAGCGAAGAACACCAGCGTGGGCCACTCCACCTCGCGGATCGCGTCCTCGGTGGTCACCTTGGTGACGGCCACGAGCACGCCCGCGCCGAGCAGCGCCACCACGGACGGCTCGTAGTGCAGCACGGGATGCAGCACGAACGCGGCCATCACCACCGCGAGCACGGCCAGCGACTGCCACAGCAGCCTGTGGTCGGCGATCGCCTCGCGCTCGTCGAGCGCCATGATCTCGGCCGCCAGTTCGGGGTCGTAGGTGAACGACCGGCGGAACATCACCCGGCACAACCCGATGAAGACCACGATCAGCACCACGATCAGCGGTGTCAGGTGGACGAGGAAGTCGTTGAAGGTCAGCCCGCCCCGGCTGGCGATGATGATGTTCGGCGGGTCGCCGACCAGGGTGGCGGTGCCGCCGATGTTGGAGGCCATCGCCTCGGCGATCAGGAACGGCGCGACCGGCAACGCCAGCCGCTCGCAGACCAGGAACGTCACCGGCGCGATCAGCAGCACGGTGGTCACGTTGTCCAGCAGCGCCGACGCGCCCGCGGTGATCAGGATCAGCAACACCATGAGCCGGAACGGCCGCCCTCTGGCGCGTTTGGCGGCCCAGATCGCCAGGAACTCGAAGACGCCCGTCTGCTTCAGCACGCCGACGATGACCATCATGCCGAGCAGCAGGAAGATGACGTTCCAGTCGATGCCGGTGTGCTCGTCGAAGAAGGCCGCGCCGCCGTCGGTGGCGTGCAGCAGCAACATGAGCCCCGCGCCGCCGAGCGCCGCGGCGACCCGGTGCACCTTCTCGGTGGCGATCAGCGTGTACGAGGCGAGGAAGACGGCGACCGCCAGCCACGCGGTGACGGTCACGGCGGACCGCCCGGGGAAAGCTGCAAGGGGAACTCCACGATCGACAACGGAATCGCCGACCAGACTTCCCGGCACACCTGCGTACAACCTATCAAGAGGCGTGACCGGCGGGCCGGCTCCCGCCGGTCACGTCCCTCGGGCCCGCCGTCGTCAGCCGACGGTGAACTGGCCCTTGAAGTCGCCCCTCAGCACACTGCCGGTCGCGCCCGACACACACGTGCCCGAGCCGCCGAGCAGGGAGGTGTCGAACCGGCCGTTGAACGTCCGGCCCCTGAACAGCCCGGACTGGATCGTGCCGGCGACCTTGGCCGTGTCGTTGTCGGTCTCGACGATGCGCACGGCGGCCTTGCTGGTCCGCGTGGCCCCGTTGACGGTCCAGTCGATGGTGATCGCACCGTTGCCGCCGGCGGCGGTGTCGCGGGCGAAGGCGGTGCCGTCGTTCCACTTGCGGAAGCCGTCCCCGCGGTCGCGGAAGACGCCCTCGGAGCTCCCGCGCTCCTCGCGGTCATGGATGATGCGGTCGGCCAGGCTGCGGTCGTGCCGGTCGTAGATGATGCGGTTGGCGAGGTTGCGGTCGCGGTCGCGGAACATGCGGTCGAAGATGTTGTCGTCCTCGAACACGTGTCCCGCGGCGCGCCCGCCGCAGCTCGGCGTCACGCCGTTGAAGCTGGCCCGCATGCGGGCCGCCGTGACGCCCGAGCCGCTGCGGTCGACGCAGTTCCACGGGGCCCTGCGGCTCCAGGAACGCTCCAGATGCAGGAGCCGCTGCGCCCCAGGCAGATACTGGGCCTGACCGGACACCGTGCAGGAAATCGCCACCGCGGCCTGCGCGGCCCCCGGGACGACGGCCGGCGTCAGTGCGGTCAGCCCGGCGACGGCCAGGGCGGGCAGAGACGTGACGAGAGTGGGCATGAGTCTGCTCCTTTGCGAGACGGGACGGACCGACCCGTCGCGGCAGGACAGGTCGTCGCGAGCGGGCCGGCCGGGCCCGCCATCGCTCTCCAGTGAGAGGTCCCGATCTCGGACGCTACGAACAGGGACGCAAAGATCGCCCCAAAAAGCCGCACGTGGCGTCCCTGATGTACGGACTCACCCCCGCCTGTCCCGCCACCGCGTCTGCTCGGCCCGGTTGCCGCAGAGCTCCATCGAGCACCACCGCCGCGTACGGGAGCGGGAATGGTCGTAGAAGGCCCATTCGCACTCTTCGTTCGCGCACGCCTTCAGCCGGGCCCAGGTGCCGTCGGCCATCGCCCGCGCCACCACGCCGACGACCCGCGCGACCGCCCCCGCCGGTCCGGGCCGGTCGGAGGTGAGCACGGCCTGCCTGCCGGTGAACTCGACCACCACGCCCGACCAGAGCGCTGCTCGGCGGCGCGCTGACCACGGCACTCGGTCCCTGGCCCGCCACCGCCCTGGGCGCCGCCGCCATGGCCCTCTCGACGGCCCCGGTCATCCTCTCCCCGACCCGCGCCGTCACCACACTCACCGACGCCACCTGACCACCTGGGACGAACGGTCATGCGGCCGTCAGGACAGCAAATTGTGGGTGCGGGCGGCGGCCGCCGCCTGCGTACGGGTGGCGACGTCGAGCTTGCCCAGGATGTTGGACACGTGCACGCTCACCGTCTTCTGCGCGATGAACAGCCGCCCGGCGATCTCCCGGTTGGTCAGCCCCTCGGCGACCAGCCGCAACACCTCGACCTCGCGCGCCGTCAGCGCCCCCTCGGGCTGCCCGCCGCCGAACCGGGCCCGCCTGCCGAACTCCAGCAGCGCGGCCTCCAGCGGCGCGGCCCGCAGCCTGCCGGCCGCCCCCTTGGCCAGGCTCCACTGCTCCTGCGCCTCTTCCCGCTCGCCCGCCGCGAGCAGGGCCTCGGCCAGCCGCCAGCGGGTCCTGGCCACCTCGTAGACGAAGCCGAAGTCGAACGCCGCGACCACCTTGCGCCACAGCTCGACGTCGAGCCGGCCCTGGAGCCGCAGCCACTCGGCCTCCACCCGCAGCGCCCACGCCCGCCCCTCGGGACCGAGCTGGACGAACTCGCCGGTCGGGCCCCGCGTGGCGGCGAACCGGGCACGGGCCAGCAGGTCGTCGGCGCCCTCCGTGGTGCCGAGCTCGGTCATCGCCGACAGCCCGACGGCGGCCAGCCGCAGCGTGCCGGACTCGCCCTCGTCGAGCGTCGCCAGGGCCGCATGGACGTGGTCGAGCGCGGCGGCCGGATCGCCGTTCCACAGGGCGTGCTCGGCGGCCATGCCCCGCGACATGTACGTGGCCAGGGCGTCGTGCCAGAACGGCCGCAACCACTCAAGGCGTGCCTCGACCGCGGGCAACCCTCGCCCCACCTCGATGAACAGCGCGAACGACGACAGGATGGCCTCCGACAGCGTGCCCACCCGCGCGCCGAACCCGGCGGCCACCGCCTCCGCCGCGTCCCACTCACCCGCGACGTAGTGGATGAGCAGGCGCAGGAAACGCAGGTCGGTGCCGTAGGTGCTCCAGTTGAGGCCGGTGTCGACGGCCAGCTTGACGCCGGCGTCGGCCACCTCGGCGGCCTGGGCGAGCATGCCCTGCTCGTAGTGGATGCGGGCGTGATGGAAGCGGGCCCGCAGGTCCATCGCCAGGACGCCCGTCTCCCGGGCGGAGGCGCTCTCGACCAGCGAGTGGGCCCGCGCCACGTCGCCGTGGTTCTCGACGTAGCTGGCCAGCGTGAGCAGCGCGCCCACCTCGGCGTCGACCGCGCCGCTGGCGCGGGCCGTCTCCAGGGCGCGGGCCGTCAGCGGCTCGACCTCGTGGTGGCGCGGGCCCCACAGCAGTGTGCGGGCCTGGGTGGCGAGGGCGCGGGCGAGGCTCGGCGCGTCCTCGGCGCTCTCGACCGCGCGCTCGGCCGCCGCGATCGCGCCGGGCGGGTCGTTGGTCTCGAAGAGGTAGTAGGCCAGCCGCTCGTCGACCTCGGACGTCGGCGGCAGCGCCCGCAGCCGGGTGACCGCCCGGTGGTTGTCGCCGCTGTCGGCCGCCGCGACGGCGCTGCGGAAGGCGAGGGCGGCCCGGCTCTCCCCGGCCAGTTCCTCGGCGCCCTCCACCCGGTCCCACAGGCCGAGCGCCTGGTCGTAGTGGTTGTGGGCCTCGGCGGGCGCGCCCAGCCGCTCGGCCTCGCGGCCCGCCTGCGCCGAGGCGGCGACCGCCCCGGCCAGGTCGTGGCTGGCGAGATGGTGGTGGGCCAGCTCGGCGGACGAGGTGAGCAGACGCGCGAAGTCGGCGTGGAGCCGGGTGCGCTCGCCGGGCAGCAGATCGGTGTAGACCGCCTCCTGCAACAGGGCGTGGCGGAAGGCGTAGCCGTAGCCCTGGACCTTCAGCAGGCCGCGCGAGACGATCTCCCTGACCGCCTCCTCGAACTCGGCCAGCGGCAGCCCCGAGACCTCGCGCAGCAGCTCGTCCTCCACCCGGCGGCCGGCGACCGCGGCGGCGCGCAGCACCCGCTGCCCGGCCTCGGACAGCACCTCGACCCGCGACAACAGCAGGCTGGCCAGCCCGTCGGGCAGGCTGTCGCCCTCGGACATGGCCGCGAACAGCTCTTCGGCATAGAACGGGTTGCCGCCTGCGCGCGAGACGATGAGCCCGAGCTCCTGCGCGTCCACCTCACCCAAGGTCGTGACATAGTCCGACATCTCGCCGGACTCCAGCGGGCCCAGCTCCACGTTCGTCACCGACGGCAGCCGCTTCAGCTCGGCCAGCACCGCGCGCAGCGGATGGCGGCGGTGGAGGTCGTCGGTGCGGTAGGTGCCGACCACGCAGACGCGCTCGCTCTGGAGCATGCGGCTGAGGAAGACCAGCAGGTCACGGGTGGAACGGTCGGCCCAGTGGAGGTCTTCGATCACGAACAGCACCGGCTGGACGTCGGCCAGCAGCCCGAGCAGCGACCCGAACAGCCGCTGCTGGGTGAGCCCGGCCGAGGGCGCCCCGGTGTCGTGGCCCGGCAGGAGCTGGCCCAGCATCGGATGGGCGGCGACGGCCTCGCGCACGGCGGGCTCGGCGCCGCGCAGCGCGTCGGCCAGCGGGAGGTAGGGCAGCGCGTCGCCCAGCTCGGCGCACTGGCCGACCATGACGTGGAAGCCGCGCTCACGCGCCTCGGCCACCAGCTCTCCGGCCAGGCGCGTCTTGCCGATCCCCGCGTCGCCGCCGACGAGCGCGACCCCGGCCGTGCCGTCGGCCGCGGACTCCAGCACACGCACGAGCTTGGACAGCTCGGCCGAGCGCCCGACGAGAAGACCGTTCACGCCAGCAAGTGTGCCACGCGGCGCCGACACTTCATTGGTCCACGTCATCGTCGTGGAATTGGCCCTCTTCGTCATACCAAACCCATTCTACGCTGCTGTTTCGTGATCTCCTTGACGACTTTCCTGCTCTTCGCCACGGCCTCCCTGGCCCTGGTGCTGGTCCCCGGCCCCAACCACCTCTACATCGCCGCCAGGGGCCTGGCCCAGGGCAGGGCGGCCGGCCTGGCCAGCGCGCTCGGCGTGGAGGCCGGCACGCTGGTGCACATCGCCGCGGCGGCCGCCGGGCTCTCGTACGTGATCTCGCGGTCGGCGGCGCTGTTCGCGATCGTCAAGTGGGCGGGCGTGGCCTACCTGCTCTACCTGGGCGTACGCGCCTTCACCGGCAAGGACGCGCAGGCCGGGGCGCCGCCCGCGCAACCGCTGGCCAAGGTGTTCCTCGAAGGGGTCCTGGTCAACGTGCTCAACCCCAAGGTGGCGCTGTTCTTCCTGGCCTTCCTCCCGCATTTCGTCGACCCGGGGGCCGGCTCGCCCGCGCTGCAGATCGTCGTGTTCGGCCTGACGCTGCTGTTCCTGGGCCTGATCTCCGACCTCGTGTACGCGCTCACCGCCGGCGCCCTCGGCACCCGCCTGACCCGCGCCGCCCGAACCCTGCGGTACGTCAGCGGCGTCGTCTACCTGGGCCTCGGTGTGGCCACGGCGTTCGCCGGGAGAAAATGACCTATGGCGCCGAGGAAGCAGCAGGAGATCTTCGACGCGACGCTGTGGATGGTCGCGGAGAAGGGCTATGACGGGCTCACGGTCGAGGGGGTCGCCGAGCGCTCGGGGGTCAACAAGACGACCATCTACCGGTGGTGGCCGTCGAAGGCGGCGCTGCTCGGGGCAGCGCTGGTCGAGTCGGACGTGCTGGGGTTCGAACCGCCCGACACCGGCTCGTTCCGGGGCGACCTGGTGGCCCTGGTGGAGCAGGTTGTACGGCTGCTCACCGAGCCGCCCGGCAGCGACATCGCGGTCACGGCCCTGGCCGCCGCCGTACGCCATCCCGAGCTCGACGCCCGCCGGTTCTTCGCCGACCGGTTCGCGCGGGAGCGGGTGATCTTCGAGCGCGCGGCGCGCCGGGGCGAGCTGAGCGCGTCGGCCGACCCGCTGCTGATCGTGGACCTGCTGGCCGGGGCCGTGTGGATGCGCGCGGTCTTCCGCGGTCTGCCCCTTCCGGAGGGCTATGCGGAGAAGGCCGTGTCGGTCCTGCTCGACGGCCTCTGAGCGGACGTGCGGGGTTTCAGCCGGCGGCGGCCAGGGCTTCCGGGATGCGGTCGAGCACCGGGTGGGGCACCAGCCCGTAGGCGTAGAAGTCGACCGCGAGAGCGCCTGCCGCCTTCGCGCCCCTGGCCTTGGCCACCAGGCGGTCGGTCGAGTCGCTGTCGGGGTAGCCGGGCCGCAACACCGCCCGCACCTCGCGGTCCTTGCCCACCGAACGCAGGTAGGCGCCCACGTCGTCGGCCACCCGCGCCGCGTCCCGCGCGTACGCCAGCACGCCGAAGGCGGGCACCAGGTCGCCGAGCGCCACCAGGTCCACCCCGAGCTGCCAGGCGTCGTGGGCGGCCAGGCCCGGCGTCGGCAGGCCGTCCCGGTAGCCCTTCACCGCCCCCGTCGAGTCGATGAAGACCAGCTTGCAGCCCTCCTCGGCGACCGCCGACGACACCTCCGACACGAGCGTGGTGACGGTCTCGGAGCGCGCCCGCGCGTACGCCACCACCTCGGGCCCGGCGTAGGCGGTGAGCGCCGCCCTGGTCACCTCGCCCTGTGCGGCCGGGTCGCCGTCGAAGACCCCGCCCACGATCCGCGCGCACTCCTCGCGCGCCACCTCGGCGTTGACGCCCAGGTCGGTGGCCCTGCGCATGCAGTAGTCGCAGAAGCAGAGCCCGAACAGGAACGAGTCCATGGGCCCGAGCTGCACGAAGGAGCGCTGCGGTTCGACCGGTGTGAAGTGCAGCGCCTCGGCGACCACGCTGTCGACGCCCAGCCTGGCCACCGCCCTGGCCAGCGCGACGGAGTACTCGCGCACGTCGGGATGCGCGGGGCACAGGTCGATGAGCGAGCCGCGGTCGCCGAAGCAGTCGCGCACGGTCACGTCGGGGTGCTCGGTGCCGAGCGTGGCGTTGCGGAGGAAGACCGTCCAGCCGTGGAGCTTCAAACCGCGCCCGGCGCACGCCTCGCGCAGGCGGGTGAGGGCGTGGACGTGACCGGGCACGGGAGCGAGCCGGAGCCCGTCGAACAGCTCGGCCGGCGGGGTGAAGTGGGCGCCGTCGTGCCTGACGGTCAGCCTGGACAGTCCGTGCGGGGTGACGTCGAGCGCGGCGTGGTGGACGGCCCCGACCGTGACGCCGTCCACCCCGTACGCGCTGATCCTGTCGAGCACCCGCTCGACGCCCTCACCGTGCAGGTCCTCGGCGAAGACGTATACCGAACTGTCCACGTGCAGACCTTACGCGCTCTTGTGCGCGACGAAGTCGATCTCCACCAGGATGTTCATGAGCTGCGAGCCCACCGTGGTCCGTACGGGGTACGGCTGGGTGAAGTAGCTCTTGTACACCTCGTTGTAGGCGGCGAAGTCCTCCTTGACGTCCTGGAGGTGGACCGTCGACTTGATGACGTCGTCGAAGCCCAGGCCGTGGGCGGCGAGGATGGCCCCGAGGTTCTTCATGACCTGGTGGGTCTGGGCGGCCACGTCGTCGCCGACGATCTCGCCGGTGTGCGGGTCGAGCGGGCCCATGCCGGAGGTGTAGACGAAGTCGCCCACCACCAGCCCCTGGGAGTAGGCGCCGACCGGGGCCGCGCCCTCGGTGGTCTTGAGCTCTTTCTTCACGAAATCTCCCTAGAAATCGGTGTGTATCGTGCCGACGACACGGTAGTCCCGGTCCACCAGAGGCAGCACGCGCCACTTGTCGAACGCGGTGCACGGATGTGAGATGCCGAAGGCCAGCAGGTCGCCGGGCTTGAGGCCGTCGGCTCGTACCACGGTGTGCTGGTCCTGCATCTTCATGATCGTGACGCCGTCCCTGCGCGGCACCGGCAGCCCCTCGTCGTAGGGCGCGTCCCGCTTGCCCATGCCCACGACCGCGAGCCCCGGCTCGGGCGTGGACAACACGTGCGCCCACACCTCCAGAGCCGGCCGCAGCTCGCCCCCGATCCGGTTGAACGGCGTGCGCTCGCGGTAGTAGCCGTCGTCGTGGGTGACGTACGCGCCGCTGCGCAGCAGGATCCGGGCCTGCGTGGTGACCAGCTCGCGGCCGATCACGTCGAACCACTGGCTGCCGCCGACGGTCAGGATCGGGTTCCGGACCCGGACGTGCTCGACGGCGTCCTGCAACGTGCCCAGGTAACGGCGGACGTCCTCCGCGCTCTTCAGCGCGCCTTCGTACCCGGCGACGCCGGCCAGCTCGACGCCGGGCGTCTCCTGGACGTACGCGGCCACCTTCAGCAGCTCGTCGAGCGTGCGGCAACCGGCTCGCCCGCCTTCGTGCCCGAGTTCCACGAGCACCCGGAACGGCCGCGTCGAGGCGTGCCGGGCCAGGATGTCCACCCCGGCCTCGGAGTCGACGAAGCTCAGGAACTCGAACGCCGGATCGCGGTCGAGCTCTCCGGCCGCCCAGGTCAGCCCGGCCGAGTCGACGACCTGGTTGGCCACCATGATCCGGTCGCCGCCGTAGCCGCGGGCGATCCGGGCCTGCCGGGTCGTCGCGACCGTCAGCCCCCACGCGCCCGCTTCGAGCTGCATCGCGGAGATCTCCGGCGACATGTGCGTCTTGACGTGCGGGGCCAGCTCCATGCCGTGGTCGCGGACGAACGAGGCCATCGTGGCCACGTTGTGCTCCAGCGCGTCGCGGTGCACGATCATCAGCGGAAAGCCGAGCTCGCCGTCGAGGACCGACTGCCCAAGGATTACCTGCACAACACCCCCCATTTATCCGCGTATGACCTTATCCCAGCCGGGATCAGCGTGATCGGAGCGCCCGTCCCGGAACGGCCCCGGTCAGCTCGCCCCCCGCCAGCACGCGCACGCCGGACACGAGCACGTCGTCCACGCCGCTCGCCGGGGTGCGCGGGTCGGCGTACGTCGCCCGGTCGGACACCGTGAGCGGGTCGAACACCACCAGGTCGGCGACGAACCCGTCACGCACCAGCCCGCGCCCGTTGCGCCCGAACCGCCGGGCCGGGTGGGAGGCCAGGTGCACGATCGCCTGCTCCCACGTCCAGTCGCCCAGCTCGCGGACGTGCCGGCCGAGGAACCTGGCGAAGGCCCCGAACCCGCGCGGATGCGGATGACCGCCCACGTAGATGCCGTCGGAACCGCCGGTGTGGGAGGGATGGCGCAGGATCCGGCGTACGGACTCCTCCCCCACGGGGCCCTCGTCGGGCCGCGCGGAGACGCACCCGGCCTCCAGCCGCGTCTCCACCAGCAGGTGGCGGCAGAACGCGGCGGGGTCCATGCCGGCCCGCCCGGCCGCCTCCGGCAGGGCCAGCCCCTCCGCCCACTCCAGGCCGGGCGCGTGGGAGACGGTCAGGCGCGGCCAGAGGTCGCCGAGCCCCGCCCACCAGTCGTCGAGCTCGGCCGAGGCGATCATCTCCAGCGCCAGGTCCGTCTGGGCGCCCGGCACGGACGGCGGCAGCACCACCATGGCCAGGATCGTGCTGCCACGCAGGTAGGGGTAGGTGTCGAAGGTGAGGTCGACGCCCTCGTCGTGCGCCCTGCCGACCAGCGGCAACAGCACGTCGGCGGGCCCGTGCAGGTGGGAGACGTGCACGGCCGTGCCCGAGCGCCCGGCGATGTCCACGACCTCCTCCATGCCGACCGCGGCGTTCGCGCCGTAGGCCCGCATGTGGGTGACGTACGGCAGGCCGTCGAGCGGCGTGCACAGGGCGGCCAGCTCCGCGGCGTCGGCGTAGCGGCCCGGCAGGTATTCCAGCCCGCTCGACAACCCGACCGCGCCCTCGGACAGGCCGCGCTCGACCCGTTCCACCATCGCGGCCAGCTCCGCGCGCGAGGCCGCCTCCGGCGAGGGGCCCATGACGTCGAAGCGGATCGTGCCGTGCGGCAGCAGGTAGGCCGTGTTCAGCGCCACCGCGCGGTCGTAGCCGGCGAGCAGCTCTGCGACGCTCAGCGGGCCCTCGTGCAGGGCGCCGTTGACGGCGGCGAAGTAGCGGGAGGCGTAGGCGACGGTCTCGGCGGACCCTGGGGCGAAGGACAGACCATCCTGTCCAAGGACGAACGTGGTCACCCCCTGCCGGAGCGCCGCGAGCTGCACGGCCGGGTCGAACACGGCCGCGTCGCCGTGGGCGTGGCAGTCGACGAAGCCGGGCGCGACGAACCGTCCGGTCGCGTCGATCACCGTCCCCACCTGCGCGCCGCCGAGCCTGCCGACCGCCGCGACCCGGTCGCCCGCGATCCCCACATCCGCCCGGTACGGCGGCGCGCCCGTGCCGTCGAGCACCCGGCCGCCGCTGATGACTACGTCGAACCTCACACCAAGATTCAATCAGAGCCGCGCGCCGGCGCCGATGCGCAGGTGGCCGAGGGATCGACGGGCCGCTCGGCCAGCAGGTCCCGGGCCTGTGCGCGGGCGAGGTTCCAGCCGTTCCAGGGATCGGGGTGGCCGAGCCCGTTCGCGCGGACCACGTCGGCGAGCACGCAGCTGCGCTGCGGCTCGGGCAGCCGGTCGAGGGCGGGCACGGCCTCCGCGCCGAGGTCGCCCAGGTAGTCGGAGTCCATCTTGGTGACGCCGCGCACCTCGACCTGGGTCTGCGCGACCTGGAGGTCGGGGTTGACCACCGCGAACGCGCCCAGGCCGAGCCCGGTCACCAGGACGATCGTACGAGGCAGCCAGCCGGAGCCTCGTCCCGCCAGGCGTACCGCGCCGGCCAGCAGCACCAGCGCGAACAGCGCGCCCAGCCACCACACCGTCGCCTGCACCGAGATGCGCAGCCGGGACAGGCCGTACGCGTCGGTGTAGAGGCTCATCCGGTGCAGGGCCGAGGCCAGCACCACCATCGTCAGCCCGCACAGGAGGCCGAGCATGACGGCCAGCAGCCAGCGTTCGCGGCGCTCGGTCCGCAGCAGCCCGCCGGCCACCGCGACGATGCCCAGCACGAACACGCTGACCACGACGAGCTGGAAGAACCCCTGCCTGGCGTACTCGGCGTAGGTCAGACCTGCCGTCCGCCGCACCCAGCCGTCGCCGCCGAACAGCGCCGTGATCTGGACCGCCACGAACGACGAGAACAGCAGGTTCACCGCGACGAGCGGCACCAGCCACACGCTCCTGCTCACGCCGAACTTGTGCTCGGGACCGACCGGGTCGATCACCGGCCGCAGCGCGACCAGCACGGTGGCGGCCAGCAACACGGCGACGAACCCGAAGACGAAGATCCGGCCCGGCAGCGAGTCGGCCCAGGCGGGGGTGGCGGTCAGGCGCTCGACGTACGAGGCGAAGACGGCGTCGGCCGAGACGAACAGCAACCCGAACACCCCGACCAGCACGACCGTGATGCCGAGCCCCGCGAGCACCGGCATGATCCGCCGCCGGGCGGTCAGCTTCCTGAGCGGCCCGGCCAGGAACCACGGCACGGGACCGAGCGCGAGCAGCACGGACGCACCGCCCCTGATCACGCCCAGCCAGCCGGCCCCCGCCCCGGACACCGCCAGCGCGCCCAGCCCCGCGCCCCCGACGAGCAGGATCGCGACCAGCCAGTCCGCGTCGCGCACCGCCGCCATCGAGATCAGCCAGTACGCCGTCACCCCGAACGCCAGCGTCCAGGGGGTCATCCTGCGCAGCACGGCCGGCAACGCCGCCGCGCCGAGCACCATGGCGACGAGCACGATCCCCAGCCCGACCTGCGCGTCGGGCAACGCCACCGCGGCGAACACCCCCGCGCCGGCGGCGGCCGGCGGCAACCAGCGCGGCGCGGCGGGCAACTCGGGCCTGGGGAACAACGGCGGCGGCACATACCCCTGCGCCATCCCCGCATACCCCTGCCCCTGCCCGTGCGCGGGCCCGCCGTGCCCCTGTGCGGGGCCCATCTGCCCGTGCGTGGGGCCCATCTGCCCGTGTGAGGGCCCACCGTGGCCCTGTCCGGGGCTCGCCTGGGCCTGTGCGGGGTCGCCATGGGGCCGTACGGGCATCCCCGCCTGGTACGCGACCTGATACGCCGCCGCCCGACGCCCCGACCCCGCCCCGAGCGCCATGCCGAGCGCGCCGCCCAGCGCCGTCACCATGACCAGCGTGACCAGCGCCAGCCCGTCACCGACGGCCACGGAGACGAGCACGGCCGCGAACAGCCCGCCCAGGAACCCGACGACAACCCCGAGCACCCCACCCGCGATCATCCTGGCGAACCCCCCACCCCCCGCCGCCACCCCACCGACTCCAACCCCACTCCCCGGCCCACCAGCACCAGAAGCCCCCGCCACCCCCGCAGAAGCCACCCCCCTGCCAGCCCCCGCCTGCGCAAGAGGCGAGGACGCCCCCTGCACCCCACCCGCCTGCGCAAGCGGCCAAGCCGCTGCGTGGGCCGCACCCACCGGGGCGAGAGGCGCGGACGCGCCGTGGGCCGTCCCGGCCTGTGCGAGGGGCCACGGCGCGCTCGCCGGCGCAAGGGGCCTCGCCGACGGTGCCGCTTGCGCGCCCGAGGCCGGCACGCCCGCGACCGTCACATCTGCGGTCGTCGCGCCGGCAACCGGCACACCCGACGCCGGCACACCCGAGTCCGGCGCATCTGAGGTTGAGGCAGCTGAGGCCGAAGCGGCTGCCCCCGCGAGCGCGCCGGACCCAGCAAGCGCATCGGACCCCGCAAGCGCGTCGGACCCGGCAGGCGTCTCGGCCTGCGCAAGCGCGCCCGACCCAGCGAGCGCGTCCGAGCCCGTGGGCTCGCTCGGGGCCGCGAGCGTGCCGGTGCTCGCGAGTGTGCCCGTCTCGGAGGGGTGCTCTGGAACCGCGCCCACAACAGCGCCTGCCGCCGCGAGGGGCGGCGTGCCTGGGGGCGGGGTCGTCGGGGCAACCCCGGTTGGTGGGGGGATGGCGGGTTGGGGGTCGGGTGTTCTGGCCGACCCCATCTCGAACGGTGTCTCCGCCATCGTCGTCCTCCCTGGTAGGTCGACGACCATGCGGCACCCCGCGCAGTCGTCGATCCGGATCGACCCCCCGTGCAGCTCCACGACCTCCTTGACGATCGCCAGCCCCAGCCCCGCGCCCCCCGAGTCGGCCGCCCGCCCCGCGTCGAGCCGCGAGAACCGTTCGAACACCCGCCCCCTGGACGCCTCCGGGATGCCCGGCCCCTGATCGGCCACCACCACCCGCGCCCCGGCCCGCTCCGCCCCGCACGTCACGGTCACCACACCCCTGGGAGGGCTGTGCCGTACGGCGTTGTCGAGCAGGTTCGCCAGCACCTGCGCCAGCAGGTCGGGGTCGGCGCGCACCACGAGCCCGGCGGGCACCGACGGCGAGATCGTGACGTCCTCGCGCGCCAGCGACGCCTCGCGTACGGCCTGCTCCACCAGCGGGGCCAGCTCGACGGCCTCGGGTTCGATCAGCCGTACGCCGGAGTCGAGCCTGGACAGGTCGAGGAGCTGGGCGACCAGGCGGCCGAGCCGGTCGGTCTGGGCGAGCGCGGTCCGCATGGTGACCGGGTCGGGCGCGGAGACGCCGTCCACGACGTTCTCCAGCACCGCGCGCAGCCCGGTGATGGGGGTGCGCAGCTCGTGGCTGACGTTCGCGATCAGCTCGCGCCGCTGCCGGTCCACCTCGCCGAGGTCGGCGGCCATCGCGTTGAACGCCCTGGCCAGCTCGCCCACCTCGTCCCGCGAGGTGGCGCTGACCCGCAGACCGTAGCTGCCCTTGGCGATCGTCTGGGCGGCCCTGGCCATCTGGCGCAGCGGCTTGGTCATGCCCATGGCCAGCACCTGGACCATGATCAGGGCGAGGATGACCGCGACCACGATCCGTACGTCCCTGGTGAACCCGGCGTTGAGCCCGACCTCGTTCACCACGAACGCGGTGCCGACCGCCAGCACGATGACGATGCCCAGCTTGACCTTGATCCGGCCCAGGAAGTCGAGGGGCCTCATTGACGTACCAGGGCGTAGCCCACGCCGTGGACGGTGCGCACCACGTCGGAGCCGAGCTTGCGGCGCAGCGCCCGGACGTGGCTGTCCACGGTCCTGGTCGCGGCCGCCTCGGAGAAGCCCCACACGTCCGACAGCAGCCGGTCGCGCTCGAAGACCTGCCCGGGACGCTCGGCCAGCCGCCGCAGCAGGTCGAACTCGGTCCTGGTGAGCTGGGCCTCGATCCCCCGTACGAACACCCGGCGCGCGGCCGTGTCGATCTCCACCTCGCCCACCCGGATCACCGTGTCCTCGGCCGCGAGCTGTCCGGCCCGCTCGACCCGGCGCAGCAGCGCGTGGATCCTGGCCACCAGCTCACGCATGCTGAACGGCTTGGCCAGGTAGTCGTCGGCCCCCACCCCCAGCCCGACCAGCACGTCGGTCTCCTCGCCGAGCGCGGTCAGCATGAGGACGGGCACCGGCCGCGCCGCCTGCATCCGGCGGCACACCTCCAGCCCGTCCATGCCGGGCAGCAGCCGGTCGAGGATCACCAGATCGGGCTCCGCCCTCCCGTACTGGACCAGCGCGTCCTGCCCGTCGCCCGCCACCCGGACGTCGAAGCCCTCGGCTGCCAGCCGGTTCCGTACGGCCAGGGCGATCGTCACATCGTCCTCGACCACGAGAATGCACCGCTGCTCTGCCACGTACGAAAGACTAGAAGTGCGCCGTGCAGACGACACTCCATAATTTGTGCACATCTGGTGCAGACTTGCCCGGTGAACACCGCTGGCTATCTCAGCCGTCTGGGCCTGTCCCGCCTGATAGACGCCCCCGCGAGCGCCGAGGGCCTGCGCGCGCTCCACGTCGCGCACGTCGAGAGGGTCGCCTACGAGGCGCTGGAGATCTGGCTGGACCGGCCCACGTCCCTCGATCCCGTCGAGTCCGCCGACCGCATCATCAGGGGCCGCGGCGGCTACTGCTACCACCTGAACGGCGCCTTCTCCGAGCTGGTCAGGAGCCTCGGCTACGACGTGACCAGGCACGTCGGCGGCGTCCAGAACCCGGGAAGCGAACCCGGCATCATCGGCAACCACCTGGTGCTGACCGTGCGCGGCCTGCCGACCGCCGGTAACCCGGGCGGCGAGTGGCTGGCCGACCTCGGGCTCGGGGACGGCCTGCACGAGCCGCTGCCGCTGGTCGCGGGCACGTATCGGCAGGGTCCCTTCACGTACGTGTTGCGCCCGTCGGAGATCGCGCCCGGTGGGTGGCGGTTCGACCATGATCCGAGCGGTTCGTTCGTGGGCATGGATTTCGAGCGGATCCCCACAGACATGTCCGCCTTCGCTGATATGCACACTCATTTGTCGACGTCACCGTCGTCCGGGTTCGTACGAACCGCCGTGGTGCAACGGCGGGACGCCTCGGGCGTGGACTCCCTGCGCGGGCTCGTCCTGTCCCGCCTCGGCAACGGCACCCACTCGGTCACCCTGGACACGGCGCGCGACTACTACGCGGCGCTCGCCGACGTGTTCCTGCTGACCTTCGACGACCTGAGCAGGCAGGACAAGGAGGGGCTCTGGAGCAGGCTGCACGACGCCCACGAGTCCTGGCTGACCGGGCGGACCACCTGATGGTCGCGCGGGACGGCCGAGCGCTATCGTGCACTCGACATGGCTGAGACCAGGAAGCTCGCCGGGCGCTACCGGCTGCTCAACACCCTGGGCGCAGGGTCCGTACGGCTGGCCTTCGACGAGATCGAGCACCGCGACGTCGTGGTCAGGGAACTGCGCATCCCCGTCGAGCTGCGCGAGTCCGCGCTGCATGAGGCACGCAAGGCCGCCGGGCTGCGGCACGCCTCCATCGCCCGGGTGATCGGCGTGCTGGTCGAGGACCGGGTGCCGTGGCTGGTCATGGAGTTCGTCTCGGGGATGTCGCTGGAGCAGGCCGTACGCTCCCGGCAACCGCTGCCCGTCGTCCAGGCGGCCAGGATGGGCGTGTGCGTGTTGTCGGCGCTGGCCGTCGCGCACGCGGCCGGAATCGTCCACGGCCAGGTCAGCCCCGGGAACGTGCTGCTGACCGGCACGGGAAGGGCGGTGCTCACCGGGTTCGGGGTGCCGAGCCTCAGCATGCGGCCCTCGGCCGACCTGTGGTCGCTGGCGGCCACGCTGCACTTCGCCGTCGAGGGCCGCCCGCCCGGCCAGGTGCCCGCCGAGGGCGCCGACCCGCTCAGATCGCTGATCCGGGCCATGCTGCATCCAGCCGGGTCGCCGCCGGTCGAGGTGGTACGCGAGACGCTCGAAAGACTGGCCGTCGACCAGCCTCTCGACCAGGTCATCCGCACCCTTGGACCGCTCCCGCCCGCCGAGGTGGCCGAGATCGGGCTCGCCCTGCTCGACCAGCTCCAGGCCAGGGACGGGCACCACGGGGCGGTGCAGCCGGGCAGCATCCTGATCTCCGACCAGGGGCGGGCCACGCTGGTCGCCCCGCTGCGGTCGGGCACCGTACCGGCGTACACGGCTCCGGAGGGGGTCGCGAGCCCGGCCGCCGACCTGTGGTCCCTGGGGGCCACCCTCTTCACGGCCGTGGAGGGCGCGCCGCCGGCGCCGGGGGCGTCGCTGGCGCGGGCCGGGGCGCTGGCTCCCGTCCTGTTCCGCCTCCTGTCGGGCAATCCCGCCGACCGCCCGGCCCTCGACGTCCTCCGCCACGAGCTCCGGGCCGTCATGGGCCACCGCCGATGACCTCCGTCCCCGCCGCGCCGGCCGCAGAACGTGCCGGGGCGGCGCGCCGGGCCGGCCGGTGGGAGGTGGCCGCGCCCGTGGCGGTCGCCCTGGCGGTCGGGTCGTGGGGGCTCTCCGGGCCGTCGCTGTGGCGGGACGAGTCCGTCAGCGTGCTGGTGGCGCGCATGCCGTTCGCCGAGCTGCGCCGGTTCCTCGCCGACCTCGACGCCGTGCACGCCCTCTACTACCTGCTCCTGCGCCCCTTCGCCGCCCTGCCGGGACCGCTGGAGATCATCGTCCGCCTCCCGTCCGTGCTGGCCTTCGCGGCCGCCGCGTACGGGGTCGCGGCCCTCGGCCGCCGCATGGCCGGCCCCCGGGCCGCCCTGTACGCCGGCCTCCTGTACGCCCTCACCCCCATGGCCGCCCGGTACGCCCAGGAAGCCCGCTCGTACGCCCTGGTCAGCGCCGTGGCCGTGCTGGCGACGTGGTTGCTGGTCAAGCTCCTGGACCGTCCCTCCACGGCCGCCTGCCTGGCCTACGGCGCGAGCGTGGCCCTGCTCGGCTGGCTGCACCTGTACGCCCTGCTCCTGATCCCCGCCCACCTGCTCACCGCCTGGCTGCCCGCCCTGCGCCGCACCCTGCGGGCCCGCGCCGGGGCGAGCGGGCCCGGACCGTCCGGCACGGTCCGCTCGCTCGCCGCTGTGGCCGCCGCCGTGGCCGCCGCCGGTGCGGCGCTCGTCCCGCTGCTGGTCCTGGCGGCCGGTCAGAAGGACGCCCAGGTGTTCTGGCTCAAGCCGCCGGGCTGGGCCGAGCTGGCCGCCTTCCCGGGGGAGGTCGCGGGGGCGGGCGCGGTCGTGTTGTTCGCCGCCGCCGTGTGGGGGGCCGGGCGGGCCCCGGCGGTGGCGGTGTGGGCGGCGCTGCCGGTGGTGCTCTCGTTCGCGATCTCGCAGGTCCAGCCCGTCTACCACCCGCGTTACGTGCTCTTCGCGGTCCCGCTGCTCGCGCTGCTCGCCGGGATCGGCCTGGCCGCGCTGCCCCGGCGGGCGGTGCCGGTCGTCGTCCTGGCCCTGTTCGCGGCGCTCGTGCTGCCCGCGCAGGTGGCGCTGAGGCAGCCCGCCTCCCGCCCCGACGACCTGCGCACGCTGGCCGCCACGCTGGCCGCCGAGGAACGTCCCGGCGACCGGGTGCTGTTCGTGCCGGGCCGTTTCCGGTTGTTCGTGGCGGTGTACGGCGGCCCGTACGAGCGGCTGACGGACCTCACCCGCGCGCCCGGCGCGCCCGGCCCGGAGACGGCCGCCGAGCTGGACGCCGCCCTGAAAGGCGTGGACCGGGTCTGGCTCATCTCCCCTCGGATAGGGACGAAGTACGCCGACGACGAGCGTTACCGCACGCTCCAGCGAACGCTCACACCCGGACAGACCCGCACGTACGGCTCGATCCACCTAAGCCTCTGGACCCGCAACAATTGAGATACATCGCGTCATGGAACCCGGGGCGCGGCTTCAGTCGTTGGACAGGCGACGCAGAATGTGGAAGAGGCGGGGCGCGTGCTCCGCGTTCGGAGGAAGCCAGGGATGTCGCCAGTTCAGAAGTACGCCATCGGCGCAGGCGCCGCGGTTCTGCTCTCGCTGATCTTCTTGCCGGGCTGGGTCACCCTGCTGGTGGTCCTCGGCGTGGTCGCGGCCCCGGTGGTCGGCTACCTCATGCTCGACCCGTCGCAGCGTGAGCGGCTCAAGCGGGCCCGCAGGCGCGGCATCGGAAGCTGAGCCGCATCGCGGCGGGGGTCTCAGGCCCCCGCCGCGCTCAGCTCCGAGCGCACCCGGCCGTGCACCTTGCGCTCGACGTAGAACGACAGGAACGGGACCGTGCCGCCGAGCATGACCCCGAGCATGTACGGCCAGCTCCAGCGCGCCTTCATGCCCAGGTTCATGACGGTGATGAGGTAGATCATGTAGAGGCCGCCGTGGATGGGGGCGATGATCTTCGACATCTCCGCGGCGCCGAAGCCGTAGCGCAGGACCATCGCGACGCACAGGATGAGCAGCATGACGCCGACCACGTAGGCGAGCACCCGGAAGGGCTTGAGAGCCGATTCCACCGTTAACCTTCCAGAACCATTTCGGGGGACTTGTCGCGGTCCCGATCAGTCCGTACGGCATCGCGTACGAAGTGGAACCACATGAAGACGGCGAATCCAGCGAAGATCCACCAGTTTGCGGCATAAGCCAGATTACGCCAGGTCAGCGTGCCACCGACCTCGGGCGGCCGGATCTTCACCTGTTGGAGCGAGCCCGACGGCGGCTGCGCCACCATGAAGCCGGTACGCAGCTTCTGGCCGGTCCACAGGTTGATCAGCTCGCCGCTGGACACGGTCTGCACCTGGCCGGCGGGCAGGCCGTCCACGCGCCGCTGGACGCTGTCGGTGCCCTGCTGGCCGCGTAGCCGTCCGGCCACGGTGACCCGGCCCTGCGGCACGGCCGTGACGCCCGGATCGTCCGCCTTCGCCGCCCAGCCGCGTACGACCGGCATCAGCGTGCCGTCGTCGAGCCGCAGCGGGGTGAGCACCCAGTAGCCCTGGTCGCGGGAGACGTTGCCGCCCGGGGCGTCGACGTCGGGCCGCCGGTCGGCGACCAGGAGCTGGCGCGCGGCCTCGTACGTGCCCTCCGCCGAGACCCTGCGGCCGACGGCCTCGCCCGGCATCTGCCCGCCCACCGGGGCGAGCGTGGCGACCCCCACGGGAGCCGGATCGACGGCGGCGTGCGGCTTGCCGGAGTCCTGGAAGACGCCGAGCTGCCAGCGGCCGAGCAGGATGAACGCGACAAGGACCCCGATCGTCAGCAGGTGCAGCCCCACGACGCGGGG
Organism: Nonomuraea sp. WAC 01424; assembly: GCF_003947315.1. Lineage (NCBI taxonomy): Bacteria > Bacillati > Actinomycetota > Actinomycetes > Streptosporangiales > Streptosporangiaceae > Nonomuraea > Nonomuraea sp. WAC 01424. The sequence continues at coordinate 610,908 of NZ_QHHZ01000002.1, forward strand.
CGAGAACAGGGTCCGGAGCATGGCTCAAAGCTATCCGCCGGGTGGAGTGGTCCCCTCATCAGCCCATGCCAATAGTTGGTGGCAAAGGGTGCAATTGGACCATGTCATCACGCTAGGCTGCTGGCCATGTCTGACCAGCATATCGACCCGGCGGGCAACACCCAGCAGTTCCGCGCCTTCGCTCAGCGCCGTGAGCAGGAGGCGGAGGCGGAGGCGACCCCCAAGAAGTCGCCGCTGCTGCCGATCCTCGCGGTGGCCGTGGTGATCGTGATCATCGGCGTGGCCGCCTTCCTGCTGCTCCGCTAACACACAACCGCACACCGACCTCTCACCCGCCCCGACGCCGTGGCGGGTCTTTGTCGTTTCCGCACATCCCCGACATACCGGCCGGTCGGTGTGATGCTCCTCATACGCCACCAGCCCTGGACCGGCGGCGGCAGGCTGACTACATTGGACTTCATGTCCAATAAGTTGCCGGACATCAGGCCGCGCCGGGTGCGTTTCTCCTGGGAGAACACGCCGCTGCACTGGGTGCCCGGCGACCCCACCAGCACGCACGTCATCAACGCGCTGCACCTGCTGCTCCCCGCCGGCGAACGCTGGTTCGTGCACGTGTTCAAGCAGGCGCTCCCCCTCGTCACGGACGAAGGGCTCAAGGAGCGGGTCAAGGGATTCATGGGGCAGGAGGGCACACACGCGGTCGCGCACCAGCGGGTCCTCGACCACATGAAGGAGCAGGGCCTCGACCCGGCGCCGTACGTGGAGAACGTCGAGTGGCTGTTCGAGCGCCTGCTCGGCGACGGAACGGCGCCCCCGGCGGCCAGGACGGGCTGGCTCAGGGAACGGCTGGCGATGGTCGCCGCGATCGAGCACTACACGGCCGTGCTCGGCCAGTGGATCCTCGACGCCCGCCCGCTGGACGAGGCCGGGGCCGACCCGGTGATGATGGACCTGTTGCGCTGGCACGGCGCGGAGGAGGTCGAGCACCGTGACGTGGCGTTCGACCTGTTCACCCACCTCGACGGCGGCTACGCCCGCCGCGTGCGGACGATGGCGCTGGCCGGGCCGCTGCTCGTGTGGCTGCTCCACCGGGGCTCCCGCTTCCTCATGGCCAACGATCCGCTCGTCGCCGGACGCATCACCCCCAAGTGGACGCACTTCCTCCACCGCTCCGCGCAGGGCCGTGTGCCCACGCTGCGCGGCCTGGCCCTGGCCGCGCTGCGCTACCTGCGGCCGGGCTTCCACCCGAGCCAGGAGGGCGACCTGCGCCAGGCGCTGGACTACATCGCCGTCTCGCCCGCCCACGCCGAATACAGGAGGTTCAGTGGCTGAGCCAGGATTGGTGATCATCGGCACCGGCTTCGCCGGGATCGGCATGGCGATCAAGCTCAAGGAGGCCGGCTACCACGACTTCGTGATCCTGGAGAAGGCCGCCGACCTCGGGGGCACGTGGCGGGACAACACCTACCCCGGATGCGCGTGCGACGTGCCGTCGCCCATGTACTCCTACTCGTACGAGCTGAATCCCGGATGGTCGCGGATGTTCGCCCCGCAGGCGGAGATCTGGGACTACATGCGTACCTGCGCGCACAAGTACGGCATTACCCCCCACATCCGCTACAACAAGCACGTCACAGCCCTGGAGTACGACGACGACCGGCGGGACTGGACGGTCACGACGGACGACGGCGCAACCTTGCGGACGAACGCGGTCGTCTCGGGCATCGGCGCCCTCCATATCCCGAAATTTCCAGAAATTTTGGAGAGGGAGTCCTTCGCCGGCCCCTCCTTCCACTCCGCCGAATGGGACCACTCGGTCGACCTGACCGGCAAGCGCGTCGCCGTCATCGGCACCGGCGCCTCCGCCGTCCAGTTCGTCCCCCAGATCGCCCCCCGGGTACGCGAGCTCACCGTCTTCCAGCGCACGCCCCCGTGGATCCACCCCAAGCCCGACGTCGCCTTCTCCCCCGCCGCCCGGCGCGTCCTGCGCCTGCCGGGCCTGGCCAGGACCCTGCGCGACGGCGTCTACTGGGCGCTGGAGACCCGGGCGCTCGGCTTCGCGGTCCACCCGCACCTGATGAAGGCGCACAAGCTCATGGCGGTCAAGCACCTGGAGGCCCAGGTGCCCGACCCCGCCCTGCGCCGCAGACTGACCCCCGGCTACACGATCGGCTGCAAGCGGGTGCTCATCTCCAGCGACTACTATCCGGCCCTGACCAGGCCGAACGTCACCCTGGTCACCGACGCGATCACCGAGATCAGGCCCCGCTCGATCGTGGACGAGACCGGCCGCGAGCACGAGGTGGACGTCATCGTCCACGGCACCGGCTTCAAGGTCGTGGACGCCCTCCAGGACCAGCGCATCACCGGCCGGAACGGCCTGAAGATCCAGGACGCCTGGCAGGGCGGCATCGAGACGTACTACGGCATCACGACCGCCGGCTTCCCGAACCTGTTCTTCCTGCTCGGCCCCAACACCGGCCTCGGGCACAACTCGGTCGTCTTCATGATCGAGTCGCAGGTCCGCTACGTCATCGAGTGCCTGCGCCTGCTGTCCAGGACCGGGGCCAGGGCCCTGGACGTCAGGAAGGGCGCCCAGGACGCCTTCAACCGGCGGCTGCACGCGCGCCTGGACCCGCTCGTCTGGAACGCCGGCGGCTGCCGTTCCTGGTACCTGGACGAACACGGAGTGAACCGGACGATCTGGCCGGGCTTCACCTTCGAGTACTGGGCCCGCACACGCAAGGTGCGGGCCGGGGCGTACGAGCTCATCCACTGAGGGCGCGGGTCACCTGCGGCCGAGCCCCTTGAGCTGGGCGGCGGTGAGGGCGGAGACGTTCTGGTCCACCGGCGCGTCGGCGTACTGGTGGATGGTCCAGCTCTTCCAGTCGGCGGGGGCGGTCACCGAGCCGGGGCCCACGCCGTAGCGGGCCACCCACAGCGGGTACTGCTGGAGGCCGCGGCCGTACTCGTCGGCGAAGTTCCAGCCGCTGTAGAACAGCGGCGTGATGCCGGTCTTGGCCTGGACGTGCGCCAGCCACGTCCTGGCCCAGGCGTTGACCTCGGTCACGGACCGGCCGTCGGTGGTCTCCAGGTCGAGCGCGAGCAGGTCGCCCTTCGCGGCCGGCTGCCGGTTCACCACGGACAGGAAGTGGTCGGCCTCGGCGATCGCGTCGTTGGAGGGGTGCCCGTAGTGGTAGGCGCCCCGCACCTTGCCCTTCGCGCCCAGGTCGGCCCAGTGGCGGGCGAAGGAGGCATCCACGCGGGTGGCGCCCTCGGTGGCCTTGACGATGCCGAACGCGGCGCCGCTCGCGGCCCAGTCGTGGTCCGGCTGGTAGTGGGAGACGTCCTGGCCGTAGGTGAGGCCGTCGGCGTGGACGGTGGCTTGGACGGCGGTGGACGCCTGGGCGGGGGCGGCGGTGGACGCCAGGCCGAGGGCGGGAGCGGCGGCGGTGGCGGCCAGCAGGGCGCCCGCGAGGAGCTTCTTGACGTTCGGCTGCACAGATTCCTCCTGAGGGCGCGCGAAAGCGGCCCGCGGGTGTTGTCCGGGATTTCGCTCGATTCGAAGCGACGGAGGCTGGAAGAGGTGCGGCCGGGATCCACCCGGCGGCACGGCGCACAAAACCGTCGCGATGCCCGTTACAACCCCGTGACCTGCGCAAACATTCCCTCATGCCGGAGTCAAGCCATGACACCGGTCACACCCGCCAGGGGCGGCGGCCCGCCGGCGCCGGCGCCGTACGGGCTCAGCGAGGGTGGACGACCAGGGCGCTGCCGCCGCCCCGGCGTACGGGCTCGGCGACGGCCTGGACGAGGTCACGGCCGCGGAACTCCAGGGCCGTGGCGGCGCCGATCTCGGGGTTCAGCACGAGGCTGTGCCCCTTGGCCTCCAGCTCGGTCCGGTACTTGTCGAGGAACGCCTGCTCGGCCTGCGTCTGGGCGGTGTTGCGCTGCGTGGCCCGGGGGGCGGCGAGCGCGTCGGGCAGGCTCATGCCGAGCTCGTACCGGTTGACCAGGATCTGCAGCACGGTGGTGATGATCGTGGAACCGCCGGGCGAGCCCGCGGCCAGCACCGGCCTGCCGTGGTCGAACACCAGCGTGGGCGCCATCGACGAGCGTGGCCGCTTGCCGGGGCCGGGCAGGTTGGGGTCGCCGGGCGCGGGGCCGAACGTGAAGTCGGTCAGCTCGTTGTTGAGCAGCACGCCGCGGCCCGGGACCACGATGCCGTTGCCGCCGGTCGACTCGATGGTGAGGTTGTAGGCGACCACGTTGCCCCACCGGTCGGCGACGACCAGGTGCGTGGTCTCCGGTCCCTCGTCGGCGATCGGGGTCGCGGTGCCGGTCGGGGTGGCGCAGGGGCCGTACCGGCCGTCGGGGTTCCCGGGGGCGACCGGGCTGGTCAGGGCCCTGTCGCCGATCAGGCAGGCCCGTTCCTTGGCGAACCCGTCGGACAGCAGCTCGCGCAGCGGCACGCCGGGGAGGTCGCCGACGTAGGCGTTGCGGTCGGCGAAGGCCAGCCTGGAGGCCTCCAGGTACTCGTGCACGCCCACCTTGGGCAGGGCTTCGAGGATGTTGAGCGCCTCGCCGACGGTCGAGCCGCCCGACGACGGCGGGGCCATGCCGTACACGTCCATGCCGTTGTAGGAGACCTTGGTGGGTTCGCGCAGGAGGGCGCGGTAGGCCCGCAGGTCGGACAGCTCCATCAGGCCGGGCCTGACGTTGCGGGTGCTGCCGGGGGTGACCGGCGGCTTCTTCACGGTGGCCACGATCTCCTTGCCCAGCCGGCCGCCGTACAGCCAGCCGGGGCCGCGCCGGGCCAGTTCCCGGTACGTGTTCGCCAGCTCGGGGTTCCTGAACACCGAGCCGACGGGCGGCGGCGCGCCGTTCGGGAGGTAGAGGGCGGCCGTCGAGGTGATGTCCTTGAAGCGGGCGACGTTCGCGGCGGTCTGGTCGTAGAAGGTCTGGTCCACGACGAAGCCGCGTGAGGCCACGTCGATGGCGGGCTGGAGGGCCTGGCCGAGCGAGAGGGTGCCGAACCGGCGCAGGGCCAGGTCCCAGTGGGCCAGCGTGCCGGGCACGCCCGCCGACAGGCCGCTGGTGACGCCCTCGTCGAACGGGATGCCCTCGAAGCTGGTGGAGTTCATGGCGCGCGGGGCGGTCTCGCGGCCGTCGATGGTGAAGACCCGGCGCTGCTTGGCGTCGTACAACACCATGAAGCCGCCGCCGGTCAGCCCGGCGGAGTACGGCTCGGTGACCCCGAGCACGGCTCCGGCGGCGACGGCCGCGTCCACGGCGTTGCCGCCCCGTTTCAGCACGGAGATCGCGGCCTTGCTGGCGTCGAGGTCGACGGTGGCGACGGCGCCGCCGTACCCCTCGGCGACGGGGTTCTTCTGCTGGGGGTCGGCCGACGCGGGCGCGGCGGGCAGGAGGGAGATGAGGACTGCTGCTGCGGAATAGATCACACGGCGCATGGTGTCCACCATGACCCAGCTACGCCCGTCGTGGTAGGGCCCCCTCACACAAGGGGGTGATGTCCTGCGCTCCGCCGGTGGCCTAGCGTGGTGGCGTGCGCAGGAAGTCCGGTTTCGACCCCTATCTCGCCCTGATCGTGGCGGTCGCCCAATTGGTGATCGCCCAGGGCGCGACGTGGGGGCAACGTCTGCTGAGAGAGCCGCTCGATCCCTACGCGTACGCGTTGCTGCTGCTCGGGCCGCTCGCCATCCTCTTCCGCCGGCGGTTCCCGCTGCTGACGGTCTCCGTCGCGCTCGCCGCGATGGACCTGTTCCTCATCGGCGGCTACGCCTACGGCCCCGCCTTCCTCAGCCCCGGCGTGCTGCTGTTCCTCCTGGTCACGGGTGGCAGGCGGCTGATGGCCTGGACGATGGCGACCATGACGGTGACCTCTCTCCTCAGCTACGCCTGGTGGGTGGGCAACCGCGACCTGTTCCACAGCCTGTCGATCACGGCGTTCATCATGCTGTTCATGGTCGTGGCCGAGCTGGTCAGGATCGTCAGGGAACGCCGGGCCGAGCGCGAGCGCGTCGCCGAGGAGGAGGCCAGGCGCCAGGCCAGCGAGGAGCGCCTGACCATGGCCCAGGAGCTGCACGACGTGCTGGCGCACAACATCTCGCTCATCCACGTGCAGGCCAGCACCGCGCTGCACCTCATCGACGCCAATCCCGAGCAGGCCCGTTCGGCTCTGGCCACGATCAAGACGGCCTCCAAGGAGGTGCTCGGCGAGATGCGCTCGGTGCTCAACGTGCTGCGCGAGGGCGCGCCGCGCTCCCCGACGGCCGGGCTCGACCGCCTCGACGACCTCGTCGAACGTTCCGGCATGGAGGTCTCGCTCAAGCGGGTCGGCTCGCGGCCGCTGCCGCCGCAGATGGAACGGGCGGCGTACCGGATCGTGCAGGAGTCGCTCACCAACGCTGCCCGCCACGCGCCCGGCTCGCGGGTGTCGGTGCGCCTGGAGTACGGCGCCGAGGAGCTGCTCCTCGTGGTCGCCGACACCGGCGCGACGAGACCCGCCGTGTTGTCGGAGGAGGGCAGCGGCAACGGCATCCCCGGCATGCGCGAGCGTGCCTCCGCCCTGGGCGGCACGCTCGTCGCGGGCCCGTCGGGCGACGGCTTCCAGGTCGAGGCCCGTCTGCCCCTACCCGAGGAGACCTCATCATGATCAAGGTTCTGCTGGCCGACGACCAGGCGCTGGTCCGCGCGGGCTTCAAGGCGCTGCTGGACGCCCAGCCCGACATGACCGTGGTGGCCGAGGCGTCCGACGGCGCGGAGGCGGTGCGCCTGGCCGGCGAGCACGCTCCGGACGTCGTGCTGATGGACATCCGGATGCCGGGCACCGACGGCCTGACCGCCACCCGCCGGATGCCGCCGGGCCCGCACATCATCATCCTGACCACGTTCGAGCTGGACGAGTACGTCTTCGAGGCCCTGCGCGGCGGCGCCTCCGGCTTCCTGGTCAAGGACACCGAGCCGGCCGAGCTCATCCAGGCCGTACGGGTCGTGGCGGCGGGCGAGGCGCTGCTGTCGCCGAGCGTGACCCGGCGGCTGATCGCCGAGTACGCCTCGCGCGCCAAGGAGCCGGTCTCCACGCAGGGCCTCGACCAGCTCACCGACCGCGAACGCGAAGTGCTCTCCCTGGTCGGCACCGGCATGACCAACGACGAGATCGCCGCCAAGCTGTTCATGTCGCCGGCCACCGCCAAGACCCACGTCAGCCGGGCGATGATGAAGCTGCACGCCCGCGACCGCGCCCAGCTCGTGGTCATCGCCTACGAGTCGGGCCTGGTCAGGCCGGGGTGGCTCTGACGGCGAGCGCTTCCGTCCCGAACCACTCCCGCGTGGCCTCGGCCAGGCCGTCGGTCCCGGCCCAGGCCACGTACCCGTCGGGGCGGATCAGCAGCACGTCGGCGGGCGGCTCGGCGCACCGCGCCCGGACCACGTCGATCCAGCCGCCACCGGGCCGGTCCGGGCCGGTCCCGTCGTGCGGGCCGGTCAGGGCCTCGCCGGGCCCGTCGCGCAGGTCGAGCAGCACCGGCCGCCCGGCCCGCATCAGCTCGGCCACCCGCCGTTCCCCTCCGGCGGTGCTCAGCCGCAGGTCGGAGACGAACCGGCCGGTGAGCGGATGCGCCCGCTCCCCCTCGGGCGGGTAGCGGGTGTCGGAGCCGTGCAGGAGCGCGGCGAGGTGGCGCAGCGGCTGCTCGTAGGCGAACAACTCGCCCAGCAGGGCGCGCAGGGCCGCGCCGTCCTCGCCGGGCGCCCGTTCCAGCGCCACCTGGGCGCGCGTCTGCGCGAGCGCCCGCCCGGCCATCGGACGGCGCTCCCCCTCGTACGTGTCCAGCAGCCCGGCCGGCACCCGTCCGCGCAGCACGGCGGCCAGCTTCCAGGCCAGGTTGGCGGCCTCCGTCATGCCGACGTTGAGCGCCGACCCGCCCGCGGGGAACAGGTGGGCCGCGTCCCCGGCCAGGAACACCCGGCCGGCCCGGTAGCGCTCGGCGAGCCTGGCCTGCGCGACCGTGCTCGACAACCAGATCGGCTCCCCCAGCGGCAGGTCGGCGCCGATCACCCGGCGCACGGCCGCCCGGAAGTCCTCCATGGTCACCGGGCCGTCCGGCGGGGCGCCGCGCTCGCGTACGCCCGCGATGAGCACGCCGGACTGGAGCGAGGTGAGCAGCAGGCGGCCGGTGGGGGTGCGGTTCCAGCCCGGTCGCAGGCCTTCGACCGGCAGGTCCTCGAACGGGCCCGGCACGTCCCCGGCGAAGTGGCCGAGCCGCAGCACCTCGTCGTCGGTGGTGCCGGGGAAGCCGATCCCCGCCAGGGCGCGTACGGTGCTGTGCCCGCCGTCGCAGCCCACCACGTACCGGGCTCGGGTCCGGCCGGTGGACAGCTCCAGCGTGACGCCCTCCGCGTCCTGGGCCAGCCCGGTGACCTCGCAGCCCCGCCTGATCTCGGCGCCGAGTTGTTCGGCCCGTTCGGCCAGCAGCCCTTCGAGCCGGGGCTGCTGGATCAGCAGCAGCCGCAGCGGCATGTCGTCGTGCCCGGCGAAGCGCAGCGGCACCCCCCCGAACGGGAAGCCCGGCGGGCGGCCCGCGAAGGCGCTGCCCTCGGAGAGGCGTTCGAGCAGGCCGCGGTGGTCGAGCAGCTCGACGATCTGGCCGCCGAGCCCGTTGGCCTTGGGCAGCTCACTCGGTTCGGGGCGTTTCTCCAGCACGATGGGGCGTAATCCGGCCAGCGCCAGCTCGCCCGCGAGCATGAGCCCCACAGGGCCCGCTCCCACGATCATCACGTCGTCCATGCCCGTCAGGCTAGATTGACAAAATCCATCCTGTCAATCTAGCCTGACAACGTGGACATGGAAGAGCTGTCTCAACGCATCAGGTCGAACGACCCCGCCCTCGGCCTGCGGGCGGTGGGCGCGCTGCACCGGCTGGCCGAGCAGGTGGAGGCGGAGTCGGTGGCGCTGGCCAGGGAGCAGGGCTGGACCTGGGAGCAGATCGGCGACGCGCTCGGAATGTCACGGCAGTCCGTGCACGCCAGATACGGAAAGTGAGGATCGCCATGTTCGGCAAGGAGAAGAGTCCGTTCGCGGCCGTCGTCAGCGCGGCACTCGACGAGGCCAGGCAGCGCGGCGACCGGCGGCTCGGCACCGAGCACCTGCTGCTCGGCCTGCTGCACGCCCCCGGCTCGGAGCCGGCGCGGGCGCTGGGCGTCGACCTGGCCACGGCGCGCGCCGCGCTCGACGAGCTCGACCGGGTGGCGCTGCGCTCGATCGGCCTCGACCTCGGCGAGGCCCCGCGCGCGACGCCCCGGCGGCACCCGCCGATCTCCGGCACCGCCCTGACGTCGAGCGCCCGCACCGTCGTCAACACCGCCATCCGGGCCACCCGGACGAGAACGAGACCGCAAGTGCCCCGGCACCTGCTGCTCGCCCTCCTGGACCAGGACGGCCACGACCCGGTGGCCCACCTGATCGACCACCTCGGCGTGGACCGCGCGGCCGTACGCGCCCGCATCGCCTGACGCGCGACACACGGGAAATCCGGTTGAAGCCGCGGCGGGGGCACTGACAGGGTCGGAGGATGCGGCGTACATACGATGACCTGGTCGAAGAGGCCGACACCGTCTCGGTCGACGGCTGGGACTTCTCCTGGCTGGAGGGCCGGGCCACCGAGGAGCGGCCCTCGTGGGGCTACTCCCGCCTGCTGGCCGGGCGGATGGCGGCGGCCGAGGCGGCGCTCGACGTCCAGACCGGCGGCGGCGAGATCCTGGCCGGGCTGCCCGAGCTCCCGCCCGTCACCGTGGCGACCGAGTCGTGGCCGCCCAACCTCGCACTGGCCGCCGCCCGGCTGCGCCCGCGTGGCGCCCGGGTGGTGGCCGACGACGAGGAGCCGCGCCTGCCGTTCCGCGACGGCGTCTTCGACCTGGTGGTCAGCCGCCATCCGGTGGTGACCTGGTGGGACGAGATCGCCCGCGTGCTGCGTCCCGGCGGCGCGTACTTCTCCCAGCAGGTCGGCCCGCGCAGCGTGTTCGAGCTGACCGAGTTCTTCATGGGCCCGCAGGACGGCTCGGCCCGCGACCCGCGCGACGCCGAGGCGGCGGCCCGGTCCGCCGGTCTTGACGTCGTCGACCTGCGGGCCGAGCGGCTGCGGATGGAGTTCCGCGACATCGGCGCGGTGATCTACTTCCTGCGCAAGGTGATCTGGATCGTGCCGGGCTTCTCGGTGCGGCGCTACGACGACAAGCTGCGCGAACTGCACGAACTCATCGAGGCTGAGGGGCCGTTCGTCGCCTATTCGTCCAGGTTCCTCATCGAGGCCAGGCGTCCGCCGAAGCCGGCGGCGTGATCGCGGGCCCCCAGTACGGAGGCCTCCCCCGTCCTGCGGACGATGAGACGCACCGGCGCGCTACCGCCGCGGGCGTACGCCAGGCCCGCCTGAGCACTCCCCCGGGCGCACGCCGGCCGGATCCCGTCGGCCGATTCGCCCCGAGCCGGGAAGGCGGACCCTGGAGGCAGGACGAAGGAGGAAAGTCATGCACATGGGTTTCTGGCCGGTCATCCCGGTCTTCTGGGGGCTGTTCTGGGTCGCGCTCGTCGCGCTCGCCGTCACGGCCCGGCGCAAGGGGTGGTGGGGGCGCCGGCCGGCGGTCGCGCCGCACAGTCCCACGGCGTCGGCCGAGCGGATCCTCGCCGAGCGGTACGCCCGCGGCGAGATGAGCGACGACGAGCTGTTCGAGAAGATGTCCGTGCTCAAGGGCGCAACCACCTAAACATCACTAACGGTACAACAACTGTCACTGGCCGCATCCAGCCCACCGCGTTACGTTTCCCACAAAAGCTTCCAAGAAAGTGGGGACGGCCATGCGCTCCATCGTCAGCTCCCGCGACCGGCGCGCGGCCGGCCGCCCGGCGCCCGGCCGCTGAGCGTGGAGGCCGTCACCCTGTTCGCCGGGGGCGTGGCAGCCGGGCTGGTCGCGGGCACCGCCTCGTGCACGGCCGCCCAGGGCGGGCTGCTCATGGGCCTGGTCGGGCGGCAGGACGGGCGCGACCCCGTACAGGTGGCGTGGTTCCTGGGCGGCCGGCTGGCGTCGTACACGCTGGCCGGGACGCTGCTCGGGCTGCTCGGCTCGGCCGTCAGCCTGCCGCCGCGGGCGCGGGCCCTGCTCCTGATCGCGGCCGGCTGCGCGGTGATCGGGTTCGCCGTCCGGCTCCTGCGCGGCGGGAGCCACACCTGCGGCGAGCCCGCCCGGCCCGCCGGCTACCGGGCGCCGCTGCTGGGCGCGGCCACGATCCTGGTGCCCTGCGGGGTGACGCTCGGCATGGAGATGCTCGCCGTCTCCAGCGGCTCACCGCTGTCGGGCGCGGCGGCCATGGCGGGGTTCGTGCTCGGTACGGCGCCGGCGTTCGCGCTGCTCGGGTACGTGCTGCGCCGCGTCTCCCGTACCAGGCTGGCCAGGCTCGCCGGGATCCTCGCCATCGCCGCCGGACTCTGGACCGTCGTGGCCGGGCTCAACCTGGGCGGCTGGACGCAGGGAGCCGGCCCGGCCGCGGCGGGGCCCGCCGCCAGGACCGTCACGGTCTTCGCCACCCGCGACGGCTACCGGCCCGCCACCGTGTCCGCCCGCGCGAACGTACCGGTCGAGATCATCTTCAAACGGGTCGATCAGGGCTGCACGAGCACCGTCACCATCGACGGGCGCGACGTGGCCCTGCCCGCCACCGTACGGCTGCCGCCGCACCGCCCCGGTTCGCTGCGCTACGTGTGCGGGATGGGCATGTATTCCGGGTTCATCAGGTTCTCCTAGCGGCGTTGTCGGCGATTACGGTTCGCGATCGCGCGATCACGTGCCACGCTGTCGCCATGGCCTGGTGGCAGGGAGAGGTGGCGGCGCCGGCCGTTCCGGCGCCACGGGTGGGGGACGAGCCCGAGTTGACGGCCGCCGCGCGGGCGGGCGACGCCCAGGCGGCCCACCGGCTCGGCAAGCTCTACGCCCAGCGCGGCGACCGGGCGGCGGCCCGGCTCTGGTGGGAGCTCGCGGCCGGCGGCGGCAACGTCGACAGCGCCTACAACCTGGGCGTCTGGCACGAGAAACACGGCAGCCTGGAAGAGGCGGTCATCTGGTACGAGACGGCCGCGGCCACCGGCGACGCCGAGGCCGCCGCCAACCTGGCCACGCTCCTGCTGGAGCAGCGCGGCGACGCCGGGGCCGCGCGGGCCTGGTTCGAGCGTTCGGCCCTGGCCGGCTCCCGGACCGCGGCACGCCGCCTCGCGCTGCTGTGCGAGGACTACGGCGAGACCGGCGTGGCCCGCGAGTGGCACCGCAGGGCGGCCGACGACGGCGACATGGCCTCGGCCCACGACCTCGGCTTCCTGGCCTACTCCGCGGGCGAGGACGAGGAGACCGTGCGCTGGTGGGAGTACGCGGCCAGGGGCGGCCACGCCGACTCGGCCCACTGCATGGGCCTCTACCTGCACGCCAGCCGCGACCCCGAAGGCGCCGAGGCCTACTACCGGCTGGCCGCCAAGAACGAGCACCCCGGCGCCGCCTCCCGCCTCGGCGCCATCGCCCTGTCCCGAGGCGACCTGCGTACGGCCCGCGCCTGGTACGAGCGGGCCGCCGCCGCCGGACGGCTGGAGGACCAGCGCATGGCCGGGTTCGTCTGCGTTGAGCTCGGCGACACCCCGGCGGCCAGCCACTGGTTCGGCAGGGCGGCGGCCGGCGGCGACGCCGAGTCGGCCTTCAACTACGGCCTGCTGCTGATCGCCGAGTTCGGCGACCTGGCCGGCGGCCGCCACTGGTTCCGCCAGGCGGCGCGGGCCGGCCACCACGGCGCGGCGGTCGAGCTGGGCGGGCTGCTGACGGTGGCCGGCGAGCTGGGTGAGGCCGAGGAGTGGCTGGCCGACCCACCGCCCCCGGCGTGGGCCCGTACGGCCGAGCCCGAGCTGGCCGCCCGCGCCGAGCTGGCGGCGTCGGCCACGGGCCGCAGGGGCGGCGTGCCGCTGTCCGTGCCGGACCTGACGGAGATCCTGGGCACCTGGGACCTGGTGACCAGGCCGCTGCACGACCACTCCGACGTGATCGGCTGGCTGGTGGAGCGGAGCGGCGTGCACCGGAGCGCGATCGAGCACCTGGCGTCGGTGCGCGGCACGCTGCTGCGCCCCGGCAGCGCGCCCTGGCCGGGCACGGGCGAGATCGAGCACGTCCTCGCCACCGCCCGCGACCTGCGCCGCCGCCTGGGAATACGCTGAGGGGGCGCGGCCCGCCCGGACCGCGCCCCCTCGGGACACTCAGAGAACGTCGGCGACCGGCGTGCAGGCCAGCCCGAGCGCCTCGGCGACCGGCGCGTTGGTGAGCAGGCCGTCATGGGTGTTGAGACCGAGCGCGAGCGCCGGGTCCGCCTTCAGCGCCTCGCGCCAGCCCAGCTTGGCCAGCTTGACCGCGTACGGAAGGGTGGCGTTGGTCAGCGCGTAGGTCGAGGTGTTGGCCACCGAGCCCGGCATGTTCGCCACGCAGTAGAAGATCGATTCGTGCACCTTGTACGTCGGCTCGGCGTGCGTGGTCGGCCGCGAGTCCTCGAAGCAGCCACCCTGGTCGATCGCGATGTCCACGAGCACCGAGCCCGGCTTCATCCGCGAGACCAGGTCGTTGGAGACCAGCGTGGGAGCCTTGGCACCGGGGATCAGCACCGCGCCGATGACCAGGTCGGCCCCCAGCACCTCGCGCTCGATGGCGTACGAGGTGGACACGAGGGTCTTGAGCCGGCCCTGGTAGATGGCGTCGATGTGCCGCAGCCGGTCGATGTTGGTGTCGAGCACGGTGACGTCGGCGCCCATGCCGACGGCGATCTGGGCGGCGTTCAGACCGGAGACGCCGCCGCCGATGACGACCACCTTGGCCGGGGCCACGCCGGGCACGCCGCCGGGCAGTACGCCGCGGCCGCCGTTGAAGCGCATCAGGTTGTAGGCGCCCACCTGCGGCGCGAGCCGGCCGGCGACCTCCGACATCGGGGCGAGCAGCGGCAGCGTGTTGCCCACCTGCACGGTCTCGTACGCGATGGCGGTCGTCCCGGCGGCGAGCAGCGCGTCGGTGCAGGGGCGGGAGGCGGCCAGGTGCAGGTAGGTGAAGAGCACCAGGCCCTCGCGCAGGCGGTGGTACTCCTCGGCGATGGGCTCCTTCACCTTGAGGACCATGTCGGCCTGACCCCACACGGCGTCGGCGCTGTCGAGGATCTTCGCGCCCGCCGCGAGGTACTCCTCGTCCGTGATGTGTGAGCCGAGGCCGGCACCCCGCTGGACGGCGACGTCGTGACCGTCGCGGACCAGCTCGTGAACACCGGCGGGGGTGACCGCCACGCGGTATTCGTGGTTCTTGACCTCGGCAGGGACGCCGATCTTCATCACTGGGATCCTTTCGGAGACCGGCACATCGTCGTGCCGGATATGGAGGGTGTCACAGGCGCGCCCACGCTTCCGTGAGCACACCGCGAAGGATGGATCCGATCTCGTCGAACTCCTTGGGCCCCGCGATCAGCGGGGGCGCGAGCTGGATCACGGGGTCACCGCGGTCGTCCGCCCGGCAGTAGAGTCCGGCGTCGTACAGCGCCTTGGACAGGAATCCGCGCAGCAACCGCTCGGACTCCTCGGCGTTGAACGTCTCCTTGGTGGCCTTGTCCTTGACCAGCTCGATGCCCCAGAAGTAGCCCGAGCCGCGCACGTCGCCGACGATCGGCAGGTCGCGCAGGTCGTCGAGGGCGGCCTGGAAGAGGGGCTCGTTCCTGGTGACGTGGCCGAGCAGGTCCTCGCGCTCGAAGATGTCGAGGTTGGCGAGGGCCACGGCGGCGGACACGGGGTGGCCGCCGAAGGTGTAACCGTGGGCGAACATGGTGTCGCCCTGCTTGAACGGCTCGAACAGCCGCTCGTGCGCGATCATGGCCCCGATGGGCGAGTAGCCGCTGGTAAGGCCCTTGGCGCAGGTGATGATGTCGGGCACGTAGTCGAA
This sequence comes from Nonomuraea sp. WAC 01424, assembly GCF_003947315.1. Lineage (NCBI taxonomy): Bacteria > Bacillati > Actinomycetota > Actinomycetes > Streptosporangiales > Streptosporangiaceae > Nonomuraea > Nonomuraea sp. WAC 01424. The sequence goes on from NZ_QHHZ01000002.1 coordinate 625,917, forward strand.
CTTCTGGCCGCCGAACATCGTGCCGAGGCGGCCGAAGGCGCAGATGACCTCGTCGGAGACGAGCAGCACGTCGTACTCGTCGCAGATCTCGCGCAGGCGCTGGAAGTAGCCGGGGGGCGGCGGGAAACAGCCGCCGGCGTTCTGGACGGGCTCGGCGAAGACGGCGGCCACGGTGTCGGGGCCTTCCATCTCGATAGCGCGGGCCACGCGGTCGGCCGCCCAGATGCCGTATTCCTCCGGCGACATGCCGGAGATGCCACTGATTTCGTCGGCGCGGTAGTAATTGGTGTTCGGAACGCGTACCGAGCCGGGCACGAGGGGCTCGAACATCTGCTTGAACGCCGGGATGCCGGTGATCGACAGGGCGCCCTGCGGGGTGCCGTGGTAGGCGATCTGGCGGCTGATGACCTTGTGCTTGAGCGGCTTGCCGACGAGCTTGTAGTACTGCTTGGCCAGCTTCCACGCGGTCTCGACGGCCTCGCCGCCGCCGGTGGTGAAGAAGACCCGGTTCAGCTCGCCCGGCGCCTGCTCGGCCAGGCGGGCGGCCAGCTCGGCCGCCTTGGGGTGGGCGTAGGACCACAGCGGGAAGAAGGCCAGCTCCTGGGCCTGCTTGGCGGCGGCCTCGGCCAGCTCGCCACGGCCGTGCCCGACCTGGACCACGAACAGCCCGGCCAGACCGTCGAGGTAACGCTTGCCGTGGATGTCGTAGATATAAGAGCCCTCACCGCGCACGATGGTCGGGATCTCGTTCTCCTGGTAGGCGCTGTGCCTCGTGAAGTGCAACCACAGGTTGTCCTGCGCGGCCTTCAGGACGTCGTTTTCCGGCTGCGTCATGGTTATCTTCCCTCGTGTCGAACTCCCCACAGTTTGCATGTTCACCTGCGGTTTGCCAAGCGAATCGGTCGCAGCACTATGCAAGAAAATCGAGATCCGCAGAAGCGTTGTGTAACAGCAACGAAATCCGCAGGTAGATTATCGCGCGGGTCATGCCTGTTTCCGTACTGCGGAACCTTCTGTGATCCAATGAGACCAAACTGTCGAGAACGACCCCCGGGGGACCGTCCCGTGACTCCTGACCAGATCGAGAGCGCAGTCGCCGCCGCGATGCCCCAGGCCATCGAGGAGCTCAAGCGGCTCGCCGCCATTCCCTCCGTGGCCTTTCCCGGCCACCCGGAGGAGCCGGTCTACGCCGCCGCCGCGGTGGTGGAGGAGCTCGTACGCTCGGTGGGCCTGCCGCACGTCCAGCAGGTCGCCGTCGAAGGCAGCTTCCCCGCGATTTACGGCGAGGCGCCCGCCCCGCCCGGAGCGCCGACGGTCCTGCTGTACGCGCACTACGACGTGCAGCCCGCCGGGGACCTGGCCGCGTGGCGCACGCCGCCGTTCGAGCCCACCCTGATCGACGGCAAGCTGTTCGGCCGCGGTTGCGCGGACGACAAGTCGGGCGTCATCTCCCACATCGCCGCTCTGCGCACCTTCCAGGGCCGCTTCCCCGTGGGCATCAAGGTCATCATCGAGGGCCAGGAGGAGTACGCGGGCGAGCGCCTGGAGTCCTTCGTCGAGCGCAACCCCGACCTGCTGCGCGCCGACGCGATCGTGGTGGCCGACAGCGGCAACCCGCGCGTCGGCGACCCGGCGGTCACGACGTCGCTGCGCGGCATGGCGGCCTTCACCATCGAGGTGCGCACGCTGCGCGAGGCCGTCCACAGCGGCTCGTTCGGCGGCGCCGCCCCCGACGCGCTGGCCGCCCTGATGCGCATGCTGACCGCGCTGCACGACGAGAACGGCGACATCCGGGTGCCCGGCCTGCCGCGCGGCAGCTTCCTCGGCCAGGGCCCGTCGGAGGAGGAGTTCAGGAAGACCGCCGGCGTGGCGGACGGCGTCTCGCTGGTCGGGTCCGGCTCGCTGGCCGACCGGCTGTGGGCGTCGTACGCGATCACCGTGACGGGCCTCGACGTGCCGACCGTGTCGGGCGCCGTGAACGCGGTCCAGCCCGTGGCGCGGGCCCGGGTGACCGTCCGCGTGCCCCCGTCCGGCGACCCGAAGACCACGGTCAACGCCGTGGTGGAGTTCCTGCGCCAGGTGGCGCCGTGGGGCGTGCAGGTGTCGTTCGGCGACTTCACCGTCGGGTCCGGCTTCCAGGCCGACTCGGGCGGCAAGGCGCGGGCCGCGCTCAACCGGGCGATGGAGCGGGCGTTCGGCCGCCCGCCGCGCGACGTGGGCGCGGGCGGCTCGATCCCGCTGGTGAACACGCTGCTCAAGCAGTACCCGGCGGCCGAGATCCTGCTGTTCGGCGCCGAGGACGAGGACGCCGCCATCCACGCCCCCAACGAGCGGCTCGACCTGGAGGAGCTGCGCCGCGTGGCCACCGCCGAGGCGCTGTTCCTGCACGAGCTGGGCGGGCCTTCGGCGCTCGGCGTCTGACCCGCTTCACCCACGCCCCGGACGGCCCCCCGCCGTCCGGGGCGCTTCGGCGTTCAGGGGCAACGGACCAGAGGCGTCTCGTAGTAGCTGAAGTTCGCGATGGACATCCAGCCCGTCGTCCCGGTGCCCTTCACGCGGGCGAAGACCCAGAGGGTGCCGTACCTGTTCTTCGTCCAGCAGTGGAAGTAGAGCACCGTGCCCCTGCCGACCGAGGTGACGATCGCGCACCTGCGCCCTGCGTACGGTCCGACCTTGAGGTTGAACCTTCCCTTCATGACCCCGTAGCCCGGGTCCACGTTGGCGACCGAGATCGGCGGGCACGAGCCCGCGGTGGTGGCCTCGGCCGCCTCGGCCGGTCCGGTCATGGCCATGGTGCCGGCGATCGTCCCGGCCGCCGCGAGGACCGCGAGTGTCCTGATCGTGTGCCGCATGCCGCCCCTCTCAGAGATCGACTGATGCGCACATCGTGCGTCCGGGGGCGTTGAGGGTTTGTTGAGGATCTGTTGACCCCCGCTCGGCGGGTCAGGCGTGCCGGTCCGCCAGGCGCGGTCCTTCGTACGTGCCGCGGCACACCAGGCGCAACCCGGCCTCCACCAGCGCCCAGCCCAGCCGCAGCTCCCATGTGGCGGCGGCCGTCCCCCGCCGGGCCCGGCCGTGGGCCTGGGCGGCGGCCCGCAGTTCCTGTGCGCGAACCCGTTCCACCAATAGGTATGAGTCGGGATACATCCTGCGCTCCTCACGTCCTGAACGGGAATCCGTACGTGTGCACGGCGGTGTTCTCGCGGCCCTCGGTGTCTCCCGCCTCGCGGGCCGCCTTGCCGCGGGCCTTCCACTTCTCGACGACCTCGCCGAGCTCCACACCCAGCGCGCGCAGCTCTTCGGCGGTCAGCGACAGCAGGCTCTCGGAGCTGAAGGCCGAGTCGCGCCAGGGCTCGGCCCAGGCCGCCTGCGTGTCGAGGTAGCCGTCGTACATCTCGGCGAGCTGGCGGCTGTGCAGGCGTGACATCGCCCGGTGGACCGCGTCGCCCTCAGGGGTGTCGCGGAAGTCGGAGCTCCTGGTCGAGATGCTGTCCGCCGACGGTTGCCACCAGCGCTCGCGGGCGTCGCCCCGGCCGTTGCCGGCCTCCTCGATGAGGTCGTGCTCGGCCAGTTTCCGCAGGTGGTAGCTGACCAGGGAGACCGCCTCGTCCACCTGGTCGGCCAGTTGCGAGGCCGTGGCGGTGCCGGCCACGGTGAGCGCCCGGTAGAGCCGCATGCGCAGCGGGTGCGCCAGCGCCTTGAGTGTGCCGACGTCCCGGATGCGCTGTTTCTCGTGCCGTGCCATACCTCCACGGTAGATGCGCAACAAAAATTGCGCAAGGAAAATTGTGCAATAAAAATTGCGGACCTTCTCAGAAGCGCCAGCGGGTCTGCGCGTAGTCGCCCTTGCGGAAGGCCAGGATCTTGGCGGGGACGACCCTGAAGACCAGGGCGGCGCCGCCCCCGCGGTTGAGGAAGACGCCGTCGCCGAGGTCGAAGTGCCATTCGGGGCCGTACTTGGCCTCCCACGCCGCGGCCAGGCGCTTGAGCCCGGCCGGGTCGGCGACCCGCTCGGCCGTGCCTTCGACCACGACGTCGAGGCCCTCGTGCAGGGCGCTCGCGCCGGTGGTGAGCGCGCAGCGCGGGCCGGCGGCGAGGTTCCTGGCCTTCTGCTCGTCGGCGCCCGTGGTGAAGTGCGGCGCGTCGTCCAGCCAGACCGCCAGCAGGGGCGTGACGTGCGGGCGGCCGTCGGCCCGTACGGTGCTCAGCCAGTACGTCTCGGCGCGTTCGAGCTGGTCACGGGCCTCGTTCCAGGTCGTGGGCGTGGCGCCGTCCGCGCTGAAACGGTGGTCGAGCTCGCCTGTCGGTTCCATGGTCGCTCCCTTTTCCGGTTGTCTCCCAGGACAGACCTGCCCGAGGTCAGGAACTCATCGCCGGACGCGGGAACAGGGTCAGGAAGCGGCGTACGGCCTCGCGGTCCCCTTCGACGCGCACTCCTTCGCCATCGAGGGCGGCGCCCATGAAGGCGAGACCGCGCAGCCGGTCGGCGTCGGCCTCCAGCACCGCGTCCACGCTGCCGGCGACGCCCCTGACGAGGGTGAGCCCGCCGGCCGCCACCTCGGCGAGGAACCGGTCGAGGCCGACGCGCAGCTCGACGCGGGCCTCGAAGCCGCGCGCCGCCTCGGCGTCGAACGTGGTCCGCAGGGCCACCACCAGGGCGTCCACGCTCAGGGAGCCGGTCGAGGGCATCGGCATCCGGCTGCCCCAGCGGGCCAGGGCGAGCACCGCGGGCTCCAGCTCCAGGCCGCGCTCGGTCAGCTCGTAGACCTGGCTGGCGTACGGCGGCGGCAGCCGGTGGCGGCGCAGCACGCCCGACTCCTCCAGCTCGCGCAGCCGCTGGGACAACACGTTGGGGCTGGCCGACGGCAGGCCCGCACGCAGGTCGGTGAAGCGTTTGGGGCCGAGCAGCAGCTCACGGACGATCAGCAGCGCCCACCGCTCGCCCACGTGGTCGAGCGCCCTGGCGATCCCGCACGGGTCGTCATAGGTGCGCATCCGGGCCTCCTTGTAGTTCAGGACTAGCTGGTACTAGTTTAGGACCATCGACGAAGGGAGCAAGAGCCATGAGCGAGTTGCCGCAGGGCGACCTTCGCCTGCTCGGCCATCCGGTCGCGCGCGGGCTGCTGGTCTCGTCCGAGCTGGCCAGGGTCGCGTACGTCGCCCGCGACGGCACGCCCCGCGTGTTGCCGATGTTGTTCCACTGGAACGGCGAGGAGCAGGGCACGAAGAACGTCGAGGCGGCCGACCGCCCCGGCGTCAGGATGGGCCGCATAGCCGTCCGCCCCACGTGGGTGGGCGTGCTCGACTTCCAGACGCGCCTGCCGGGCGCACTGACGAGGGGGTGACGCGGATGGCGACGTTCGCGCTGATCCACGGCGGCGGCAGCTCCGCGTGGGACTGGCATCTGGTCGAGTCCGAGCTGCGCGCCCGGGCCCACCGCACGGTGGCCGTCGACCTGCCGATCGAGGACGACTCCGCCGGCCTGGCCGACTACGCCGACACGGTGGCGCGGGCCGTCGGCGCGGCGGACGACCTGGTCGTGGTGGCCCACTCGTGGGGCGGTTTCGTCGCCCCGCTGGTCTGCGACCGGCTGCCGGTGAAGCTGCTCGTACTGGTCACGGCCATGATCCCGGTCCCCGGCGAGCGGCCGGGCGAGTGGTGGGCCAACACCGGCTTCCAGGGCTCCGACCTGGATCTCGTCGCCCAGTTCATGCACGACGTCCCGGCGGAGCTGGCCGAGGAGGGGCTGCGCAGGGGGCGTCCGCAGGCGGAGAAGTCGTCCGCCGAGCCGTGGCCGGGCACGGCCTGGCCCGACGTGCCGACGAGGTTCCTGCTCTGCCGGGACGACCGGTTCTTCCCGCCGGAGTTCATGCGGCGGGTGGTGCGCGACCGGCGCGGCGTCACGCCGGACGAGATCGGCGGCAGCCACATGGTCATGCTGGCGCACCCGAAGGAGCTGGCCGAACGCCTAGAGGCGTATCTCACAGCATGACGCGGCGCGCCATGGGCTATCTTTTGTACTGACTGGTCAGTTCAAGAGATGGGGTCGTGGTGATCGTCGCCGTGGGGTTGTCGCTCAAGGGGGTGTATCCGGAGGTCTCGCTGAAGGCGGGCCCCGGCACGCTCACGGCGGTCGCGGGGCCGGCGGGCAGCGGGCGTACGAGCCTGCTGCTCACGCTGGCCGGGCGGATGAGGCCGACGACGGGCACGCTCGCCGTCGCCGGGCACACCAGGCCGCGCGCCGTCCGCAAGGTGGCGGCGCTCGCGCTGGTGGACGGCGTGACGGATCTCGACAGGGCGCTGACGGTCAAGGAGCACCTGCGTGAGCGCAGGCGCAAGCCGTACCAGGAGGCTTTGGAGCGGACGGGGTTCGCGGTGCCGGACACGACGCCGGTGCGGGAGCTGGACCGCGAGCAGCAGGTGCGCCTCGGCCTCGCCCTGGCCCTGCTGGACGAGCCCGCGGTGATCCTCGCCGACAACGTGGACGCCGGTCTGCCCGACGACCGCGTACGAGGGCTGTGGGATCTGCTGCGTGACCTCGGCGGCGACCTCGGCACGGCCGTGGTCGCGAGCTGCGTACGCCCGCCCGCCCGCTACGACCACCTCGTGGAGCTGTGATGAAGGGCATGTTGCGGTCCCGGTTGACCCGGGCGGCGCTGGCGGCGGTGATCGTGCTGCCACTCCTGTACGCCGGACTGTATCTGTGGTCGTTCTGGGACCCGCAGGGCAATCTGAACCGGGTGCCCGTCGCGCTGGTCATGGAGGACCGCCCGGCCGCGGTCGACGGCAAGCCCCTGCACGCCGGCCAGGACCTGGCCGACGAGCTGCGCGAACGCGACACCTTCGCCTGGCACGAGGCCACGGCCCGCGAGGCCGCCGACGGCGTGGCCGACGGCAGCTACTACCTGTCGCTCACCGTGCCCGCCGACTTCAGCGCCCGCCTGGCCTCCCCCTCCGACGACGCCACCATGCCCACCCCGGCCCAGCTCGGCCTGCGCGTGGACACCGGCCGCAGCTACATCGTCGGCAGCATCTCCGACGCCGTCTTCAACGAGGTACGGGCCGCCGCCGAGCGCACGGCCATCCACGACTACTTCGACAAGGTCTTCGTCTCGATCGGCGACATCCACGAGGCGACCACCGAGGCCGCCGACGGCGCCGGCAAGCTGCACGACGGCGCGGTCAAGGCCGGCGACGGCGTCTCCAAGCTCAACTCCGGCCTCGGCACCGCCGAGAACGGCGCCCAGCAGCTCTCCGTCGGCCTGAACAGCGCCAACACCGCCACCGGCAAGCTGCGCGCGGGCTCGGCCCAGGTCACCGGCGGCATCGGGAAGGCGCAGCAGGCCATCGGCGAGCTGCGGGACGGCCTGACGAAGCTCCGCCGCGAGGGCACCTCCGAGCTGCGCAAGGGCACCCGCGAGGCGGCCGGCCAGGTCCACACCCAGACCCGCGCGGTCAACCAGCTCGCCGACAAGTACGTGCCCGTACTGAACGAGTGGGGCCCGAAGGTCGCGGACGCGGCCGAGGAGGTGGCCGCCGCGGCCGACCGGCTGGCGGACGGCGGCGGCAAGGGCACCGGCGCGACCCGCGCGGCGGGCAGCGCCCGGGAGGCCGCCTCCCAGGCCCAGGCCGCGCTCGACCGCCTCGGCGCCGACGCCGACCCCGAGCTGCGCTCCCTCCTGCGCAGCGCGGCGAACGCCGCCGAACGCGCCGCCGAGCAGGCCGGCTCGGCGGGGACCGGGGGCGACAGCGGCGCCTCCGACCTGTCCGCCCAGGCCCGCGCGCTGGCCAGGAACGCCAGGAAGATCGCCGCCGTGGCCCCGCAGATCGGCCCCAAGGTCGACCAGGTCAGAACCCAGGTGAACGCCCTGGACGACGGCCTGGCCAAGCTGGCCGCCGGCGCCGCGACCGTGGACGCGAGCCTGGCCAAGGCCGGCACCGGCGCGGGCACCCTCTACCAGGGCGCGACCAAGCTGCACGACGGCTCGGCCAAGGTCACCAGCGGCCTCGGGCAACTCGGCGGCGGCCTGGTCAGGCTGGGCGACGGCGCGAGCACCCTGCACGCCGGTGTCGACCGGCTGCACGACGGCGCCGGCCAGGTGGACAAGGGCATGGACCAGCTCGCCAAGGGCTCGAAGGACCTGGCCGGCGGGCTCGGCGAGGGCGCGGAGAAGATCCCCGACTACGACGCGCGACAGCGCGCCGCCCGCGCCGACGTGATGAGCGACCCGGTGCGGCTGGCCAAGACGGTCGACAACGAGGTCCCCAACTACGGCACCGGCTTCGCGCCGTTCTTCCTGCCGCTGGCGTTGTGGGTGGGCGCGATGATCGCGTTCATGGTGCTCAAGCCGCTGAACCAGCGGCGGCTGGCCGGGACCACGGGCGCGCTGCGCATCGCGCTCGCGGGCTGGCTGCCCGCGGCGGCGCTGGGCGCGGCCCAGGTCGGGGTGCTGGCGGCGGTGCTGCGGTTCGCGCTCGGGCTGGAGGCGGCGCACTGGCTCGGGGTGATCGGGCTGCTGCTGCTGGCGGCGGCCGCGTTCCTGGCGGTGGTGCAGGCGGTCAACGCGCTGCTCGGGCCGCCCGGCCGGGTGGTGGCGCTGGCGCTGCTGAGGGTGCAGCTCACCTCGGCGGCGGGGACGTACCCGATCGAGACCTCGCCCGGCTTCTTCCAGACGATCTCGCCGTGGCTGCCGATGAGCTGGGTCGTCTCGGCACTGCGCAGGCTGATCAGTGGCGGCGATCTGACCGTGGTGTGGCAGGCTTGCGGCGTGCTGTCCGCATTCCTCGTGCTGGGGCTCGCGCTCACCACCCTCGCGGTGGAGCGCGGCCGGGTCTGGTCCATGAAGCGCCTTCACCCCGAGCTGTCGCTGTGAGCAGGCAGGACACCCGGCTGAAGGTGTTCACGGCGGCGGTGGAGCTGATCGCCGAGCAGGGCTACTCGGCCACCACGGTCGACGCGATCGCCGAGCGCGCCGGGGTGGCCAAGGGCACCGTGTTCTACAACTTCGGCAGCAAGGAGGGCCTGTTCTCCGCGCTGCTCGACCACTCGATCGAACGGCTGGCGGGCGCGCTGGCCGCCGCCGACACCGGGGAGAGCGGCGTGGCGGCCCTCGACTCCGTCGTGCTCGGCCAGCTCCGCTTCTTCGAGGAACACGGCCCGTTCGCCCGCGTGCTGCTGGCCGAGATGTGGCGTACGGCCTGGCAGGAGGCGGTGGCGCGGCTGCGCGAGAGCGCGCTCGGCGTGTACGCGGCCGTGCTGCGCAGGGCGGCGGCCGCCGGCGAGATCCGGGCCGACCTCGACGTGGAGACGGCGGCGACGGCCCTGTTCGGCATGGTGCTGACGGTCGCCATCGAACGCCGTGCCCTCTATCCCGAGCGGCCGATCGAGCAGACCCACCAGACCCTGGTCGAGCTGCTCCACGGCCGCATCAGGTGAGGCGTCAGCGCACCGGCAGCTCGTAGACGCGGCGCACGCTGCTGCCCAGCTTGCCGACGTCGGCGCCGTACACGTGGAGGGAGACGCCGACCTCGTCGCTGGTGTTGCGCACCATGTGGATGTCCCCGGGCGGGGCGAACCCGCTGACCTCGCCCGGCCGGTTGCCGGCACGGCCGATCTCCACCAGGTGGTCGCCCATGTCGCGGTAGAGGGTCTCGTGCTCGATGCCGCTCAGGATGCCGAACGTGCACCACGAGACGTGGTCGTGGATCACCGTGTACTGGTCCGGACGCCACACGACGGCCACGATCGAGAACTCGTCCTGGGCGTGCAGCAGGTGGCTGGTGTAGCGGTCGGGCGTGCCGAGCCGTTCCTCGGGGGTCAGGACGTCCAGCCCGGGCAGCCGGTCGCGGAGCAGGTCGGCGACGGCGAACGCGGTCTCCCGGGCGACGAGTCCCCGGCCCACGATCTCCGAGATGCCGGACACCAGCACGTCGAGTCCGGGCCTCATTGTGGTCGCGACCATGTTCATGGCGTCTCCCTAGGAAAAAGCCGACAATTCGCCTTCCCTTCCTACGGTGGCCCATCGCTATCGATAGGTCCAACAGAAGTCTTCTGGCCTATCAATAGATACGATTGATGAATGCTCGACGTCGCCCGGCTCCGCGTCCTCGTCGCGGTCGCCCGCAAGGGGTCGCTCACCGCGGCCGCCAAGGAGCTCCACTATTCCCAGCCGTCCATCAGCCACCACCTGGCCCGGCTGGAGGCCGAGACCGGCGCCAAGCTCGTCCAGCGGGTGGGCCGCGGCATCCGGCTGACGGAGGCGGGCCGGCTGCTGGCCGACCGAGCGGCCGACATCATCGGCCGGCTCGACGCCACGGCCGAGGAACTGGCCGCCCACGTGGGCCTGCGCGAGGGCCGCGTCCGGCTGGCCGCCTTCCCCTCCGCGCTCGGCACCTTCATCCCGGCCGCCGCCCGCCGCCTGTCCGCCGCCCACCCCGGCCTGCGCCTCCAGCTCACCGAGACCGAGCCGCCCGAGGCCCTGCGGCTGCTGCGCGCCGGCCGCGTCGACGTCGCGGTCATGTTCCGGTACGACGACACCGCCCCCGAGGACTCCGGCCTGCACCTGATCCACCTCCTCGACGACCCCAGCTACCTGGTCTCCCCCGAGGCGGGCGGCACGCTGGCCGACCATGCAGATTCGCCCTGGATCGCCGGTTGCGACCGTTGCCGCAGCCATTTGCTCGACATCTGCGCCAAGGCCGGGTTCGAGCCGCGGATCTCGTTCACCAGCGACGACATCGTGGCCGTACAGGCGCTCGTGGCGGCCGGCATGGGCATGACCGTGCTGCCCGGCCTGGCGCTCAGCGCCCACCGCAACCCCGAGGTCGAGATGACCCGGGTGCCCGGGTCCACCAGGCACGTCTACGCCGCCGTCTACGGCGAACCGCCCCACCCGCCGGCCACCGGCGCCCTGCTCGAAGCCCTCGCGGAAAGCCTTTGACGCCGTTCCTACGATGAGCACATGCCAGACATCGCAAAGCTCGCGCTCTTCTGCGCGGCCACGCTCACGCTCCTGATCGTGCCCGGGCCGGCGGTCCTCTACATCGTCACCAGAAGCGTCGCCCAGGGCCGGTCGGCCGGGTTCATCTCGGTGCTCGGCGTGCACGTCGGATCGCTGGTGCACATCGCCGCGGCGGCCCTGGGCATCAGCGCGCTGATCGCGGCCTCGGCGACCGCGTTCACGGTCGTCAAATACGTCGGCGTGGCGTACCTGCTCTGGCTCGGCCTGCGGAAGCTGATCCGCCGCGGCGGCGGCGAGGCCGAGGAGGTCGTCGAGTTGCAGGTGCAGTCCAGGAGGCGGCTGTTCTGGGAGGGGTTCGTGGTGAACGTGCTCAACCCGAAGACGGCCGTGTTCTTCCTGGCGTTCCTGCCGCAGTTCACCGACCCCGCCGCGGGGCCCGTGGGGCCGCAGATCCTGGTGCTCGGCGTGGCGTGGCTGGTGCTGGGGATGGCCAGCGACGGCACGTACGCGCTGCTGTCGTCGGCGCTCGCCGGGCGGCTGCGCAGGTCCGTACGAGTGCGGCGGGGGCTCGACGTGGGCAGCGGCGTGGTGTACCTGGGATTGGCCGCCTGGCTCACCACTGAGAAGGCATGACAAGCCAGGAAATTTCGTGCTCATAATGCGATAGTGAGATCAATCGGGGGGACGACAAGCCGGGACGTAGCAGGACGTAGCAGCTAGGCGGATCCATGCACGCGCCACCGCACCGCCTCGGCCTCGAACGGGTTGTCGAGGTCTACTCGGGTCACGACAACGTGGTCGGCGTGACCGGATCCGGACATGTGATCGGCGTCGACCTCGTACTGACCTCGGCCCTCGTGGCCGACCTCGGGACACCCTGCCAGGTACGCCCGCTGTGGTCGTCCCGGTGGGCGGCGGCCGAGCAGATCTGGCGTGGGCACGGCGTGGCGCTGCGCGGGGTGGCCGAGCCGCTGTGGGGCGACGTCCCGGGCATCGACCACGTCCGGTGGGCCGTCCTGGAGGGTGCGCGGGTGCCGTGCGTGGCCATGGGCTTCCCGCAGGTGCGGCGGCGGTCGGGATTCCGTGACGTACGGGTGTTGTCCGGCGTGGCCGCGGCCCCGACGAGCCCCGCGGCGCGGACGCTGTCCATGGACGTGCTCAGCCCCTCGCCCGACGCCGTTGCGGCGGAGGTGTGGGCGGGCCTGCCGGGATCCGCCGTGCTGACCGATCCCACCGGCCACCTCGCCGCCGTCGTCACCACCACCCACGCGCTCTCCGGGGCCGCCGGGCGGCGGCTGGTCGCGGTGCCTGTGGGGGTGTTGCTGGCCGATGACCGGTTCAGGGAGTTGACCGGGGCGCCGCCGGGGCCGCCGGAGCGGGTGCGCGCCGATGATGTCCGGGTGGTCCTGTCCGGGCTGCTGCTGCCGGCGCGCGAGCCGTTGCCGTCCGACTGCCCCGACTGGCGGCTGCTGCTGCCGCGGCACGCCGTGGTGCCGTACACGGGGAGGGAAGGGCAGCTCGCGGCGCTGCGGGCATGGGCGGGGGAACCGGCGGCCCTGTCGGTCGCGGTGCTGACCGGGCGCGGCGGCACCGGCCGTACGCGGCTGGCCGGGGAGTTGTGCGAGGAGCTGCGGGAAGCGGGCTGGGACGCCGGTTTCCTGCCCCTGGACACCGCGCTCGCCACCCTGTCCGGCCCGCCCGGCGGCCCGGCGGCGATCCTGGAGGCGGTACGCCCCTCGCTGGTGGTCGTGGAGTCGCCGGAACCGTCCGCGCCGCTGGTGGGCGAGCTGGTACGACGGCTGGCCAAACACGGGCACAACCCCCGCGTACGAGTGTTGCTGCTGGCCCGCGAGCCCGGCGAGGCGGATTGGTGGCGGCGGCTGGACACGGCGTCGGGCGGCTGGCTGCGCCGGCTCAACACCACGACCGTCCAGCTCAACCAGCACCCGCTCACCCTGAACGAACGCACCGAGCACGCGTTCGCGGCGATGAAGGCGTTCGCGCCGAGCCGCGCCGCGCTCCCCACGCCGCCGCGCCTGGACGACCCCGAGTACGGCCTGCCGCTCCGCGTCCACCTGGCGGCCCTGCTGCGGCTGCGGGGCGGGGAGACCGAACTCCTGCCCGCCCCCACGGTCCAGGGCGCCCTTCCAGGCAGCGGCATCGGCACCCCTCCCTACCGAAACCCCCTCCCACCTCCCCGAACCGGACCTTCGACCGCCGGGCCGCGTACGGCCTGGAACGCCTTCCATCCCGGCGGCGGGCGGGCGCGTGGTACGGCGACCGGCGGTGAAGAACTGCTCAGCCGCTTCCTCGACCGCGAACGCGACCAGTGGGCCACGGTCTGGCCCACCGGCCGCGAACAAGTGGACGAGACCACCGCCCGGCAGGCCGTCGCCCTGCTCACGCTCGCCGCCCCCACCCCCGCCGAGCTGCCCGTCCTGCTGTCGGCCGTGCCCGGACTGCACGGCGACGCCCAGGGGACGGCGGTCGTCGCGGATTGGCTGGGGCGCATCTTCCCGAGCGTGGACCGGTTGTGCCCGCTGGGCCCGGACCTCGTGGCCGAGCAGGCGCTCGCCGAGACCGACGACCTGGACACGCTGGTCCTGGCCCTGCACGACCACGAACGGCGTTCGGCCGGGCATCTGGTGCGCATGCTGGACGTGCTCCGCCTGGGCGCGGGGCGGCCGGAGGTGGGACGGGCGCTGCGGGTGCTGGTGACGTCCAGGATCGGGATGCTGGTCGCGGAGGCGACGGCGAACCCGGCCACACGTCTCGGCGACCTGCTCAACGCGGCCCTGTCGCTGCTGCCCGCCGACCGCCCGCCGACCCGAGTCGTGGGTGAGTTGCCCGCATGTCGGGCGGTGGTCGGGCGGGTGGAGGCGCCGCTCGGGTTGCGGGCCCTTGAGGTGACGCTGGCCGAGCTGGCTGTCCGGCACTTCAGGGAGGGGGGCAGGCGTACCGCGCCGGCGGGGGCGCTGGCCCGCCTGTCGGCCCGGCTGGCGAACGTGGGCCGGGTGGGTGAGGCCGTGGTGGCCGCCGCCGAGGCCGTGGAGATCTTCGCCGCCGCTCCCCCGTACGAGGAGGCGGCCGGGCACGCGGAGGCGCTGTTCACGCTGGGGGCATGCCTGCTGCTCGCGGGCGAACCCGGCAGCGCGCTCAGGCCCGCCCAGGAGGCCGCCACCCGGTTCCGCATCCTGGCCGAGGAAGCCCCCCGGTACGCGGTCCAGGCGGCACAGGCGTACCACAACCTGGCGTGCGCGCTGCTGGAGACGGGACGACCGGCCGAGGCCGTGGAGGCGTTCGAGGAGGCGGGCGGCGACGACACGTTCGCCGCGGCCCTGGCGGGCGTCCTCGTTGTCGGCACTCAGGAGCCGGTGCGTGGCCCGTCCCCAGGTAGCGGCGGCGGGTCTCTGGAGGGGGGTGCGATTGCGGTGGTCAGGGGGACGCCCGCGCCGGTGCCGCCGCTCGCCGTACCCGATCCGGGCGCGTTGCCCGAGCTGGCCGCCGGTCTCGCCGTCACCGCGACCGCCGCCGTGAAGGGCCTGGCGCCGACCGATCGGGACCTGGCCCACCGCCTGTGCCTGCTGGCCGCGTGGCTCGGCGACCACGGCAGGACGTCCGAGGCCGTCGCCCCGGCCGCCGAGGCCGTCGTACGGCTGCGCGGCCTGGCCGGCGAGGAGCCCGGCCTGCGGTCGATGCTGGCCGAGGCCGCCGGCCTGCTGTCCAGGCTGCACCGCGACCTGGACGACCTCGACCCGGCCGAGCGGTTCGCCGCCGAGGCGGTGCGGAGCCTGCGCGCGCTCGTGGCGCTCGAACCCGACGAACATCGTCCGGCTCTGGCCGCCCAGCTCCTGGACCTGGGCGAACTGCTGCTGGCCGACGGCCGGCCCCGGGAGGCGCTCGACCCGCTCCAGGACGCCGCGATCCTGGCCGCCGCGCTGGACGCACCGCACAACGCGGCGAAGGCCCGGTCCGGGCACCTGCTCGGGCTCTGCCTGGCCGAGCTCGGCCGTCCCGCCGACGCCCGTGCCCATCTGGCGGCAGCGGCCGGTCTGTACGACGCCTTGAGCGGTGACGACCCGGCCTGCCTGCGCCATCGCGAGGAGGTCCGGGCCGCGCAGGAGCCGGCGAGCGGCCCGGCCACCGCCGCCTGGGAGGCTGAGCAGCCCTGGATGCTGGCCCTGATCACCCCGCCCCCCGACGTGGCCAGAGCCGAACGCCACCTCGCCGACCAGCGGGCGGCGGTCGAGGCCGCGGCCGCCGAGCAGGCAGGCGTCACCTCCGCGGAGCCCGACGGCGGGGAGGCGCGGGAAGGGAAGATCGGGGACACGCGGGTGCACGCGTACGTCTTCGCGCAGGCGACCCTGGCTCGGGCCTGGGCCGACGCGGGCCGGGTGCACGACGGTCTCGTGCTGGCGACCCAGGCCGCCGAGCTGCTGCGACGGGCCTCCGTGCCGGACCGGCCGCCGGTGGTGCTGGCGGGCGCGGTCGCCGGGGCGCTCGGGCGTACGCTCGTCGGGCTCGGCCGCGACCAGGAGGCGCTGCCGCACCTGCGGACCGCCGTCGAGTCGTACGGGCCGCAGGCCGAGACCAGCTTCGTGGTCCAGCAGGAGCTGGCCAAGCTGCTCGTCCTGGAGGTCGTGGCGCTGGACCGCGCGGGCGGCCGTCCGGACGACGCCGACGCCGCCGCGGAACGGCTGGTCGCGTTGTGCGAGGGCCTGGTGGCCGAACGCCTGGAGTCACCGGTCGCGCTCGCCGGGGCGTTGCGCCTGCACGCGGGACTCCGCCTGGCCGCCGGGAACGTGACAGGAGCGCTCCAATCGGTCACCCGCGCGCTCGACATGCTGGTGCCCGAGCCGCCCGAGCGTACCCGCCGGCTCACCGCCACCTGCCTGGAGCTCAGCGGCCTGTGCCACGCCGACCTGGGCGAACGGGACCTCTCCGCCGCGGAGCTGGCCAAGGGCAGCGCCCTGATGGCCGAGGAGGGCCCGCTCACCCGCGACCTGACCGGCGTGCACGTACGCGCGCTGGCCCGCCTGGCCCGGCTCCGCGTCACCGGGCACGGCCCGACAGCCGGAACCGACCTGTACGCCCAGCTCCTGCGGGTACGTCCGCTCCCCCACGCGGACGTGCTCACCGAGGTCGTGGACGAGCTGTCGGCCCACCTGCGCGCGGTCACCGCCCGGACGGCCGCCAGGCTGCTGCCGCAGCTCGCGGCGTTCGCGGAGGCGCTGGAGCGGGAGGCGCCGGTGAGCGAGCACCCGCTGCTGCACGACCGGCTCGGCCGCTGCCTGATGCTGACCGGCGTGACGGCGGCGCCGGCCGTACGCCTCTACAAGGGCCTGGCCGCGGCCGACGCCCGCCACCGGCACGCCCTGGGCCTGGCACTGGCCGGGCTCGGTGACGCCGGTCTGCCCGCCCTGGAACAGGCCGTGGACCTGCTGTCCGAGGACGGGCGGGCGCTGGCCGAGACGCTGAACAGGTACGCGGCCAAGCTGCTGGAGGCCGGGCGCGCGGTGGAGGCGCTGGCCCACACCGAACGTGCCGCCGACCTCTGCGACGAGCTGGACGAGCCCGCCCTCGCCGCCGTCACGTACGCGCAGCTCGGCGCGGCCCTGGCCGTCCTCGACCGCCCGCAGGCCGCGCTGGAGGCGGTGACCTGGTCGCTGGCCGAGCAGGAACGCGCGGCGGCCGAGCAGGGCGGCGAGGCCGGGCTGCTCGGCGTGCGCGCGCAGGCGGTCCAGGTGCGTGGGCAGGTGCTGCGCGCGTCCGGCAGGGCCCAGGAGGCGCTGGCCCACCTGGTGGAGGCCGTACGGCTGTACGTCCGGCTCGCGCGGCCCGCGGCCGCCGCCGAGGTGGCCGGGACGATCGCCGACGACCTGCTGGCCGCCGGGCGTCCCGAGGAGGCCGCCGAGTACGCCAGGATCGCCGCCACCGGCCACCCGCCGCGCACGCTCAGGCATGCCCTCGCCGTCCAGCGCCTGGTCAGGTGCCACATGATGCTGGGCGAGGCGCGAGAGGCGGGCGCGCTGGCCGAGGAGCTGATCCGGCTGGCCAGGCGCGCGCCGGGTGAACTGACGTACCGGGCGATCCTGGCCGACTCGCTGGCGCAGAGCTCGGAGCTGCTGCCCCTGCTGCGCCCCGGCGCGGCGGAGGAGGCCGAGGAGCGGGCCCGGGAGGCCATCGCGATCTACGACGAGCTGCTGACGACGGGCATGAACGCCGAGGCGCTGCACGTCAGCCGGGCGGGCGCCGGGCTGACGCTGGCCGCCGCGCTCAGCCTGCGCGACCAGCCGGCGGAGGCGGTGGGGCCGCTGCGCGAGGCCGTCGCCGCGCTCGAACGCCACGCCCCCGCGAACTCCCTGCTCGGCGGCCTGCTGTCCCGGGCCATGCTGATGCTGGGCGACGCCCTGATGGAGTCGGGCCGCCCGCTGGAGGCGAGCCTGGTCTTCCACCGTGCCACCCAGGTGGTCGGCGACGAGCCGTCCGGCGCCGTCGCCCATGCCCGGCTCGGCTTCTGCCAGGAGGAGCTGGGCCGGGGCGACGCGGCCGACACCGCGCTGCGGGTCGCCCACGGCCTGCTGCGCGGCCTCCTCACGGACGGCGGCGCCCCGAACGGCACCGGTGAGCTGACCGAGCTGCTCCGCGACGTGCTGCGTGCCCGGCTGAGGTTGCTGGAGAAGTCGGGCCGGCGCGAGGAGACGGCCCAACTGGAGAACGAACTCCGGACGATCTAGGCGTCGGCCGCCTCGACCGTCTCCCTGGCCCACCGGTAGTCGGCCTTGCCCGCGGGCGAACGCACCATTTCCTTCACGAACGCGTACGAACGCGGCACCTTGTACCCCGACAACGATCCCCGGCAGTGGGCGTCCAGCTCGGCGGCCGTCACCTCGACACCGGGGCGCGGCTCGACCACGGCCGCCACCCTGCTCCCCCACCGGTCGTCCGGCACGCCGGTCACCACCGCGTCGAACACCGCCGGGTGGCCCTTGAGCACCGCCTCGACCTCCTCGGGGAACACCTTCTCGCCGCCGGTGTTGATGCACTGCGAGCCGCGGCCGTACACGTGCACCGTGCCGTCGGCGTCCACGGTGGCCAGGTCGCCGGTGAGCAGCCAGCGGGTGCCTTCGGCGTCGGTGACGAACGTGCGCGCCGATTTGTCCGGGTCGTTGTAGTAGCCGAACGCCACCCGCCCGGACCTGGCGACCGTCCCCATCTGCCCGGAACCGGGCGGGACGGGACGTCCCCGCTCGTCCAGGACGCTGATCCTGGCCGACGGGTTGGGCTGGTAGCGCAGCCCGGTCTCGGGTGTGGAGCCGGGCAGCGCCGAGGCGGTGTACCCGGACTCGGTCGAGCCGAAGCTGTCCATGATCACGATGTTGGGCAGCAGCCCCTGGAGCCGGTCGCGGACCGCGCCGCTCAGGATCGCGCCGGTCGAGCTGACCACGAGCAGCGACGACAGGTCGTACGAGCCCGTCTCCAGCGCCTCGGCCAGGGGCCTGGCCATGGCGTCGCCGGTGATGCTCATGGTGAACACACGCTCGCGCTCGACCGCCCGCCACACCTCGCCCGCCTCGAACCTGGGCACGAGCACCATCGTCCCGCCCATCCACCAGCTGATGAACGTGGCCATCTGCGCGGCCCCGTGCATGAGCGGCGAGGTGGCCATCATGACCATGGGGCCGGCCTTGACCGCCTCGTCCACGACCTCCTGCGGGGTGGCGCGCGGCTCGCCGTACGGGTTGCCGCCGCCGAAGGCCATGAACAGGTCCTCGATGTGCCACATCGCGCCCTTGGGCATGCCGGTGGTGCCGCCGGTGTAGATGATGTAGACGTCCTGGCCGGTGCGGGGGGCGAAGCCGCGTTCCGGGTGGCCGCGCTCCAGGGCCGCCGCGTACGGCACGGCCGAGGCGATCGACGGCTCGCCCCCGACCGCGATCAGGTGGTCGAGCAGCGGCGCCCGGTGCACGACGGCGGCCACGCGCGGGTCGAACTCGACGTCGTAGATCAGCGCGCGCAGGTCGGCGTCCTGGTAGAGGTAGAGCAGCTCGGCCTCGACGTACCGGTAGTTGACGTTGATCGGCACGGCCCGGATCTTGAGCGCGGCCAGCAGCCCGGCCAGGTACTCCACGCCGTTGTACAGGTGCAGCCCGACGTGCTGGCCCGGCCGCACGCCGAGCCCGGTGAGGTAGTGGGCGAGCCGGTTGGCCTCGGCGTCCAGCTCGGCGTAGGTGCGCCGGTCGTCGCCGCAGACGACGGCCGTGCGGTCCCCGATCGCGTCGGCGAGTCCTTCGAACAGGTCCGCGTGGTTGAACTCCATCAGGGTCTCTCCCGTCCGACGATCCACATCGCGAAGAACTGGGCTCCCCCGCCGTAGGCGTGGCCAAGCGCCGTACGGGCGCCGTCCACCTGGTGCTCGCCCGCCTGGCCGCGCACCTGCAAGGCGGCTTCGGCGAACCTGATCAGTCCCGAGGCCCCGATCGGGTTGCTCGACAACACGCCGCCCGAGGCGTTCCACGGGATGTCGCCGTCGAGCGCGGTGGCGCCGGACTCGGTCAGCTTCCAGCCTTCGCCTTCCGCCGCGAAACCGAGGTTCTCCAGCCACATCGGCTCGTACCAGGAGAAGGGCACGTACACCTCGGCCACGTCGATCTGGCGGCGCGGGTCAGTGATGCCGGCCTGGCGGTAGACGTCGGCGGCGCAGTCCTTGCCGCCCTGCGGGCTGACGGTGTCGCGGCCGGCGCGGAAGATCGGTTCCGAGCGCATGGCGGTGCCGTGCACCCAGGCGGGTACGCCGGTGACCTTGTGCTCGGCGGCCAGCACGATCGCGCACGCGCCGTCGCTGGACGGGCAGGTCTCCAGGTAGCGGATCGGCTCCCAGAGCATCGGCGTGGACTCGACCATCTTCTGGTCGATGCCGGGGATCCGCAGGTGGGCGTAGGAGTTCTTCAGCGCGTTCAGCCGGTCCTTGACGGCGACCAGCGTGCCGATGTGGCCGGGGGCGCCGGACCTGCGCATGTACTCGCGGATGTGCGGCGCGAAGTAGCCGCCCGCGCCGACCACCAGCGACGCGCTGAAGGGCAGGTGCGTGGACAGCGCCCAGGTCGCGTTGGACTCCGACTGCTTCTCGAAGGCCACGACGAGCACCCGTTCGTGCACGCCGCCCTGGATGAGGCTCGCGCCGACCAGCGCCGTCGAGCCGCCGACGCTGCCCGCGGTGTGCACCCGCATCATCGGCTTGCCCGCCGCGCCGAGCGCGTCGGCGAGGTACGACTCGGGCATCATCACGCCCTCGAACAGGTCGGGCGCCTTGCCGACGACGACGGCGTCGATGTCCTTGAACGTCAGCCCGGCGTCCTCCAGGGCCCGCAACGCCGCCTCGCGCACCAGGCCCGCGATGGAGACGTCCCTGCGTTTGGTGGTGTAGCGCGTCTGCCCGACCCCGATCACCGCACACCGGTTACCCATGGTTCACGCCTCCAGGACCGTGACGAGGTTGTGCTGAAGGCAGGGGCCGCCGGCGGCGTGCCCGACGGTGCGGCTCGCGCCGCCGTCGAGGATGTGCCGCGCGGCCTCGCCGATGCGGATGAGTCCCGTGGCCATGACGGGGTTGGCGGCCATCGGGCCGCCGGAGGGGTTGATCACGGTGTCGCCGCCCAGCTCCAGCGCCTGGCGCAGGATGAGCTCCTCGTGCGGGAACTGGGCGTGCAGCTCGGCCACCTCGACCGGCCCCTTGCCGACCCCCGCGGCACGTGCGGCGTCGGCCGCGGACGCCGACCGGGCCAGGTCCCGGACGCCCAGGTAGTGGGGCTCGATGCGATGGGCGATGCCCCTGATATAGGCGGGCCGGCTGGTGAGCCGCCGGGCCAGTTCGTCCGTGGCGAGCACGATCGCCGCCGCGCCGTCCGTGACGGGCGGCACGTCCGTCTTCCTGAGCGGTCCGACCGCGACGTCCTCGTCGTCCGGATCGGGCAGGTCGAGCGCGTACGGGTTGCTCCTGCCGTCCGCCCGGGATCTCCGGACGATCTCGTCCAGGTCCTTTCTGTCCGCGTCGAGCGCGTTCGCCTGGAGTGCGGCCAGGGAGAGCTGGTCGAGGCCGAGAGGTTCGAGGTAGTAGGGGTCGAGCTGGAGAGTCATGATCGTGCGCAGGTCGCCGAGCGACGACTTGCCGAAGCCGTAGACCAGGGCCGAGTCGATGTCACCGTGCTGGAGGCGTACCCAGGCTTCGTACAGGGCCCAGGCGCCGTCCATCTCGACGTGGCTCTCGGAGATGGGCGGCCAGGCGCCGAGGGCGTCGAGCGCGCTGACGAACGAGAACGGCGCGCCCGCCAGGTAGTCGCAGCTCCCCGAGCAGGTGAAGCCGAACCTGGTCAGCCCGGTCCGCTCCTTGACCTCGCTGATCACGGGCAGGATCAGTTCGGGCTCGGTCAGCCCGGTGTCGTGGTCGGTGTGGCGGGTCTGCGCGAACGCGACGATCGCGACCTCTCTCATGACAGCTCCACGTCGGGCTCGCCGGTGGGGGCGAACCAGCGGATGTTCGCCATGGACTTGGTCCGTTCCTCCTCGGGCACCCACACGGCCCTGACCCGCATGCCCTGGCGCACCTCGTGCGCGGGTATGTCCCCGATCAGGGCGATCATGGGGATGTCGGTGCCGTCGAGCAGGATGTAGGCGGAGACGAACGGCACTTCCGGAGCACGCGGATCCGGCAGGTTGTTGATGGCGAACGTGGTGATCGTCCCGGTGTCGGGCACTTCGAGCGTGTCCGCGATCAGGCTTCCGCACTGGGGGCAGGACATCCGGTACGGCACGTACACCTTGTCGCACTGGTCGCAGCGCCCGCCGAGGAAGACGCCGCGTTCGACGCCCTCCAGGAAGACGCGGAGCGAGCCGCCGGCCTGGAGGCGGTACTCGGCGCGCACGTTGGACACGATCTTCGTGACCTCGGGCGCGAAGTGGGCGATGTCGGTGATGTGGCCGGTGGGCCGGTCGCGCCAGACCGGCCAGACGCGGGAGCCCTTCGACAGCGCCTTGGGGTCGTCGGCGGCCACGCCGCGCACGAGGGCGGTGTCGGCGCCGTCCAGCAGGATCGTGGCCCAGGCGAAGGGGCGGTCGAGCGGGTGGCCCGGCAGGGGCTCGGGCACCCAGGCCCAGGAGGTGACCGTGCCGGCGGGGCCGACCTCGACGTACTCGGGGGTGACGGGCTCGCCGGTGGCGGGGTCGTATTCGAGGGGCGGTACGAGGACCTTGCCCTCTTTCGTACGCACTCCCACGATGCGGCGGCCGCGTAACTCGGTGAGGAAACGCCCGATCACCGGCCCGGTCGTCCGGGTGTAGCCGCCGGGGAACTCCAGGACATGCCGGGCGACCAGCGGATCGTCAGATGGCACGGTCGTGACCCTCCCAGTACGGTGCGCGGAGCTTGCGTTTGAGCAGCTTGCCGTTGGGCTCACGGGGCATCTCCGCGATGAAGTCGACGCTCTTGGGCCACTTCATCCGGGCCAGGCGGCCCTCCAGCGAGGCGATCAGCTCGGCCGCGAGCTCGGGGCCCGGCGCGATCCCCGGCGCGGGCTCGACGACGGCCTTGATCTGCTCGCCCCAGTCGTCGTCCGGGATGCCGAACACGGCCACGTCCGCCACCTTGGGGTGGACCATGAGCTCGTTCTCGATCTCGGCCGGGTAGATGTTCGTCCCGCCGGAGATGATCATGTCGGCCTTGCGGTCGCAGAGGAAGAGGAAGCCGTCCTCGTCCAGGTATCCGATGTCGCCGACCGTGAAGTAGTCCTTGAGCCGGTTCGCGGCGGTCTTGGCGGGGTCGCCCTTGTACTCGAAGGGCACGCCCATCATCTTCATGTAGATCGTCCCGGGGCTGCCGGTCGGTACGGGTTCGCCCTGGTCGTCCGCGATCAGCAGCTCGCTGATCGGCCAGGCGGAGCCGACCGTTCCCGGGTGGGACTTCCAGCCCTCGGGCGTGGCCAGGGTGCCGCCGCCCTCGGTGGCCGCGTAGTACTCGTAGATGCAGTCGCCCCACCACTCGAACATCGCCCATTTGACCGGGACCGGGCAGGGGGCGGCGGCGTGGATCATCCACTTGAGCGAGGACAGGTCGTACCCGGCCCTGGTGGACCCGGGGAGCGCGAGCAGGCGCTTGAAGTGCGTGGGGACCAGGTGGGAGTTCGTGACGCGGTAGCGCTCGCACAGCCGGAGCGTGTCCTCGGCGTCCCACTTGTCCATGTAGACGAGGGTGTGGCCCATGTGCAGCGCGCTGCCGCCGAACTGGGTGACAGCGGTGTGGTAGCTCGGGGAGGTGACCAGGTGCGCGTTGGGTGGTCCGGCCGTGATGCCGAACAGGCCGAGGAGGAAGGTCATCAGCTCGGCGCCGTCGTCGGGGTCGAGGCCGCTCAGCGTGCGCCTGACGCCCTTGGGCCTGCCGGTGGTGCCGGAGGTGTAGTGCATGGTGGCCCCGGCCGTACGGTCGGGCGGCGCGGTGTCCGGCTGCCCGTCGGTCAGCTCGGCCGCCGGGCGGAAGCCGTCCTGCTTGCCGTCCCCGAGGAGGAAGCGGCGGTGCGGCTCGATCGCCTCGGCTCCCCTGACGCCCTCCTGGAGGAACCTGGGATGGACGAAGTACGCCTTGGCCTCGCTGTCGGAGACGATGTAGCCGATCTCGGGGCCGGTGAGATGCCAGTTGATCGGCGTGTAGTACCAGCCCGCCTGGAGCGCGGCCAGATAGAGGACGAGGCCGTCCGCACCGTTCGGGACCAGGCCGCAGATGCCGTCGCCCGGCTGTAGGCCGAGCTCGCGTAACCCGTGGACGAGGCGGTTCGAGCGGGCCAGGAGGTCACCCGCGCGGTGCTCCGTGCCGTCGGGGTCGACGGCCGCGATCCACTCGGGATCCGCCTGCGCCAGCCTCCAGAAACCGAGCGTGCCCATCTGATCTCCTCAGCTCAGGCGTAGCAAAACAGGAACTTGTTCTCGTTTGCTGTGGGGAGCGTATCCCGCGGGTAAAGTTCGTAGCAAGCGCTTGATTCAGTAGCTTCTGGGACTTGGGAGGCGTACATGGAGCTTCTGCCGATCAGCACCCCGCACTGCCGGGTGGAACGCGACGGCCACGTCCTGACCGTCACGATGAACCGGCCGGAGGCCCGCAACGCCCTCTCCTCGGACATGCTGATCGGGCTGGCCTCGGCGTGGGCGTACGCGTCGGCCGAGCCGTCGATCCGGGTCGCGATCCTGACCGGGGCGGAAGGGACGTTCTGCGCCGGGGCCGACCTCAAGGCCATGGGCCAACCCTCGACCGATCCGGAGGTCCAAGCAAGGGCCGCCCAGATCCCGAATTTTCACTGGAAAGGGCTTTTAAGGGAGGATTTGCCGACAAAGCCGATCATCAGCGCTGTCGAGGGCTACGCGGTGGCCGGCGGTACGGAGCTGCTGGTCGGGACGGATCTGCGGGTCGTGGCGGAATCGGCCACCCTGGGGCTCTTCGAGGCCAAACGCGCACTCTTTCCGATGGGCGGCTGCGCGGTGCGGCTCCCCCGGCAGATCCCGTACTGCCACGCGATGGACCTGCTGCTCACCGGCCGTGCCGTCACCTCGGCCGAGGCTCTGGCGATGGGGCTGGTCAACCGGGTCGTACCGGACGGGCAGGCGCTGGCCACGGCCCGGGAACTGGCGGAGGACATCGCGAGCTCGGGGCCGCTGGCGGTGCAGGCCATCCTTCGGACGTACCGGGACACGCTGGGAATGCCGGAGCCGGAGGCGCTGAAGGTGTCGGACGAGCTGGGATGGCCGGTGATCGGCTCGGAGGACGCCAAGGAGGGCACCCGCGCCTTCCGTGAAAAGCGCCCACCCCGCTACGAAGGCCGCTGACCTCTCCTCGCCGTCCGGGTGCGCGGCGGGGAGACGCATGTCACATCCGTTCCTGTCATGAAGTCGTGAGCTGTCCCGTCAGAGAGGTGGAAGCAGCGAACCACGGCAAGGAGCGCATCATGGAAGCTCGTATGAACCTGTTCGAGAACCAGGTCACGGTCAAGGTGCTGAAGCACCTCATCAGCTCGAACAAGATCATCACCGGCTCGACACTGCCGATCGCGACGCAGGAACTGGTGAAGATCCGTGCCAGCCAGATCAACGGGTGCGGCTTCTGCACCGACATGCACACCAAGGACGCGGCGCACGCCGGGGAGACCTCGGTGCGGCTCAACCTGATCGCCTCGTGGCGGGAGGCCACGGTGTTCACCGAGGCCGAGCGGGCGGCGCTGGAGCTGGCCGAGCAGGGCACCCGCAGCGCCGACGCGGCCGGCGGGGTGCCGGAGGAGGTCTGGGCGAACGCGGTCAAGCACTTCGACGAGGAGCAGCTCGGCGCGCTGGTGTCGCTCATCGCCCTCATCAACGCCTTCAACCGGGTGAACGTCATCACCCAGCAGCCGGCGGGCGGCTACCAGCCGGGCATGTTCGACTGACGCAGGAAAGGCGGGACGGGGGCGGGGCGCGGGGGCCGGGGCGGCGGGGTGCACGGATCGGGCCCGGCGGGGTGCTCAGGCCTGTTGGGCTCGAAGGTCGGCGAGGATCGTCGTCACCAGGTGTTCACGGGTGCCGTCCGGGTCCGCACGGCCCGGATGCCAGGTGCAGGCGAGGTTGAGGGCGGCGAGCCGCCCGCTGTCCAGCACCACGCGCGCGGCCCGCAGCAGGGCCGCGACGCCGGGCCCGTCCGCCGCCGGGTACCTCAGCCCCGGCAGGCAGGACGGGTCGAGGACGTCCAGGTCGAGGTTGAGCAGGATCGGACCGGGCGGCAGGGTCTCGGGCGTCAGCGCGTCGAGGCCCGACCGGCTCACGCCCGACGACGCCAGGTAGTCGGCCTCGGGCGGATCGAGGTCGCGGGCGTCCACGAGGAGTACGCGCTCCTCGGCCGGCGGGCGCAGGGCCAGCCGGTCGGCGACGTGGTCGGGCCGGTAGCCGAGCAGGAAACGCAGCGCCATGCCGCCGAGGTAGCCGGACGGCGTCGTCTCCAGCGTCTGGAGGTCGCCGTGGGCGTCGATCCAGACGATCGAGGGGTCGAGCCCGGCGCGTTGCAGCCCCGCCGTCATGCCGATCGACACCGTGCAGTCGCCGGAGACCACGACGGGCAGGGTCCCTGCCCGTACGGTCCGCTCGACGGTGGCGGCGACGGCGTCGTAGAGCTGCCCGAGGCGGGACCAGACGTCGGGTCCGGGCAGCTCCACGGCGAACTCGGCGACGGGGACGCCACCGGGCAGCGGGACGTTGAGATCGGGCTGGTGCTCATCGAGGTGGTACGGCACATACAGGACCGACACCCCCCAACGGTAACAGCCGGACGATCAGTCCTGGGTGATCCGGTCGAGGCGTTCCAGGGCCTCCGCGTACTCCTCCACGAGCCCGAACATCACGTCCTTGGTGGAGCGCACCTGGTTGGTGAGGCCGATGACCTGCCCGGCGGGGAACGTGGCCAGCTCGGAGGCGTCCGAACGGCCGATCCGGCGCAGCGCGTCCGACACGAGCATGAACTGCAGCGGCATCGGCAGGGTCCCGGGCGACTCCTCCGCCTCCCACGCCTCGGTCCACTCGTTCCTGAGCAGGCGGGCCGGCTTGCCGGTCCAGCTCCGGGAGCGCACGGTGTCGCGGGAGGTGGCCTCCAGGATGCGGCGTTTCGCCATCTCGGGGGTGTCGGCCTCGTCCACGGTGAGCCACAGGGAGCCGGTCCAGACACCTTCGGCGCCCAGCGCCATGCCGGCCGCCATCTGCCGGCCGTTCCCGATGCCGCCGGCCGCGAGCACGGGGACGTCCACGGCGTCCACCACCTGCGGGATGAGCACCATGGTGGAGATCTCGCCGGTGTGGCCGCCGGCCTCGGTGCCCTGGGCGACGACGACGTCCACGCCCACCTCCACCTGCTTGAGCGCGTGGCGGGGGGTCGAGGCGAGGGCGGCGACCTTGACGCCGTGCCGGTGGGCGAGGTCCACGACGTCGGCGGGGGGCGGGCCGAGGGCGTTGGCCAGGAGCGCGATGGGGTGGCGGAGGGCGACCTCGACCTGCGGGCGGGCGGTGGCGTCCGTCCAGCCGAGCAGGACCCTGCCGGGGTCGGCGTCGGACGACAGGGGCGGGACGCCGTGCTTGCCGAGCAGGTTCTCGACGAACGCCCGATGGCCCTCGGGGATCATGGCCTGGAGGCGGCCGACCAGCTCCTCGGGGGCGAAGTCGGCGCCCTCGTAGGAGGCGGGCATGACCACGTCCACCCCGTACGGTTTGCCGTCCACGTGGTCGTCTATCCACTTGAGCTCGGTCTCGAGCTCTTCCGGGGTGAAGTAGAGCGCGCCGAGCACTCCCATGCCGCCCGCGCGGCTGACCGCGGCGACCACGTCCCTGCAGTGGCTGAACGCGAAGATCGGGAGCTCGATTCCGAACATGTCCGTGACACGTGTCCGCATGGCCCGACGATAAGCCGCCCGACCGCCGAACTGCAACGTGTTCTACTCTAGAACCTTCCGTCGGTACGGCCCGGCGTACCGGAACCGGTTCTAGCGCGGCAGCCTGCGCCAGAGGGGCCGCGGGAGCAGGCGCAGCAGCCCGAACGCCGGCCCGAGCGCGCGCGGCACCCACACCGACGACGCCCCCTCCCGCAGCGCCCGTACGGTGGCCAGGGCCACCTGGCGGGGCGTCGAGGACAGGGGCGCGGGCGGCAGGCCCTTCGTCATCCGGCCGACGACGAAGCCCGGACGGACGATCAGCACGCGCGCGCCCGAACCGTGCAGCGCGTCGCCGAGCCCCTGGGCGAACCCGTCGAGCCCGGCCTTGGCCGAGCCGTAGACGAAGTTGGCCTTGCGCACCCGGGCGCCGGCGACCGACGAGAGCATCACGAGGGTGCCGTGTCCCTGCGCGCGCAGGACCCGGGCGGCGTGCAGGCCCACCGAGACGTGGCCGCCGTAGTTGACCGCGACGGCCTCGGCGGCGGCGGCCGGGTCGGCGTCGTAGTCGTCCTGGCTGCCGAGCACGCCGAACGCGGAGATCACCACGTCGAGGTCCCCGACCAGGTCCACGGCCTTGGCCAGGACGGCGGCGTGCGACCGCACGTCCAGGGCGTCGAACGGCAGGACGTGCACCTCCGCGTCCAGGCCCGCCGGCGGCGCGAGGTCGCCCCGGGCGGCCAGCACCACCCTGCTCGCGCCGAGCCCGACCAGCAGCCGGACGATCTCCATGCCGATCTCGCTGCGCCCGCCCAGCAGCAGCACGCTGCCCACGGCCCCGAGCGCGTCCCTCACGCGGCCACCTCCCGAAGCGAAGCCGCCCGCCGAGGGGAAGCCGCCATCCGAAGCGAAGGCACCCTCGGAAGCGAAGCCGCCCTCCGAGCCGAAGTGCTGGGGTTCACAGTCGCAGTCTCCTGGACAGGTCCGAGCGGAACAGGCCCGTGGGGTCGGCCTCGTCCCTGATGGTCCGCCATCGTGCCAGTTCCGGGTACATCGCCGCCATCATGTCGGCGCGCAGCCGCGCGTCCTTGGCCAGGTAGACCCGCCCCCCGGCCGCCGCTACGCGCTCGTCGAAGCCGCGCAGGAGCCCGCTCAGGCCGCGCTGACCGGCGGGGATGTCCAGGGCGAGGGTCCAGCCGGGCACGGGGAAGGACAGGAAACCACCCGAACCGGGACCGAACCGCTTGAGCACCGTCAGGAACGACACCGTCCCGTGCGCCGACAACGACCCGACGATGCCGCGCAACGTCTCCTCCGCGCCGAACGGCACCACGAACTGGTACTGAACGAAGCCGCGCGAGCCGTACATGCGGTTCCAGCCCTCGACGAAGTCGAGCGGATGGAAGAACGGCGCGATGCCCTGCGTGACCGTCGCGCTCCGCGGCGCCCGGCGGTACCAGACCTCGTTGAAGGCGCGCACGCTGAGCCCGTTGAGCAGCCCGTCCGGCACCCACGGCGGCGCGTGCAGCCGGGCGCGCGGCGCGAAGACCGGCGGCGGCTTCCCCGCGTCGCGGGGCGCGTGGTCGCCCCTGGTCAGGACGCTGCGGCCCATCGAACGGCCGCGGGCGAGCAGGTCGATCCAGGCGACCGTGTAGCGGTAGCGGTCGTCGGTGCGGGTCATGACGTCGAGGGTCTCGTCCAGGTCGGCGGTGCGCCGTACGTCCACCCGCATGCTCGGCGTCTCGACCGGCACGCAGCCGAACGTCGCCTCCGCCACCACCCCGGTCAGCCCCATGCCGCCGACGGTCGCCAGGAAGAGCGGGTCGCCGGGACGCAGCACCCTGGCGGCGCCGTCGGCGGTCACGAGGGTGAGTGAGCGGACGTGCGCGCCGAAGGAGGAGTCGCGGTGGTGGTTCTTGCCGTGCACGTCGGCCGCGACGGCCCCGCCGACGGTGACGTGCCTGGTGCCGGGGCTCACGGGCACGAACCAGCCCCGGGGCACCAGCGCCGTCATCAGGTCGTGCAGGCTGACCCCGCCCGCGGCGGTCACGACGCCCGAACGCTCGTCGAAGCTCCAGTCGTCCAGACCGGTGCAGTCGAGGACGAGGCCGCCGGCGTTCTGGGCGGCGTCGCCGTACGAGCGGCCGAGGCCCCGGGCGACGACCCCGCGGCCCGGCGCGGCCAGCACGAGGTCACGCAGCTCGGCCAGGGTACGGGGACGCCGCAGGTCGGCCGGAGTGGGCGAGGTGCGCCCCCAGCCGGTGAGCAACGTGCTCATGCGTAGATCCCCAGTGCCACCAGGACGACCAGCGTGGCGGCGAAGACGAGGGTGGGCCGGTCGCGGATCACCAGCTCCTCGGGCTCCTCCCCGCTCCCCCGCTCGACGAGCAGGTTGTGCCGGAGCACGAGGAGCAGGAACGGCACGATGCTGAGTCCGTAGAACACGTTATCGTGCGCGTTCAGCGCCCACAGGCAGTACGTGACGATCATCGCCCCGGACGCCATGATCCGTACGTGCGTCAGGTAGGCGGCCGGATACGCGGCGAGCGTGGCCCGCGTGCCGGACACGCCCCGGGCGCGCAGTTCGGCCTCGCGCTTGCCGGCCACGAGCTGCAGCGCGGCCAGCGAGACGACCACCAGGAACCACCCGGTCACCGGCACGCCCACGGCGACCGCCCCGGCGTAGGCCCTGATCACGTGGCATCCGGCGACCGCGATGAGGTCCACGACCTCCTGGTGCTTGAGCCACGTCGTGTACGCCAGCGTCAGGGCGACGTACCCGGCGACCACCGCGGGTGACTGCCAGCCGCCGGTGAGCGCGGCGACCGCGGGCGCGAGGACCAGCAGGACGACGCCCGCCACCCGGGCCGTGCGCACCGACACCGCGCCGGAGGCGACGGGCCGGTGCCGCTTACGTGGGTGCAGCCGGTCGGCCTCGACGTCGGAGGCGTCGTTCAGCAGGTAGGAGCCGCTGGCGGCCAGGCAGAAGGCGGCGAGGACCAGGAGCGCGGCGAGCAGCCGGCCCGGCTGTCCGAGCACCCCGGCCGCCATGGGGGCGGCCAGGACGAGCAGGTTCTTCAGCCATTGTCGCGGTCTGGCCGCCCTGGCCAGGGCCAGTGCGGGCGCGGGCGACCAGGGCCGCGCGACCGCGCCCTGGCTCATGCGGCGCGGCGGCCGCGCAGGGCGAGCAGCAGGCCGCCCAGGAGCAGGACGACGCCCACGACGTCGAGCACGATCGGCAGGGTGGTCCTGATCAGCATGATCTGGCTCTTGCCGTCGGCGGCGCTGTCGACCAGGCCCTTGACCGTGTCGTCGGTCATCTTGGCGGTGGCCACGAACGCCTTGGAGCGCTCGATGCCGTCCTGGCTCTTGAGCACCTCGTTGCGGACCTGCTCCTGCTTGACGGGGGCGCCGGTGGTGGGCTCGATCCAGTAGGTGACCGTGCCGGAGTAGAACCGGTTCAGCTGCACGTCGCCGGAGGTGCCCATGCCGAACCAGGCGGCGGGCGCGTTCAGGGTCTGCGTCCTGGTCTCGGGGACGGTCTGCTCGAACTTGTACGTGGCGAGCCCGTTGACCTGCTCCTCGCCGACGAACCTGGCGTCGAACGCCTTGCCCGCGCTGGAGTTGAAGACCAGGTACGTCTTCTTCTCCACGTCGAACGGGAACTTGTAGATCTGCCCCTGGAGCTGGACCGGGGCCTTGTCGATGCTGACGCCGCAGCAGTTGAGCCCGACGCCGGAGCGCTTGTCGAAGGCGCTGCGCCGCTCGCTGAAGTTGATGCCGGGCTTGCTGTTGGTGACGTCGTTGACGGCGGTGAACTCGTCCCAGACGACGCGGTCGTCGCTGGCCTCCTTCACGTCGCCGCGCGTGGTGACGATGATGTCGAGGTCGGCGGTCAGCACCTTGCCGTCGGGGATGCTGAAGTACTGGGCGCCGGTGGCGTGCAGCTTGCTGATGCTGTACTGGTCGCCCTTGGCGGCCATGAAGGCGGGGGCGACCTGGAGGCGCACCAGGGGAGCCAGAACGATGAGGAATGCCCCGACGGCGATGAGAACGCTGCCAACGACGACCCGGTTCATGGACCCTCCATGTGCGCAGGTGCACGGACGCCTGTTTGGGTGGTTAAGTACTGAAACGAACTACCTACTCGCCGGTATGTTATTGCGACGAGTGACCGACGTCACCAGGGATGCGGAAACGTGACCGAAACAGGTTCTACTTCGGGCGGGGTTCCGGTGGTCTCAGGACACCAGACCTCCCTCGACGGCGTGCGCGCCGTGGCCGCCTTCGCCGTCCTGCTCTTCCACGTGTCCATGGAGGCGGGGACGGCGCTGGAACCGGGGTTCCTGGGCGGCGTGCTGGCCAGGGGTGAGATCGGCGTGCCGATCTTCTTCACGCTCTCCGGCCTGCTGCTGTATCGGCCGTGGGCGGCCCAGGTCCTGCTCGGCGACCGGGCCCCGGACACGCGCCGCTACCTGTGGAAACGCTTCTTCCGGATCATGCCGGCGTACTGGCTGGTGGTGGCCGTGGCGCTGCTGCTGTGGGGCGACGCGCACCGGGCCGACCCGTGGACGTGGGGGCAGATGTTGTTCCTCGTGCACACCTACGACATCACCCCCTGGTGGTACGGCCTCGGACCGAAGGGGCTCGGCCAGATGTGGAGCCTCGCGGTCGAGCTGACCTTCTACCTCACGCTCCCGCTCATGGCCGCGATCCTGCGCAGGTTCGCCCTGCGCGGCGACCCCGACCTGCGGACCAGGGCCAGGCGGCTGCTCGTCGGCCTGGCCGCCTTCGGCGCGCTGTCGTACGTGTACACGGTCTTCGAGTACTTCCCCGACTACCGGCCCTGGATGAACGTGTGGCTGCCCCGCTCCTGGACGTTCTTCGTGCCCGGCATGGCGCTGGCCGTGCTGACCGTCTGGGCCAGGGCCGAGGACGGCCGCGCGCGACGGCTCAGCGCCGCCCTGGCCTCCTCCTGGGGCACGTTGTGGGTCATCGCGGGCCTGGCGTACCTCATCGCCTCGACGCCGCTCACCGGGCCGCGCGCGGTCGGTCTGGGCAGCATCTGGACCGCGTTCTACGAGCAGGGCCTCTACACGCTCGTCGCCTTCTGCCTGGTCGCCCCGGCCGCGCTGGAGCCCGGACGGTCCACCCGGGTGCGCGAACTTCTCGGCGGCCGGGTCATGAGCTACCTGGGCCAGATCTCCTACGGCGTCTTCCTGTGGCAGTTCGTCATCCTCTACCTCTGGTACGACTTCACCGGGCAGAAGCCGTGGACCGGCAACCTGCTCCTCAACCTGGTCGCCGTCACCGCCATCACAGTGGCCATGGCCGGGCTCACCCACCGCTACGTGGAGGAGCCCGCCAGGCGGCTGATCCGCCTGCTGCCTCAGCGCGCCGCCGGCTCCGGCTCGCCGAAGGCCACCGCCCTGAGGCAGAACGCCTGACCCTGCGCCCCGGCCGCGCTGATCCGCAGGCCCTTGCCCGGCCCGTCGTGCGGGACGTAGAACAGCGCGCCCATCGCGCCGGTCGCGGGCAGCGTGGCCGCCCGCTGGACCTCGCCGACCTCCACCACGACCTGCACCGGCCGCGGGCTGACGTACGACATGGCCGCCACCACGCCGGGCCCGCCGAAGGACTCGACGGGGAACACCTTGCCCGCCGGGTAACACTTACTGCCCTTGACCGCGTCGAAGAACGGCACCACCCGCCCCACCGGGACGAGCTTGCCCGTGTCGTCCAGCACGTACGGCTCGGCCGAGGGCCGCGGGTCGCGCATGCGCTCCCTGGTCTCGTCGTCGGCCAGCGGCGCGAGCACGTACGAGGTCATCCGGCGCTCGCCGTTCCACGGCAGGACGATGTGCGGCGGCACCGGGCGCGCGTAGATGTCGGCGTCCCCGGCGGCCGTGGCCAGCGAGGTCCTGACGTTGTCCAGGTACGCCCTGACCCGGTCGCCGGTGAGCGTGTCGCCGAAGGTGTTGATCGAGATCAGCGACACGACGAGGAAGACCGCGGTCAGCGCGGCGCCGGCGGCCGGCAGGCCCGCGGGCACCGGCCTGCGTACGACGTCGGGCTCGTCGAGCACCGGCATGACGGCCAGGGCCAGGCAGAGCGCGAACAGGACGGCGGCGTCGGCGACGTACCGGGTCTCGGCGCCCACCAGGTCCCAGGCCGTGGCCCGCGCGATCACGGTGGGCAGCGCGTCGGCGACCACGACGTAGGCCGCCAGGACGGCCCACGCCCGCCAGGCCC
This sequence comes from Nonomuraea sp. WAC 01424, assembly GCF_003947315.1. Classification (NCBI taxonomy): domain Bacteria; kingdom Bacillati; phylum Actinomycetota; class Actinomycetes; order Streptosporangiales; family Streptosporangiaceae; genus Nonomuraea; species Nonomuraea sp. WAC 01424. The sequence goes on from NZ_QHHZ01000002.1 coordinate 659,548, forward strand.
GCCTGCGGTACACGCAGGTCACCACGACCAGTGCCGCGATGACGGCCCACGCCACGACCACCGTGACCGGCGCCGGATCGGCCAGGCCGCCGGTCGAGGTGACGCCGCCCCAGCGCAGCGGGCCGCCGACGGCGCCCGTGGGGAAGGTCTCGCCCAGCAGCCTGCGCAGCAGCCCGGGGACCACCTCGGCCTTCGGGCCGGTCAGCGCGTCGGCCCCGGCGGTGTCGCGGCGCAGCCAGTAGAGCACCGCGTACCCGGCCAGCAGCAGGCCGTGGGCCCACCAGACGGGCCTGCGCAGCTCGGCGAGCAGGGCACGGGCCCACAGGCCCCTGCCGAGGTAGGCGCTGCTGATCCCGAGCAGCACGAAGGGGATGAACACCCCCTTGGTGGAGAAGGCCATCCCGACGGCCGTCCAGGCCAGCGGGCGCCAGCGGCCCTCGCCCTCGCGTACGTACCTGACGTGCGCGGCCAGCGCCGCGACCAGCGCGAGTTGCAGCGGCACGGCGTTGAGCGCGGCCGACCACCAGCTCATGGCGGGCACGGTGAGCGGCGCGAACACGAAGACGGTCAGCGCGGCGAGCACGCCCGCCTCGTCGCCGAACAGCCGCCGCAGCAACACCAGGAACATGACCGAGGCCGCGCCCTGCACCGCGACGGTCACGAACGACACCAGCGCCCAGCCGTACGGCGCGATCCAGGTGAGCAGCCACACCAGCCCGAGCGCGCCCGGCATGAGGTGCCCCTTGTGCACCCTCATCAGGTAGTCCCAGGTGAACCCGCTGTCCCCGGCCCCGGCGACGAAGAGGAAGTCGTCCTCGACGAAGTAGGACCTGCTGAGCAGGCTCGCCCGGAACACCAGCGAGACCAGGATGATCAGCAGCCCGACGCCGATGACCGGCCCGGTGCGCACCGCCGGGATCGTGATCTGTAAGGGCTCGGCTCGCCTGACGTCTTCAGCCATGGACGTATCCCTCCACTGGAGTAAGCTCCGCGCCGTGGACACCCCCGAAGCGTTCCGAGCGGATCTCGGCAGATCCGTCCGGTTGCTGCGCGCCTTCCGCCTGGAGCAGAGCGACCCCGACTTCTTCTACGGGACCCTGGCCAGGGACACGGTGGCCCAGCTCGCGACGTACACCGACCTGGCCGGCGCCACCGTGGCCGACATCGGGGGCGGCCCCGGCTACTTCGCCGACGCCCTGCGCGCGGTCGGCGCGCGGCCCCTGTGCGTCGACTGCGACGCCGGTGAGATGCGCCTGCGCGACGGCGTGCCGCCGCGCGACGCCGAGCTCGGCAGCGCGCTCGACCTGCCGCTCGCCACCGGCTCGGTGGACGTGTGCTTCTCCTCCAACGTGCTGGAGCACGTCCCCGACCCGCTGCGGATGGCGTCGGAGATGGTCAGGGTGACCCGGCCCGGCGGCGTGGTCTACCTGTCGTACACGATCTGGTTCTCGCCCTGGGGCGGTCACGAGACCTCCCCCTGGCACTACCTCGGCGGCCGGTACGCCGCCCGCCGCTATGCCCGCACCCACGGCAGACCACCCAAGAACGTCTACGGCGAGAGCATGTACGCCATCGGCGTGGCCAAGCCCCTGGCCTGGGCCCGCCGGCGGCGTGACGTGGAGATCCTCGACGCGATCCCCCGCTACCATCCCCGCTGGGCCAGGCACGTCGTCCACCTACCTGGCATCCGCGAGCTGGTCACCTGGAACCTGCTCCTCGTCCTGCGCCGCAGGTGATCGTCGCCGCGACGACCACAGCGCGGCCACCACGAAGCCCACGCCGAGCAGGCCGCCGCCGACCGGCGCCGCCGTGCCGAGCAGCAGGATCCAGCGGCGGTAGGCGGCCGCCGTCGCCAGCGCGGCGGCGACGTCCGACTCCGAGGTGCGGAAGTCGGCGTCCAGGGCGGTCAGGCGGCCCCGGCCGTCGGCGGTGACCAGCGTCTCGGTCACCTCCTCCCGCGTCCTGACGGGCAGGCCGCTGACCGGCTCGACCCAGTACGTGCGCCGGATCTCGGCGTAGCGGCCGAGGCCGACGTCGCCCTTGCCGGTCAGGCCGAGCAGGCGGCGCGGCAGCTCCAGCGTCTCGCCGGGCACCAGCTGGCGCGGCGTGCGCTGGACGTAGCGGTACGTCTCGACCCCGCGCACCCGCTCGACCCCGTCGAAGGCGGCGCTGACCGGGCGGCGCAGGCGCAGGTCGAACAGCGCGTAGTCGCGGCGCTCGGCGTTGAAGGGCCACCGGAACGCCTGTCCCGTCTGCCGGATCGACACGTCCTCGTCGAGGTACTCGCCGCAGCAGTTCACGATCTCGCTCGTACGCCGGTCGAAGGCCAGGCGGCGCTCGTGGTAGTCCAGGCGGTGGCCGTCGCGGGTGGCCAGGGAGACCGACTCGCCCCACACCGCCCGGTCGCCGTCGCCGGCCAGCACGTCGCCGATCAGCCAGCGGGTCTGCACCAGGTCGCCGGTCGCCGGTCGCATGGTGGCCGGATCGACGTACGTGGCGGACTCGGCGGTCGCCCTGGTCATGCTCTGCTGTTCGAGGGGGGCCTTGAGCACCTGGTCGTAGACGTACAGGCGGGTCAGGGGGATGAGCGTCAGCAGGAAGGCCCCCACGCCGGCCAGCACCGGCGCGAGGCTCCTGCGGCTCAGGGTGTTCACGGCCTGGGCACCGCCTGTCCCGGGGTCACGTCGCCCAGGCACAGGCCGGACGGCACGTCGTGCACGACGATCCGGTCGGCGCCGGGCACGGCGAGCACGAAGACCTTGCCGAAGCCCGCGCGCAACGTCAGGTCGGTGGCGCGGTCGCCCATCCACAGGGTGACCGTCGTGTCCGTACGGGCCGCGTACCCCAGTCTGACCAGGGTGCCCTCGGCCCGCGTGACGCGGTTGTCCAGCGGCACCTGGACGGTGCCCCCGGTGACCGGCCAGCACCGGTCCGCCGTGGTGGGGACGAGCGGGATGCCCTGGACGTCCACCGGCCGCAACCGGCCCTGGTCGTCGAAGACCAGGCCGTCGAGCGCGGCGGGCGGCGCCTGCATCCTGGCTCTGAGCGCGGGCGTGGCCATCGCGCCCAGCACCCGCGAGGTCAGGCTGTAGGCCCGGTACGAGCTGGGCAGCACCTCCGTGGGCACCAGCCGGTCGTAGATCACGCTGTCCGGGGCCGCCCTGGCCAGCTCGGCGCGGGCCGTCTCGATGTAGTCGTGCCGCCGCTCGGCCCCCATGTACCCGGCGAAGAGCGTCACCGTGACCAGCGACGCGCCCGCGAACAGCCCGAGCATCGCGCCGGCCGCCCCCGTCACCCGCTCCCGGCCCGGCAGCGCCCTGCGGTACGGCTCCTCCTCGCCGCGCAGCGGCAGCAGCACCAGGCCGACGACCAGCGCGAGCAGCGGGACGGCGTCGGCGACGTACCGGGTGTCGGTGCCGGCGAACGAGCCGAGCAGGTGGACCCGTCCCCACAACACCGGCAGCGCGTCCGCGACGAGCAGGTAGCCCAGCAGCGTGGCCCAGGCCAGGAGGGCCCGCCTGCGGTAGTGGCCGGTGACCGCCACGAGCGCCGCGAGGACCACGAGGGAGGCGATCACCAGCGGCAGCGGCGGCGCGGCCACTCCCCAGTCGCCGCCCGCGAACCATCGCCACGGCCCGCCGAGCACGGTGGTGGCGAACGTCTTGCCCAGCAGCTCCCACAGGAAGCCGAGGGCCTGGTCGAAGATCGGCAGTGCTCCGGTGCCCGGCGCCGCCAGCGAACGCTGGACGTAGAGCGCGCCGAAGGCCGCCACCGCCGTGGCGTACATGGCCCAGGCGGCCAGGTGGCGGCGCAGGGCGGCGCGCAGGCCGCCGTGGTAGATGGCGGTGAGGGCGAACAGCAGCAGCGGCAGCGCGAAGCCCTTGACGAAGCCGAGCAGGCCGAACAGCACCCACAGCGCCGCGGCCACGGCGTGCCGCAACCTGCCGGTCCGTACGTGATGCCAGTGCGAGGCGACCGCCATGGGCAGCGCGACCTGGAGGAACACGGTGTTGAGCCCGGCCGCCCACCAGGCGAGCGCGGGCACGGTGACCGGCGCGAGGAGGAACACCAGGAGCGGCACGAGCGTCGCCGGCCGCCTGCCGAAGACCACGCGCAACATGCGCAGCACGCCGAGGGCGGCCACGGCGTGCAGCGCCAGCACCGTTCCGGCCGCCCATCCCCAGTCGAAGGGATGCAGCCGGGAGGCGAGCCAGGCCAGCAGGAAGCCGCCCGGCATGAACTGGCCGAAGTGGATCCGGGTCAGGTAGTCGAAGGAGAGGTCGCTCTCCATCGCCCTGGCCACGAACTCGTAGTCGTCCTCCTTGAAGTAGGACTCCTGGACGACGGCCGCCTTGCCCGCCATGGCGGCGGCGACGAGCGCGAGCCCGGCCAGCAGGACGCCGTGGCGGCGGATCCAGCGGGCGACCCGCGCCACCGGGCCCGGGACCGTGAGGACGGTCCCGGCGCGCGGCTTGATCGTGTCGGTCACGGAACACTCGTCATGGTCGGGCCGCCCGCGGCGACGGAGATGGGTACGGTGGCCTGCCTCGCCGGCGCCCGCCTGGCCGCGACCTCGACGAGAAGCTGCCCGAGCAGCGGCAGGCAGAGGAGCTGAGCCCAGAGGCCACCCGCGCCGAGCGCCACCGTGACCGCCGCGACCAGGTACAGCGCGAGCCCGCCGGGCGGCCCGAGCAGCAGGGTCCAGCGCCGCCGCCCGCGCAGGTGCTCGGCCTCGCGCAGCGGACGCGACCAGGCGGCCAGCACGAACGCCACCCCGGCCACGCCCGCCCCGGCCGGCCCGCCGACCCAGTACCCGAGCGCCACAGCGAAGACCGCGACGTGCCGGACCCGTGGGCGGGCGGCCAGGACGGGCGCCAGATGACGTCCCGGCCTGCCCCTCCCCACCAGCGCCAGCCCGGCGACGAGCAGCGCCAGCGCCCCGCCCGCGACCAGCCCCGCCCGGTACGGCTCGTCCGGCTCGTACGTGAGTGTCACGGTCCCGGCCGTGAACGCGGGCAGGAACCACGCCTGCCGCCAGCCGTCGAGCCGGACCGGCTTGAGCGCCGTGGCGCCCAGCGTGGCCTTCCACCCGGCGTTGAAGTTCTCGTTGACCACCAGGTAGGAGTCGTCCTTGACGCCGACCTGGACGACCCGCTCACCGGCCGCCCACTTCTCGACCCGCGTCTCCCGCATGACGGTGGGCCCGGCCGCCGGGCTGCCCGGCTCGTGCCGGACGACGGCCGACTCGATCCGGTACGACTCCCCCGGCCGTACCGACAGCCGGGTCGGACCGGCCACGAGTTGCAGCCGCTCGCAGGTCTCGAAGGTGACCGGCCTGCCGGTGACCACGTCGTGCAGCGTGCCGCCGGTGACGGCGGTGTGCACCTCGTTGCCGTCGACGGTGAGCGTCGGCCCGAACCCGCACGGCAGCGTGAGCTTGAATCCGGTCAGCGCGCCGAGCGGGCGCACGCCGGGGAAGGCGACGTCGCTGATCTCGATGGGCCGGCCGCCCGACGCCCCGAACTCCAGCGCGACCTTCCTGGCCCGCATCTCCGGGAAGCGGATGAGGCCGTCCGGGCCGACCCAGCTCTGCCGGACCCCGCCCTCCGCGCGGATCGTCACCCGGACGGGAGGCGCGCCGAGGTAGGAGTCGGGCGTGATGACGCGGATCTGCGACAACTTCGTCTCGCGGGCCAGCTCGACGGACAGCGTCGGCCTGGGGTCGAGCGGGTCGGCGAACCAGGCGGTCCTGGGGTCGCCGTCGAAGGCCCAGCGCCCGCCCGCCGCGCCGCTGTCGACCGAGGTCGAGGAGGCGTGCACGGTCAGGGAGTCGCCGGGCAGCGTGCTGAGGCGTTCGATGGTGGCGCGGTCGGTGATCGTGGTGCGGCCGGAGATGCCGTACGAGCCGTCCTTGCCGGTGACGAAGGTGCGGTCGAAGCCGTTGCCGTCGTCGCCCAGCACCTCGTGGCCCTTGGCGCAGCTCCAGGCGGCCGAGCCCCTGACGCAGCCGGGCACGTCGACGGTCCTGGCCAGCGCGATCGTGGCGGGCTCGCCGGTGTCCTCGCGCGGGTCGGGAACGACGATCGAGCGTCCCGGGGTGACGCCGGGGACGGTCAGCTCGGTGATGCCGACCCGGCCGCCGAGCCTGCTCGCCGGCTCGTACGCGGTGGCGGCGACCGTGACGCGCAGCCGGTCGACCGGGCCCTTCGGCACGGCCAGTTCCTGCGGCTCGGCGGTGGCGCGTACCTTCTGGCGCAGCGCGCCGGAGCCGGTCTCCACGACGACCTCGCTGGGCGGCGGGCCGATGGGCGAGTTCTCGAAGGCCACCTGGATCGTGGGGACCGTCAGCGGGTCGGCGAAGGTCACCTCCAGCCACTCGCCCACGGCGCCGTTCCAGCCGGTGGAGCGCCAGCTCGTGCGCCGGTCGCCGTCCAGGGCGGCGAAGGGCTGGTGGCCGGGCTCGCGGCTGTTGGGGGCGGCGCCGACGTCGGCCTCGGAGCTGGAGGCGGTCACCCCGGCGACGCCGGTGAGGCCCGCCGTGGACAGGTACCGTTCCCAGCCGGGGTCGAGCAGGTCGTTGGAGGGCGAGCTGCCGCGCAGGGGCTCGTCGGCGGTGAGCGTGGCGCTGGCGTTTCGGCGCAGGTCGGCGAAGGCGACCTCCCGGCGGCGCAGCGTGTCGGTCAGGATCGTGTCGTGCGCGGGCACCTTGACCACGCCCGCGTCGTCGTTGAGCAGGACGGGGCGGTCGTCGTCCAGGAGGCCCTGCTCGGCCAGGGAGAGCACGGCCTCCGGGGCGCCGCCGACGCGCAGCGGGCGGGTGGCGTCCACGGTGCCGACCAGCGGCGCGGCCCCGGCGACCCGGTAGATCTCGATCGCGGGGTAGGGCTGGTCCAGCCAGGCGGCGGCCTGGCCGTACTGGGCGATGCCGACGCCCGGTCCCATCCGGGCCGCGAGCGAGATGCCGGGCGAGTCCTCCAGTGCCTGGTGCACCCGGACCGGCCAGGCCGTGCCGATGGTGGCCCGGTCCAGGTCGTTCCTGACCACCAGGTACGACACCCCGATCCGGCGCAGCGTGGCCGTCAGCCCCGGCGAGCCCTTGCCCGTGGCCAGGCGGTCGTCCACGGCCGCCATGAGCCGCGAGATGCCGGCCGAGCCCCACGGCACGATCGTGTGCGTGGCCCAGCGGGCCTGCGAGAGCGCCTGCAACGGCTCGTCCAGGGGGCGGCCCCAGAGGTACTCGCCGCGTTTGGCGCCGGGCACGGCCAGCACCATGCCGTCGCCGGCGTTGCGGTTGAGCCAGGAGATGGCCTGCTGCCAGTGGTCGGGGATGGCGGCGAAGCCGCCGGTGGGGGCGAGGCCGGCGTACAGGACGGGCAGGCCGGACAGGGCCACGAGCCCGGCGGCCAGCGCGGTGAGGGGCGCGCGCAGGCGCGGGCGGGCGAGCGAGAGCAGCGCCGCGAAGCCGAGCGCGACGGGCAGCCGGATCAGCGCGTCGAACTTGTGCAGGTTGCGGAAGGCGGCGAGCGGGCCGTCGAGCAGCCCGACCATGAACTGCTCGTGCGGCGTGCCGGGATGGCCGGTCGTGATGATCGCGAGCCCGCACAGCAGGCTGATCAGCAGGAACGGCCGCTCGGTCAGCCTGCGCAGCGTCAGCCCCGCCGGGCCGAGCGCGGCCACGGCCGCGGTGACCACGATCAGCCACGGGACGGTGGACTGCTGGTTGGCGTCGGGCAGCCAGGTCTGGCCGTCCACGGTCAGGAAGCTGAGCCAGCTCGACGTGCCGCGCAGGGCGTTGACCAGCGACGTCACGCCGGTCGTCGCGGTGGCGGTCTCGATGTAGGGCAGGAACGAGAAGATGTAGCCGCCGAGCGTCAGCAGCGGGACGGCCCACCACAGCCCGGCGAGCGCGATCAGCGGCAGCCACCAGGCGATCAGGCGGCGTTTGACCGGCCCGCCGCGCCTGGCCAGCACGCGCACCATCGGCACCACGAGCACGGCCAGCTCGGCCACCGCGTTGACGCCGCCGCAGAACAGGAAGGCGAACGCGGACAGCGCGGCCGACCGGCGCGGCGTCAGCTCGCCCCTGGCCCCCTTGACCAGCGGGAGGACGATCCACGGCAGCACGGCGCTGGGCAGGAACTCCGAGGAGTTGATGCCGATCAGCGCCTGGGCGTGGGGGGCGAGGGCGTACACGAAGCCGGCCAGTACGCGGGTGTGCGGGCCGCCGACGCCGAGCGCGCGGGCGAGCTGGACCGTGCCGAGGAAGGCGACGCACAACACCAGCGACATCCACAACCGCTGGACGGCCCACGACTCCATGCCGAGCTTGAGGAAGAGCGCGTAGAACGGGCCCATCGGGAACAGGTAGCCGTACGCCTGGTTCTGCAGGTGGCCGAAGTAGGCGCCGTCCCACAGGTGCAGCGCCCGGCCGAGGAAGCCCAGCGGGTTGACCGCCATGTCGAGCTTCGTCTCGGGGATGATCTTCTCGGTCGAGGTGTTGAACGCGATGGCGCCGAGCAGGAGGCAGGAGGCGAGCAGCCGCAGCCTGTGCCTGATCCGCGCCTCGTAGCTCTCGGCGCCGTAGCTCTCGACGGTGGAGTCCCCGCGTTGCCCCGGGGGTCCAGGCGAGGCTTGGGTCACTGAGGGGCTCCGCCGCAATCTTGGAGTTTCGCCAGGATAAGTCCGGTCATGCTAGCCCCAGTTCGGGCCCACGTAAATTCCCTGGCCCAGGCGCGGCAGGCCGCGGCCACCTCCGCCCGCCGCCGCGGGTCGGCCAGCTCCTCCAGTGCGCGCCCGGTCACTTCGGCCAGGCTCTCCCCCTCCCGTACGAGCCACCCGGTGACGCCGTCCCGTACGGAGTCGCGCAGCCCGGCCACGTCGTAGGCCACCGTCGGCACGCCGAGCGCGGCGGCCTCGATCACGGTCAGCCCCCAGCCCTCGAACTCCGAGGCCGTCACGTTGAGCCGGGCGGCGGCCAGCAACGCGTTCTTGTCCGGCTCGGACAGGAAGCCGTGCAGCTCGACCCGCCCGTCCAGTCCCGCGTCCGCGACCCGCGCGGCCAGGGCGTCGTGCTCGGGGCCGCGGCCCACGATGTGCACCCGCAGGCCCGGCCAGGCCTCGCCCAGCTCGGCGGCCAGGTCCACGACCCGCTCGATGCGCTTGTGGCCGATCAGGCGGCCGGCGTACACGAGGGCGGGATCGCCGTCCCCGGCCTGCCGCTCGGCCCGCGCGGGCGTGGCGCAGCCGTTGGGCACGACGGCGATCGGCGCGAGCCAGCGCAGCTTGCCCTCCAGGTCGTGCCTCGACGACTCCGAGACGGTGATCGTCAGGCAGCGCCGGTAGACCAGCCTGGCCACCTCGCCCTCGACGAAGCAGCCGATCCGGGCCAGCCAGGCCGGCAGGAAGGCGTGGAACTGCCGGTCGTGCACATGGTGGACGAGGCTGATCACGGGCGTGCGGCGGCGGACGACGAGCGGGGAGAAGAACGGGATGCCGTTCATGGTGTCGATGACGACGTCCACGCGCCGCCGGTGGAACAGCAGCCAGAGCGGGACCAGCAGGTAGACCAGGTACGGATTGCCCATCCTGCGCAGGTCGACGCCGTCGAGCGTTTCGGTCCGGAGCTGCCCGCGCTGGCGGCCGGTCACGAACACGACCGAGGCACCCTGGGTCAGCAGGAACCGGCTGACCTGCCAGGCGTACTCCTCGGCGCCGCCGGCCGTCGACTGCGTGGGCTCGCGGAAGTTGAGCATCGCCACGCGGACTCCGGCGAGGGGTCGTTCGTCCGCTTTCCTGTCGCGCGTACGCGACTCGGTCCGCCGGGCCGTGTCCGCCTTGCGCTCACCGGTAAAGACCACCGTCACTCCTCGTCGGCGAGCATGCGGGCATGGCGGAGCCACACTCCGTGCTCGCTGTATGGCCCCGTCAAGCGGGAAGGATCACCTGGTGCCGTAGTTGTAGAGCGGCTGGTTGGGCGGGGTGAGCGAGGGTGACGCCACGTTGACCACCGCGACGGAGGCTCCGACCGCCAACAGGGCTCCGATGGCCAGGGCCACGAGAAGTCGCAACACGAAGCACTCCTTCCTTTCCGGTGACGCGGTGTGCCGAGACTAGAACGTGTTTCGTCTTGAATCCATAACATTGGTCAAACCGTGATAAAGCAAGTTACCCTCCGGTACATGATGAAACAGCCGGTCAACGCCGCAGCAAGCGGAGCTGTTTTCCGTCGAAGACTGTTTTCCAGCCGGGCGGGGCGGACGGGAACCCGTTCTCGCCTGCGGCCATGAGCAGGTACCTGGCGGGCAGTTCGCCGTAGGCGTGGGCGGCCAGCAGGTCGCCGGTCCGGCGGTTCAGCGGGTCCTCGCCGCGTACCAGCAGCCGGCCGCCGCCGGGCAGCCCGACGAGCAGCGTGTCGTCCCACGACACGCGGCGCCGGAACAGCTTGGTCGCGGGGTCGAGCACCACCCGCCCGCCGTTCCAGGCGAAGGCCCGGTGCGCGCCCCACGGCAGCGACACCAGCGCGCCGGGCGCGGGGTCGCCGTCGACGATCGCCCGCACCTCCGTCCACTCCGCCGGGTACGTCACCGCTTCGAGCCGCCCGAACGCCCCCATCGCGAACGTCGGCAGCGCCAGCACCGGAGCCAGCACCCCGACCAGCGCGGGCGCCCCCGACCGCAGGGCCGAGGCCAGGCCGACCGCCGTCAGCAGGACCAGCGGGGCCAGATAGACCTGGCCGTCCCGCAGCGGCCCGAACCCGGGCCACAGGGCGATGAGCCACTTGAGCGCCTCCCGCCCGCCCTGGAACGCGCCCAGCGCCGCGACGCAGAACCCGGCCGCGGCCGCCACCGCCAGCCCGCCCCACCAGGCGGGCCGTCCGGGGGCCGTACGCAGGCGGGCGTAGCCGTACAGACCGGCGGCGACCAGGAGGAGCCGGGCGGTCGCCGTCCACCATGTCTCCTGGCCGGGCAGCCCGGCCTCGGCGTTCCAGATGCCGCCGAGCGAGAGCAGGCTGCCCAGGACGCCGAAGGGCCCGTCGGCGCGGGCCGCGAACGCGTCCACCCCCGCCGGATCCGTGACGGCGCCCGACCCGAGCGCGGGCACCGCCCACGGCAGGCTGTACGCGACCAGCACCCCGGCGGCGACCGGCACCCTGCGCCGCGCGACGGCGACGGGCATCAGCGTGAGCCAGGAGACCAGCATCGCCTGGAACCCGCCGACGGCCGCCGGCAACAAGGCCACCCCCAGCCGCCCCCAGGACCGCCAGGCTCCTGGACGGCCCTCAAGGGTGAGCGCGCGGATCGCCCAGGGCAGCCCGGCCACGCCCAGGAGCAGGGCCCACTGGCCGAGCATGAGCCGCTGGGCGAGGTAGATGTTCCAGGCGTAGAACGCGGCGGCCACGAGCCGGGCGAGCCTGCGCTCCGCCGGGACCAGCGCCGCCGCACCGGCCGCGGCCAGCACGAACACCGCGACCAGGGCCGCCTTCTGCACGATCTCCACCGGCAGCACCCGGGACAGCAGCGCCACGACCAGGTCGCTGGGCACCGCCCGGGGAAACCCGCCGCGGTCCGGCCACAGGGGCGGATCGGGCACGAAGAGCAGGTCGTACCGGAGCACCAGCCCCCACCCGAGCGCCGGCCCGAGCGCCAGCAGCGCCAGCCCGAACCCCAGCGCCACGGGCCCCCAGCGGCCCGCACGGCCTTCGCGCACCGTGACACCGCCTCTCCCTCGGGCCAGGACCGACAATCCGGGCACAAGGGAGAGTAGCCGCAGGTGCGTCACATGCGTTACTTGCCCGGCTCGGGGTCCCTGGGCAGGCCGAGCATGCGCTCGCCGATGATGTTGAGCTGCACCTCGGTGGTGCCGCCGTAGATGGTCATGGCCCTGGTCGCGAGCACCGCCCGGTTCCAGTAGCCGGCGTCGCCGAGCTTCATGTCGGCGGCCACCACGGCCTGGGTGCCGAGCAGGCCGACGGCCGTCTCGGAGACGTGCTGGGCGTGCGAGGTGGACAGCAGCTTCCGTACGGAGGCGTCGGCGCCCGGCTCGGTCCCGGCGAGCTGCTTGAGCGTGACCCGCAGCGACAGCGCGTTGATCGAGTGCCCCTCGCACACGACCCCGGCCACCTCCTGCTCCTCGGCCGGCGTGAGCTCGCGCCCGAGCCGGCCGATCAGCCCGAGCAGGTCGGGCACCGACGCGCCGGTGCCGCCCGAGCCGGAGGAGAGCGAGACACGCTCGTTGGACAGCGTGTTGCGGGCGACCTTCCAGCCGTCGCCGACCTCGCCCACGACCAGGTCGTCCGGGACGAAGACGTCGTCGAGGAAGACCTCGTTGAACAGGTTCTCGCCGGTCATCTCGGTGAGCGGCCGGACCGTGACGCCGGGCGCCTTCATGTCCACCAGGAAGTACGTGATGCCCTCGTGCTTGGTGCCCTCGGAGGAGTTGCGGGCGATGCAGATGCCCCATTCGGCGACGTGGGCGACCGAGGTCCAGATCTTCTGGCCGTTGAGCCGCCAGCCGCCCTCGACCCGCTCCGCCTTCATCTGCAACGAGGCCAGGTCGGAACCGGCGCCCGGCTCGGAGAAGAGCTGGCACCAGATCATCTCGCCGCTGAGCGTCTTGGGCAGGAAACGTTCCTGCTGCTCGCGCGTGCCGTACACGGCGATGGACGGCACCACCCAGGCGCCGATGATCATCGCGGGCAGCCTGACCTTGGCGGCCTTGAGCTCCTGGGCGATGAGCACCTGCTCCAGCGGCTTGGCCGCGCGGCCCCACGGCTTGGCCAGGTGGGGCATGACGAACCCGCGCTCGGCCAGGGCCCGCTTCTGCTCCTGGCCTTCGAGCAGGGCGATCTCGGCGATCTCCGTACGGATCCGCTCGCGCAGCTCGTCGGCGCCCTCGGGCAGGTCGATCTCCATCTCGCGGCCGACGCCCTGCAACGCGAGCGCGGTCACCGAGGCGGCCCACTCGGCCGACGGGCCGAGCAGGGCGCGCAGGGTGAGGGCGCGCCGGTAGTAGAGGTGCACGTCGTGCTCGAAGGTGTAACCGATGCCGCCGAACGTCTGGATCGCGTCCTTGGCACACTGGACGGCCGCGTCGGGGGCCATCACACCGGCCACGGCGGCGGCGTACTCCAGCTCGCGGCCCTCGGCCCTGGTGGCGTCCCATACGGTGGCGCGGGCCTGCTCAAGGGCGACGAGCATGCGGGAGATCTTGTGCTTGATGCCCTGGAACTGGCCGATCGGGCGGCCGAACTGCTCGCGTACCTTGGCGTAGGCGGCGGCGGACGTGACGCACCAGGACGCCAGGCCGGCGGCCTCGGCGCCGAGCAGGATCGCGGCCAGGTTGAGCACGTCGGGGCTCTCGACGCCGTCCAGGACGCGATCGGCGGGCACACGCGCCTCCGACAGCTCCACCTTGGCCACCGGCCGGGTCAGGTCGAGCGACCTGACCGGCGTGACGGTGGCGGCGGCGGCGTCGACCGCGATCCACTCCTCGCCCTCGGACGTGGTCACCGGCAACACCAGCACGTCGGCCAGCGAGCCGGCGAGCACCGGCTCGGCCGTGCCGGAGACGACGAGCGTCCCGTCGTCTCCGCGGGTGCCGGTGAGCGAGCCGGACAGCGCGACCGCGCCCGTGAGGGTGCCGTCGGCGAGCGATTCGAGCAGCTCGTGGCGCTTGGAGGCGTGGATGACCGCGCTCGCCAGCACGGTCGGCACGTACGGGCCCGGCGCGAGCTTCTCGGCCAGCGCCTCGACGGCGACGGCGGCCTCCAGCCGCCCGTAGCCCGAGCCGCCGGACTCCTCGGGCAGGTGCAGGCCGAGGAGCCCTTGCTCGGCCAGGCCCGGCCAGAAGGCCGGACGCTCTTCCGACCCGGATCGCAGCAGCTCCGAGGGGATGTTCCGGTCGGCCCAGCCGCTCACCGAGTCGCGGAGCGCCTCGTGCTCCTCGCTCAATCCGATCGCCATTGCTCATCCTCCAGCCAGGTCAACGTGCATGCCTCACACCCAGAACCATATTCTAGAGCATGCTTCTGGCCTAGAGGGGCTTCACCTGCTGGACAAGTGTGTTCAGATCAGCCCAACGCGCCTTGTTCTTCTCGGGGATCGAGGCCATCAGCATCGCCGGCTTCGTCTTGCCCACCTCGACGATCGTCACCATGGCCTGGGCGGTCTGCGTCTTGCCGCCGGAGACGAAGGTGACCTTGTAGCCGAGCGACCAGCCCTTGCCGAGCGGCACCTTCTTGGAGCCGGTCCAGGAGGTCAGCGTGGCGCCCGCCGGGTATTGCGTACGCAGTGTCCAGCGGGCGGCCCGGGCGGCCATCTCGCGGTAGTCGGCGTCCTTGGAGGGCTTCTTCTCCGGCGCGTCACCGGGGAACATGGCCGAGGCGATGACGGTGTGCGGCACGGCGACCTTGCCGATGCGCTGGGCGACGGTGAACGGCGCGAACGACTTGGCGTCCCAGGGCGCGGCCAGGCGCGGATAGCTGATGCCGGACGTCCGGTCGGTGATGATCCCGGTCACCACGGACGCCTTGCTGCCCGCCGGCGTGGCGAACGCCTTGCTCTCCGGCACCGGGGGCAACACGATCGGCGTCTCGGTGGGGGTCGGCGAGGCGGTCGGGGTGGCACTGGCGGCCGGCACGGGGGCGACCGACACCGGAGCCCCGGCAGGGTCGCCGCCCGTCGGCACGTCGCCGGAGAACACCACGAAGACCAGCAACACCGCCACGACGGTGGCGAGAATGGCGCCGGCCAGGTAGATGGCACGGATGGGAATGTCGCCGATGCCACGCTTATGAGGCTTGGTAACAACCGCCACCACCGGCCCACCCGCGCCAGGCCCACCCATGCCAGACCCACCCGCGCCCGGGCCGCCTGTGCCCGGCCCACCCGCGCCTGGACTGCCCGCCATGGGGCCGCCTGCGCCCGGATGCGGCGCTCGCGGCGACCCGGGGGGCCACACCTGCACCGGCTGATGCTGTCCCGGCCTCCCCGCGCCAGCCCCGGCCCCGGCCTGCGGCCCCGACGCCACCCCTGACCCCGACGCCGACCCTGGCCCCGGCGCTACCCCTGGCCTCGGCCCCGACCCGCCGCCGACCTGCGCACCGGCCTGCGGGTGACGGCTCCCAGGCTGAGGCTGCGGAGGCCCACCCAAGTGGACCGGCGGCACCGCCTGCGGCCCGGACGGCCGCTGCGGACGCACCTGCGCCCCCGAAGGCGGTCCCGGCTGCGGCCCTGACGGAGGCTGAGGGCCGGACGGAGGCTGAGGGCCGGACGGAGGCTGAGGGCCGGACGGAGGCTGAGGGCCGGACGGAGGCTGGGCGGCGGGACGGAGAGGCTGGGAGGCACCCGGCCGAGGAGGACGCGGGATCTTGACCGTCTGCTCGGCAGGCGGCACCACGACCTTGCGGAAAGGTTGCGTGTCCTGCGCTGATCTCTGGTCGCCGACGTCCGCCATGGCCTTGAGGTTACGTCACCAAACAGCGGGATAATTCCTCTATTCCCCCAGCAGAATCAAATTCTGTATGGTCAGCGAACATGAGGGGTTTCTACGAGATCGCCGCCGCCGACCCAGCCCGTCCCGCCCTGCTCGGCGACGACGAGAGCGCGACCTACGGCGAACTGCTCACCCGCGCCGACCTGGCCTCCCACGGCCTGCTCGCGCGCGGCGTCCGGCCCGGCGACGCCGTGGTGACCGTGCTGAAGAACGGGCTGGACGCCCTCACCATGATGCTGGCCACCTACCAGATCGGCGCCTACCTGGTCCCGGTCAACTGGCACTACACCGCCGAGGAGATCGACTACGTCATCGCCGACTGCGGCGCCACCGTCGTGATCGCCCCGGACGCCCTCACCGTCGCCGACCTGACCGCCGGACAGCCGGACACCGCCCCCGGGCACCGCCGGGCCGGCTCGATGATGCTCTACACCTCCGGCACCACGGGCCGCCCCAAGGGCGTACGCCGCCGCCTGCTCGACCTGACGCCCGAGGACCTCTACCCGATCCTGATGCGCAAGAGCTGGCGACACTTCGGCCTGCCCGCCGACGGCGTGCACCTGGTGTGCTCGCAGCTCTACCACTCGGCCCCGTACGGCCAGGCGATGATGGCCCTGCAGTTCGGCCACGCGATCGTCGCCCCGGAGCGGTTCGATCCGGCCGGGACGCTGGAGCTGATCGAACGCCACCGGGTGACGAACGCGTTCATGGTGCCCACGATGTTCCACCGGCTGCTCGCCGTACCGGATCGGGACAGGTACGACCTGTCCTCCCTCACCCACCTCTACCACGGCGCCGCCCCCTGCCCTCCGGCCACCAAACAGGCGATGATCGACTGGCTAGGTCCCGTGTTGTGGGAGTACTACGGCTCGACGGAGGCGGCCGTGGCCACCATGGTGTCGTCCCAGGAGTGGCTGGAACGGCCCGGTACGGTGGGCCGGGCCCTCGACGGGATGGCGTTCACGATCATCGGCGACGACGGCCGCGAGCTGGGCCCCGGCGAGCCCGGGATGGTCTACATCGGCGGGATCAACCGTTTCGAGTACCACGGCGACCCGGACAAGACCGCCTCGGCCATGCGCGGCGCCGCGTACACGCCCGGTGACATCGGCCAACTCGACGCGGACGGCTACCTGTTCCTGCTGGACCGCAGGACCGACCTGATCATCTCGGGCGGCGTCAACATCTACCCCGCCGAGATCGAGGCCGCGCTGCTCGAACACCCGTCCGTGGCCGACGTCGCGGTGATCGGCGTACCGGACCCGGAGTGGGGGCACCAGGTCGTGGCGCTGGTCCAGCCCGCGCCGGGCGTGACGGGCGGCGCGGCGCTGACCGCCGAACTGCTGCGGCACTGCGCGCCTCGGCTGGCCCGGCTGAAGCATCCGAGAGTGATCGAGTACCGGGCGGCGTTGCCGCGCACCCCGACGGGCAAGCTGAGCAGACGCGACGTACGGGAAGCGTATCTTTCGGGCTGAGCTGGGCAGAGACCTCCCCATGAGGGAGATCGCCGCAGGCCTGGCAGCCGTCGCACTGCTCGCGGCCTGCGGGCCGTCCACCTCCACGTCCACCTCCACGTCCACGGCCTCGCCGGCCACGACCGCCCCCGGCTCGCCGTCGCCGACCGCGACCGCGTCCCCGGAGGGCGCGCCGCAGCCGCTGGAGGGCCTGTACGAGCAGGTCATCACCGACGTCCTGCCGTCGATCGTGCAGATCAACACCAAGGTGGGCCTCGGCTCCGGCATCGTGTACGACACGGCGGGCCACATCATCACCAACGCCCACGTGGTCGGCGAGGCGACCGAGATGAACGTCACGATCGCCACCGGCGGCGCGCCCCGCTCGGCCAAGCTGGTCAAGGCGTTCGGCGCCGGCGACCTGGCGGTGATCAAGGTGGACCGGCCCGACGGGCTGCGCCCGGCCAGGTTCGGCGACTCGGGCAAGCTGCGGGTCGGCCAGATCGTCCTGGCCATGGGCAACCCGCTGGGCCTGTCCGGCAGCGTCACGGACGGGATCGTCTCGGCGGTCGGCCGTACCGTCAGCGAGCCCCAGAGCCCCGACTCCCCCGGGGCCACGATCAGCGGCGCGATCCAGACCTCGGCCGCGATCAACCCCGGCAACAGCGGCGGCGCGCTGGTCAACCTGGCCGGCGAGGTGATCGGCATCCCGACGCTCGCCGCCACCGACCCCCAGTTCGGCGGCGGGGCCGCGCCGGGCATCGGGTTCGCGATCCCGAGCAACACCGCCACCGACATCGCAGCGCAGATCGTGAAGTACGGCAAGGTCACCAACAGCCACCGGGCCGCCCTCGGCATCAGCGGCAGCACGATCATCGGCTCCACCCGGCAGCCGAGCGGCGTGGGCGTGGCCAGCGTGGAGAAGGGCGGCGGCGCGGAGAAGGCGGGCATCCGGCCCGGCGACGTGATCGTCGCGGTCAACGGCGAGAAGACCGCGACCATGGCCGCGCTGTCCGAGCAGCTCACCACCTTCAAGCCCGGCGACCAGGTCAAGGTGGAGATCCTGCGTCCCGACGGCGAGACCCAGACCGTCACCGTGACCCTGGGCCAGCTCCCGGGCGATTGACGCCCCCGTCCTCACTGCCTGGCGGTGAAGACGATCTCCACGCGCCGGTTCTTCGCCCGGTTGCGTTCCACGGGCTTGCCGTCGACCAGGTTGGGCAGCTTCGGCCGCGTCTCGCCGTAGCCGGTGGCCTGGAGGGTCACCTCGCCGCCGCCGAGCAGCGTGCGCAACGCCTCGCGCACGGCCTGCGCGCGCCGCCGCGACAACACCAGGTTGTACGCATCGCTCCCCTGATCGTCGGTGTGCCCCTCGATCCGGACGACGCCGCCCGCCCCCTCCGCCTCGACCTTCTCGGCCACCTTCGCCAGCCGGCTCCTGGCCTTGGCGGTCAGCCGCCACTTGTCCAGCGCGAACAGCACGTCGCTGGTCAGCGCGACCGTCACCTGCCGCCCCTGCTTGGTCTCGCTCTCGCTCCCGTCCAGGGACTCGACCTCGCCGATGATGTCCTCGACGGGCAGCACGAGGTCCTCGACCGGCCCGGTCGCGCCGGGCGGGACCGTGGGCTGCTCGGTAGGCGCCGGAGCGGGCGTCAGGACGAGGGCGAGCGCGAGGCTAAGAGAGCGGAACATCGGACAACACGCCCATCATCGGCATCTCCACGTTCACCTTCGTGACCTCGGGCGGCGGGGCGGCGAAGACCGCGTACAGGGTGCTGGCGTTGCCCGCCTCCAGGAACTGGCCCTGGGTGCCGGAGCACACGCACTTGGCGTCCGCGCCGGTGCCGTTGCGGGCGACGCGGTAGCGCTTGGCGTTCACCGGGTCGATCAGGGAGACGTTCGCGACGCTGTAGTCGAGCGTCCCGGTGCCCAGGCCGTTGTGCAGGTTGACCTTTCCCTCGATCGCGGTGACCGTCCAGTTGAGCGTGACGGTCCTGCCCTCGCGCTTGAGCGAGGTGATCTCGACGCGGGCCTTGCCGTACTGGCCGCCGGAGCCGACCTTGGTCTCGCGGGTGGCGATGGGCTCGTCCTGCTGTACGGGCGCGCTCTGCTGTGGGGCCGTGCTCTGCTGTGGGGCCGCGCTCTGCTGTGAGCCGGGGGCGGTGGTGACCGCCTCCTTCGCGGCGGTCTGCGACTGCCCGCCGGGCAGCATCCCGCACCCCGACAGGACGAGGGCCGCGGCGGTCAGCCCGATCGTCTTTCGCATCTGTTGATCACCTAACTGCTCGGGAAGGGCCCAAGTCAGACACACTAGCCCGGATCACTCATTTCGGGCTGGACAAAAGGCGATCAACCGGTCGCCGACGACTGGGTCAGCCGGTAGTGCGAAGGCGGGACGCCGTACCGGTCCACGAAGGCCTGGCGCAGCGTCTCGGCCGTACCGAAGCCGCAGCGCGCGGCGATCGCGGACATCGGCAGCGAGGTCGAGACCAGCAGATGCGCGGCGCCCTCGGTACGGGCCAGCCGCACGAACCTGCCCGGCGTCTGCCCCAGGTGCTTGAGGAACAGCCGGGTCAGGTGCCGCTCGCTGACGCCCGCCGCGGCGGCCAGCGCGGCCGCGGTGAGGTCGGCGGCGAGGTTCGCGGAGATGTGCTCGACCGTCCGCCTGACCAGGCTGTCGGCGAGCGCCGGCGGGTCGACGAACATGCTCATCTGCGCCTGGTTCCCCGGCCGTTGCAGGTAGGTGACCATGCCGCGGGCGACCGTCCTGGACAGTTCGGCGCCGTTGTCCTCCTCGACCAGGGCGAGCGTGAGGTCGAGCGCGGCGGTGACCCCGGCGGAGGTGGCCACGTCGCCGTCGCGGATGAAGATCGGGGCGGGGTCCACGGTGACCCGCGGGTAGCGGGCCGCCATGTCGGGCGCCTCACGCCAGTGGGTGGTGGCCCGCCTGCCGTCGAGCAGGCCCGCGGCGGCCAGCACGTACGAGCCCGTGCACACGGACGCCACCCGCCTGCTCTCCCGCGCCAGCCTCCGGACGTGGGCGACGACCAGCGAGTTGTCCGCGGCGTCCACGTGGCCGGTGCCGCCGGAGACGATGAGCGTGTCGAGCGGGCCGGTGATCCGCTCCAGCGCGAGCTGGGCCTGGATGACCAGCGCGCTGCCGGTCGTCACGGGATGACCGCCGGGCGTCGCCAGCCGCACCTGGTAGTACGGTGAGGCGCCGTGCCAGTTCGCGTTCTCCAGCGTCGAGGTGACACACGCGATGTCGAGCAGTTCGGCCGCCTCGTAGGCGACGACCACGACCCGCCGGGGTTCCATGGGCACGACTGTAGGTCTATAGGACACAGAACCCAAGTTTCCGGACATGCCCTGCCTCGTCCCTTCCCGCGCGTGTTCCCGTCCGCGCAGAGTCGAAGACATGACCTCGACACCCGCCACGCCTTCGGCCACCGGACGCCGCTGGACGAGATTCGCCCTGCACTACCTGGAGATGATCGTCGCGATGTTCGCCGGCATGTTCGCGCTCGGCGCCCTCCAGTCAGCCGTCGGGCTCTCGGTCTCGCACGACGAGTCGCCGGAGCTGGCGTACCTGATCATGGCCGTGAACATGTCGGTGGGCATGGCCGCGTGGATGCGCTTCCGCGGCCACCGCTGGCCGTCGACGCTGGAGATGTGCGCGGCGATGTTCGTCCCGATCGTGCCGCTCTATCCCCTGCTCTGGCTCGGCGTCATCGACGGCGGCGTGCTGATGCTCGTCGCGCACGTCGCGATGTTCCCGCTCATGCTGGCCGCTATGTTCCGCCGCCTCGACGAGTACGCCGGCTGCGCCCACCGGCCCGCCTGACCGTTTCCTCCAGGCGGACGCCTAAGATGCCGCCATGTCGCGCTTCGAGATCGTGACCCTGGTCCTCGCCCCACCGGACCTGCTCTTCGACACGTCACTGTCCGTCGAGACCCACACCTCGTCAATGGCCGGCTCGTCCGAACGCGCCGTCGCGGGCGTCACCACCGGCCTGCTCACCCTGGGCGACCAGGTCACCTGGCAGGCCCGCCACTTCGGCCTCACCTGGCGGATGACCTCGACGATCATCGCCTGGGAACGGCCCACGTACTTCGTGGACGAGCAACTGAAGGGCCCGTTCCGCCACTGGCGCCACGAACACCACTTCGAGCCGGCTCCCGATGCGGACGCCACCCTCATGACCGACGTCATCGACTTCTCCGCCCCCGCCGGCCCCCTGGGGCGCCTGGTCGACCGGTTGGTGCTCCGCCGCCACATGACCCACCTGATGGACACCCGCAACCGCCACATCAGGACCACCCTCGAACACTGACCCGCCCCGGCGCCGCCGCCGGGCGGTTTCCGGGCATGAGGAACACGGAGACCGGCGTGCGCGCGGCCACCCAGAACGACTCCCCGGACGACCACGCCGTCCGTCCAGGCGGAAGGCCCGGGAAGATCTCGCCGAAGCCGTTGCCGGTCCTCGCCCACCTCGCCGCGGCCTGGACGGTGGGCTCGGTCCTCCTGCCGACGGCGTGGCTGATCCTGCTGGTCACGCTGTTCGCCGACGGCGAGGGCACGGTCCTCGTCGCCGCCGCACTCTGCGCCGCGGCGCTCCTGACCTACCTGATCATCGTGATCCGGGCCACCCGGACGGTCTCGGTCCTGGGCGCGACCCGCGGCGGCCGGTTGTCGTGGGCGCTGCTGGTCCTGGTCGTGGGGACCGCCGGATGGGCCCTCGGCTGGGCCGCGACCGACGTCGCCGACCTCGGGGTGAGCCGCGACACGCTGCTGACGTTCCTGCTCGGCGGCATCCCGTACGCCCTGGTGGCCGGCCTGCTCGTACGCGGGTGGCGCTACCGGACGGTCGCACTCGGACTGACCGTGGCACTCGTGGCCGCCGGCGTGGCCGTGCTGCGCCAGGAGGCGCCGGACGACCTTGAGGCGCGCCTGCGGGCGAGCAGCATCCACAAGGAGACCGCGTACGTGGTCTCCGTCCCCGGCTACCGGCCCGACGACAACGACTACGGCGGCGGACTGGGCGGCTCCGGCTTCTCACCCGCGAACCCCGCCTCCGTCCCGCCCGACCGGTACGTCACGATCACCGCGTACGACCGGCTCATGACGGGCGAGGCGAGGTGCGGACAGCCCACGGCCCAGGACGCCCATCTGCCGACCGAGTCCTGCACGGCCGAGAGCGGCGGCCTGGTCTATCGCCAAGGCCCGGTTGAGCACGGCTACCAGGTGAAGGTGGGCCGCCGCCACGTCGCGGTGATCGGGAGCACAGCCGTCGGCCACGACCTGCTCAGGTCCGCCGCCCGGAGCCTGCGCCCGGCCACCACCCGGGAACTGGGCGCCGACCAGGAGCAGACCGGCGACTATTACGCGGCGAAGATCCCGGGGTACACCCCAGGGCTCACGGCCATGCCGCCAGGGATGGTCTACACGCCCTCCGACCACACCGGCAACGGCGCGCAGAGCGTCCGCATCACGTTGTACGTGAGCATCGCCGACGGCGACGACCTCTGCTTCCGCACCGAAGAGTGCACCCCAGCCGGCTCCGGCCTCACATACGTCCGCACCGAGGACACGCACGGCTACGCGGTGCGCCGCGGCACGGTGAACGTCCGGGTGCTCGGCGGCCTGCGGTCGGACGGCAAACTGCTGCGCCAGGCCGCCCTCGACGCCCGCCCGGCCACCGACGGCGAACTGCGCCGCGTCCTGCCGCCCCCCGGGCCGAGCACCGTCCTGGACTGCCTCCGCCGATGGCTACGCGCCATCGGGTGAACACGCCGCCGCCATCGGACGAGCACACCGTCGCTGTCGGGTGAGCACACCGTCCCCTATTGGGTGAGCACACCGTCGCACAGCCGGAAGTCCCCGTCGGTGTACGCGGCCCCTTGCCCCTCGGTGTGGAGCTCCCAGAACTCGGCCGAGATCACGTCGTCCCCCCGCCGGCAGACGCTCTCGAGCGGGTCCTGCTCCACGTATGACAGATCCCAGACCCGGGGGCCGCTCTCCGGGCTGCCCATGACCGCGGTCCGTCCGTCGTCGCTGAGAGCAACCTCCTCCACGCCACGAACCCCCGTCCTCAGGGTGGCAAGCCTCACCGGTCTCGACGGCTCTGACAGGTCCCACAGGACGGCATGCCCGTGATAGTCGGCGGCGAGCACCAGATCCCCCTTCCGGGCCATGGCGACGGTGAAGACGTCACGAAACTCCCCGCCCATCGTCGCCACCCGTACGGGCTTCGCGCGGTCGCCGAGATCCCAGACCTCCACCCCGTTCCCGGTGCCGAACACGGCCCTTCGCCCGTCGGGGCTGAGCGCGGCCGATTCCATCCCTTGGTCACCGACATGGGACTCGGCGGGGTGGGCCGGATCCGTCAGGTCCCAGACCAGCGGGCTCCGTCCGTCGTCCCGAACAGCCACAGCCGTCCTGCCGTCCGCGCTGATGGCCAGGTCGTACAGCAGGTCGCCCGGCACCTTCAGTGTCGACCGACGGGCCGGACGGGACAGGCTGCCGAGGTCCCACACCTCCACGGTCACCCCTTCCAGGTCGTCGTCCAGGTCCTCGTACGCGATCAACGCCGTCGCCGCGTCGCGGGACAGGACGATCTCGAAGGAGGACCCCATGAGCGGCAGGAACGCCGCCTTGCGCGGGTGTGTCCGCCTGTCGAGATCCCACAGTGTCACGCCGTCGTAATCGTCGGCCGCCACGACCACCCGCCCGTCCGCCGACACCGCCATCCGGTCGACCGAGGAGGTCTTGAGATCGAGCACGCTCTCGTACCCGCCCTCCTCTCGCAGATCCCATCTATGCACTTTTTCGGCAAAGGGAAGGGCAAGAACGAAGGACCCGTCCGAGGCGATCGCCACGTCGTCGGATCGGCTGACGTCGTTGAGGTCGACCCGTCCTTCGTTCGCGACGGTGTCGGCCAGCGCCTCCCGCGTCTGCGCGTCGGCGTTCAGGCGTACGGCCGCCGCGCCGAGTAATCGGGCGCCCAGGGCGTCGACGTCGCGCAGTTCCACGCCCTTGAGTGCCAGCTTCCGCGCCAACGCCGCACGCTCGGCGTCACCTCTCCCGCCCGCCACGACCGAGATGCCCCAGACGGCGACGGCGAAGACGACCAGGAGGGCGAACCATCGTGTCCGGTCGGCGTGCGGGAGATCCACGTTTGCTCCGTTCGCGGGGTGATCCACCCAGATCCAACCACGCGCAACCGTACGACGGCACACAAAAAACGAAGGGCGGCCGGACCGGCGATGAAGCCGTCCGACCGCCCTTCGGCGATCCGTTCCGCAGGTCGAACACGGAACACACGTGGAGGTGGCGGGAATCGAACCCGCGTCCTTCAACCCCAAGTCAGGGCTTCTCCGGGCGCAGCCTGTTGTGCTTTTCTCAGCCCCGGCGATCACACAGGCGAGTCGCCGACGGGCTCAGCCACTGTTTGGTTTCCCGATCGCCCCCGTGGCCGGGTCGATCGGTTGAGCCTTCTAACGATGCCAGACACCGGGCCGAAGGCACTCCCGGGCTGACAGAGGTTTCGCTACTTAGGCAGCGAGGGCCAGGGAGTCCTGGCCGACCTCAGTGCGCTTGGAATTGGCACTTATTGGTTTGCGGTCACAGGATTAACGAGGTTATGTCCGCAGTCCTCGGCCCGCTTCACCTGGCTTGCAAGATCGAAGTCGAAGCCAGTCACCCCCTGTGCAGTTGTCAACACGCCTCACGCGGAGACGAGCAACACTGAATGTACATGGGATAACGCCCCCAACGCCAACTTAATTCCAGCATGGCGAAACCCCCGGGAGCGTGGCACAGCAGCACGCGCTCCCGGGGGCCGACCGGCAGGGTCGAGCCGGTCCGGACGGCAGGACTTCCCCCGAGATGAAGTCCTGATCTCATCACGGCGACTGAGTCCGCAACCCCCCGAGCGGGCCCAGTCATTGAGTAAGACGCAACCGCCACCCGCGATGGTTGCTCACCGTCACAAGATTTTCACGATTGGTCACGAAGGCCCGAGAAGAAGCTCCCCGCGACGGCCGCGGCGTCGTAGTTCTTGGCCAGTACGGCGATCGCCACGTCCCCCTGCCAGCCGACGAACCAGGTCATGGGCTTGTCCTGGCTGCCCGCCGTGGCGCGTACGCCATAGACGCGGCCGCGGCCCGCCTGGGCGGGGCTGCCGGTCGCGCCGGCCCGCATCATCGCGGTCAGCGCGGTACGGACCTTGGGATCCATCGCGACGGGCGGGGGCTGGGGCGCCGGCGCGACCTCGGCGGCCGGATCGGGCGACTTGGGGTCGGTCACGAGCACCGGCGGACGCCAGGTGCCGGAGCCGACCGCGGCCGCGACCAGCGCCATCGACAGCGGGCTGACCTCGACGTTCTGGCCGGCGATGGCCCTGGCCTTGTCGGCGTCGCTGGACAACTCGGGCAGCCCGCCGCTGAACGACTTCAGCGGCAACCGCCACGACTGGCCGATGCCGAACGACTTGGCGCTCGTGGCCAGGCTGCCGGCACTCACCCGGCGGGCCAGCGAGGCCAGCGCGGTCACGCAGCCCTTGGCGAAGTTCTCCTGGAACGTGGCCGAGGCCGCCGACCCGGCGGTCTGGCTGGTGTGCACGAACTTGGCGCCGCCCACCGTGCGCTCGGCCGGGCAGGCCAGCCGCTGCCGGGTGCTGACGCCGCTCTTGATCAGCGCGTCGGCCGCCACGATCGAGAACGCCGTGCCCGCCGGGAACCGGCCGGCCAGCGCGTCCTTCTCCTGGTTGAGCCCGCTGGTGCCGACGGCGAGGATCTCGCCGGTGTCGCGCTGCACGGCCACCAGGGCGCTGGTCTCCGTCTCGGCCACCGCCCGCTCGGCCGCCGCCTGGGTACGGCTGTCGATCGTGGTCTTGACCGAGACGTTCTGGCGGCCCGGCCACTCGCGCAACTTGGCCACCTGCCGCCCGGTCTTGAGATCGAGGGTGATCACCTTGGTCTCGGTCGAACCGGTCAGATAGTCCTGGTAGGCCTGCTGCAGGCCGCTCTGGCCGACCGAGTCACCGGCCCGCTGGGGGCCGCCGAGCTTCTGCTCGTCCTCGGGCGTGAGCGCGCTGACCTTGCCGACGATCTGCTTGGGGTCGGCGGGGTCGATGGGCTGCGGCTGCGGATCGGTCTGGATGCCGGAGATGCCGGCCAGCTTGGGCTTCATCGACAGGTAACGCGACCGACCGAACGTGACCAGCGGCACGAACTTGTCGGGCGGCGAGGACCTGATCCGGCTCAGCAGCCGGTCCTTGGCGTAGCCGGTGATGACCGACAGCTTGGCCACGACGTCCTCGGCCCGGTCGCCGAGCTGGGAGGGCACCACGCCGACGACGTAGACGTAGAGCTCGTTCTGCAGTGCGTCGCCCGACCGGTCGACCACGGGCTGGCGCGGCTTGGGGTTGGTCTCGACCGCGAACCGCTGGCCCTCCTTGAGCTGCGGATGCAGCACCGACGGCGACCAGCGCACCTTCCACCTGCCGTCGACCAGGTGCAGCGGCAGCGAGCCGTCGTACTCCCAGAGGGGGGTGTTCTCCCCTAGGTCGACCTCGGCGCGGAAGTCGGCCTTGGACTCGTCGCCGTTCACGCTCACGCTCTTGATCCTGAAGCGGAACGAGGCCGCGTCGAGCTCCAGCTTGGCGTTGGCGAGGGCCTTGCCCACCGTGGCCGGGTCGCCGTCTGTGCGGCCCGCGGCCAGGGCGTAGTCCTCCGACTGCCAGCCCACGAGGAAGTCACGCACCGCGTCGTGCGGCGAGGACTCCTCGAAGCAGCCGGTCAGTGTCATGCTCGCGACCGCCAGGGTGACGGCCGCGGCAAGAGTGCGGCGCGCGCGTGTCATCGGTTAGAGTGCCGCCGCTCTCATCGGTTGCGGTGCCGCATGGCCCGCGCCATCTCCCGCTTGGCCTGCTGCTCGGCCAGCGACTGCCGCTTGTCCCAGTCCTTCTTGCCCCGGGCCACGGCGATCTCGACCTTGGCCCGGCCGTCCTGGAAGTACAGGACCGTGGGGACGATCGTGAGGCCGCCCTCCTTGGTCATGGCGGCGAGCTTGTCGATCTCCTTGCGGTGCAGCAGCAGCTTGCGCTTGCGGCGGGCGGCGTGGTTGGTCCACGTGCCCTGCATGTATTCGGGAATGTGCACGTTGAGCAGCCACGCTTCGCCGTCGTCGATGCTGGCGTAGCCGTCGACGAGCGAGGCGCGGCCCTCTCGGAGCGACTTCACCTCCGTGCCCTGGAGCACGAGCCCCGCCTCGAAGGTGTCCTCAAGGTGGTAGTCGTGCCGAGCACGCTTGTTCTGGGCGATGACCTTCCGCCCGGTCTCACGTGGCATGCTTCGACCTTACCGGCGATTCCTCACACCCTGAGGTATCGGCGGAGCGTCACGAACGAGGCCAGCACACAGATCACGACACCGATGGCCATGGTCAGCGTGATGGTCTGGGCGACAGTGTCCCAGCCGAGCTTGGCCGAGCCGAAGAAGCCCGCCACTTCCTCGAAGAGCATGACCTTGGTCACGATCAGGATGACGGCCGCGAAGACGCCGCCGATCAGGCCGGCGATCACGCCCTCCATCACGAACGGGAGCTGGATGTAGAGGTTGGAGGCGCCCACCAGGCGCATAATCCCGGTCTCCCGGCGCCGGTTGAACGCCGACAACCGGACCGTGTTCCCGATCAGCAGCGCCGCGGCCAGCACCAGGATGATGGCGACGGCCAGCGCGTAGAACGAGAGTTTGTCGAGCATGGCGAAGAACTTGCCGATGGTTTCCTTCTGGTCGATCACCTGGGACACACCGGGCTGGCCCTTGATGGCCTGGATCACCGGCTGGTAGTTCTCAGGGTCGACCACCTTCACCCGGAACGACTCGGGCATGTCCTCCGGCCTGGTGGCGTCGACGAGGGCCGAGTTGGCCTGGTAGGCCGTCTTGAAGTTCTCGTACGCCGTGGCCTGGTCCTCGTAGAAGACCTCCTTGACGCCCTGGGTGCCCTTGAGGTTGGCCTCCAGCGTCTTGCTCTGCGCCGGCGTGATGGCCTTGCCGTTGCAGGCGGGCATCGCGGTGTTCTTGGTGCACAGGAAGACCGAGATCTCGACCTTGTCGTACCAGTAGGTCTTCAGCATGGAGACCTGGGCGTTGATCATCAAGCCGACGCCGAGCATCGCCATGCCGACTGCCACGGTGATGACGACCGCGATCGTCATCGTCAGGTTGCGACGGAGGCCGATCCAGACCTCGGAGAAGATGAAGTTCGCCCGCATGTTCTGTCTGCCGCTCCCTGTCAGTACGCCTGGCCGTAAACGCCACGCGACTGGTCACGGACGATTTTCCCGTCCTCCAGCTCGACGACGCGTTTGCGCATGGAGTCCACGATGGCCGCGTCGTGCGTGGCCATGACGACCGTGGTGCCAGTCCGGTTGATGCGGTCGAGCACCTTCATGATGCCGATGCTCGTCGCGGGGTCGATGTTGCCCGTGGGCTCGTCGGCCAGCAGGATCATCGGCCGGTTGACGAACGCGCGGGCCATGGCGACTCGCTGCTGCTCGCCGCCGGACAGCTCGTCGGGCATGCGATGGGCCTTGCCTTCCAGGCCGACCAGCTCGATGACCTCGGGCACGACCTTGCGGATGAACCGCCTGGGCTTGCCGATGACCTCTAGGGCGAACGCCACGTTCTCGTAGACGTTCTTGTTCGGGAGCAACCTGAAGTCCTGGAAGACGCAGCCGATACGGCGGCGCAGGTGAGGCACCTTGAAGTTGGAGAGGCGGGCCAGGTCCTTGCCGGCGACGTGGATCGCCCCGGAGTTGGGCCGCTCCTCCTTCAGGACCAGACGCAGGAACGTGGACTTGCCTGACCCCGAAGGGCCGACGAGGAACACGAACTCACCCTTGTCCACGTCGACGGAGACGTGGTCGAGAGCGGGCCGGTTCTGGTTCGCGTAGACCTTGGTGACATTATCGAAATGGATCACGAGAGCATCACGGCATGCCAGTCTAGGGGTCAGGACGGAAGCGAGGGTGGCACATGCCCATTTCCCGCCGCCGACCAATCGGGGGCGCCGTCTTTACTGATGATCGACGTTCCGATTGGCCAGACGACAGTCTAGGGGGAAGACTGGCATGGAACGTCCATAACGGAAACAAAACGATTGTGCGGCTAGACTTGGGGCTGTCATGAGTTGCGAACACCTCGTATGCGCGCAGTGCGCCCACCCCGTGATCGAGGGCCGCTGCCCGCTCTGCCGAGCCAACAGAGAGCGGATGCACAACCACGGCTTCGCCGGATTGTCACCCGCCCTCGTCGCCGTCCTGCTTCTGGTCCTGCTCTTCGCGACGCTGGTGCTCAGGCACCTAGTCGGTGCCTGACTCCTGCCGTCGCATCCAGCGGATCTCCGACTCGATGAACCCGTCGAGGTCGCCGTCGAGCACCGCCGTCGGGTTGCCCGCCTCTGTGCCCGTGCGCAGGTCCTTCACGATCTGGTACGGGTGCAGCACGTAGTTGCGGATCTGCGTGCCCCATGACGTGGTGGTCGCGCCACGCAGCTCAGACATCTTCTCCGCCTCCTCCTGCCGCTTGCGCTCCAGCAGCTTGGCCTGGAGCACGTTCATCGCCGAGGCGCGGTTCTGGAGCTGGGAACGCTCGTTCTGGCAGGAGACCACGATGCCGGTCGGGAGGTGCGTGATGCGCACCGCCGAGTCGGTGGTGTTGACGCCCTGGCCGCCGGGACCCGACGAACGGTAGACGTCGACGCGCAGGTCGTCCTCGTTGATGTCGATGTGGTCGGTCTGCTCGACGACCGGCACGATGTCGACACCCGCGAACGACGTCTGGCGGCGGCCCTGGTTGTCGAACGGGCTGATGCGGACCAGCCGGTGGGTGCCGTGCTCGCCGCGCAGCGTGCCGTAGGCGTAGGGGGACTTGATGGCGAACGTGGCCGACTTGATGCCGGCCTCCTCCGCGTAGGAGGTGTCGTAGACCTCGGTGGAGTAGCCCTTGCGCTCGGCCCACCGCAGGTACATGCGCAGCAGCATCTCGGCCCAGTCGGCGGCGTCGACGCCACCGGCCTGGGAGTTGATGGTGACGAGCGCCTCGCGGGCGTCGTACTCGCCCGACAGGAGGGTGCGCACCTCAAGAGCCCCGATGTCGGACTTGAGGGACTCCAGCTCCTTGTCGGCCTCGACGCGCGTGTCGTCGTCGCCTTCCTCCGCCGCCAGCTCGTAGAGCACCTTCAGGTCGTCGAGACGGCGTGCCACGCCCTCGACCCGGTTGAGCTCGCCCT
The DNA here is from genome assembly GCF_003947315.1 of Nonomuraea sp. WAC 01424. Taxonomy (NCBI): domain Bacteria; kingdom Bacillati; phylum Actinomycetota; class Actinomycetes; order Streptosporangiales; family Streptosporangiaceae; genus Nonomuraea; species Nonomuraea sp. WAC 01424. The sequence continues at coordinate 689,791 of NZ_QHHZ01000002.1, forward strand.
GAAGGTGGGAGAGCTTGCTGGTGACCTTCTGCGCCTGCTCGGGGTCGTCCCACAGGTCTGGGGCGGCAACCTGCTGCTCCAGCTCCTCGATATGCTTGCGCATCGCGTCGAGGTCGAGCACGTCCTGGATGCTGCGGAGCGTGTTCGCGAGCTCGTTGATCTCTTCTGCTGGATCGATGCCTGCCACGTCTCCCTAGGGTACGCGACCCTCGCGTGCACGAATAACATGGCGAGGTGCGTGCATACGGTCGGGGGAAGATGCTGGCGCTCGCCGTCGGCGTGCTGGCCGCGGCAGCCGCGTGCACAGGCCCTGCTCAGAAGTCCCCTGCGCCGCCCACGGGGAAGGCGGCCGTCACGGGTTCCGCGACCCCCTCGCCCACGGGCCCGGCGCCCGTCGTCACGCGCGAGGAGGCCGCCGAGGCGTTCAGCTCGATCCTGGCCACCGACGACGTGCTGCGCGTGCAGAGCGACGTGCCGGGGCGGCTCGGGCTGGCCGTCGAGCTGACCCGCGACGGGCAGTTCCCGCTGACGCAGGCGGCCTACCAGTCCACCGACAACCGCCCGCCGCGCTACACGTGGGGCTCGCCGACCTTCTACGTGCCGAGGGCCCCCCAGCAGGGGCAGCCGCCCTGGTTCACGGCCCTGGTGACGCGCAACGGGCAGCCGACGCTGCTGACGTTCGCCAAGGTCGAGGACTGGCAGCTCAGCTCGGCGGCGCAGCTCCTGCCGGGGCAGAAGGCGCCGCAGGTGCGCCTCGACGCCGACGGCTACGCCAGCGCGGTGGCGCCCGACGACAAGAGCGTCACGATCAGCCCCCAGTACATGGGCCCGGTGCACGCGAGCGTCGCCGAGACCGGGGCGGCCGGGGTGACGGCCGGGCTGCTCGCCGACGGGCCGTACACGGCGGACGTGGCCGAGCAGATCGCCACCGACCGGGAGAAGGCCAAGAAGGACGGGTTCAGCTACGACTCGATCTTCAGCGCCGACAACTGGCCGGTCTACGCGCTGCGCACGGACGACGGCGGCGCGCTGATCCAATACTCGCTGTCGCGCAACACCTCGACCCGCACCGTCGCCAACAACACCTACATCATCCCGGTGCCGCCGGAGGCGGGCTGGGCCATCTCGGGCTCGTCCGTGCGCCGCAGCCTCAAACTCACCGAGATCCACCAGTACGCCTCTGCGGTGCCCCCGCTGACGGCCCCGGCCGCCGCCCGCGTCATCGCCCACGACGGAGCCCTGACCCGCGCCATCGGCGAGTGAGGGCCCCGTCGGGCGTTTCCTACGCCTCCGTGTGAGGCAGGTTGCTCGCGGCCACCAGCGTACGGATCGCGCGCAGGGCCACCGACAACGTCGCCAGGTCGAAGTTGTCGCTCTCCCAGATCTCCGCCAGCGTGTGCCGGGCGCGTCCCACGGTGGCCGAGTTGGCCTCGGACCACCCGGCGAGCCGCTCCTCGGGGGGCAGGCCGGGCGTGCTGTGGGCCAGCACGTCACGGGTCAGCGACGCGTGCGCGGCGTACAGGTCGTCGCGCAGGGCCGAGCGGGCGATCGAGTTCCAGCGGTTGTCCCTGGGCAGGGCGATGACACGTTCGCGCAGGCGGGCGAGCTGCAGGCGGTCGGCCAGGTCGAAGTAGACCTCCGCCACCTCGTTCACCGGACGGCCGGTCAGGGAGGCCACCTCGACCAGGTCCAGCGTCGAGTACGCGGGCACCATCGCGGCCACCCGCTCGGCCAGCTCCTGCGGCACCCCGCGGGCCACGAAGGAGTCGCGGCGCTCCTCGTACGCGGCCAGGTCGGGCCCCGTGAGCAGCTTGGGGATGTACGCGGCCAGCCCGTTGACGCCCTTGAGGAAGAAGCCGACCGCCCCGGCCAGGTCGATCGGCGGACGCCGGTTGACCAGCAGCCAGCGGGTGCCGCGCTCGACCAGCTTGCGGCCCTCCAGCAGCATGGCGATCTGGGTGGCGGTGTCGACCTTGTTGTCCAGCTCCTCCACGGCCCGGTAGAAGCTCGGCAGGTCGAAGACCTCGCGCGCCACCAGGTACGCCCGCACGATGTCTGGCGTGGAGGCCCCGGTCTCCTCCCCGAAGCGGAACATGAACGTCGTGCCCATGGCGTTGACCAGCTCGTTCACCACGCAGGTCGTGATGATCTCGCGCCGCAGCGGATGGGCGTCCATATACGTGCGGAACCGCTCGCGCAGGTCCGACGGGAAGTACGACACCAGCAACGAGGCCAGGTACGGGTCGTCGGGCAACTCGGACCCGAGCAGCTCGGCGTCGGCCACCATCTTGGTGTAGGCCAGCAGGACCGAGAACTCCGGAGCGGTCAGCCCGAGCCTGGCCTGCCGCCGTTCGGCCAGCGTCTTGTCCGAGGGCAGGAACTCCAGCTCCCGGTTGACCAGCCCGTCCCGTTCGAGCTTGCGCAGGTAGCGGGCGTGGATGTGGAGCATCTCGACGGACTGGGCGCGGGTCGCGTCGAGCACCACGTTCTGGGCGTGGTTGTCGCGCAGCACCAGATCGGCCACCTCGTCGGTCATCGACGCGAAGACCTGGTTGCGCTGCTTGTCGGTCAGCTCGCCGTCGCGGACGACCTGGTCGAGCAGGATCTTGATGTTCACCTCGTGGTCGGAGGTGTCGACCCCGGCCGAGTTGTCGATGAAGTCGGTGTTGACCAGGCCGCCGTTCAGCGCGAACTCGATGCGGCCGAGCTGGGTGAAGCCCAGGTTGCCGCCCTCGCCGATGACCTTGCACCGCAGGTCGCCGGCGTTCACCCGGAGCCCGTCGTTGGCCTTGTCGCCGACGTCGGCGTGGGTCTCCGAGCCCGCCTTGACGTAGGTGCCGATGCCGCCGTTCCAGAGCAGGTCTACGGGGGCCCGCAGGATGGCGCTGATCAGGTCGTTGGGGGCCAGCGAGTTGACGCCCGCCTCGATGCCCAGCGCCTCGCGCATCTGCGGGGTGATCTGGATGGACTTGGCCGTACGCGGGAACACGCCGCCGCCGGCGGAGATCAGCGAGACGTCGTAGTCGGCCCACGAGCTGCGCGGCAGGTCGAACAGGCGCTGCCGCTCGGCGAACGAGCGGGCCGCGTCGGGCTCCGGGTCGATGAAGACGTGCCGGTGGTCGAAGGCGGCCACCAGCCGGATGTGCTGGGAGAGCAGCATGCCGTTGCCGAACACGTCGCCGGACATGTCGCCGACGCCGGCCACCGTGAAGTCGGTGTTCTGCACGTCGACGCCCATGGTGCGGAAGTGGTACTTGACCGACTCCCAGGCGCCGCGGGCGGTGATGCCCATGGCCTTGTGGTCGTAGCCGACCGAGCCGCCGGAGGCGAAGGCGTCGCCGAGCCAGAAGCCGTACTCCTTGGCCACGCTGTTGGCGATGTCGGAGAAGCTGGCGGTGCCCTTGTCGGCGGCGACGACGAGGTAGGTGTCGTCGCCGTCGTGCCTGACGACGTCGTCCGGCGGCACGACCTTGCCGTCCACCAGGTTGTCGGTGATGTCGAGCAGGCCGGAGATGAACATCCGGTAGCAGGCCACGCCCTCGGCCAGCAGGTCCTCGCGGTTGCCGGACACGGGCGGCTGCTTCACCACGAACCCGCCCTTGGACCCGGTGGGCACGATGACGGTGTTCTTCACCATCTGCGCCTTGACCAGGCCGAGGATCTCGGTCCTGAAGTCCTCCATGCGGTCGGACCAGCGCAGGCCGCCGCGGGCGACCTTGCCGAACCGCAGGTGCACGCCCTCGACGCGGGGCGAGTACACGAAGATCTCGTACTTCGGCCGCGGCAGCGGCAGCACGCTGATCGCCTGCGGGTCGACCTTCAGCGAGATGTACGGCTTGCGCTGCCCGTCGACCGTCTGGAAGTAGTTGGTGCGCAGCGTCGCCTGGATCATCTCCAGGTACGCCCGCAGGATGCGGTCCTCGTCCAGCGAGGCCACCTCGTCGAGGGCGCCCAGGATCTCCTCGTTGAGCGCCTCCACGAGGTCGAGCCGGACCTCGTCGCCGCGCTTCGGGTCGAGCTTGGCCTCGAACAGGCGGACCAGCAGCCGGGCCAGCCGCACGTTGCCCAGCAGCACGCGTTCCATGTAGAGCTGCGAGAACGTGCTGCCGGCCTGCCGCAGGTACTTGGCGTAGACCCGCAGGATCTCGACCTGCTCCCAGGTCAGGCCCGCGCGCAGGATGAGGGCGTTGAAGTTGTCGGCCTGGACGCGCCCCTGCCACAGGGCGCCGAGGCCGTCCTGGAAGAGCCGCTTGAAGTCGTTCCTGTCCACCTCTTCCGAGGGGGTGTAGCGCAGGCCGAAGTCGTAGATCCAGGCGTTCTTGGTGCTGGCGTCGCCGTCCCTGTCGATCTCGTACGGCCGCTCGTCCACGACCTCGACGCCGAGCCGCTGGATCAGGGGCAGCGCCTCCGACAGGGAGATCGGCGACCCGACCTTGTAGATCTTCAGCCGCCGCTCGCCCTCGGAGGCGTCGTACGGCTCGTAGAGGTTGATCGCCACCTCCTCGCCCTCGGCGATGAGCTGCTCCAGGCGGCGCAGGTCGACCACGGCGACCTTGGGCGGGAAGTCGGCCTTGTAGCCCTCGGGGAAGGCGGGGACGTACCGTCTGGCCAGCGCGGGGGCCTCCTCCTCGGAGGTCATCTCGTCCAGCGCGGTCGCCAGGTCGTCCTCCCAGGAGCGGGTGAGCGCCGCGAGGCGCGACTCCAGCTCCTCCACGTCCACGCCGGGCGCCGGAAGCTGCTTGCCGCGCACGCCGCGCACCACGACGTGCAGCCGGGCCAGCACGGACTCGCCGATCATCGCGCTGTAGTCGAGCGACCTGCCGCCGAGCGCCTTGAGCAGCAGCTCCTGCATCTTCAGCCGCACCTTGGTGGTGTAGCGGTCGCGGGGCAGGTAGATCAGGCAGGAGATGTAGCGGCCGTAGTCGTCGCGCCGCAGGAACAGCTTGACCTGCTTGCGCTCACGCAGCCGCAGCACGCCGAGCGCGATCGGCAGGAGCTGCTCGACCGAGGTCTGGAACAGCTCGTCGCGCGGGAACGTCTCCAGGATCTCGATCAGGTCCTTGCCGTCGTGGCTGTCGGGCGCGTGGCCGGCGGCGTTGAGCACCTCGGCCAGCTTGCGCCGCAGCACCGGGATCCTGGAGATCGACTCGTTGTAGGCGACGTGCGTGAACAGGCCGAGGAAGCGCCGCTCCCCGATCACCTCGCCCTCGGGCGAGAACAGCTTGACCCCGATGTAGTCGAGGTAGGTCGCCCGGTGGACGGTGGCCCGGCTGTTGGCCTTGGTGATGATCAGGAGCTGCTTCTCGCGGGCCTTGGCCCGCACCTCGGCGGGCAACGCGGAGAAGCTGTCGGAGCCGACCTTGTCGTCGCGCAGGATGCCGAGCGCGGCGCCGGGCAGGGCCTTCAGCGTCTCGCCCTCGTCGGTGTGCTCCAGCCGGTACTCGCGGTAGCCCAGGAACGTGAAGTGCCCGTCGGCGAGCCAGCGCAGCAGGTCGAGGCTGTCCTCGACCTCGGCGGGCTCCAGCGGCGGCGGGTTCATGCTGAGGTCCTCGGCCGTCTGCACGGCCAGCGCCCGCATCTTCCTGAAGTCCTCGACCGCGTACCGCACGTCGGCGAGCACCCGCTGCAGGTCGGCCTCGATGCGCTTGAGCACCGCGGGGTCGGCCTGCCGGTCGATCTCGATGTGGATCCACGACTCGACCAGCACCTGGCCGGTGACGTCCTCCTGACCGCGGCCGAGCATCCGGCCGGTCATGTCGCGGCGGACCCGCATCTGGGGGTGTACGACGAGATGCGTGCCGATGTCGTGCCGGTCGAGCTCCATGGTGACCGAGTCGACGAGGAACGACATGTCGTCGGTGACCACCTCGACGACCGAGTGGCCCGGGTCCCAGCCGTTCTCCTCCAGCGTGGGGGTGTAGGCGCGGACCACGGCCCGGCCCTGGGGGCGTACCTCGGCGAGCCGTCGCTGGGACATCGCGGGGCCGTACACGTCCACGGGGTTGCGGTCGAGCAGGTCCTCCGGCGCGACGTGGCGGTAGTAGAACCGCAGGAAGGACAGGGCCTCCTCGGCGCTCACGTGCTCGCTGCCGACCGCGCAACTCTCCGCGGCTCTTTGCAGCAGCTCATCCTTGGCCTCGTCGAGCGGCATTTCGCTCTCACTCCTTTGTGAGGGTTTGCCATAGCTGTTCATAGCCAGGCCCTAAGTTCCCATAGCAGGGGGAAATAGTGCATTCGGGTACGTCCGCGGAGATAAGGGGCGCCGGTCGAGCCGCCTGTGCCCGACTTGGTGCCGATCTGGCGTTCGACCATCTGCACGTGGCGCATCCGCCACAACGCGGCTGTCTCGTCGTGCGTCAGCAGGTCTTCGGCCAGTTGCCACAGATCGTCGTAGGACCTGCGGTCTCTCGCCACGGCCAGCAGCGAGGCCATGATCTCCGCGTCGGAGACCGGCAGGCCACGCCGGGAGAGGGCTGTCAGATAAGCATCCCACAGCGTGGGCTCCGCCAGCCGGCGCCTGAGCCTCGTCAGCTCGGCGTCACTGGCGTTCCTGAAGCTGGACAGGTAACGCTCGTCCTTCAGCCCGGACAGGAACTCCAGCTCGCGGAACTGCACGGACTGGAACCCGCTGGCCGGGGCCAGATCGGCCCGGAAAGCCAGGAAGTCCTGGGGGGTCATCGTCTCCAGGACCTCGACCTGCTCGACCATCACCCGTTCGACCGCGTGCACCCGTTTGAACAGGTGCCTGGCCTGCCACAGCTCGCCGTCGAACATGGCTTGCCTGGCCGACTCCAGCTCGTGGAGCAGCAGTTTGAACCACAGCTCGTAGACCTGGTGGATGGTGATGAAGAGCAGCTCGTCCGGGGCCTGCGACTCCGGCCGCTGCTGCGCGAGCAGCTCGGGCAGACGGAGATAGCCGCCGTACGACAGCCGTCCGCCTTCCTCGCCGAACCGCCGATGCGGGGGAACGGGCGCATCACCGTCGATGCCCACCGCACACCTCCCCCTGAACGCCCGGCGCTGGTTCACCGGGCGCATGCCTCGCCGTACCGATATCACCCGAAAAGGGCACAGACGTCAACGTGACATCGACATGGGGGGATCATCGCCGGAGGTCGAGGGGGCGTGCTTGAGGTCGTCGAGCTGGTCGGGAAGCTCGGCCAGGTCGAGAAGCTCGGCCTGGCAGTGCTCGCACGTGTCGAGGTGGCGTTCGAACGCCTCGTGCTCCTCTTCGTCGAGGACACCGAGGACGAAGGCGGCCACCCCGTCGTGCATCAGCCGGCTACCCCCCTGTCCCGCAGCTGTTCGCGGAGAGCCCGGATTCCGTAGTAGAGCCGGGACTTCACCGTGCCCGGCGGAATCCCCAGAATCTCCGCCGCTTCACTTATCGTACGGTCTCGGAGGTAGGTCTGCTCAATCACTTCGCGGTGTTCCTCGGACAGGCTGCGCAGCGCGTCGGCGACCACGATCGCCGAAAGAGCCCGCTCGGAGCCGTCCGGCACCGACATCTGGTCGACTTCGGGTGGCTCGACCTCATGAGGCCGGGCGCTCTTCCGCCGACGTCCGTCAATCACGATCCGGCGGGCCACTGTCAGTAGCCACGCCCATAAAAGGCTCGGTTCCCATTGCAGTCTTGCCGAGTTTCGCCAGGCCCTGACCAGTGTCTCCTGTACGACGTCCTCGGCCCATTGCAGATCGTTACCAGTCGATTTGCGTACGTGGCGCAGCAGAGGGCCGCCGAACTCCTGGTAGAGCACCGCGATGCGATGTTCCGCCTCGGCATCCGCACTCTCGAACCTGCCGTCGAGGTGACCTAGCACGGGGCACATCTTTACACCTTCGTTATCAGTCCGGCAGCCACTCCGATAACTCCAGTCATTTCTAACTATCTCCGGTCATAGGTGAACCTGATGGTGTAAGCCCGCGTACCTCCGACCATGCAACGGCCTTCGTGCGGCGAGACCTCATGCTCGGCGCCGCCGAGGCGGTCGATACGAGGAGACAACCATGAGGAGAACTGGGCGCATGGCCGCGGCCGTGTCCGCTCTTGCCGTGGCGGCGGGTGGCCTGGTGTCCGCCGCCGTCATCGGCGCGGGTCCGGTACGGGCCGACAACTGCGATCCGGCGCAGGCGAGCCAGGAGAACGCCCAGCGACAGGGCGACCGCGCCGCCGACCGACAGGCGCCGGACCAGCAAGCCCCCGATCAGCAGGCCCCTGACCAGCAAGCTCCGGACCAGCAGGCGCCGGACCAGCAGGCCCCCGACCAACAGGTGCCCGACCAGCAGGCCCCCGAGCAGCAGCGGAACGGTGATCAGCAGGTGCAGGGCGGCGGGATCACCCTGCGCGACCCGGCGCAGCCGCCGGACCCGGGCGACCAGGCCGGCACCGGATTCGGGCGCAACCGCCCGGCCCGGACCCTCGCCCCCACCCGGAACGCCCCCCAGAACCCGGACCAGAACCCGGACCAGAACGCCACCGACCAACCCACCGACGAGCAGCCGACCGACCAGCCCACCGACGAGCAGCCGAGCGACCAGTTCCGCGACCGGTCCAGGCCCACCCGGTCGCCCTCGCCCTCGCCCACGGCGTCCCAGGGCGACGAATGCCTCAACCTGGGCCCGTTCGTCACGGACTTCGTGGACATCCGCCAGGTCCAGCCTCTCAGGCTCGACGCCGGCATCGGCCGGAACGGCTCACGCGGCACATTCGTCGCAGAATGCGGCACCAATCGCAATGGTCACAACAATCCCGACAATTTCATCGTGGCCCCCGGCGTGAGCAACGGCGCCCATCATCTCCACGACTACGTGGGCAACCTTTCGACCGACGGCTTCTCCACCGACGAGAGCCTGGCCGCCGCCGAAACCACTTGCCGCCAAGGGGATAAATCCACCTACTTCTGGCCGGTTCTGCGCAACCGCAAAGGCGACGTGGACGCCCAGGACCCGGACGGCAACGTCGGCCAGGTGATCCGCGCCCGCGCCGTCAGCCTGCAGTTCCGCGGCAACGCGACCTCCAGGGTCGTCGCGATGCCGAGGTTCCTGCGGCTGATCACCGGCGACGCCAAGGCCGGGACGAACGGCGGAGGCAACGCCCGCGCCCGCTGGACCTGCACAGGATTCACAAATCGCATAAGTCCCGATAAATATCCGCTTTGCCCGCGCGGAAGTCAGGTTCTTCGTATTCTGGATTTCCCCAGCTGCTGGGACGGTCAGAACACCGACAGCGCCAATCACCGCACGCACGTGGGCTTCCCCGGGCAGAACGGCGCCTGTCCGCAAGGCACCAAGGCGATTCCGCAACTGCGCATGATCCTCGCCTACACGGTTCCACAGGGTCCGTCGTTCGCCGTGGACGCGTTCCCTGAACAGAAGCACAACCCCGTCACCGACCACGCGGACTTCGCCAACGTCATGCCCGACCGGCTGATGCAATTCGTCGTCTCGTGCATCAACCGGGGTCGCCGCTGCTGACACGTCCCCATCAGCCTTCCGAGTCGTACCCTCACCCGACCTTGGAGGGAAATACATGCTCCACAGACGACAGCCCCGGCACGCCCCCACCAAGCTGGACACCAGGAACGTCCGGCTGGGGGCGAGCGCCACGTTGACGGCCATCGTGTTGTCGGTGGTCGCGCTGGCCGGGACCGACCGCGGCATCGCGCTGCTCGGCCGAGGGGTGAGCTTCCTCGAGTTCTACGCGGGCGTGTTCTCCCTGGTCCTGCTGACCGCGACGGTCGCGCTCGGCCTGGTCACCACAGAACGGGTCTTCCTGTCCCCGGCCAACCGGGTCAGGGCCCAGCTCGCGCACCGGGCCACCGCGCTCATCGGGCTCGGCTACCTGGTCACGCACATCGCCCTCATGATCAGTCTGGGTCACGCGCCACCGGGGGCCGCTGTCGTCCCGGTGGCCGGGCTCTACGTGGGGTTCGGCGCGCTCGCCTTCGACCTGATGGTCGTGGCGGTGGCCACGGGGATGCTCAGGGGTCGCTTCGCGGTACGCGGCACGCCTTGGCTGTGGCGGCTGCTGCACTCGGCCGCCTACCTGGCCTGGCCCATCGCGATCATGCACGGCCTGACGGCGGGCCGCTCCCCGGCCGGCTGGGTGGCCTGGTCGTACGTGGCCTGCCTGGCCGCGGTCGGCTCGGCGCTCGTCGTACGTGTGCTGGCCACGTTGCGCAGGCCGGACGTCGTACCGGAGAGGGTCGAGGCGCCCGCCGTGACGGCCGGCCGGACGGCGGACGTGCCCGTCGAGCGGCCGCGGGCCGCGGCGACCGCCGCGGCGCCGGCCGACGCGCCGGTGAGCCTGGCCGACGCCCGGCGCAGGTACCGGGAGGCCGGATGAGCCCGCGGGCGGGACGCGGACCCGTCAGGGGCCGGTCATGATCCCGCACCGGGTGCCGCGGGTGCTGCGGATGGGCCCGGCCCGGCTGACCGCCGGGCTCGACCACTGCCGGCGGCTGGACCTGCCCGCGCACCGCACGCTGCACGGCGAGCCGCGGCCGCGCGAGCTGGCCGAGCTGATCTCCATGGTCAACGAGGTGGACATGCGCGGGCGGGGCGGCGCGGCCTTCCCGTTCGGGCGCAAGCTGCGGGCGGTGGCCGACGCGGCGGGTACGGGCGAGAGCGTGGTCCTGGTCAACGGCGCGGAGGGCGAGCCCGCCAGTTCCAAGGACGCCATGTTGCTCACCCGCAACCCGCACCTCGTCCTGGACGGCGCGATCCTGGCGGCCGCGGCGCTGGGCGCCCGCGAGGTGGTCGTGGCCACCGTCGAGGGCGAGGTGGCCGAGTCGTCCGTGGCCGCCGCCGTGGCCGAACGCCGGGCCGCGAACGTGGCGGGCGGTTCGGAGAGCCGCATCCCGATCCGCGTGGTCGGCCTGGCGGAGAGGTTCATCAGTGGGGAGGGCGGTGCGCTCGTCCGCGGCGTGAACGGCGAGGAGGCCATCCCGCCGGGCCGCAAGCGGCGGGCCGCCACGAGCGGCGTGGACGGGCTGCCGACCCTGCTGTCCAACACCGAGACCTACGCGCAGTTCGCGCTGCTCGCCGAGTACGGCCCCGAGAAGTACGCCGAGGTCGGCACCAGCAAGGAACCCGGCACGATCCTGCTCACGGTGAGCGGCGGCGCGGCCAACGGCGCCGTGATCGAGGCGCCGACCGGCGTCGCGCTGGCCGACGTGCTCGCGCTGTGCGAGGCCGAGGCGGGCGACGGCGTGCTGGTCGGCGGCTACCACGGCGCGTGGTTGTCGGCCGAGGTGGCCCGGTCCGCGGTGATCTCGCGGGAGGGCATGAAGCTGGCCGGGGCCACGCTGGGCGCCGGGATCATCGTGCCGCTGGGCGATGCCACCTGTCCTCTGGGCGAGGCGGCCAGGGTGGCCTCGTACCTGGCCGCGCAGTCGGCCGGGCAGTGCGGACCCTGCCGGCTGGGCCTGCCCGACGTGGCCCGCGCCCTGTGCGCGATCGCCGAGGGCACCGGCTCGGTCGACGCCGTACGCCGGTGCGTACGGGCCGTCGAGCGGCGCGGCGCGTGCTTCCATCCCGACGGCACGGCCAAGTTCGTGTTGTCGGCGCTGGACGCGTTCGAGAGCGAGATCGCGCTCCACCTGGAGCACGGCTCGTGCGGCCGTCCGGTACGCGGGATCCTGCCGATGCCGGAGCCCGAGGTGGAGCCCGAGTACCGGCTGGAGGTGGACTGGACCCGCTGCCAGGGGCACGGCCTGTGCGCGCACCTGCTGCCGGAGTTCGTGGACCTGGACGACTACGGGTTCCCGTCGTTCAGGAACGTGCCGGGCTGGATGGTCAAGGACGCGCGGCGGGCGGTCGAGATGTGCCCGGCGCTGGCCCTGAGGATCGCCCAGACGAGCGGGGACGGGCCGAAACCGCCCATGTCGCCGCTGCGGCTGGTCAAGGACGGCGTGCTGAGGAAGGCGCCGGGGCCGCGGCTGACGCGGGTGGGGGCCAGTCCGAATATTTCGGGATTTGGAGGGACGGCTGGGTGAGGTCGGTAGTGATGCACTTGTGACCAACCTGTCCGGGTGTCCGCGCGTCTCATCGATCGGTTCGTACCGAATGACGGGGGACGCTGATGGACCGCCGGGCCTTTCTCCACCTCACCACGCTCGCGCCGCTGGTGATGGCCGGCGGCGCCGCGCGGTCGGCGCCGCCGCCGGACTGGGCGCGGTTGCGCAGGCAGCTCAAGGGCACACTGGTGCTGCCCGGCGACTCCGGGTACGACAGCGCCCGCCGCCTGTTCAACCCGGTCTACGACCGGATCAGGCCGGGCGGCGTGGCCTACTGCGCGACCCCCGCGGACGTCTCGGCCTGCCTGTCGTTCGCGCGCGCGAACGGCGTCGCGGTCACCGCCCGCTCCGGCGGCCACTCCTACGCGGGCTGGTCCACCGGCACCGGCCTGGTGATCGACGTGTCCAGGATGAACACGGTCTCCTACGCCTCCGGCCGGGCCACGGTCGGGGCGGGCGCCAAGCTGATCGACGTCTACGACCGGCTCGCCCGGCACGGCGTCAGCATCCCGGCGGGCTCGTGCCCCACGGTCGGGATCGCCGGGCTGACGCTGGGCGGCGGCATCGGCGTGGTGTCGAGGAAGTACGGGCTGACCTGCGACACGCTGGAGTCCGTCCGCGTGGTCACGGCCGACGGCCGCCTGCTGACCGCGGACGCCACCCACCACTCCGGCCTCTACTGGGCCTGCCGGGGCGGTGGCGGCGGCAACGTCGGCATCGCGGTCTCCTTCACCTTCCGCACCCACGCCGCGCACGACCTGACCGTGTTCTTCCTGCACTGGCCGTGGTCGAAGGCCGGGGCCGCGGTGCGCGCCTGGCAGTCGTGGGGCCCGTCCGCCCCGGACGAGCTGTGGTCGTCGCTGCACTTGACCAGGGACGCACGCGGCCTGGACGTGCTCGTCGTCGGCACGTACGCGGGGCCGAAGGCGTCCCTGGACCGCCTGCTGGCGCCGCTGGTCGCCCGCGTCGGCACGCCGTCGTCGAGGTCGGTGCGGACCACGTCGTACCGGCAGGCCATGATGATCATGGCGGGGTGCGCGTCGAGCTCGGTGGAGCAGTGCCGCCGGACGCCTCGGGAGTCGTTCGCCGCCAAGTCCCACATGGCCTACTCCGAGCTCCCGGCCGGCGGCGTCCGGAGCCTGGTGGACGGGGTGGCGCGCGGCGGACGGCACTCGGTGTTGCTGGACGCGCTGGGCGGCGCGGTGGGCCGGGTCAAGCCGGCGGCCACGGCGTTCCCGCACCGGGCCGCGCTCTACAGCGTGCAGTACTACGCCGAGGGCACGGACCGGACATGGCTGCGCGGCCTGCACGGCGAGATGGCCCCGCACTTCGGCGAGCACGCGTACGTGAACTACATCGATCCCGACCTGACCGGCTGGCGCGGCGCCTACTACGGCCCCAACGCCGCCCGCCTGGCCGAGGTGAAGTCCACCTACGACCCCGACCGGCTGTTCCGCCTGCCGCAGGGCATCTGACCTACTTCTCCCGCACGTAGACGGGCTCGCCGACGTCGATCATGTCGTACAGGCGCTTCGAGGTGGACAGCGGCACGCGGACGCAGCCGTGGGAGGCGGGCCGCAGCGGCACCTTCGTCGAGCCGTGCATGGCGATGCCCCCGTTGAAGTAGAGCGAGTCGTACATCGTGCCCAGCGGCCCCTCGGTCCAGCCTGGCGCGCGGCTGGTGACGTGGAAGTCGCCGGGCGGGGTGATGGCGTTGCCGCAATGGCCGTTGTGGCAGTAGCTCACCTTCGCGCCGGTCGAGATGTGCGAGACGAGCGCCGGACGGCGGTGGCGGTAGACGACCAGGAGCTGGTAGCGCAGGTTGATCTCGACCCGGTCGGGCTCGCCGCTCGGGACCAGCGGCTTCATGCGCACCGGCCGGTCGAACGCCCGCCACACCTCCGGCCCGACCGCACCCTGGGGACGCAGGTGGCGGTGCTTCTGGAGGGCCCACACGCCGAACTTCGTCTGCTCGTCGTAGACGCCGTTGAGCTTGCCGTAGTAGTAGCCGTGCTTGTGCAGCCGCTGCTGGAGAAGCTTGACGGTCTCACCCCGGTCGCCCGGCCGCAACACGACCGTGGTGTGCTCCTTCCGGCCGCCCGTGCCGTGTTCGGCCCGGGCGGCCGGGCGCACGGCCGCGTCGTGATCCTCGCCGCCGCCCGGCTGCGGGACGACCGTGTCGTGATCGTCCAGGTCATCCTGATCGTCCAGGACGTCCAGGTCGTCCAAGACATCCTGATCGTCCCGGTCACCCCGGTCGTCCCGGTCACCCCGGTCGTCCCGCGCCAGGAGCGGGCCGTGATCGTCCCGGTCGCCCGGCCGCCGCACGACCGTGTCGCCGCGCGCCGTGGCGCCGCCGGGCACCTCCGTGTCCGCCACGGCGGGCATTCCAGCCAGGAACGGCAGCCCGCCACACCCGAGGGCGACGAAAACAACCGCTCTCCGAACTTTTGTGATCATAGTTCGACGCCTACCCAGATCGCCGACAATTCACGACACTTGCAAATCCCGTTAAAAACCGGCATTTCGCATTTATGCGACGGCTGAGCCCAAGCTTTAGAGCTGCCTTGTGCAAGCGCGGAAACAACGAAGAAAAGGCGGATACGCCATGGACGCATCCGCCTTCGCTCCAGAGGCCGGGAGGCGAGCTGCGCGTTCGCCCATCCGGCTTCTTTCACCCCTCCGAACAGCCCCAACCATAGCCAAGGAATACTCCGGCGCGCACACCGTTCGGCAAAAGCTTTCTCGCGAATTCTCCGGCGCAGGCAAAAAACCAGTCGCAGGGACGGCCGTAAGACTGGAAGTATGCGGAGATATGCGCAACTGGCCGCTCTTTGAGCTCTCCATCACCACGCCGCGACTGGAGCTGCGGCACCCCACTCTCGACGACCTCGACGAACTGGCCGACCGGGCGGCCGAGGGCGTCCACGAGCCGGGTTACATGCCGTTCCTGTTCCCGTGGTCCGAGGCGTCCCCGGAGGAGCGGGCCCGGCGTACGCTGCAGTACCACTTCCGGAACTGGGGCGGGTTCACCGCCGACGACTGGTCGCTGGAGCTGGTCGCCGTGCACGAGGGCCAGGTCGTCGGCACCCAGGGCATCATGGCCACGAGCTTTCCCGTCACCCGCGAGGTCAAGACGGGCTCCTGGCTGGGCCGGCGCTTCCACGGCCAGGGCATCGGCACGGAGATGCGCCGGGCCGTCCTGCATCTCGCCTTCGCCGGGCTCGGCGCGCGCCACGCGGTGACGGAGGCGTTCGAGGACAACCACGCCTCGCTCGCGGTGACCAGGAAGCTCGGCTACCGCGAAGACGGCACGACCACGCACGCGCGCAAGGGCGAGCCGGTCGTCACCCAGCGTTTCCGCCTGGCCCGCGAGGACTGGTCGCCGTCGCCCGACATCGAGATCCGCAACCTGGCCGGCTGCCTGCCGCTGTTCGGCCTGGAGCCCTGAGGCCGGTCGCCCCAGGGCCCCGCACGCTCAGGCGGGCGGCGTGAAGTGCCGCAACACCTCCGGGTTGGCCATGGCGTCGAGGTTGGCGGCCTCCTCGACGGGCGTGCCGAGCAGGATCTTGCGTACGGGCACCTCCAGCTTCTTCCCGGACAGCGTCCGGGGGATGCCGGGCACGACGCGGATCTCGTTCGGCACGTGCCGGGGTGACAGCTCCTGGCGGAGGGCCGCGCACAATGCCCGTTCGAGCGGCTCGCCGAACTCGGCGCCCTCGGCGAGGGTGACGTACAGCAGCAGGCGGCCCTCCTGGCCGAGCTGGCCGGTGTCGATCACGAGGCTGTCGGCGATCTCGTCGAACCGCTCCACGACCCGGTAGAACTCGCTGGTGCCCATGCGCACGCCGCCGCGGTTGAGCGTGGAGTCGGAGCGGCCGTAGATGACGCAGCTCCCGTCCTCTTCGATCTTGATCCAGTCGCCGTGCCGCCACACGCCCGGGTAGACGTCGAAGTAGCTCTCGAAGTAGCGCCGCCCGCCGGGGTCGTTCCAGAACATCACCGGCATCGAGGGCATCGGCCGGGTCAGCACCAGCTCGCCCACCTCGCCGACCACCGGCTCGCCCTTGGGGTCGTACGACTCCACCTTCGCCCCCAGCGACCGGCACGGGATGATCCCCGCCCTGATCGGGTGCGACATGGTGGCCCCGACGAACCCGGTGCAGACGTCGGTGCCGCCGGAGAACGACCCGATCGGTGTCCCGGGCAGCTCGGCGGCGACCCAGGCGAAGCCCTCGGGCGGCAGCGGCGACCCCGTCGAGCCGATGCCGCGCAGCCGCTCAAGCCCGGTGGGATGCAGCCCGGCCTTCAGTGAGGCCATGATGTACGGCGCCCCCACCCCGAAGTACGTCACCCGCTCGGTGTCGGCGATGCGCCAGAGCGCGGCGGGCGAGGGATGTGTGGCCGAGCCGTCGTAGAGCACCGGCGTGGCCCCCACCAGCAGGGCGCCGATGAGGTAGTTCCACATCATCCAGCCCGTGGTGGTGTACCAGAAGAACACATCGCCCTCGCCCAGGTCCTGGTGGAAGGAGAGCGACTTGAGGTGTTCGAGCAGCACGCCGCCGTGCCCGTGCACGATCGGCTTGGGCAGCCCGGTCGTGCCGCTGGAGTAGAGGATCCACAGCGGGTGGCCGAACGGCACCCGTTCGAACTCCAGCGGCCCTTCCTCGGCCCGCAGCTCCTCCCAGCCCAGCGCCTCGCCGTGCGGGACCTGGCGGGGGTGCGCGGCGGCCAGGGAGGAGATCCAGACGGTGGCGCGCAGCGTGGGCAGCTCGGCGGCGATCTCGCCCACCTCGCCGGTACGGTCGTAGGTCTTGCCGTTGTAGTGGTAGCCGTCGACCGCGATGAGCACCTTGGGCTCGATCTGCCGGAAGCGGTCGACGATGCTCGGCACCCCGAAGTCGGGCGAGCCGGCCGACCAGATCGCGCCGAGCGAGGCGGTGGCGAGGAAGGCGATCAGGGCCTGCGGGATGTTCGGCAGGTAGCCGGCCACCCGGTCGCCCCTGGTGACGCCCAGCTTGACCAGGCCGGCGCGGACGCGGGCCACCTCGTCGCGCAGCTCGGCGCGGGACAGCTCCTGGCGGGTGCCGTCCTCGGAGACGAAGACCAGGGCCGTCCCCTCGGTACGGCGCAGCGCGTTCTCGGCGTAGTTGACCGAGGCGCCCTCGAACCAGGTCGCGTCGGGCATCTCCCCCGACAACACGGGACCGTCCCCGCGTTCCCCGACCACCTCGAAGTAGTCCCAGATCGACGTCCAGAACTCCTCAGGACGGTCGACGGACCACCGCCACACCTCCTCGTAGCCCGCGCCGGACCGTCCCAGCCACTCCAGGTAGCGGGTCAGCTTTGCGGCGGCCACGACCTCCTCGGTCGGCTCCCAGAGAAGCGCACCTTCAGCAACCATGTGCCCCATCCTGTCGCCCGGTCGGCGGAAAGTCATACCTGACCTCCCACATAACTTGCTACCTCCGTAGGTGGTCCACCGCCATACGCGCGGCCGTGCCGATCACCGCGTCGGCGCGTGGCTGGATGACCGCGGTGCCGAACGAGCGGGTGAAGACCGCTACCGCGTACCGGCCGCCGTCGGGGTACTCGACCAGGCCGACCTCGTTGCGCAGGGTCGGCAGCGAGCCGGTCTTGCCGCCGACCTCCACATCGTCGTACGGGAAGCCCGAGGCCAGCCGGTGGGGCCACACCTGCATGTTGAGCACGGCGCGCATCCAGGCGCACGACGCGGGCGAGGCGGCCTCGTCCCGCCAGATCATGGCGAGCAGGCGGGTCATCTCGCGTGGTGTGCTGCGGTTGGTCCGCGCCGGGTCGAGCACCCGCATGCGGGAGATGTCCTCAGGATCCAGGTACGGCCACCCGTGCCCGGTGTCCAGCTCCATGGTCTCGTACATGGCCCGGCCGCTCTGCAGCACGCGCGTGCCGGTGAGGCCGAAGGCGTCCAGCATGGTGTTGACGTCGTCCATGCCCACCCGGTCGAGCAGCACGTCGGCGGAGGTGTTGTCGCTGACCGTCATCATCAGGTACGCCAGGTCGCGCAGCGACATCGTCACCTCGTCGAGCATGGCCGACAGGCCCGTCGGCCCGGAGACGCGCTGGTCGGGCGTCACGGTCGTCTGGGTGGTGGGGTCGAGCCGCCCGGCGTCGGCCTGCCGGCAGAACTCGACCAGCAGCGGCAGCTTGTACACCGACGCCAGGGGCACCGGCTGGTCGGCGCCGAGCCCGGCCTCCCTGCCCGAGTCGACGTCGCGGACGTGCAGCCAGCCCGTCACGCCGGCCATGCGGAACAGCGTCGCGAAATCGGGATCGCTCATGCCACCATCCCCGGCCTCCGGCTGATCCGCCGCGCGGGCGCGACGCCCTCCTCGCTCATCCCGGCGCTCTCCTTCAACGTCCGTACGGCAACGGCCGAGAACTCGGCGACCCAGTCCTTCCTCTGGCCTGTCACCGCGCGCCAGGCGGTGGAGAGCCGGCACGCGATCGGCGAGCCTAGCAGCGGCCGCCATGCCAGCCCAGGGACGTCCGCCCGCGGCCCGAACGCCACGGCCTGGCCCGCGAGCACCAGGCCGAGCCCGGCGCCTTGGTGCACCTGGCCGGGGACGTAGCCGTGCCGGCGGCACTCGGCCAGCGTCTCGGCGTGCCAGCCCGGCTCGCCCTCCTTGGGCGGCATCAGCAGCTCACGTCCGGTCAGGTCGGCCAGGTGCACCTCGCCGGCTCCGGCCAGCGGGTCGTCCTCGGCGAGCAGCACGCCCTGGGGCTGTACGAGCATCTGACCGAACTCCAGGCCGGGCGCCGAGACGGGGTGGCGGACCAGCCCGACGTCGATCGTGCCCTCGGCCAGCGCGGCCACCTGGTCGGCGGTCCAGTTCTCGGCGGGGACGAGCCGTACGTCCGGGTTGGTCCTGCGGAAGCCGGCGACCAGCGCGGCGATCACGGAGGCCGCCAGGTCGGGTGGGACGCCGATCCTGAGCAGGCCGCCCTCGCCGTGGCGGGCCAGTTCGCGCAGCCGTTCCACCCTGGTCACGATCTCGCGGGCCTCGCCGAGCAGCAGCCGTCCGGCCTCGGTCAGGCGTACCTGGCGGGCGGAACGGTCGAAGAGCCGCACGCCGAGCTCCTCCTCCAGGCGCTTGATCCGCTGGCTGAGCGGCGGCTGGGCCATGCCGAGGCGGATCGCGGCGTTCCCGAAGTGCAGTTCCTCCGCCACGACGACGAAGTAACGGAGATGCCGGACCAAGTCCATGACCAGCCACTATATCCAGATTTATATCTTTGTAGCGCCTATATCAATATTGGACGGGGCTTCTCCGTCTCTGGTGTCCTCAGGCCATGGCATCACAAACGGGGGAACTGTACGGGCGACTTCGGCCGGAGCAACCACGCCGCCGACGTCGGCGCAGGTGGCCGCTGGTCATGGCCATCCTTGTCGTGCTGATCGTCGCGGCGGGAACCACGATCTGGCTGTTGCGCACGAAAGGCTCACCCGAGCAGACGACCGACGAATACCTCACGGCCTGGTCCGACCAGAACTACGCGAAGATGCGGGAGCTGGTCGCCGACCCGCCCGCCGACTTCGAGACCTGGCACCGGCGTTTCCTCACCGACCTCAAGGCCGAGCGGGCGACCTACCAGCGCCCCCGCCAGGGCGGCGTCTTCACCGACAGCGGCCCGGACGACAAGGGCTACATGGACTTCAGCGCCAAGCTGCAGGGCCGGCGGGACTGGGAGTACCAGAGCCGGTTCAAGCTGGTCGAACAGGACGGCGCGTGGAAGGTCGCCTGGACCCCTGCCGTCATCCACCCCAAGCTCAAGAAGGGCCTCTCGCTGCGCCTGGTCGCCCAGAAGCGCGACTCGCCCAGCGTCCTGGCCGCCGACGGCACCGAGATCGGCGGCCCGGACGCCCCCGGCTCGGTGCAGCAGCTGGTCGAGGGCATCAAGCAGAGCAACCCCGACCGCTTCGACGGTGGCGGCGACTCGATCATCGGCCTCTACAAGGGCGACGAACTGGTCGAGACGCTGGCCAAGCCGATCGGGACCAAGCCGTTCCCCACCACGATCGACCTGAGGGTGCACGCGGCCGGGGCCAAGGCCCTCGACGACGTCACCAAGCCGGCCTCGCTGGTGGCGCTGCGCGCCTCGACCGCCGAGATCCTGGCCGTGGTCAACAAGCCCGGCGGCTTCAACCGGGCGCTGCTCGGCAAGTACCCGCCCGGCTCGACGTTCAAGGTCGTCACGGCTTCGGCGCTGGTCGCGGACGGCGTCGAGCCGGCCAAGACGGTCACCTGCCCGGCCGAGAAGAACATCGGCGGCTTCCCCTTCCACAACGCGGGCTTCAAGGACTACGGCACGCTGTCCTTCCAGGACGCGTTCGCGCACTCGTGCAACACCACGTTCGGCGAGATGAGCGTGGCCGAGCTGAACGGCGGCAGGCTCGCCCAGGTGGCCAGGAGCTTCGGCTTCGACACGCCGATCAAGCCGGGTGTGCCGGCCGTACGCGCCGAGTTCCCCGACCCCAAGGACGACACCGACCTCGCCTCGGCCTCCATCGGCCAGGGCAGGGTGCTGGCCAGCCCGCTCAACATGGCCTCCGTCGCCGCCGCCATCGCCTCGGGCTCCTGGATCCCGCCGCGGATCGTCGCCAAGAACATGGCCGCCGACGTCCGTCCGCGCCCGCTGGAGCGCGGCGTGGTCTCCGCCCTGCGCAAGCTCATGCCCGCCGTCGTCACGGACGGCACCGCCAAGGCCGCGCCCCTGCCCCCGGGCACCGCCGGCAAGACGGGAACGGCCGAGTACGGCTCGGGCAAGGAGCCGCCCGCGCACTCGTGGTTCATCGGCTACAAGGGGGACGTGGCGTTCGCGGTGATCGTGGAGGGCGGCGGCGCCGGTTCGGCCGTGGCGGCCCCCATCGCCGCCCGCTTCCTCAACGCCCTGCCCTGATGACGGGGGCCCGCGGGAGGCGGGTCAGCCCGCCTTGCGGTCCGCCGGGGAGGTGGAGGCGGGTCAGCCCGCCTTGCGGTCCGCCGGGGAGGTGGAGGCGGGTCAGCCCGCCTTGCGGTCCGCCGGGGAGGTGGAGGCGGGTCAGCCGGCCTTGCGGTCCGCCGGGGATGTCAGGCCGGCCACCGCGGCCACCACCTCGGAGGCGTCGGACAGGTCGGGCAGCGCCAGGTCGGCGCCCGCCTCCCGGAGCTCCGCCGCCGTCGAACGCCCCGAGGCGACCCCGATGACGGCGGCCCCGCCGATCCTGGCCGCCTGCACGTCCCGCGTGGAGTCGCCGATCACTACCGTGTTGGCCGCCGTGAACGGCGTGCCCAGCCGCTGCTTGGCCCTCCCCTGCGCGACCTGCAACAACGTCGCCTTGGGGTAGACCTCCTCGCCGTAACCGCCGAGCTCGAAGTCGACGTACCGGTCCAGCCCGAACGCCTTGAGCTTGTGTACGGCGTTGCCCTTGATCGTGCCGGTCAGCACCGACTGCACGACGCCGTCGAGCCGGCCCACCGACTTCAGCGCGTCCTTGGCCCCCGGCATCAGCCGGCCCTCCTTGGCCAGCCGGCCGCGCCGGTCGGTGAAGGCGACGGCCAGGGCGGCCAGGAACCTGGGCAGGTGGTCGTCCTCGGCCTGGATCCCGTTGACGGCCAGCGTCTCGAAGACGATCTCGGAGTCGGGACGGCCGAGCGGCGGCACGAGCTTGACCAGCGGCCGGCCGGTCACGGCGCGGAACGCCTCGGCGTAGGCGTCCCGGGTCACGATGGCGACGTCGACCAGTGTGAGATCGACGTTCCAGAGCACAAGGCGGTTGATGGCGACCTCCTGAGGGGTTCCCGGCAAGCGTACGGCCGCCGCCCGTCCGGGTGCTCCCCTTACGGGCGGATTCGGCATGCCTCCGGGGCTCAGGCGTACCGCATGGCCTGGGCGAGCGTGTCCACCACGGGCAGGCCCGTGCCCTCCAGCTCGGCCCGCGTGGTCATGCCGCCGGTGTAGAGCACCGCCCGCGCGCCCACGTGCCGGGCCGCGAGCCCGTCGTCGACGCTGTCGCCGATCACCAGGACCTCGCCGGGATCGACGTCGAGGGCCTGGATGTGCGCGGTCATGTGGGCGGCCTTCTCGCCTCCGGTGCTGCCGATGAGCCCGTCGACCCGGGTGAAGTGCCGGGTGATGCCGAAGGACTCGACGACCGGCACCAGATGGGCGTGCGGCGCCATCGAGCACAGCGACTGGGTGCCGGCCCAGCCGCCGAGGACGACCTCGGCGTCGGGGGCCAGCCCGCAGGCCACGCTCAGCCTGAAGTAGTGCTCGTGGAACCCGTCGTCCAGCAGCTCCCACTCGCCCTCGGCCAGCGGCCGGCCGAGGAGGCGCTCGTAGGCGACCCAGATGGGACGGGTGTAGACCGCGCGGAACCCGTCGGCGTTGAGCTCGGGCAGCGCGTACGGCTTGAAGACGGCGTTGGTGGCTCCCACGACAGCGTCGATGTCGTGAAAGAGCGTCCCGTTCCAGTCCCAGATGATGTGCTTTGTCATGTCGCAACCAGCATATTCGTCAGGTCTGGCCATTCTGAGAGCGCAGCAGGTCAGGGATCTCCTGGGTCGCGTACCACATGAGCTCGTGGGCCTCCGCGCCGTCGACCGTGAACCTGGCGTCGTCGTCGCCGTCGTCGGAGGCGGGCAGCGCGCCGACGGCGGCCTCGATGTCGGCGGCGGCGTAGTGGTCGTCGATGTGCACCGCGGCCACCTTGCCCATCGGGACGGCCGCGCCGAGGCGTACCCGGGCCCGTTCCTCCAGGTCGGCGCCGGACGAGGCCGATCCGTCCGGCACCTCGGCGGCGACCACGACCCGCCGGGGCGCGGCGGCCACGCCGTCGGCGCGGTCGGCGGCCAGCATGCGCAGCGAGGCGCGGGCCGCCTCGGTGAGCGCCACGTACTCCAGTTCCTCGGTGTCGCCCGAGGCGTACCACTCGGTCAGCGCGGGGGTCACCGCGTAGCCGGTCAAAGGGGCCGGGCCCAGCTCCCCCGCCTCGACCGCGCGGGCGAGGGCCGGGAGGGTGCACGGCAGATAGACGCGCATCACGAACCTTTCCGAAATCGCAAGGGCACCATCATGCCCGTCGCAGCGTGAGCCGGAGGAGGGACTCCAGCTCTGCGAGGGTCGTGTCGGCGTCACGGTGGTGGATGCCGGTGATCCCGAGCGCGCGGGCGGCCCGGATGTTGGCCTCGACGTCGTCGATGAACACACACTGCTCGCCGGGCAGCCCGACCTGGTCGAGGGCGTGGCGGAAGATGCGTTCCTCGGGCTTGCGCATGCCGACCTCGCCGGAGATCACGACCGCGTCGAAGAGTCCGTCCCACTCGTGGCGAGGGTAGGTGTTCGACCAGGAATTGGAGAGCAGACAGGTTTTGACACCATTTCTTCGTACGTCGCGGAGCATGTCGTACATGGCGTCGACCCGTTCGAAACCGGCGAACATCCGGGTCAGCAGCCCTTCGGCGACCGGCGGCACACCGTCCACGGTGAGCAGCCGGGCGGCCAGGTCGCGTTCGAAGGCCGGGCCGTCGAGCTCGCCGCGTTCGAGCGCGTGCACGACATTCTGTCTCTCGCCGTCCTGAGCGCCGCCCTGGTAGGCGTGGTCGATCAGCTCGCGCATCACCGAACGGTAGTGCTCGGCGTCGATCCGGTCGGCCGCGATCCACCGGGCGATGGAGTCGGTCAGGCTGGTCGTGAGCACGCCGCCCCAATCGATGAGCATCCCGGCAACCACGACCGCCTCCTCGCGCGAATCCGGTTCTAGGATAGAACGCCCGGAATCGGCTCCCGCGTACGGTCCCCGGAAGCACCCGCGACCGAACGGCGCTAACCCGCGGCGCGCACCTTGGCCGCCAGCCTGCGGTGCTCCGGCGAACGCAGCACGCCGGCCGCCTCCTCCGCCGACGCGACGGGCGCCTCGGTCAGCAGCCCCCTCTTCTGCTTGAGCCTGAGCAGCCGGGTGACCGACTGGTCGAGGCGGTCCTCGGAGATGCGCCCCGACTTCACCGCCTCCAGCACCGCCTGGTACGCCTTGCCCAGGTCGTACGGCATGAGCAGCAGGTCGGCCCCGGCCAGCACCGCGCGCACCGCCACCTCGCCGTCGCCGTACTTCTTGCGCACACCCTCCATGTTGAGCGCGTCGGTGGAGATCACGCCCTTGAAGCCGAGCTTCTGCCGCAGCAGGCCGGTGAGGATGGGCTTGGACAGCGTCGCCGGGTCACCCGAGGGGTCGAGCTTGGGGAAGACGATGTGGGCGCTCATCACGGCGTCGACCCCGGCGCCGATGGCCGCCTTGAACGGCGGCGCGTCGATCCGCTCCCACTGGGCCCTGGTGTGCTTGATCACCGGCAGGCCCGTGTGGCTGTCGACGGAGGTGTCGCCGTGGCCCGGGAAATGTTTGGCCGTGGCCGCCACCTTGGCGTCGCCGAAGCCCTTGACCGCCGCCGCGACCATCTTCGCCACCGCGGTCGGGTCGTTGCCGTAGGCCCGCCGGCCGATGACCGGGTTGCGCGGGTTCACGTTGACGTCGGCGACGGGGGCGAAGTCGAGGTTGACCCCGAGCACCCGCAGCTCCTCGCCGGTCGCCCTGGCCACCGCCCTGGACATCGCCGGGTCCTTGGTGGCGCCGATCTCGGCCGCGCCGGGGAAGTCGGTCATCAGCGCGGACATGCGGGAGACCAGGCCGTTCTCCTGGTCGGTGCCGACCAGCAGCGGGACCTTCTTCGACGCCTCCTGAAGACCGTTGGTGAGCTTGACGACCTGGGCGGCGGACTTCACGTTCGCCGGGAAGAGGATCACGCCGCCCAGGTGGAAGCGGGCGATCACCTTGGCCGGGGTCTGGGCGCCGTAGCGGGCCTGGTTCTCGCCGGAGACGGTGTCGGCGGCGGTGCCGTACAGGACGGGCATGAAGAGCTGGCCGACCTTCTCCTCCAGGGTCAGCCGCTCCACGGCCCGCAGGACCGGGTCTGCCCCGGCCTGCGGCGGGCTCTGTGGTGTCGTGCTCGCGGAGGAGGTGTCCTTCGTGCCCTCCGGGGTGGCGCCCGTCGGGGCCGCGCTCGCCGGGGCGCCACCGCCGCCGCCGCACGCGGTCAGCGCCAACACCAGGAGCCCTGCCGTGCCGATCCTTCTGAACATGCCTTCCACGGTATCGATGCCGCGGCGCGGACGAGCCGCACGACCCGGAAACGGCCGTTCACACCCCCAGTGCCGCGAGCCCGGGCAGGTGGGTGCGCGCCACCGCGCGCGCGTTCGCCGCCGTGACCTGTGCCCGCGCGTTGCGCGCCGCCAGCCTGCACTGCTCCAGCGTGTGCGCGGCCAGTGCGGCCCGTACGGCGCCCAGCGCCCCCGCGCCCATCGACAACGTGGTCGCCCCGAGCCCGACCAGCACGCACGCCAGAGCCGGATCGGCGGCCGCCTCGCCGCAGACGCCCACCGGCTTGCCGTGTCCGCAGGACATGGCGACCAGGTCGAGCAGCGCGGGCTGCCACGGGTCCTGGAGCCCGCTCACCGTGCCGAGCTGGCGGTCGGCGGCGAAGGTGTACTGGGCCAGGTCGTTGGTGCCGAGCGAGAAGAAGTCCACCACCCCGGCGAGCTGCCCGGCCCGCAGCGCCGCCGACGGGACCTCGATCATGACGCCCACGTTGGACAACCCGCGCGCCCGGCAGGCGTCGGCGAACCACCTGGCCTCCTCGGCCGTGGCCACCATGGGGGCCATCACCAGCAGTTCGGCCGGCGCGCCCTCCGCCGCGTCCGCCAGCGCGCGCAACTGCGCGTCCATCACCTCGGGGAACCGCCTGAACAGGCGCAGGCCGCGCTCCCCCAGCGCCGGGTTCGGCTCGGCGGGGGCCGGCAGGAACCGCAGCGGCTTGTCGGCGCCCGCGTCCAGCGTGCGCACGACCACCGTGCCGCCCGGTACGGCCTCCAGCGCCTCGCGGTAGGCCCGCCGCTGCTCCTCGGCGGCCGGGGCCTCGGCCCGGTCCAGGAAGAGGAACTCGGTCCGGTACAGCCCGACGCCCTCCGCCCCGGCGGCCATCGCCTCCGCCAGTTCGTCCGGGCCCGCGACGTTGGCCAGCAGCGGCACGGCGTGCCCGTCGGCGGTCCGGCCCGGCCCCTTGACCGCGCCGATCGCCGCCCGCTTGGCCGCCGCCGCGTCGCGCGCCTCGGCCACGTGGTCGTCGGACGGCTCCAGGCTCACCTCGCCCGTGGTGCCGTCCACCAGCACCCGGACGCCGCCGGGGATGCCGGTCGCGCCGGGGCAGGCGACCACGGCGGGCACGCCCATCGCCCTGGCCATGATCGCGGTGTGGCTGGTGGGTCCGCCCTGCTCGGTGACGAACCCGGCCACGTCCCGCCGGGACAACAACGCCGTGTCGGCGGGCGCCAGATCGGCCGCGACCAGCACGTACGGCTCCTCGGGAGCGACCGGCAACCCCGGCAGCGGATGACCGGTGAGCAGGGCGATCACCCGGTCCCTGATGTCGTCGAGGTCGGCGGCGCGCTCGCCCAGGTAGCCGCCGGCCCCGGTGAGCACGTCCCGGTACTTCGTGAACGCCTCGAACACCGCCCGGGGAGCGGCGAGGCCCCGGTCGATGAGGGTCCGGACCTTGACGACCAGCCCGGGGTCCTCGGCCATCAGCGCCTGGGCCTTGAGGATCTCCTCGGCCTCGCCGCCCGCCTGGTTGCCACGGGCCTCGAGATCACCCGCGACCTGTGAGAGGGCGGCACTCGCCCGCTCCTTCTCCTGCTCCGCCTCACCGGTGTAGGTGCTGCCCTCGGGGGGTTCGGGCACGGAGACGGTCAGGACGTACGCGGGGCCGTGCCCGATGCCCGGGCTGACCCCCACCCCCCGCAGATTCATGGCGCTCCGGCGATCGTGGCCAGTTCGTCCAGGATCTCCTCGGAGCCGTCGCCCTCGGCGCTGATCACGACGGTCTCGCCCTGCCGGACGTCGAGCGCCATGATGGCGAGGATGCTCTTGCCGTTGACCGGCGTCCCTCCGCCGCTGGCCTTGGCCACGCTGATGTCCATCGGGGCCAGCTGGGCCCGTTTGACGAACGTCGCCGCGGGACGGGCGTGCAGACCCACCTCCGCCGCGACCGTGACCTTGCGCTCACCCATGAGCCTCTCCTTCTCTACCCGGTCCAGACCAGCTGGACCCTTACGTGAATGGCGTACGGCCGCTCGCGGTCGGGTCGGCGACCGTGGGGCCGGCCGGCGGGCAGGAAGCCCGCGGGGTCAGGCTTGCCTATTGTGACGTCTTCTCCGGATACGACCGTACGGGCACCGGTTTCGGGCGGAGTGGCGGCTAGTCCCATGTGAAGAGCTCGTCCCCGGCGTGCACCGCCCCCTGGACGATCCCCGTCACCGATTCCGAGGGGGCGTCCAGGGCCACGACCGGGCAGACGGGGGACCGTCCGCCCGCCTCGACGGCCGACGGGTTCCACGCCACGACCGGCTGCCCGGCGCTGACCCTGTCCCCCTCGGCCGCCAGCAGCTGGAAGCCCTCCCCCTTGAGCTGGACCGTGTCGATGCCCAGGTGCACCAGCACGCCCCTGCCGTCGTCCCCCACGATGACGTAGGCATGCGGATGCAGTTTCATGATCTTTCCCGCTATGGGGGCCACCGCCTTGCCCGGACCCCGCAGCGGGTCGATCGCCGTTCCCGGCCCCACCATGCCCGCGGAGAAGACCGGATCGGGCACGGCGGCCAACCCCACAGCCGCCCCCTCGACCGGGGCGAGAACAGTCGTCATGGTCTCGCCCTTAGCCGATGATGTCCTCGATGTCGCTGGCGATCGTGTCCGCCTCCGGCCCCACGACGACCTGGACCACGTTGCCCGCGGCCATCACGCCGTGCGCGCCCGCCGCCCGGAGGGCGGCCTGGTCGACCTTGGACGCGTCGTGCACCTCGGTGCGCAACCGGGTGATGCAGGGCTCGATCTCGATGATGTTGTCGGCACCGCCGAGACCGGCGATGATCGCATTCACATCCGCCGCCATCCGGTCCTCCCTCGCTTCAACTCCTTGACCAGGCTAAACGAGGCGCCTCGCTCAGTCCGTCTGCGTGACCTTGTTGAGTCCGCGCGGCGAGTCGGGGTTGATGCCGAGGCGCCTGGCCAGCGCCTCGGTGAGGAGCTGACCGGGGATGATCAGACCCATCGGCGCCACCCACTCGGGCAGGTCGGGACCGTTGAGCGCGGCCGTGCCGGCCTGCGCCAGCGCGTCGCCGACGCCGTGCGTGTACGCCGCCGCGCCCGCCGCCACGACCCGCTCGGCCAGGGCCACCGTGCCGGACAGCGTGGGGCTGTTCTCCGAGGCCACCAGCAGCGCCGGGGTCTCGGCGTCGACCACGGCGATCGGGCCGTGCAGCAGGTCGGCGTAGGACAGGCCCATGGCGTGCAGGTAGCAGGCCTCCTTGAGCTTGAGCGCGGTCTCCAGGGCCGTGGAGAAGGCGAGCCCGCGGCCCGACACGACCACGCCCGGCTTGTCCAGCAGCCCTTCGACGACCGCGTCCAGGTCGCCCGGCTCGGCGATCAGCTTCTCGACCGCCTCGGGCACCCGCCGCAGGTCCCCGGCGTCCACGTCGGCGCCCAGGCCCAGCGCGAGCACGGCCAGCGCGGCGAGCTGCGTGGTGTACGTCTTGGTCGCCGGTACGGCCTTCTCCTCGCCGGCCAGCGTGCACAGCGCGACGTCGGCGGCCTGGGCGAGCGGGCTGTCCTCGCCGCCGTTGGTGATGCCGACCGTCTTTGCGCCGCAGTCCTTGGCCCAGGCCAGCGTCTCGACGATCTCCTCGGTACGGCCCGACTGCGAGATCGCGACGGCCAGCACGCCGTCCAGGTCGATCTTGCGCTTGTAGGTCGTCGCGATGGACGGCGCCGCCAGCGCGCCCATCCGTCCCGCGTGGGACTCGACCAGGTAGCGGCCGTAGACTGCGGCGTTGTCGGAGGTTCCACGCGCGATGAACAGCAGCTGGCGAGTCTGCTCGCCCACCGCCTTCACCTCGCCGACCCTGGGCAGCAGGGCGTCGAGCGTGGCCCGCAGCGCTTCCGGCTGCTCGGCGATCTCACTGCGCATCTTGGTGGTCATCCTGAGCTCATCCCTCGATTCATACGGTTCGGACTTGACCGTCTTTCGCGACATGTGGTCTAGTCCGGACTAGACCAGTACGAACCATAGCCCATGGCCATCAAACAAGAAATCTGCCCATAGACTGCCGCACCACCAGACACAGATTTCTTCTTTGCCGATCGAGGGGAGGATCCGTGGCGCACATCGATCCGGATAGCCCGGTGCCCAAGTACTTCCAGCTTCGCGAGATCCTGCTGGACCTCATTGACAGCAACGAGCTCAGCATCGGCGCGGCGATCCCGTCCGAGCGTGAGCTGTGCCAGCGGTTCGGCCTGTCCAGGATGACCGTACGGCAGGCCGTGGACCACCTGGTCTCCGAGGGCCGCCTGCACCGCGTACCGGGCAAGGGCACGTTCGTGGCCCGGCCCAAGATCGAGCTGGCGCTGCAGCTCACCTCGTTCACCGACGACATGAGGGCGCGCGGGATGATCCCGGGCTCGCGCGACCTCGATCGCCGCATCGTACGGGCCAGCGCCCACCTGGCCAAGGAGGTGGGGATCCAGCCGGGCGAGGAAGTGCACTTCATCGAGCGCCTGCGTACGGCCGACGGCGAGCCGCTGTCCATCGAACGGGCGCACATCCCGGTCAAGCTCGCCCCCGACCTTGCCGATTACGACTTGTCGGATAAATCGCTGTACGAGCTACTGGAGAGCCGTTACGGGCTGGTCATGGACGCCGGCGAGCTCACCATCGACGGCGGCATCGCCGACCCGAGCGACGCCGACCTGCTGAAGCTGCCACGCGGCGGCGCCGTGCTGCTGCTCCAGCGCCGGTCCTTCTCCGGCGGCGTCTGCGCGGAGCTCGGCGTGTCCACCTACCGCGCTGACCGGTATCAACTGCGGACCATCCTCGAAATGCCCGTTAGACGGGGCTAGGGTCGCTCCGTCGGGCCCGGACGGCTGCGTCCGAGGGCATGTCCGGCGGACGCCCGACTCCCACCCCCCGGAGGAACGACCGGTGAACGAGACCACCGCCGCCCGCCCTTCGCCGTTCGCACGCGTGATGAACGTGCTCCAGCGGCTGGGCCGCTCGCTGATGTTGCCCATCGCGGCCCTGCCCGCGGCCGCGCTGCTCTCCCGGTTCGGCCAGCCCGACATGCTGGGCTCCAACGGCCCCGCCCCCGGCGGTCTGGCCGACGTGCCCGGGTTCACGTGGATGGGCCAGGTCGCCGAGGTGCTGGCCGCGGCCGGGGACGCGCTGTTCCAGAACCTGCCGCTGCTGTTCGCGGTGGGCGTGGCCATCGGCTTCGCCCGCAAGGCCGACGGCAGCACGGCGCTCGCGGCCGTCGTCGGTTACCTGGTGTTCGACCGGGTGACCAAGGTGATGTTCTTCGGCTCGGACATCCGGGACACCGTGGCCATGCGCCAGGTCCAGGACCAGGGCATCAAAGAGGTCATCAACTACGGCATGCAGAACCCCACCAAGGTGCTCGGCGGCATCGTGATGGGCCTGGTCACCGCCCTGCTGTGGCAGCGTTTCCACCGCATCAAGCTGCCGTCGTGGCTGGCGTTCTTCGGCGGGCGCCGGTTCGTGCCGATCATCACCTCCATCGTCGCGCTGCTCCTCGGTGTGCTGTTCGGCTGGCTCTGGCCGGTCCTCGGCGAGTGGATCCGCCACGCCGGCGAGGCCCTGGCCGCCCTCGGTCCCATCGGCACCGGCATCTACGGCCTGATCAACCGCCTGCTCATCCCCCTCGGCCTGCACCACTTCGTGAACTCGGTCGTCTGGTACGTCGTGCCGCAGTGCGAGGTGGGCGGCCACGTGCTGGGCGGCGACTGGAACTGCTACTTCGGCGGCGCGCCGCACTCCGGCCAGTTCATGGCCGGCTTCTTCCCCGTCATGATGTTCGCCCTGCCGGCCGCCGCCCTGGCCATGTGGCGGGCCGCGCCCCCGCACCGGCGAGCCACGGTGGGCGGCATCATGCTCTCGGCCGGGCTGGCCTCGTTCGTCACCGGCATCACCGAGCCGATCGAGTTCGCGTTCATCTTCGTCGCGCCCGCGCTGCTGGTCGCGCACGCCGTACTGACCGGCCTGGCGATGGCCCTGACCACGCTCATCGGCGGGCAGCTCGGCTTCGGCTTCTCCGCCGGCCTGCTCGACATGCTGCTGAACGTCAGCAAGTCCAACACCCAGAATCTGCCGGGCATCCTGCTGCTCGGCGTGATCTACGGCGTCGTCTACTACGTCGTGTTCACCTTCCTCATCCGCAGGTTCAACATCATGACGCCGGGCCGCGAACCCGAGCCCGACCTCGACTCCGGCGAGACCTAGCACCCGTTTTCCCAGGTCCACGCCGTGGTAGGAACCTGGCATTCCCCCGCCGACGGATCATCGAGCGGGGGTGGGGGCCATGGGCGCGTCGCCCTGGCCGGCGACGTTCGCGGTGTTGCAGCGCATCGGCCGCTCGCTCATGATGCCCATCGCCGTACTGCCCGCCGCGGGTCTGCTCTTCCGCTTCGGCCAGGACGACCTGCTCGGCGCGGACGGCCTCGGCGGCCTGTTCCCCTGGTTGCTGCCCGTCGCCGGCGTCCTGGCCGCGGCCGGCGGCGCCCTGTTCGACAACCTGCCGCTCCTGTTCGCGATCGGCGTGGCCATCGGGTTCGCACGCAAGGCCGACGGCTCCACGGCCCTCGCCGCCCTGGTCGGCTACCTGGTGTTCGACCGCGTCAGCCGTACGCTCTTCTTCGACGCCGGGCACGGCGCCGTCTACGACAAGGTCGTCATCGCCACCCCCGGCGGGCCCATGCTCAACCTGGGCGCCCAGAACCCCACGGGCGTGCTCGGCGGCATCGTCATCGGCATCACCGCGGCGCTGCTCTGGCAGCGCTTCTACCGGCTCAAGCCGCCCCCGTGGCTGGCCTTCTTCGGCGGACGCCGCTCGGTGCCGATCATCACCGCGGTCGCCGCGCTGCTCCTCGGCGTCGTCTTCGGGCTGGCCTGGCGGCCGGTCGGCGACTGGTTGTCCACCGTGGGCGACTGGCTGTCCGCCCACGGCACCGCGGGCACCGGCATCTACGGGGTGGCCAACCGCCTGCTGATCCCCGTGGGCCTGCACCACTTCCTCAACACCATCGTCTGGTTCACCCTGCCGGAGTGCCACGCGGGCGTGGACGGCGCCACCCGGAACGCCGCCGGCGACCTCAACTGCTACTTCGCCGGCGAGCAGGGAGCCGGGATCTTCATGACCGGCTTCTTCCCCGTCATGATGTTCGGCCTGCTCGGGGCGGCCATCGCCATGTGGCGGGCGGCGCCGCCGGAACGGCGCGAGTCCGTGGGCGGCATCATGTTGTCGGCGGGCCTGACGGCTTTCATCACCGGGATAACCGAGCCGCTGGAATTCGCCTTCATTTTCGTGGCGCCCGTGCTTTTCGTGGTGCACGCCGTACTGACGGGTGTGTCGATGGCCCTGATGGCGGAATTGGGCGCCCGTCTCGGGTTCACCTTCTCCGGCGGGGCCATAGACATGCTGCTGAACGCCAGCAAATCCAACACTCATGAACTCGGCCTGATCATCGGCTTCGGCCTGTTCTATTTCGTGCTCTATTACGTGATCTTCGCGTACCTGATCCGCCGCCTCGACATCCCCACCCCCGGCCGCGAACCCCTCGACTCCCCACTCCCCTGACCGCCCCGAAGGGCCCGCCCGGGGCTCCAGGTCCTCACCGGTCGCCGGGACCGGAGAGCCCCGGCACCGAGCCCGCCGTCGGCCCGGTGCCGCCGGAGCCCCCGCCTCCTGCCTTCGCAGGGGACGGGGGCCCGTTCAGATCTCGCCTCAGCGTGTCAGACGGCGTTCTTCGGGTCGCCGTGGCAGCGCTTGTACTTCTTGCCCGACCCGCACGGGCAGGGCGCGTTGCGCTCGACGTTGCCGTACGCGGCCCGCTCGGCCGACGTCGTACGCACCCGCGTGTGCTCGACGTCGCCCTGCTCGCCCGGAGCGGAGTATTCGAGCTCAGCCGGCCGCTGCGGCCCGCGCAGGGCGCTGGAGATGATCGACCGGGTCTCGGTGACCGCCGCGTCCTCCTCCTCGACGATCGGGTTCTCCTGAACCTCGACCTCAAGGTTGAACAGGAAGCCGACCGAGTCCTCCTTGATGCCCTCAAGCATCGCGGCGAACATCTCGAAGCCCTCGCGCTGGTACTCGATCTGCGGGTCCTTCTGCGCGTAGGCCCGCATGCCGATGCCCTCGCGCAGGTAGTCCATCTCGTAGAGGTGCTCGCGCCACTTGCGGTCGAGCACCGACAGGATGACCTGGCGCTCGAAGTTGCGCGTGGCCTCGGCCCCGAGCTGCTCCTCGCGCCTGGCGTACGCCTCCAGCGCGTCGGCCTTGATCTTCTCGGAGATGATCTCGGCCGTCAGCTCCTCGCGGCTGCCGACCTCCTCGACCAGGTCGTCGATCCGGACCGAGACCGGGTAGAGCTCGCCGAACGCCTTCCACAGCTTGTCGAGGTCCCACTCCTCGGCGAAGCCGTCGGAGGTGGCGCCCGCGACGTAACCGTCGATCACGTCGCCGACGAAGCCGCGCACCTGCTCGTGCAGGTCGGCGCCCTCCAGCACCCGACGGCGCTCGGAGTAGATCACCTTGCGCTGCCGGTTCATGACCTCGTCGTACTTCAGAACTTCCTTGCGGATCTCGAAGTTCTGCTGCTCGACCTGGTGCTGGGCGGAGGCGATGGCCTTGGAGACGATGCCCGACTCGATCGGCTGGTCGTCGGGGATGCTCAGCCTGTTCATGATCATCTCGACCCTGGCCGCGTTGAACAGGCGCATGAGGTCGTCGCCGAGCGAGAGGTAGAAGCGCGACTCACCGGGGTCGCCCTGACGGCCGGAACGGCCGCGGAGCTGGTTGTCGATGCGGCGCGACTCGTGGCGCTCGGTGCCCAGCACGTAGAGGCCGCCGAGCTGGGTGACCTCGTCGTGCTCGGCCTTGACGGCCGCCCTGGCCTTCTCCAGCGCCTCGGGGTAGGCCTTCTCGTACTCCTCCGGCGTCTCGACCGGGTCGAGGCCGCGCTGGCGCAGCTCGAGGTCGGCGCGGAACTCGGAGTTGCCGCCGAGCATGATGTCGGTGCCTCGACCGGCCATGTTCGTGGCGACGGTGACGGCGCCCTTGCGGCCCGCCTCGGCGACGATCGCCGCCTCACGCGCGTGGTTCTTCGCGTTGAGCACCTCGTGCACCACACCGCGGCGCTTGAGCGCCTTGGACAGCCGCTCGGACTTCTCCACCGAGGTCGTGCCGACGAGGACCGGCTGCCCGGCCTCGTGGCGCTCCTTGATGTCCTCGACCACCGCGTTGAACTTGGCGTCCTCGGTCTTGTAGACCACGTCGGCCTGGTCCTTGCGGACCATCGGCCGGTTGGTCGGGATCGGGACCACGCCGAGCTTGTACGTCTGGTGGAACTCGTTGGCCTCGGTGACCGCCGTACCGGTCATGCCCGACAGCTTGGCGTAGAGGCGGAAGTAGTTCTGGAGGGTGACCGTGGCGAGAGTCTGGTTCTCGTCCTTGATCTTCACGCCTTCTTTGGCCTCGATGGCCTGGTGCATGCCCTCGTTGTAGCGCCGGCCGTGCAGCACGCGGCCGGTGAACTCGTCGACGATGAGCACCTCGCCGTCGGAGACGATGTAGTCCTTGTCCTTCTTGAACAGCTCTTTCGCCTTGAGCGCGTTGTTCAGGAAGCCGACCAGGTGGGTGTGCTCGGGCTTGTAGAGGTTGTCGATGCCGAGCCAGTCCTCGACCTTCTCGACGCCGGCCTCCAGGACGCCGACCGTGCGCTTCTTCTCGTCGACGATGTAGTCGCCGGTGCTCTCCTCGCCCGGGTTCTTCGCCTCGACGCCCTTGCGGAGCCTGGGAACGATCTTGGCGAACTCGCTGTACCACTTGCCCGACTGCTCGCCGGGGCCGGAGATGATCAGCGGCGTGCGGGCCTCGTCGATGAGGATCGAGTCGACCTCGTCGACGATGGCGAAGTGGTGACCACGCTGGACGCACTCCTCCAGCGACCACGCCATGTTGTCGCGGAGGTAGTCGAAGCCGAACTCGTTGTTGGTGCCGTACGTGATGTCCGCTTCGTACTGCTTGCGCCGCTCGTCCGGTGCCTGACCGGAGAGGATCATGCCGACTTCCATGCCCAGGAACCGGTAGACGCGGCCCATGTTCTCGGCGCCGACCTTGACCAGGTAGTCGTTGACGGTGATGACGTGGACGCCGTTGCCCGCCAGCGCGTTGAGGTAAGCCGGCAGCGTACAGGTCAGGGTCTTGCCCTCACCCGTCTTCATTTCGGAGATGTTGCCCATGTGCAGGTTGGCCCCGCCCATGATCTGCACGTCGAAGTGCCGCTGGCCGAGCACGCGCCGGGCCGCCTCACGCACGGTCGCGAACGCCTCGGGAAGCAGGTCGTCGAGGCTCTCGCCGTCGGCGTAGCGCTGCTTGAACTCGTCGGTCAGCGCACGCAACTCCGCGTCGGACAGGCTCGTGAAGTCGTCCTCGATGGAGTTGACCTGATCGGCGATCCGCTTGAGCTTGCGGAGAGTCTTGCCTTCGCCGGCACGTAGGATCTTGTCGAGAATGGCTGCCACTTTATGTAAAGCTCCTCGCAGGTCTACCCCGGCGGCGCCGCCAGGAGGAGAGGCCGAGACAAACTTCCCCGGTTGCCATCGTAGGCGGTTCCGCAACCAGACACAGCCACCGTGACGACGAGGGCGCCGGACACGTCTGGGAGAATGGGGTCAAGGCAGAGGGTATGCCGGTTGAGCGCCGGTTCGCACCAATTGCGGGATATCCGGCAAAGGAAGGATTTAGTCATGGTTGAGGGGAAGAAGTCCGAGCACGCGGAGAATCTCGGCAACCACGGCGGGCGAGCCTCCTCGTGGCTGGCCGTGACGGTCATGGTGGTGGGCACCATCGTGTCCGGCTTCGGGCTGACGGCCGACAACTGGACTCTCGTCTGGGTCGGCGCCGGTGTGTTCGTCGTCGGCGGCATCCTCGCCCTCGTCTTCGACATCTTCACGGACGTGGTGATCGACGCGCCCCGGGTCGGCATGCACGCCGAAGACCACCGCTGACCGTCCCCACAGACGGCGGGCCCCGGCACCGGGCGCCCGCCGTTCCTGTTCCCACGGCCCTTTCGTACGTCCTTCGCACGCCGTCCGTACGCGCTCCGTGAACCGGGCTCCCGTTCTGGGCATCGAATTCCCCAACCCCGCGACATCGGCGTGTCGGCCCCGGCCCTGCCGCAACCTCGGCCGGAGCGATTCTGTCGGTGGGCACCGCTAAATTTCCCCCATGGATAGCCCTACCGTCCCCCACCGCCCCCTGGGGTTCCCCGTATGACGAACGTGACCGACCTGACCGCCGACGAGGCGCGCCGGGTCATTCTGCGTGCCCAGGGCCTCATCGGCGCCGACGCGCGCAAGGGCGGGGTGCGCGGCATGCTGCGCCGGCTCGGCGCCGTACAGCTCGACACGATCTCCGTCCTGGCCCGCTCCCACGAGCTGGTCGCCTACGCCCGCCTCGGCGCGGTCGGCAGGCCCGAGATCGAGCGCTCCTACTGGCACGATCCCTCCCAGAGCTTCGAGTACTGGTGTCACGCGGCCTGCATCCTCCCCATCGAGCACTGGCCGCTCTACTCCTTCCGCCGTCGCGCGTTCCGCAACAGGCGCTACCGCTGGCACGAGGTCCCCGACAGCGTCGACAAGCTGCTGCAGCAGGTGCGCGACGCGGGCCCGCTCACGACGTCCGACGTCGGCGGCGCCAAGAACGGCGGCCCGTGGTGGGACTGGTCCGACTCCAAGATCGGGCTGGAGTGGCTGCTGGACATCGGTGAGATCGCCTGCGTGCGCCGGGTCGGCTGGCGGCGCGTCTACGACCTGACCGAGCGCGTGGTCCCCGCCGACCTGCTGGCCGACGACCTGACCGACGAGGAGTGCATCGTCCTGCTGGCCGCCATCGCCGGCCGGTCGCTCGGGGTGGCCAACCGTACCGACCTTCTCGACTTCCTGCGGCTCAGGGGCCAGTTCGCGGCGATGCTCGACGAGGCCCTGCTCAGCGGCGCCGCCGGGCTCGTACCGGTCAAGGTGGCGGGCTGGCCCGCCAAGAAGGGCCACGCCAACGCCTGGGCCGACCCGCAGGCCCTCGAGTCCGAGCCGCGCGGCCGTCACCGCACGACGCTGCTGTCGCCGTTCGACTCCCTGATCTGGCATCGCGGCCGCACCGAGCGTGTCTTCGGCTTCAAGTACCAGCTTGAGCTTTACGTGCCCAAGGAGAAGCGCGTCCACGGCTACTTCACGATGCCCGTGCTGTCCGGGGGCCGCCTGATCGGCCGGGTCGACCCGGCCCGCGAGGGCACCACCCTCGTCGCCCGCCAGGTCCACCTGGAGCCGGGCCTGTCCCCCGCCAAGTGGGCCGACGCCCTGCGCGACGCCCTGTGGTCGGCGGCCGAATGGGTGGGCTGCGACGCCGTACGCGTCGAACGCACCGACCCCCCAGAACTGGCCCACCACCTGACCACATCCCCGTAACCACAGCCCCCAGCCCCCCGCCCTGGCCGCCAAGGCACTGAGCATCACGAAGTCCCTAGCACTGGGAGAGGCAGTACCCCCGGCTCTGAGGGCAACTGCGCCACCGGCGCTGCGCGAAGCGTCCGCGGTCCCAGGCGGGGAGTGAGGCAGCGACGCCGTCGGCGCCGTGCGAGCGTCCGCGCTCCCCGCCTTACCGCGAACCGCGCCGAGTGACCATCGCCCGGGGAACAAGCCTGGAGGCCAGGGGTCGGCATCCCTACCTGGAGTTGGGGCCGACGGGTCGGTGGGGCGGCGGGGGCGCCCGGGTGGTGGCGCGTAACCCCGGGTAGTAGCGCGTGACGCCGGATCGCGGCACAAGGCGCTGGCCGGGGGCGGGGTGGCGCTGGTGGGCAGGTGGTGCTGGTGGGCGCAGGGGGGCGGGGTGGGTCAGGTGATTTCCAGCATGCGTTCCCGGACTGCGTACACCACTGCTTCCATGCGCGAATGCAGTTGCAGTTTGTCGAGGATGTTGCGGACGTGGTTCTTGACCGTGTTCTCGGAGATGAAGAGCTGCTTGGCGATCTCGCGGTTGTTCATGCCCTTGGCGACCAGGCGCAGGACCTCCATCTCGCGGTCGGTCAGCCGGGGCACCGGGAGCTGCGGCGGGCGTTCGGCCTCCTTGCGGCTCATGTTCGCGAACTCGCTGATGAGCTTGGCGGCCATCGCCGGGTTGATTAACGACTGCCCCTCGTGCACGCCGCGCACCGCGGCCGGGACGTCGTTGATCTGCACGTCCTTCAGCAGGTAGCCGGTGGCGCCGGCCTTGATGGCCTCGAAGAGATCCTCTTCCTCGTCGCTCACCGTCAGCATGATGATGCGGGTGCTCGGGACGGAGACCTTGATGGCCTTGGTGGCCTCGATCCCGTCCTGTCTGGGCATGCGTACGTCCATCAGAGCGACGTCGGGCATGAGGCGATCGGCCAGTTCGACCGCCTCCTGCCCGTCGCTCGCCTCACCGACCACCTCGATGTCGGGCTCCGCGGCCAGCGTCAACGCCAGGCTGCGCCTGATCAGCTCGTGATCGTCAACGATCAGCACGCGGATCGGCTCGCTCTCTGCCGTACGGACCTCGCCGGACTCGGTCACGAGCCCTCCTCGGTCCGCCTTGCGCCTGCCTTGCTCACGGGAAACCTGCTCATCGGACGGCCGCTCCACTGTCACGCCCGGTCGGGGCCGCAGCGGCTGTCCGCGTGGCGGTTCGCCCGTCAGTACCCTCGCTTCGCTCGCTCATCTGCACCTGACTGAGCTCGCTCACGTGTCCTCCTCGTCGGGGGGCCAGAGCCGTCGGACCGCCATGATGGCACGTATACGGCGGTCCTCGGGTGGTCGAGAAGATCTTTTAGGGCGCGATCAGGGCTCTACGAGCCGCAACACGCCGTAGTTGTACCCGCGCCGGTTGTAGACGACGCTCGGCAGGCCGCTCTCTTTGTCACGGAACAGGTAGAAGTCGTGGCCGACCAGTTCCATTTCCAGCATGGCCTGGTCGATGGTCATCGGCTCCGCTTTGTGGAACTTCTCCCGTACGACGAGTGGGCCCTCGCCGTCCATCTCGATCGGGACGATGTCGTCGTCCTGCACCGGCAGGTCCTCGTAGGACTCGGCCGGCTCCGGGACGGATTTCTTCTCCCGGGACGGCCGGCCGGCGACGTCAGCGAGCGTCGCGGTGATCTCCGCCACCGAGGGCGGGACGTGATTGCCGTGATGGACCTTGCGCCGGTCGGCCAGCCGCCGCAGACGGCCTTCCAGCTTGTCGAGGGCGATGTCGAGGGCTACGAATCGGTCGTCGGCCGAGGCTTCGGCGCGGATGGCCGGGCCTCGCGAGTGAATGGTGAGCTCGACGCGCTCGCGCTGATCGGCGAGGCGAGGGTTGCGTTCCTTCGACACCTCCACATCGACTCGGATGAGTTTGTTGTCCAGACGTTCGATCCTGGCCAGCTTGGTCGTCACTTGGTCTCGGAACCGGTCACTCACTCCTGTGTGCCGACCCTTGACGATGATGTCCATGCAACAGCCCCCCTTCGCTAACGACTGAGCAAGAGCGCCCGACTTTGTACGTGCCGAGCGGGGTCTTCTGTCTGCCTCTCTGTCACCGTTACCCTCTTCCGCCACGACGTCACCGGGATCTCGGGTGGCACCCGCCCGGCCGACCTGGTCTTCGACCCCACATTCGCCTGCTGAGGGTTTCGCAGCTCTGTTGCCACTACTGCCCTTCTCTTCTGACGAGGGACATCTGGACCCTCGGGAAGGCAGGACTTACCCCTAAGCCGCACCGTGATCGGTCGACAAAGAGTCGCCTTACGTGGACCGTTTAGCCTGCGGCTGGCATCGGCTAGCAGAGCCGGGGACACCGGCCCTGCGCAACCACGGACCCGAACGGGTGCCATGTCAGAACGCTATCCGCATCCTGCGCGAATGTCAGCCGGGGGATCGACCAAAGGATCACGTACCGTGATCTTTTCGGGGTTTCGGACGTCTGGAGGATGTCGTAACGACCTGTCGGCAACCCCTGCGGCCACGCGCCTTCCGCCAACCTGAGCTGCTCTGCTTCTTCTTCCCCCGAAGAGACATCGAGCCCTCATGACGGACACGAGAATTGGATCTTTCTTTACCCAGAGTGATGACAAGCGTTTCAAGATCTTCGGCGTGTCGCGGCGACGGTCACCGCCAGCGGCACCCGTACGCCGGCAGCGCGGAGTGCACGGGCGGCTTCGGCGAGCGAGGCGCCAGTCGTGACGATGTCGTCCAGAAGCAGCACAGACGGCGCTGGAGGGCTTTTCACGCTCCTCGGGACACAGAGGGACCCGGCGAGGTTCGCGACGCGCTGCGTGGAGCTCAGGCCCGCCTGGTCGGACACGCGCCGCGCCTGGCTCAGCGCCGTCCACGGCTCGGCGGGTAAGCCCGCGGCGGCGAGATGGCGGGTGACGAGCCCGGCCAGGCGGCCCATGGGGTCGTGGCCCCTGCCCCGCGAGGCCCGCTTCGCGCTCGGCACCGGAACGACGGCGAACGGCCCGCGCGCCCACCCGCCGCCCGTCCCCGCCAGGGCGGTGAGCACGGTGAACGCCAGGACCTGCGCCAGCACGCCCGCCAGCGCCACCGCGCCGCGCTCCTTGTAGGCCAGGATCGCCCTGCGCGCCGCGCGCTCGTACGACGTGGCCGACCAGCAGTCGGGCAGGCCGGGCGGGCTCGGCCTCGGCAGCCGCCGCGCCGGGGCGGCGGCCATCTCGGCCGCACACCCGGCGCAGCACCGCGCGCCGGCACGCCCGCAGCCCACGCAGGACTGCGGCAGAAACACATCGAGCACGGCCCCCAACACGCCGCCCAGCATGCCCGCCCCCACCGACAATTCCGCGGTCGGGGGCCGGGGGCCGGAGGGGTCAGCCCAGGGGGAAGAAGGGGTTTTTGGCGTTGGGTTCGATTTTGCTGGTCCAGCCCTGCCGGTCCGGGTTCAGCTCGATGATCTTGGGCCCCTTGTCGGTGTTGGCCTCCGCCAGCACGCGCCCGTTCAGCGCCGTCACCCGCTCCAGCCGATCCTTCAGCGGGATCCCGATCGTCTCGCCGTCGCCGATGTCGATCTCGTTGAGGATCCGCCCCGCCGTGCTCTGGATGAGCACCAGCAGGTGCTCGTCGTCCTCCCAGGCGATGTCCTCGATCTTGTACTCGACCTCCGTCGAGGTCAGCGTGTGGAGGTTGCCGAGCATGGGCCCGTTGAGCCCCTCACTGAGGGCGCCGAGCTGCACGGTGTTCTTGCCGGTGCGCAGGGCCACCCGCACGCCGTCCCGGGCGATCTTGAACGCGGTGACGTCGAGGCCGTCGAGGCCGGGCGCGGAGACGCGCTCGGGGCCCCGGCCGCCGTTGGGGTCGAACCGCAGCACCACCTTGTTGTGCTGGTCGAACGTCCACAGCGAGCCGTCGCGGCGCCAGGTGGGGGCGGTGAGGTCGGCGCCCTCGATGACCTGCTGCCAGCGCCCCTCGGGGGTGAGGCTCGCGATCGAGATGCCGGTGGACGTCTTGGCCGCGACGATCGCGCCGGCCTGCTGCGAGGACAGCGCGAACGCCTTGAAGTCGGAGTTCGTCTCCCCCGCCGGCCCTGACACGGCGACGCCCGCGCCCTCGTTGCTCATGACGTGCACGGAGCCCTTGCTGGTGTAGTACGGCGTGTTGCCGCCGTTGTCCAGCCAGTGGGTCTCGGGGTTGGGCGGCTCGGTCCAGTACTGCTCGCCCTCGATCTGCACCTCGATGGTACGGCTGTTGGCGACCTTGTTGTTGGTCAGGCTGTACCTGAGCTGCGCCACCAGGGCGGCCTTCTCACCGAGGTCGAGCGGCAGCAGCGGGCCCGAGAAGTTGATCACGACGCGGTCCTCGCCGGTGCCGACCGACTCGACCTCGGTGCCCTCCGGGAACACGGTGCCCACGGCGCCGCGCAACGCGCTGCTCGGCCCCTTGAGCAGCCGCTTGACGATGGTCTGCGCGAAGCTCTCGGTCGGCTTGAGCCGCAGGCACACCCGGTCGACGACCAGCCGCTCGCGGGCGTTGTTGAGGTAGTAGAGATTGGTCAGCCGGTACGCCCGCGCCACGTCGGACTTGGTGAGCAGCAGCCCGTCCGGCAGGTCGTCCACCCGGTAGACGCCCCGGGCGTCCTTCTTCAGCACGAACAGCCGCTCCGGCGCGTTGCCCGAGAGCGGCACGTACGCGTCGTCCGGGTCGATGCGGGCGACCTGCTTGCCCTTCAGCCCGTACGTCTCGTTGGCGTCGCCCTCCCCCGGGTACTCCACCTGGTACGCGTCCTCGATCACCGTCACCGGCCCGGCCGGCTTCCACTTGGCCTGGGCCTTGGGCGTCAGGTACCCGGCCAGCACGGTCGGGTCGTCGGGGTAGGCCGCCATGGCCGCCTGGAGCCCCTTGATGAGCAGCTCGGGGTCCCAGTCGTCGCGCGGCGGGATGGCGATCATGCGCTGGAACGGCTTGTTCAGCGGGTCGCCGCCCCCGGTGTCGCTCACCGTGTACGGCCCGCTCACCGGGATCACCGTGCAGCCCGAGCCCGCGCAGGCCACGGCCGCGGCCAGGGCGCCCGCGGCTCCGACCCGTCTAGTCCTCGTCATGGCCGCCTCCGTCCCCCGAGGCCGGGAGCAGCACCGGCGTCATGTGGCTGCGCCAGGTGCGCCGCATCTCGATCTCGGGCGGCACCAGCGACAGCGGCGAGCCCTTGAGGTCGGCCCCGGCCAGCCGGGGCAGCGTGAGGCGGAACTGCGAGCCCTCGCCCGGCTGCCCCCACGCCTGGAGCCAGCCGCCGTGCAGCACGGCGTCCTCGCGGGAGATGGCCAGGCCGAGCCCGGTGCCGCCGATGGTCCTGGCCCTGGACGGGTCGGCCCGCCAGAACCGGTCGAACACCATCGTCTCCTCGCCCGGCTTGAGCCCGATCCCGTGGTCGCGTACGGCGACCGCCACGGCGTCGCGGTCGGCCCCCACGGTCACCACGATCTCCCGGCCCTCGCCGTGCTCGATGGCGTTGAACAGCAGGTTGCGCAGGATGCGCTCGACGCGGCGGTTGTCGACCTCGACCATGCACGGCTCGTGCGGCAGGCGGATGTCGAAGCGGGTGGCATGGCGCTCGGCCAGCGCCTCGGAGTCGGCGATGGCCCGGTGGACGACGTCGCGCATGTCCACGGAGTCGACGTCGAGCGTGGCGGCCCCGGCGTCGTAGCGGCTGATCTCCAGCAGGTCGGCCAGCATCGACTCGAACCGTTCGAGCTGGGCCTGCAT
Organism: Nonomuraea sp. WAC 01424; assembly: GCF_003947315.1. Classification (NCBI taxonomy): domain Bacteria; kingdom Bacillati; phylum Actinomycetota; class Actinomycetes; order Streptosporangiales; family Streptosporangiaceae; genus Nonomuraea; species Nonomuraea sp. WAC 01424. The sequence continues at coordinate 733,262 of NZ_QHHZ01000002.1, forward strand.
CAGCTCGGCCGAACGGGCGGCCATGGGGTCGAAGTCCTCGCGGGCGTCGTAGAGCAGGTCGGCGGCCATGCGGACGGTGGTCAGCGGCGTGCGCAGCTCGTGGGAGACGTCGGAGACGAACTGGCGCTGGACCTGCGACAGCTCCTCAAGCTGATGGATCTTGAGCGCCAGGTTGGCGGCCATCTCGTTGAACGAGTTCGCCAGGCGGGCGAGGTCGTCCTCGCCGCGTACCTTGAGGCGTTCGTCCAGTTTGCCGGCGGCCAGGCGCTCGGCGGCCTGGCGGGCCAGCCGTACGGGCGTGACGACCTGGCGGGCGACCAGGTAGGCGATGGCGGCCAGCAGCAGGACGAGCCCGAGCCCCACCACGACGATGGCGAGCCGGACGTTGGACAGCAGCTCCTCTTCCTCGCTGAACGGGAAGAAGTGGTAGACCTGGTAGTCCTCGCCGGTCAGGGGCTCGTGCACGACCCCGCCGACCACGTACGTCAGCGTGGCCTGGCTCTGGCCGTCGAACCTGACCGAGTCGATCTGCGCCTCGGTCTTGCCGTACTCGGCCCGGTTCATGTACCTCTGCAGGCGTTGCCGCAGCGAGGCGGGCACGTCGGCCTGCACGACCCGGCCCGAGGCCCGCGACATGCCGGGCGTGGCCTCGTTGAGTATGAGGACGTCGTAGCGCTTCTTGGAGCCGTCCTCGCCCGACCCGGTGACGGTGTTCATGACCTCGTCGAGCGGGTTGACCTTCTGGTCGGCGTCGGGGGCCTTGCCCTGGTCGTCGGCGGGCGGGATCAGCGCGTCGGCGATCTGCAGCCGGTCGGCGTACGCCTCGTTGAGCGAGGACTGCTGACTGCTCTCGACCACGGACCTGTTGATCTCGTCGGACAGGAACGTGCCGAGCACGACCACGACGGTCACGGAGATCACCAGGGTGCTGGTGACCACCTGGAGCTGGAGCGAGCGCCGCCACACGCTGCGCACCCGGCCCGCCGCACGCCGCACCCGCCGGCGGGCGCCGCCGAGAATCTGGCGGATCGACCGTCGGTGGGGCTTCTTCTTGGTCGGGGGCATGGCGGGGCGGGGCGAAGGCTAGGCGGGGCCGGCTTTGTAGCCCACGCCGCGGACCGTCACCACGATCTCGGGGTGTTCGGGGTCCTTCTCGATCTTGGCGCGGAGGCGCTGCACGTGCACGTTGACCAGCCGGGTGTCGGCCGCGTGCCGGTAGCCCCAGACCTGCTCCAGCAGGACCTCGCGGGTGAACACCTGGCGCGGCTTGCGGGCCAGGGCGACGAGCAGGTCGAACTCGAGCGGCGTGAGGTTGATGGTCTCCTCGCCGCGCTTGACCGAGTGGCCCGCCACGTCGATGGTGATGTCGCCGATCTGCAGGATCTCGGGCGTCGGCTCATCGGTACGGCGCAGCCGCGCCCGAACCCGCGCCACGAGCTCCTTCGGCTTGAACGGCTTGACGATGTAGTCGTCGGCCCCGGACTCCAGCCCGAGCACGACGTCGATCGTGTCGCTCTTGGCGGTGAGCATCACGATCGGAACCCCCGACTCCGCCCTGATCCTGCGCGCGACGTCGATGCCGTCCGCACCCGGCAGCATCAGGTCGAGCAGCACCAGGTCCGGGCGTGTATCCCGGAACGCGTCGAGGGCCTTGTCGCCGTCGGAGACGAAGGACGGCTCGAAGCCTTCTCCGCGCAACACGATGCCGAGCATCTCGGCGAGAGCGGCGTCGTCGTCGACGACCAGCACGCGACCTTTCATGGCCCCTCATTCGTTCTACGCATTGTGGGACATACCCGCACGATCGCTGAAGGTTACCCTTGGTCGGCCCATGTGTGGGACATGAGCCCTACGAAAGGTGAATTTTAGGTTCCCCCCGCAACCACAATCTCAGTCTGCGGTAACAGAGCGACTTTCGGCCATCCCCGGATGCCAACCTTGCCCCGTTTCGCCGATAAATGCGGGCAAGATGAGTCGGGGAATCGCCTCGGTGACACCAGCCACCCGCCCAGCGTGCCAGGATTGGGATATGTCAGACGGTCACGGACGCACGCCCGAGACGCCCCCAGGCTGGTCTGCCGAACAGCCCCCGCCCTACAGCGCCCCGCAGGCTTCCCCGTGGACCGCGCCGGGCTCGCCCCCGCAGGCGCCGTACGGCCAACCGTACGAGCCGCAGGGCGAAGCCCCCCAGCCGCCGCCCTACGGCCCGCCGGGGCCTCAGCAACCCTACCCCCAGTCCGGCTACCCACAGTCCGGCTACCCACAGCCCGGCCCGGGGCACCCGCCGCCCGGCCATCAGCCGCCCGGCTACGGCTACATGCCGCCGCCCGCGCTGCGGCCCGGCATCATCCCGCTGCGCCCGCTGGGGCTCGGCGACATCCTCGACGGCACGATCAAGCTGATCAGGTCCAACCCCAAGGCCGTGCTGGGCCTGTCGGCCGTCGCCGCCCTGCTCAGCGCGGTGCCGCTGGCCGTGGGACAGGCGATCCTGTTCGGGTCGATGGGCAACATGCTGGAGGACCCGGAGAGCGCCTCCGCGAGCCTCAACAGCTTCTACGGCCTCATCGCCCAGTACGGCGGCATGATCGTCTCGTACGTGATCCAGTTCGTCGTGGTCACGGTGCTGACCGGCGTGCTGACCCGCATCCTCGGCCGGGCCGTCTTCGGCGGCAACATCACCGCGGCCGAGGCCTGGCACCTCAGCAAGGGCCGGCTCCCGGCGCTGTTCGGGGTCATCGGGCTGATGGCCGTCATGATGATCGTGCCCCTGGCCGTCCTCGTGCTGGTCGTGGCCGCGCTCGCGATGAGCGTCAACTCCGCCGACGGCGCCGGTCTGATCCTCGGCGTGGTGGTCCTGTTCCTCCTGGCGTTCGTCCCGTACTACCTGTTCATCACCACGCGGTTCGCGTTCGCCGCGCCCGCCGTGGTACTGGAGGGACGGGGGCCGATCGACGCGATGCGGCGGTCCTGGCACCTGGTGACCGGTGACTTCTGGCGGGTGCTCGGCATCCTGCTGCTGACGTCGCTGCTGGTCGGCGTGGTGTCGGGGGTGTTGTCGGTGCCGTTCTCGTTCGGCGGGACGCTGATCGGCATGCTCGGCGGCGGCTCGCCGGGCTCGGCGGTGGTCGCGGCCGCGTTCATCGCCGTCGGCGGCACGCTGAGCGCGATGTTCTCCTACCCCTTCCAGGCCGGCGTCTCCGGCCTGCTCTACGCCGACCGGCGCATGCGCGGGGAGGCGTTCGACCTCGTGCTCCAGACGGCGGCGATCGAGCAGCAGCGCCAGGGATGGGTGCACGCCTCCGCCGACGAGCTCTGGCACCCGTCCAACTCAGCCAGGTCGTGAGCCAGGTCGTGAACCCGGTCGACCGGGAGGAGGCGGCCCGCAGAGCGGCCGAGGAGCTCCTCAAGCCCGGATACGAGAAGGAATCCCTGTTCGACCAGCTCTACCGGCGTTTCAACCAGTTCGTCGGCGATCTGACGGACGCGGTCACCGGCGGCGGCTCGACCGGCGGCGTCATCGCGGCCGTCGTGATCACGCTGATCATCCTCGGCGTGATCGCCCTGGTCGCCTGGCGGCTGCGCGGAGCCGCGCGCAGGAACGCCATGGCCGCCGGCGGCCTCTACGGCGAGCGCGTCCTCGACGCCGCCGCGCACCGCCGGGCCGCCGAGCGCCTGGCCGCCGAGGGCGACTGGTCGGAGGCCATCCGCGAACGGCTCCGGGCCATCGCCCGCGACCTGGAGGAACGCGCGCTGGTCGACGGCATGCCCGGCCGCACGGCCGACGAACTGGCCGCCGAGGCGGGCGCGGCGCTGCCCGGCTTCGCCGCCGAGCTGGCCGCCGCCGCCCGTTCGTTCGACGACGTCAGCTACGGGGGCGTGCCCGGCACGCAGGCCGCGTACCAGGCCATGAGCGGGCTGGACGACCGGCTGCGCCAGGCGCGGCCGGTCCCGCTGGCCGTGGCAGGGGGGCCGTCATGAGCGTGATCGCACCGGCGCCGCAGGCCACCGGCGGCGGCTCGGCCCCGGCCTCCCCCACCGCCCGCTCGACCTGGCGGGCGAGCCGCGTGATCGTCCTGCTCGGCCTGGTCATCGTGCTGCTGGCCGTGGCCGGGGTGCTGCTCAGCCCGCAGCGCGGGCCCTCGCGCCACCTCGACCCCGCCGACACCTCGCTCGCCGGCTCGAAGGCGCTCGCGGAGTTGCTGCGCGCCCGGGGCGTCCAGGTCGACCGGGTCGACTCGGTCGAGGCGGCCGCCGGCGAGGCCGCCTCCGGCGACCGGCTGCTGCTGATCACCGACACGACGTACGCCGACGAGCACCAGCTCGCCCAGATCCCCGGCGACCGGCTGATCGTGGGCGACCTCCCCGGGCTCGGCGTACTGGCCCCCGAGGCGCGCACCCGGCGTGAGCCGTCGCGCGTACGCTCCCGCGACCCGCTGTGCGGGCTGCCCGCGGCGACGCGGGCCGGCAGCGCGTACGTCGGCGGCCTGGTGCTGAACGGCCCGCAGGGCGCGGCCTCCTGCTACCCGGCGGGCGAGGGGTACTCGCTGGTCAGCTACCGTACGGCCGCCGGCGCCACCACCACGGTCGTCGGCGACGGCGAGTTCATGACCAACCTGCGCCTGCCCGAGGACGGCAACGCGGCGCTCGCCCTCAACCTGATCGGCACCGGCAGGCCCGTCACCTGGCTGGTACGCCCGGAGACCCCGCCCCCGCTCGACCTGCCCGGCTCCGAGGGCAAGTCGATGTACGACCTGATGCCCGACAGCGTCCCCTGGGCGATCCTGATGGCCTGCCTCACCGTGGCGCTCGTCGCGTTCTGGCGTGGCCGCCGCCTGGGGCCGGTCGTGATCGAGAAGCTGCCCGTCGTCGTACGCGCGGCCGAGACGGTCGAGGGCCGGGGCAGGCTCTACCGTGCCAGGCGGGCCAGGCAGCGGGCCGCGGACTCGCTGCGCGCCGGCACGATCGACCGGCTCACGCCCCGGCTGGGCCTGGCCCAGGGCGCCGGGCCGCACGAGCTGGTCGCGGCCCTCGCCGCGCGGATCGCCGACGACCCTCAGGGGATCGGGGCCGCGCTCTACGGCCCGCCGCCGGCCGACGACGCCGGGCTCGTCGCGCTGGCCGGATACTTGGACTCCATCGAAAGGCAGGTCAGTGAACTCTGAGGAGACTTTCCGCGTGGCCCCGTCGGGCGAGGCGGCCAGGGAGGCGCTCGCCGCGCTGCGCGCCGAGGTGTCCAAGGCCGTGGTCGGCCAGGACGCCGTGGTGACGGGGCTCGTCATCGCTCTGCTGTGCCGGGGGCACGTGCTGCTCGAAGGCGTGCCGGGCGTGGCCAAGACGCTGATGGTCCGCACGCTCTCCGCGGCGTTGTCGCTCGACTTCAAGCGTGTGCAGTTCACGCCCGACCTGATGCCGGGCGACGTGACCGGCTCGCTGATCTACGACGCGAAGACGGCCGAGTTCGAGTTCAGGGAGGGGCCCGTCTTCACGAACCTGCTGCTCGCCGACGAGATCAACCGCACTCCGCCCAAGACGCAGGCGGCGCTGCTTGAGGCCATGGAGGAGCGGCAGGTGAGCGTGGAGGGCGTGGCCCGCCCGCTGCCCGACCCGTTCGTGGTGTGCGCGACCCAGAACCCGGTCGAGTACGAAGGCACCTACCAGCTCCCCGAGGCCCAGCTCGACCGGTTCCTGCTCAAGCTGACCGTGCCGCTGCCGCCGCGCGACCAGGAGATCTCGGTGCTCGAACGGCACGCGCGCGGCTTCGACCCGCGCGACCTGTCCGACGTCAAGCCCGTGGCCACGGCCGAGGACCTGGCGGCCGGCCGCGAGGCCGTCTCCCAGGTGCACGTTGCCCCCGAGGTGCTCGGCTACATCGTCGACGTGGCCCGCGCGACCAGGAGCTCGGCCTCGCTCCAGCTCGGCGTCTCGCCGCGTGGCGCGACGGCGCTGCTGGCGGCCTCCAGGGCGTGGGCGTGGTTGTCCGGGCGGCCCTACGTGACGCCCGACGACGTCAAGGCGCTGGCCAGGCCCGCGCTGCGGCACCGCGTCCAGCTCCGGCCCGAGGCCGAGCTGGAGGGCGCGACCTCCGACGGCCTGCTCGACGGCATCCTGGCCTCGGTCCCGGTCCCGCGCTGATGGCCCGCTCCGACGGACACGACAGGCACGTGGCGGTGCGCCGATGGCTCTGACCGGACGCGCCGGGCTGCTCGCCGCGGCCGGGATCGTGGTGGTGCTGCTCGCCCCCCAGCCCGGCGCCGCGCTGGCGGGGGTCTGCCTGCTGCTGGCCGCCGCGATCATCGTGGACCTGGTGTTCGCGGGCGCCGTACGGCCCCTGCGGCTCCACCGTTCGGGTGACACGCTCGTACGGCTGGGGCAGACGGCCACGGTGGAGCTGATCGTGGAGAACCCGGGACGCCGGCGGGTGCGCGGCCGGATCAGGGACGCCTGGCCGCCGTCGGCCGGGGCCGTTCCCCGGGTCGCCGCGCTCGACGTGCCGGCCGGTGAGCGGCGCAGGATCGTGGTCACGCTCAACCCGACCAGGCGCGGCGACCGGTCGTCGGTGGCGGTGACCGTGCGCTCGGTCGGTCCGCTCGGCCTGGCCGCCCGCCAGGGAAGCCACCGTTCGCCCTGGTCCGTACGCGTCCTGCCGCCGTTCCTGTCCCGCAAGCACCTGCCCTCCAGGCTGGCCCGGCTGCGCGAGCTCGACGGCCGGCACCCGGCCCTGGTACGCGGCCAGGGCACCGAGTTCGACTCCCTGCGCGAGTACGTGGTCGGCGACGACGTACGGTCCATCGACTGGCGGGCCACGGCGCGCCGCAACGACGTCGTGGTGCGTACGTGGCGGCCCGAGCGCGACCGGCGCGTGCTGATCGTGCTCGACACCGGCCGCACGTCGGCGGGCCGGGTGGGCGACGCGCCGGTCCCCCTGGCCGGGGCCGCCGCCCAGGGCCCGGGCCTGCTGGTACGTCCCGACCCGCGCCCGGCGCCCGGCTGGCCGCGCCTCGACTGGTCGATGGACGCGGCGCTGCTGCTGGCCGCGCTCGCCGGCCGGGCCGGGGACCAGGTCGACTTCCTGGCCTACGACCGCGCGGTGCGCGCGTGGGTGAGCGGCGCGTCCCGTACCGAGCTGCTGTCGTCGCTGGTCAACGTGATGGCGCCGATCGAGGCCGAGCTGGTCGAGGCCGACGGGCAGGGCATGGTGGCCGCCATCCTGTCCCGTGCCAAGCGGCGCTGCCTGGTCGTGCTGCTCACCGATCTCAACGCGGCGGCGCTGGACGAGGGTCTGATGCCGGTGCTGACCCAGCTCTCCTCAAGGCACCTGGTGCTGGTCGCGGGCGTGTCCGACCCGCGGGTGGCGGCCATGGCGGCCAGGCGTGGCACCACCGAGGAGGTCTACGACGCGGCCGCGGCCGAGCAGGCCCAGCTCGCGCGCAGGCGGATCACGGCCCGGCTGCGCCGGCACGGCGTCGAGGTCGTGGACGCGCCGCCCGAGGACATCGCCCCGGCGCTGGCGGACGCCTACCTGGCGCTGAAGGCCGCGGGCCGGCTCTAGGCCGTGGGGGCGACGTCGGGCGCGCGTTCGACGTCGCCGGTCTCGTTCTCGCGCAGGGCCCGGCGGCCGAAGACGATCACGTACGCCAGGAAGGCCGCCTCGGCGAGCACCCCGATGCCCACCCGCACGGCCGTCGGCAACCCGGACGGCGTCACGAACGCCTCGAGCAGGCCCGACACGAACAGCACCACGACCAGCCCGAGCGCCACGCTCATGACCGCCCTGCCCTGCTCGGCCAGCGCCTCCAGCCGCCTGCGCGGCCCAGGGTCGATCACCGTCCAGCCCAGGCGCATGCCGACGGCCGCCGCCAGGAAGACGCCGGTCAGCTCCAGCAGGCCGTGCGGCGTGATCAGGCCGAAGAAGATGTCGAGCTTGTCCCTGGAGGCCATCAGCCCGGCCGATACGCCGACGTTCTCGGCGTTGCTGTAAAGGACGAACGGGATCGGGATGCCGAGCAGAATGGCGTAGATGATGACCTGCGCGGACACCCAGGCGTTGTTGGTCCACACGCGACCGGCGAAGGAGGCGGCGGGATTCTCGGAGTAGTAGTCGGCGAAGTCGTGGTTGACGAGCTGGCTGATCTCGTCGGGCGAGGCGATCGACGCCTGTACGTCGGGACTGCCCGCCACCCACGCCCCCAGCACCCACGCGACCGCGACGCTCGCCAGCGCCGTGGCCAGCCACCACCACCGCGCCCGGTAGGCCACGACGGGGAAGGTGACGGTGAAGAACCTGGTCAGCTCCCGCCAGGCGGGCGTGTGCGCGCCGGTCACGGCCGACCTGGCCCTGGCCACCAGGGCCGACAGCCGTCCGACCAGCATCGCGTCGCGGGACGAGGAGCGCACGATGGACAGATGCGTGGACACCCGCTGATAGAGGTCGACCAGTTCGTCCACTTCCGCGCCGGTCAGCTTGGAGCGGTTCTTGACCAGGTGGTCGAGCCGGTCCCAGACGGGGCGGTGTGCTGTGACGAACGCATCGATGTCCACCCGACCATTGTGGCCGCTCGATCAGTGCGGCATTGCCGTTAGGCTCCACATATGTCAGAGGTTGTGACCGGGGACGCCGTCGTCGTCGAGGTGCGGGTGGCCCAGATGCCCTCGCGCGCGGTGGCGATCGTCATCGACATGGCGGTGCAGGTCATCGTACTGATCGGCGCGTACATGCTCTTGGGCGCGTTCGCGGTCGTCACGGACGACGCCATGTTCGGCGCGGTCATGATCGTGCTGCTGGTGCTGGTGATGATCGGCTATCCCGTGCTCTTCGAGACCCTCACCCGGGGGCGCAGCCTCGGCAAGCTGGCGCTCGGGCTGCGGGTGGTGGCCGACGACGGCAGCCCCGAACGGTTCAGGCAGGCGCTGTTCCGCGGGCTGGCCGGGCTGGTGGAGTTCTGGATGTTCTCCGGGGCGCCCGCGCTGATCTCCTCGCTGGTCTCGCAGCAGGGCAAGCGGCTCGGCGACATCTTCGCGGGGACCATCGTGATCTCCGACCGGGCGCCGCGCGAGAGCGGGCAGGTCATCCTGATGCCGCCGCCGCTGGCGAACTGGGCCGCCACTCTGGAGCTCTCCCAGCTTCCCGACGAGGTGGCGCAGGCCGCCCGGCAGTACCTGATGCGCTGGCACGACCTCGCGCCGCAGGTCCAGCACGAGATGGGGATGCGCATCGCGGCGCAGACGGCGGCCTTCGTGTCGCCGGCCGCGCCCTCGGGGGTGCCGCCGCACGCCTATCTCAGCGCGGTGCTGGCCGAGCGCCGCCGCCGGGAGGAGGCCCGGTTCGCGCAACGCGCCGCCGCCGCCCTCGGAACCACCCCGGCACGTCCCACGCCGTACGCGCAGCCGCCCTATGCGCAGCAACCGCCGTATTCGCAGCAACCGTCCTTTCCGCAGCAGCCGCCGTACGCTCCGCAGCAGGCGCCTTATCCGCCGCCGCAGGAGCAGCGGGGGCCCGCGCCGGAGCCGCCGAGGGCGACTCCGGGCGGGTTCGCGCCGCCGCAGTGAGCCGGCGGCGTTCGATCAGTTGCCGCCGGGGACGCCGCGCCCGTGCTCGGGGTACGAGCCCTGGGTCTGCGCGTTCAGCAGGCCCATCTTGACGCTGTTGGCCTGGTTCGTCCGCGGGTCGTTGAGCTTCAGCACGTCCAGGCCCAGGTTGAAGTCAGAGCCGTAGATGTAGCCGTTGTAGTAGTACGCCGACCAGAAGCCGCCGTCGAGCGGCGGGGCGGTCTCGTCCGGCCCGCGTTCGAAGAAGGCGATCTCCTTCGGGTTGGCGGAGTCGGTGAAGTCCACCACCGAGATGCCGCCCTGGTACCACGCCTGGACCATGACGTCACGGCCCTTGACCGGGATCAGCGAGCCGTTGTGGGCGACGCAGTTCTCGGTGTCGGCCTGGTGCCTGGCGATCTTGAAGTAGCCCTTGAACACCAGCTGCCCGCCGGCGATGTCGTAGTAGGCGTTGGCGCCCTTGTTCGGCCCGATGGCCGCGTTGCAGGTGGCCCTGCTGCCGCCGCCCAGCTCGTCGGTGAAGACGACCTTCGTGCCCTCGTTGTTGAACGTGGCCGAGTGCCAGAACGCGAAGTTCACGTCATCGCGTACCTGCGCGGTGACCTTGGGCTGCTCGGGGTTGGAGATGTCGAGCAGGATGCCCTCGCCCATGCAGGCTCCGGCGGCGATGCCCTTCTCGGGGTAGGCGGTGATGTCGTGGCAGCCGGTCGTGGCCGACTTGCCGTTCGGGTACGGCAGCGGCAGGCCGGGGTTGCCGCCGTCGGGGAACAGGTTCGGCGTCGCGATGACGGCCGCCGAGGTCGGGTCGGCCAGCGGCACCTTGATGATCGAGATCAGGTCGTGCGGCGGCCGGCAGTCGGGGTAGTTGGCGTTGGGGCCGTAGGAGGAGACGTAGATGTAGACGTTCTTGCCGGCCTTGTCGGGCACGAGCGTGTTCGTGTGCGAGCCGCAGTTCGTCTCGACCGACTTGATGTACTTCGGGTTGGACTTGTCGCTCACGTCGAAGATGCGCATGCCCTCCCAGGACTCCTTGACGGAGGCGCTCTGGCCGGTGCTGCTGCACGAGTCGTTGTTGCGCGAGGAGTCGACGGACCCGAACAGCAGGTTGCCGTAGACGGACATGTCCATCTGGCCGCCCGGGCACACGACCGAGCTCACGAGGGAGGTCTTCTTCGGGTTCTTGATGTCGTAGACCGAGAAGCCGTAGTAGTTGCCGACGAAGGCGTAGTCGCCCTGGAAGGCCATGTCCGTGTGGATGTCGGACAGCGCTTCGGGCTTGGGCACGTTCGTCACGTGCGTGATGTTGGAGCTCATGACGATCTCGCCGGGAGCAGGGATGTCCGCAGCCTGGGCGGGCACCGTGGCACCCGCCGCCGCCACGAGGGCGGTGATCAGGATGAGGGCTCTACGGGGGGTGAACACTCCGTGGTCCTCCTATAAAGGGGGCATAAATCTCCGCCATCGTCGCTCACGTCCCGCGAACTGGCCAGCGTCCAATCTGTCAAATCTTGTTCCGTTTCGCCCTCTTTCGCTTGGCACGTTCATGCCCTAGAGTCCGCATTCTCGACCCAGAGCCAGTCAGGAGGCTGAGTGCGCGCCGCGCTCATCGTCATCGCGGGCACGCTGATTGCCCTGTCCGGCTGCTCCTCCGGCGCGTCCACCGCGCCGCGCGCGGACTCCACCGCCCCGGTGCTCGTCCCGGGCCGTCCGGGCGAGCAGGCCAGGACGCTGCCCCCCGGAGAGGCGGCCACCGCCGTCCCCGCGCCCACGGCCAACGCCGCCGACATCACGTACGTCCAGGACATGGTCCTCCACCACCGGCAGGCCCTCGACATGGCGATCCTGGCCCCCACCAGGGCCGACTCGACCAAGCTCAAGAGCCTCGCCGACCGGATCAAGGCGGCCCAGGGCCCGGAGATCCAGTTCATGTCCACCTGGCTCACGCAGCAGGGCCAGAAGGTGCCCGACCACCACGCGGCGCACGGCGACATGCCGGGCATGGCCACGCCGGAGCAGATGGCGGCTCTGAAGGCGGCCAAGGGCAAGGACTTCGACCGGCTGTTCCTGGAGCTGATGATCAAACATCACCTGGGCGCGCTCGAAATGTCGGAGAAGGTGCTGACCGACGGCTCGCACATCAAGATCGAGGAACTGGCCACGGACGTCAGCGTCACCCAGACGGCCGAGATCCGCCGTATGCAGGAGATGCAGGCGGCGCTCTAGGAACCCCGGCTCAGGAGCCCACGCGCCAGGAGTGCAGGTAGTCCTCCTGGTCGGGGGTCAGCGTGTCGATGCCGATGCCGGCGGCGGCCAGCTTGAGCTTGGCCACCTCGTGGTCGATCTCCTCCGGCACGTCGTACACGCCGGGTACGAGCTCGGCCCGCTGCCCGGCCAGCCAGGCCACGGCCAGGGCCTGCGCGGAGAACGACATGTCCATGACGGCCGCGGGATGGCCCTCGGCGGCGGTCAGGTTGACCAGGCGGCCCTCGGCCAGCAGCAGCAGGCGGTTGCCGTCGGGCATGACGTACTCGTCGGTGTTGGGGCGCACCCCGCGGTGCACCTCGTGCGCCATCTCGTCCAGGGCGCGTACGTCGATCTCCACGTCGAAGTGGCCGGCGTTGGCCAGGATCGCGCCGTCCTTCATGACGGACAGGTGCTCGGCCCTGATGACGTCCCGGTTGCCCGTCACGGTGACGAACAGGTCGCCGATCATCGCCGCCTGGGCCATCGGGCGCACCTCGTAGCCCTGGAGGGTGGCGTCGAGCGCCTTGACGGCGTCGATCTCGGTGACGACGACCCGCGCGCCGAGCCCCTTGGCCCGCTCGGCCACCCCGCGCCCGCAGAACCCGAACCCGGCCACCACCACGGTACGGCCGGCCAGCATGGTGTTGGTCGCCCGCATGATCCCGTCGAGCGTGGACTGCCCGGTGCCGTACCGGTTGTCGAACATGCGCTTGGTACGGGTGTCGTTGACGGCCACGACCGGGAACCGCAACGCCTGCTCGGCCGCCATCTGCCGCAGCCGGATGATGCCGGTCGTGGTCTCCTCGCACCCGCCGCTCACGCCGTCGAGCAGGTCGGTGCGCTCGGTGTGCAGGATGTTCACCAGGTCGCAGCCGTCGTCGAGCACGAGGTCGGGCCCGAGGTCGAGGGCCTGGTGGATGTGCAGGTAGTAGGTGGCGCGATCGACCCCGGCACGGGCGTGCACGGCGATCCCGTACGCGCGCAGCGCCTCGGCCACGTCGTCCTGGGTGGACAGCGGATTGGAGGCGGCCAGCGCGATCTCGGCGCCGCCCGCCTTCAGCGCGCCCATGAGCACGGCGGTCTCGGCGGTGACGTGCAGGCAGGCCGCGATCTTCAGCCCGTCGAGCGGCCGTTCGAGCGCGAACCGCTCACCGATGGCCGTCAGCACCGGCATCGAGCGGGCGGCCCAGGAGATCTGCCGCTCGCCGCTTTCCCAGACATCCATGCCCAGCCCCTCGCGAAAAGAAAGCGGCTCCGGAAGGGGACCGACCCCTCCCGGAGCCACCCGGCGGATCAGTAGCGGTAGTGGTCGGACTTGTACGGGCCCTCGACGTGCACGCCGATGTAGGCCGCCTGCTCCTTGGTCAGCTCGGTGAGCTTGACGCCGAGCGCGTCGAGGTGCAGGCGGGCGACCTTCTCGTCGAGGTGCTTGGGCAGCGTGTAGACGCCGATCGGGTAGTCGGCCGTCTTGGTGAACAGCTCGATCTGCGCGATCACCTGGTTGGTGAAGGAGTTGGACATGACGAAGCTGGGGTGGCCGGTGGCGCAGCCCAGGTTCATCAGGCGGCCCTCGGCCAGCACGATGATCGAGTGGCCGTCGGCGAAGACCCACTCGTCGACCTGCGGCTTGATGTTGATCCGCTCGATGCCCGGCAGCTTGGCCAGGCCGGCCATGTCGATCTCGTTGTCGAAGTGGCCGATGTTGGAGACGATCGCCTGGTGCTTCATCTGCGCCATGTGCGCGGCGGTGATGATGTTGAAGTTGCCGGTGGTGGTCACGAAGATGTCGGCGATGCCGACGACCTCCTCCAGCGTGGTGACCTGGAAGCCGTCCATGGCCGCCTGGAGGGCGCAGATCGGGTCGATCTCGGTGACGATGACCCGGGCGCCCTGGCCACGCAGCGCGTCGGCGCAGCCCTTGCCGACGTCGCCGTAGCCGCAGACCACGGCGACCTTGCCGCCGATGAGCACGTCGGTGGCGCGGTTGAGGCCGTCGATGACGGAGTGGCGGCAACCGTACTTGTTGTCGAACTTGGACTTGGTGACCGAGTCGTTGACGTTGATCGCCGGGAAGAGGAGCTGGCCGTTCTTGTGCATCTCGTAGAGACGGTGCACGCCGGTGGTGGTCTCCTCGGTCACGCCCTTGATGCTCTCGGCGATGCGGGTCCAGCGCTTGTCCTCGCCGACCGTACGGGTGAGCAGGTCGATGATGACGTGCCACTCCTCCGGGTCGTCGGCGCCGGCAGCGGGCACGGCGCCGGCCTTCTCGTACTCGGCGCCCTTGTGCACGAGGAGCGTGGCGTCGCCGCCGTCGTCGAGGATCATGTTGGGGGCGTCACCGCCGGGCCAGGTGAGGGCCTGCTCGGTGCACCACCAGTACTCCTCCAGCGTCTCGCCCTTCCAGGCGAAGACCGGGACGCCCTTCGGGTCCTCCTCGGTGCCGTGGGGGCCCACGACGACCGCGGCGGCGGCGTGGTCCTGGGTGGAGAAGATGTTGCAGCTCACCCAGCGGACCTCGGCGCCGAGCGCGACCAGCGTCTCGATGAGCACGGCCGTCTGGATCGTCATGTGCAGGGAGCCCATGATCTTCGCGCCGCGGAGGGGCTGGGAGGCCGCGTATTCCTTGCGCATCGCCATGAGACCGGGCATCTCGTGCTCGGCGAGCCGGATTTCCTTACGGCCGAAGTCGGCAAGTGAAAGGTCGGCGACCTTGAAGTCCATCGGGATTCCCCTCGCGTCACGAATGGTGTCGCGGACGAGTTTAGGCGTCGCTCGGGCAGCCTCGCATCTCCGAGACAGCGAAACTGACGTAAGAATGTAAGGATGCGCATCACGGAAGCAGCCAAGCGGCTCGGCATGTCCCCACGAATGCTCCGATATCGGGAGGCTCTGGGCCTGCTGCCACCGGTCAGAGAGCGCGGCGCGCACCGCAGATTCGGCCCGGAGGAGCTGGCCGCCGTGGCGCAGGGGGTGGAGCTGGAGAAACAGTTCGACGTCTCGCCCGCCGAGCTGGCCTTCGCGCTGCGGGTGCTGAGCGAGCCGCCGGCCGCCGCCGCCGTGCGCGACCTGGGTGTGCGGATCGGCCGCATCCAGGTGCCGCGCAGGGCGCTCGACTTCGAGAAGGAGAAGGCCCTGAGGCTGCTGCGGCCCCGGGGCTGAACGGTCAGGCGTTCGTCGTCCGCAGCCGGTCGAGGTCGGGCTCCAGGTAGATCACCCGCGCGATCGGCACGGCGTCGCGGATGCGCCGCTCGGCCTCGTCGATGCCGCGGGCCGCGTCGCTGGCCGTGTCGTCGTGCTCGACCGCGATCTTGGCGGCGACCAGCAGCTCCTCGGGGCCGAGGTGCAGCGTACGCATGTGGATGATCCTGGCCACCTCGGGCGCGCTCTCCATCGCGGCCCGGATCTGCTCCTCGACCTCGGGCGAGGCGCCCTCACCGAGCAGCAGCGACTTGGTCTCGACGGCCAGCACGACCGCGATGATCGCCAGCAGTACGCCGATCATGAGGGTGCCGATGCCGTCCCAGACGCCGTCGCCGGTGACGACGGCCATCGTCACGCCGAACAGCGCGAAGATCAGGCCGAGCAGCGCGCCCAGGTCCTCCAGCAGGATGACCGGCAGCTCGGGCGACTTCGACCGGCGGATGAACGCGACCCACGACTGCCTGCCGCGCAGCGGGTTGGACTCCTTGACCGCCGTACGGAACGAGAAACCCTCGGCGATGATCGCGAAGATCAGCACCGCGAACGCCCAGATCGGCGACTCGACCTCCGTCGGCTGGGAGATCTTGTGCCAGCCCTCGTAGAGCGAGAAGACCGCGCCGATGGTGAACAGCACGACGGCGACCACGAACGCGTAGAAGTAACGTTCGCGCCCGTAGCCGAAGGGATGGGTCTTGTCGCTGGCCCGCTTCGCGCGTTTGCCGCCCAGCAGCAGCAGGAGCTGGTTGCCCGAGTCGGCGACGGAGTGGATGCCCTCGGCGAGCATGGAGGACGACCCGGTGAAGAACGCCGCCACGAATTTCGCCACCGCGATCGCCAGGTTGGCGCTCAGCGCCGCAATGATTGCCTTCGTGCCGCCACTCGCGCTCACCGGTCGTCTCCGCTCATAAGATCACCTACAAAGACCTGGGAATGGGATCCTATTGGGAAACCCTGGTCCTAAGCTCAGTGATCGTGGCCACAGGCGTCGGATCGACGTCGTAGCCGAGGGCCAGGTAGGTGCCGGCGTAGTCGGCCAGGCCGATGAGCGTGGCCAGCCGTTCGAGCGGATGCACGCCCTCCGCCGTCAGCTCGCTGACCGGCACGTCGCGGTCGGTCGCCAGTCGCAGCGCCGTCTCGCGCTGCCGCGTGACCTGCGGGTGCTCCTCGACGTCGCGCAGCATGACGAGCCTGAGCGTCGGCCCGGCCTCGTCGGCGAAGATGTCGCGCTCGGCCAGCGGCCCCTCCAGCGCCGCCACCTGGTTGTGGCCGGCCTCGGGCAGCTCGCCGAAGATCGCCGGGTACTTGCCGCTCTCGTTGAGCTGGGAGGCCAGCCGGCGCGCGGCCGCGCACGCCACGGGCGATGATCCCCAGATCATCGGAATGCTCTCGGCCAGGTCAAGGGCGAGGGACTTGCCCGGATTGATGAAGGACTCGCTGGAGGGGCGGCACCGATGGGCGATGTCCTCCAGGATCGCGGCCACCCGTTCGAACACCTCGGGCCCGGCCGTGACCAGCCCGAGCGCGGAGGCGGCCGCGACCACCGGGATCGTCAGCAGCCAGAGGTTGGCCCTGGGCTGCCCCTCGGCCCGCACCGGTACGTGCAGCGCCGAAGCCTGCACGGCGACGGCCTCCAGCGGCGAGCCCGGCGGGCACACGGCCAGCAGCGCACACCCCCGCCGGACGGCCTGGACGGCGACGGAGACCGTCTCGTCCTCGTCGCCGGTGGCGGACACGGCGATGACCAGGTCGGTCGCGCCGACCCAGCCCGGGAGCTGGTAGGACCGCAGCGTCACGATCGGCGCCGGCACACCGTTGCCGCACACCGCGGCGAGGATGTCACCGGTCAGGCCCGCCGTGCCCATGCCCGCGACCACGACGGCCCGCGGGCGGCCCAGGCCGGCCAGCCGGTCGACGCCGGGCTCGACCGCGGCACGGTGGCCCGTGCGCACCTGGGCGGCCGAGGACGCGACCGCGAGCAGCATGCCGCCCGGATCGGCCTCGGCGAGATGTCGCTGGTCGTCGAGCCGCCTGGGCTCCCAGGTCACGGCTTTCTTGCCTCGTCGACCAGCAGGACGGGGATGTCATCGCGCACGGGGTAGATCAGACCGCAGTCCGTGCAGACCAGCTCCTCGGTCGCGGCCTCGGCGCGGAGGGGCGCCTTGCAGGCCGGGCAGGCCAGGATCTCCAGCAGCCAGTCGTCGATCTTCACAGTGACACCCTTCCCACGATGGCGAGGACCTCGTCCTTGATCGCCTTCATCTTGCTCTCGTCGGCCGCCTCGGCGTTCAGCCTGAGGAGCGGCTCGGTGTTGGACGCGCGCAGGTTGAACCACCAGTCGGGGCCGGTGATGGTCAGTCCGTCGAGCTCGTCGACCTCGCCCCGGCCCTCGAAGGCCGCGCGTACGAGGGACAGCGCCTCGCCCTGGTCGGCGACCGCGCTGTTGAGCTCGCCGGAGGCGTGGTAGCGGGAGTAGGCCGCCACCAGCTGCGACAGCGGGCGGTCCTGCTCGCCGAGTGCGGCCAGCACGTGCATCGCGGCGAGCATGCCCGAGTCGGCGAACCAGAAGTCGCGGAAGTAGTAGTGGGCCGAGTGCTCGCCGCCGAAGATCGCTCCGGTGCGGGCCATCTCCGCCTTGATGAAGGAGTGGCCGACGCGGGTACGCACGGGCGTGCCGCCGTGCTCGCGGACGATCTCGGGCACGCCGAGCGAGGTGATCACGTTGTGGATGATCGTGCTGCCGGGGTCTTTGGCCAGCTCGCGGGTGGCGACCAGCGCGGTGACGGCCGACGGCGAGACGGACGCGCCGCGCTCGTCGACCACCCAGCAGCGGTCGGCGTCGCCGTCGAAGGCGAGGCCCAGGTCGGCGCCGGTGTCGAGGACGGCCCGCTGCAGGTCGACGAGGTTCTGCGGCTCCAGCGGGTTGGCCTCGTGGTTGGGGAAGCTGCCGTCGAGCTCGAAGTAGAGCGGGACCAGCTCCAGCGGCAGGGCCTCGAACACGGCCGGGACCGTGTGGCCGCCCATGCCGTTGCCCGCGTCGACGACGACCTTGAGCGGCCGGATCGACGACAGGTCGACGAGCGCGCGCAGGTGGTGGGCGTAGCCGGACAGCAGGTCCTTCTCGATCAGCGACCCGGTCGGGGTGGCGGGGGCGCCGACCAGCTCGGCCGCGCGGTCGCGGATCTCGGTCAGCCCCGTGTCGCCGCCGATCGGCACCGCGCCGCCGCGGCACATCTTCATCCCGTTGTACTCGGCGGGGTTGTGGCTGGCGGTGAACATCACGCCGGGCAGGCCCAGGCTGCCGCTGGCGTAGTAGAGCAGGTCGGTGGAGCCGAGCCCGGCGAACACGACATCGGCCCCGCGCGAACGGGCGCCCCTCATGAACGCCTCGGCCAGCGGTACGGAGGACTCGCGCATGTCATGGGCGACGACGACGGAGACGGCTCCGGTCACCTCGACGAACGCCGCACCCACGGCCTCGGCGATCGGCTCGTCGAACTCGTCCGGGACCACCCCGCGAACGTCGTACGCTTTGAAGATCTTGGCGAGGTCGCCCACTCTCCAGCTCCGCCCCTAGGTCGTCTGTCGTGTGGAACGAGCCTACCGGTCGCGGTGCTGCTGGGCCGACCGGAGAACGCGCAGGTGGCCTCTGCGCCCGACCTCGACCCCTTGGCCGACCGGCTCGCCGCTGCCGGACGGATTGGGCCTGGCGGCCTCCCTGACCGCGTTGGCCAGCGCCTCCAGGTCGTCCGAGCTGGGTGAGTTGCCGTCGGTGGGGAGCCGGACGACCTCCCAGCCGCGGGGAGCGGTCAGCCGCTCGGCGTGTTCGGCGCACAGGTCATAACAGTGTGGCTCGGCGTACGTCGCCAGAGGGCCGAGAACTGCGGTCGAGTCGGCGTATACGTACGTGAGCGTGAAGACGGCAGGCTGGCTGCAAGCGGTGCGGGAACAGCGGCGGACGGGGCTCACGGAGGGACCGTATCTGGTAAGAGTGCGAGGCGCCACTATCTGGGCGCTCTTAACGAGCGTGTCGCCACAATTCGGACACCTGTCGCAGGCTTTCCGCCTACATGCACCGATGCGAGCGCCTGAGAGACAACACTGCCCCGTGACCGTTGACGCCACACCGGTGGGCCTGTACTTTCCATATCAGTTAATTAACCACCAAGGAAAGTGATGAGACGGGACGATCAGCTGAGCGCCACCTTCGCCGCCCTCGCGGACCCGACTCGGCGGGCGATCCTCGCCCGGCTGGCCGAGGGCGAGGCGACCGTCGGGGAGCTGGCCGAGCCGTTCGACCTCACGCTGCCCGCCGTCTCGAAGCACGTGAAGGTGCTGGCGCAGGCGGGGCTCGTGGAGCAGGGCCGGCAGGCGCAGTGGCGTCCCTGCCGGCTGCGGCCCGAGCCGCTGCGAGACGTGCTGACGTGGATGGAGCAGTACCGCGAGTTCCTCGGGCAGAGCCTCGACCGCCTCGACGACTACCTGCGGGGCCTACAGGAAGGTGAGCGAAAGTGACGCGACAGGACCTGGGCGGGCGGACGCGGCTGCGCTGGGAGGCCCGGTTCCCCTCGGCGGAGATCCTCGGCTTCGCGCTGGGCACGGGGATGACCAAGGGCGTGCTCGAACAGTTCGACCGGCTGGCGACACTGCTTCCCACCCTCCCTTCCTGACCGCGCCGCCCGGCCACGCCGACCCGGGACGGGGGTTCCGAGGGGCGGGGGCGGGTGCCCTTACACTTGGGCGGTGACTCCAAAGCGCGGTCCCAGACGGCGCGATCGCCACGGTCGTGGCCTGCGCGGCCCCCTCGCCCCCTCTCACGTCCCCATGGCCAGGTCCCGCAGCGAGCGCTTCGACGACCTCGTGCTCGACGCCGTCGACAGGCTCCGGCCGCGATGGGACAAACAGCTGTCCGCCGTGGAGTTCGCGGTCGAGGAGGTGCCGCCGCTCAACGAGCTGGGCGACGGCCCGAGCATGGGCACCGAGCCCATCCCGTTCGGCCGGGCCGACGCGGCCAGCGGCCAGTCACCCGCCGCCGTGGTGATCTACCGCCGTCCGCTGGAGGCCCGTGCCCGCGACCGCGACACCTTGGGCGCGATGGTGCACGACACGGTGGTCGAGCAGGTGGCCACCCTGCTGGGCCTCGCCCCCGAGACCGTCGACCCGGGCTACGACGACCGCCGCTGAGCCGCGGGCCCAGGTCGTCAGGGCGCCACCACGCGGGCGCTGTCGGTCAGCACGGGCAACATCGTCCACATGCGCGCGGGCGCGAGCGGCTGGGCCGTGACGAGCAGCCCGCTCTTCTGGCGTTCCTCGATGACGCGGCCCCCGTACACCTGGCCCGACACGGGGGTGACGACCACGGCGAAGTCGCCCTTGCCGCGCAGCCGTACGTCCTTGGTCCGGCCGGCGGGGACCGTCACGGCGAACGGCTTGCCCGCCGCGCCCTTCGCCGGCACCTCCTGCACTCTGACCTCGCCCGGCCCGCCCAGCGCGGTGAACAGCAGCCGCGTGCCGGCGCCGTTGCCCGCCACCGCGCTGCCCAGGTCGAGTGCCGGCGTGCCCGCCGTGAACGCCACGTCCTGCCGCTGCCCGGTGCCGACGACGACCAGCCCGGCCACGACCGGCGCGGGCGCGGTGAGCACGAGCGCGGCCGACTCGCCGCCGATCCCGGTGGTCACGTCCACCGCGACCACGCTGCCGGCGGGCACGTCGACGGTCTCGCGGCCCTTCATGGCGTACTCGGCGTCCTGGCTGACCGCCTTGACCTGCACGGACACGTCGCTCTTGCCGGGCGCCGCGACCAGCAGCTCACGCCGGCCGCCACCGCCGGGGATGCCGGGCACCACCACGCGCGTGGCGGGCGGCGCGGCGAGCGGGAGCCAGTCCACGCCGCCGGCCCGCATGGACGCCCTGGCCGCGACCGCGACCCGGCCGAAGACGGTGGTGACGCTGACGGCCATGATGTCGGCCGAGGGGGCGAGCGTCCTGAGGTCGATCTCCTTGTGCTCGCCCGGCGCGATCTCCAGGCCGCGGCCCTTGTCCCCGGAGACCGGGCCCTCGGCCGCGTACACCTCGACGTCGGCCTGGGCCGGGGACTTGTCGGCGTTGGTGAGGTGCAGGAGCACGTCGGCCTCCGCGGGGCCGGGTCCGACCAGCCAGGCGACCGGGGCCGGCTCGGTGCAGCGCACCCCGGACAGTCCGCGCAGCGCGCCGGAGGTCACCCGGGTGGTGTATCCGGCTTCGAGCGCTCCGGGGCCGTTCGTCACGTACGGGTCGGCGTTCTTCATGACCTCGTGGGACAGGCGGCCGGGCAGGTAGACGTCCACCTGGGTGCCCTTGGCACCTGGGCAGACGGCGGTCACCGACTCGACGGCGACCTTCCTCGGCCCCTCCGCGTGTGGCGGTGCGGGGGCCGGGCCGGTGACGAAGGCGACGCCGTACAGGGCGGACAGGGCCACCACGACCAGCACCAGCAGGCCGAACCGGTTCTCCACGAACGCCTTCATCGCACTCCAACCGGCGCGGCGGCGGGCGCCTCGACGCCCTCGACCGCGCCGCTCTCCCGGCGTCCCGGCATGGCCAGGGCGAACACGAGCAGGGCCAGGACACCCTGCGCGCACAACCACGGCGTGTGCAGGACACCCGCAGGCTGGACCGGCACACGGGTGACCGGCTCGGTCAGCCGCCACAGGCCGCCCGCCTCGGACAGGCTCATGCGCCGCAACGACGGTTGCGAGTCGAGCGACCTGGCGAGCTGGGGCGGCACCGGCGCGGCCACGGCCATCATGGCGATCCCGTGCTGGGCCAGCGTCGCCGCGTCGGTCCCGCCGCGCCCGCCGACCAGGCCGCGCGCCGCGGTCGCCACCTTCGTACGGGCCTCGGAGGCGACCGGCAGCTCGGCCTCGCCGATCAGCGGGGTACGCCCGTGCAGCACGGTGAAGGCGTCACCCTTGATCACCAGCGTGCGTTCGCCGTTCCTGGTGCTCCAGGTGGCCAGGGCGGGCAGCACGTCGGGCGCGTGGCCGGTCAGCGGGCCGCGTACGCCGTACGCGATCCAGTAGCCGGCGGCCAGGATCGGCGTGCTCACGGCGGCGGCCACCACCAGGGTCGCGCCCAGCCTGCGCAGTCCGCCGCCGGCCCGCAGCTCGGCCAGCCGGTGCGCGGTCAGGCCCACGAGCACCAGCAGCCCGGTCCCCGCGAACGCCAGCGGCACCCCGGGCCAGGCCCGTGCCCCTTCGACGCTGATCCGGCCGACCAGGATGGCGGCCAGCATGCCGTACAGCGTGACACCCCAGCCGATCGCGACGACCATCCGCTGGCGGCGCATGAGCAGCGCGGCCAGCGCGGTCACCACCAGCCCGGCCGTCACCCAGAACGGCGGCAACCCCGGCCCGCCCGGACTGAGCGCGAGCAGCGACTCCGGCGCGAGCCCCGACTCCACCAGGGCGGGATCGTGCAGCCCGGCCTCCAGGAGGATCCGGCCGGGGTCCGCGACCAGTCCGGCCAGCCACGGGAACAGCAGCGCGAGCGGCACCACGAGCGCGATCACCATGGAGGTCACCACACCGCGCCGCACCCCCCCGAACCAGACGGCGGCCAGCACGCCGAGCACCGCGAAGAGCGGGTACACCAGCGGCACGAACGCGGTCCCCACGGCGAGCAGCAGCCCGAGCGCCCAGGCCGCGCGCCGGGCCCGGCGCCGCTCGCCGGACAGCAGCGTGGTGCCGAGCGCGGCGTACACCGGGACCAGCACGAACACCACCGCCGTGCCGAGCCTGCCCGCCGCGATCGCGCCGGTCGCGACGGGCAGCAGCGCGTACGTCCCCGCCGCCCACGCCCGCGCGGGCACCGCCGGGATGATGTGCCTGGTCGCCAGGTACGCCGACGCCCCGGCCAGCGGCACCGACCCCAGCAGCAGCACGGACACCGCCAGCCACGTCTTGCCGAGCGCCAGCGTCGAGGCCAGCGCCAGCAGCCCCACGTACGGCGGCGCCCAGTCCGTGGAGCCAAGCCCGATGTCGTGGAAACCCTCGGTGTAGAACCGCCACAGGTCCCCCGCGCCGCCCGTGACCGGCACCAGCGCGCGGCCGCCCAGCCGGTCGCCGAAGAGCAGCGACCGCTCGGCGGCCAGCGAGACCACGGCGAGCGCGAGCATGAGGACGACGCCTGGCCGGTGGAGGAAACGCTTGACCGCGCCGGTGTCGACCGGCGTGCTCTCCTCGTCCTCCTCGCCGGCGGAATGGTGGTGGCGGCCGGCGGACTCCACGGGTCCCTCGCCGGCGAGGAAGCTCTGCACCATGTCGGTCAGCCGCCGGTACGCGACCCCCGACGGCGTCAGCAACCGCTTTATGCGGATAAATCCCTTTTTACGGCCTTCGCGCCGGGCCCTGCGCGCCTTGAACAGCCGGAACGGGTGCACCAGGATCGACCCCAGCGCCACCATCTCGTCCAGCGCGTTCGCCGGCTGCTTGCCCACCAGGAACAGGAACGTGCGCAGCGCCGAGCCGGCCAGGTTCCGCAGCAGCGCCCACACCATCACGCGGAACGGCAGGTTCGCCATGATCACGAAGATCGCGTTCCGCCGGTCGAGCCTGCGTGGATGGTCGCCGCTGACCGTGATCCGCCGCCGCCTGCGTGCCGCCGCCTCGGCGTGCCAGGCCACCGCCGAAGTGACGGCCAGGACCTTGTGCCCGGCGTTGCGTACCCGCCAGCACAGGTCGAGGTCGTCGCGGAAGAGCGGGAACAGCGGGTCGAGGCCGCCGAGGCGTTCCCAGACGTCGCGGCGGACCAGCATGCCCGCCGTGGAGACCGAGAGCACCTCCCGGGTGCCGTCGTGCTGCCCCTGGTCGAACTCGCGCGGCTCCAGCCCGGTGTCCCTGCGCCCGGTGAGGCCGACGGTCACGCCCAGTTCGAGCAGGCGCCTGCGGTCGAGCCAGTCACGCAGCTTCGGGCCGAGCACCGCCGCCTTGGGATCCTGGTCGGCCGCCGTGAGCAGGGCCTCCAGCGCGCGCCGGTCGGGGGCGCAGTCGTCGTGCAGCAGCCAGATCCACTCGTCGGGCCCGCACGGCGGCAGCCTGTCCAGCACCTCAGCGACGGCGTCGCCGAAGGAGGCCGAACGCGGCAGCGTGAGCACGTTGGACGTGCCGAGCGTCTGCGCGAGCAGGTCGGCCGAGCCGTCCCTGCTGCCGTTGTCGACGCCGGCGACCCGCTCGGGCCTGCGGCTCTGGCCCGCCAGCGCGCGCAGCGTGTCCCCGAGCCAGCGCCCGCCATCATGGGCGACGACGATCGCGGTGACGAGGGGACGTGACATGGGCGGGCACTCCAGCGTTGATCAGGCGCGCCCACCATACAGGTCAGAGCAGGACCACATGCGAAAAAGGGTCACACGGCAGCCCGCGTGACCCTTTCGCTCATATCCCCTAAACGGCCTGGCGCTTGATCCGTCTGCGCTCCCGCTCCGACAACCCACCCCAGATGCCGAATCGCTCATCGTGTTCGAGTGCGTATTCCAGGCACTCCGCACGGACCTCACACGATCGACAGACCTTCTTGGCTTCTCGGGTGGAGCCGCCTTTTTCCGGGAAGAACGCCTCCGGATCAGTCTGCGCGCACAACGCGCGCTCCTGCCATCCGAGTTCTTCAGCGTCAAGCTGATCCTGTGCGATGACCGGATCGGTCACTGCACACCTCCCTGCCGCCCGCCCGCAATGGAGCCCCCCATGGACGCCTTCCTTACTACCCACCCACAGGAAGGCGTAACAACATGGTTGTAATTACACGCGCGTGCCGTACGTGACGTCAAGCGGCATGACGGTATCCGGGGAAAGACCGACTCTCGCCCCGGTGTGCTCGGCATGTGGTGTTCGCACCAGGCCGGAGCCTCCTGCGCAGCAAGGCTTCGACCTGGTTCGTTCAACGCTGTCAGCGGTCGGAACCGTACCAGGGCGGGGTAGACGCCCGCCCTTTGGGCCACCTTCTCTCTAGCCGTCGTTTGCCGGTCCGTTACCTGCGTGGCTCGTTGGGCGTGTATATGGCCGTTGGGTCGATTGGGTCGTCGCCGGGGCGGTTCTGGGCGCCCAGCGCGTCCCCGAACGACGAGGGGTCCAGCCGCATCGTCGACTCGCCCTGCGCCTCGCTCCACCCGGCCGGGGCCTGGGGAGCCTGCGGGGCCTGGTGGGTGGGGCGGTAGCCCTGGGGCTCGTACTGGCCCTGCTGGGGTTCGTACGCGCCCTGCTGCTGGTACGGCTGAGGCTGAGCCTGCTGGGGCTGGGCCTGCTGGGGGTGGCCGAACGGGTCGTCGTACGGCCTGGCCGGCTGGCCGGCGTAGTCGGGCACCCGCAGGTCGGGCTGGGTGCCGACGGCACCGGCCGTCGAGCTCTGGTACGTCTCGGCCTGCTGGTAGGCGTCCAGGAGCTGCTGGGAGCGGGGGTCCACGGGCGGGTCCGGCTCCTGGAAGGCGGGGGTGGCGTACTCGAGGCCGGAGTAGCCGGTGAACGGCTGACCGCCCTGCTGGCCCCCTGGCTGACCGCCCTGCTGGCCGCTCTGCTGGTCGAAGGCGTTCTGGCGGTCGTAGTACGACGGCTGCTGCTCCGCCGGCGGGTACGGGACGCTCGGGCTGGTCTCGCCGCTCGGGTACGCCTGGTCGGCGAACGCGTTCGGGGAACTGTCGCGCGGGGCGTACGGATTATCCGGGGTCGGGTAGTTCGTCTGGCCGTACGCGCTGGGCTGGCTGTCCGCCGGGACGTAGGGGGCGGGCGTGTACTCACCGGCGGGCGGCTGGTAGCCGGAGTCGGGGAGCGTCTCGGACGGGGTGTAGGACGGCGTGGCGTAGCCCTGGTCCTGGCCGAAGCCCTGCGGCGGGAGGCCCTGCGGCGCGAAGCCCTGGTCCGGCTGCCCGAACGGCTGCCCGGTCTGGCCCTGCGGGTGTCCGAAGGGCTGCTCGACCGGGGCGTACGGGGGCTCGGGGGCGGGGGGCGGGGGGAAGGGCGACTCGGGCTGGCGCTGGTCGGCGGGCGCGGCGGGGAGCGCGGCCCTGGCCGGCTGGTAGGGCTGCTGCTGGTAGGGGTCGGACTGCTGGCCCTGAGCGGGCTGGCCTTGGGAGGGCTGCTGGCTCTGCGCGGGCTGGCCGAAGGGGAGCTGGTCGGGCTGCTGACCGTAGCCGGGCTGCTGGCCCAGCCCCTGACCGTGGCCCTGGCCGTACGCGGGCTGGGCGTCGGGGGTCTGGGGGGCGTAGGGGGACTGCGCCTCGGCGGCGTGCGGGACGGGCGTCTCCGGCTGGTGGCCGTACCCGGGGACGGCGGGCTCGGGCTGACCGTAACCGGAGGGCTCAGGCTGGCCGTAGCCGGAAGCGGCGGGCACGGGCTGACCGTAACCGGGGGCTTGGCCGTAGCCTGCGGCGTCCGGCTGGGCGAGGCTGGGCATGGGGGGCTGGCCGTAGCCCGCGGGGTCCGGCTGGGCGAGGCCCGGGGTGGAGGGCTGACCGTAGCCGGGGGTGGTGGGGTCGGGCTGGCCGCCGTAGCTCGGGGGCTGCTGGCCGTAGCCGGTGCCGGGTTGGCCGCCGGGGCTGGTCGACTGGGCGCCGTAGCCGGACTGCTGGCCGAAGGCGGCCGTCTGGTCCTGCGGGCCGAAACCGCCGGGCACCTGCTGGCCCGACGGCGGCTGCGGCACGTAACCGGAGGACGGGGGCTGCGGGGCGTAACCGGAGGAAGCGGGCTGCGGCTCGTAGCCCGAGGAGACGGGCTGGGGCTCGTAGCCCGAGGAAACGGGCTGGGGCTCGTAACCGGGCGAGGCCGCCTGCGGCTCGTAGGGCGACGGCTGCTGGCCGGAGGGCGGCTGCGGGGTGTAGCCGGACGCGGCGGGCTGCGGGTCGTGGGCGGAGGACTGGGCGTCCTGGCCGCCCGGGGGCAGTTGGGCGAGCGCGGGCTGCTGGCCGTAGGGGGTCGGCGCGGAGTGCGGCTGCGCGTACGCGGGCTGGTCGGACTGACCGTAGGCGGGCTGGTCCGGCTGGCCGAACTGCGGCTGGTCGGGCTGGCCGTACGGGGGCTGGTCCGCGTGGCCGAAGTGGGGCTGGTCCGGCTGGCCGAACTGCTGGGCCTGGCCGTACGGGGGCCGGTCCGGCTGGCCGAACTGCTGGGGCTGGCCGAACTGCTGGGGGTGCCCGTAGTGGTTGGACTGGCTGCTGTAGCCGGTGGAACGGCCGGGCAGGACCTCGGGAAGCAGATAGACCAGCGCCACGGCAGTCAGGGCGAGCGTGGGGACGCCCGTGAGCACGTACTCGAACACCCCGCGGACCGTGCCGCCGGCGAACAACCCGACGACCAGCGCCACCTCGCCGAACACGGCGGCCAGCAGCAGGCCGGCCACGGAGCCGTAGGCGATGGGCCTGGCCGCGGACGAGCGCTCGCCGACCTTGGTGACGAGCAGCACGGCGCCCACGAGCAGCGCGGTCACGACCGGGCTGGTCAGGCCCAGCAGGTTGGCGGCGGCCCGGTCGGCGAACCCGGCGCCGTACGAGTTGCCCGTGCCGAGCAGGATGCGGCCGATCGTCAGGACCACGTCGACCAGACCGGTGACGAGCATGATCCAGGCGGCCGGCTCCCGTAGCCGGGTGGCATTTACTTTGCTCACGAGTAACCCCCATCGGACCCTTTGGCCCGAAGGGAGTTTGCCACATTGCCGACTTACGCGGCGGGCGTCCCAAGAACCTCTTCCATCCCATTTACCCCTATACCTGGAAGTTCCTTGCCATCAGGAGGGGCAAAACCACTCCCCCCGCAGGGATGTCGGAGGCCGGTGGAAGACTGGGCCGCATGCACATCGTGTCACTCGCCGGCGGCATCGGCGGCGCCCGTTTCCTGCGCGGCCTGCGCGCCACCGCACCCGACGCCTCGATCACCGTCATCGGCAACACGGGCGACGACATCACCCTGTTCGGCCTGCGGGTCTGTCCCGACCTCGACACCGTCATGTACACCCTGGGCGGCGGCATCGACGAGGAGCAGGGCTGGGGCCGGGCCAAGGAGTCCCACGTCGTCAAGGAGGAGCTGGCCGCCTACGGGGTCGAACCGCAGTGGTTCGGGCTCGGCGACCGCGACTTCGCCACCCACATCGTCCGCTCGCAGATGCTGGAGGCGGGCTACCCGCTCTCGCAGATCACCGAGGCCCTGTGCGCGCGCTGGCAGCCGGGCGTACGCCTGCTGCCCATGACCGACGACCGCTGCGAGACGCACGTGGTGATCTCCGACGAGCACGGCAGGCGGGCGGTGCACTTTCAGGAGTGGTGGGTGCGGTTGCGCGCGTCGGTCCCGGCCGAGTCGTTCGCGCTGGTGGGGGTCGACACGGCGAAGCCGGCGCCGGGGGTGCTGGAGGCCGTCGAGCAGGCCGACGTGGTCATCCTGCCGCCGTCCAACCCGGTGGTGAGCGTCGGCACGATCCTTCAGGTCCCCGGCATCCGCGAGGCGGTCGCGGCCAAGACCGTGGTCGGCGTCTCCCCCATCATCGGCGGCGCGCCCGTGCGCGGCATGGCCGACGCCTGCCTGACGGCGATCGGGGTGGAGACCACGGCCCAGGCCGTGCTCGACCTCTACGGCTCCGACCTGGTCGACGGCTGGCTGGTGGCCGAGGAGGACGCGGGGGTGGCGCTCGACGGCGTGCGCGTGGTGTCCCGGCCGATCCTCATGCACGACGCCGAGGCCGCCGCCGACATCGCCCGCACCGCGCTCGACCTGGCCCTGGAGCTGGCCCGATGAGCACGCGACGCATCGAGGTCATCGCCGTGACCGGCATCGGCGAGGTGCGGCCCGGCGACGACGTGGCGGCTCTGCTCAAGGGCGCCGACCTGCGCGACGGCGACATCGTCGTGGTCACCTCCAAGATCGTCAGCAAGGCGGAGGGCCGCGTCCGCCAGGCGCCCGACCGTACGAGCGCGATCGAGGAGGAGACCGAGCGGGTCGTCGCCAGGCGCGGCGAGACGGTGATCGTCCAGACCCGCCACGGCTTCGTCATGGCCGCGGCCGGGGTCGACGCCTCCAACACCGAGCCGGGCACGGTCCTGCTGCAGCCCGACGACCCCGACGCCTCCGCCGCGCGGATCAGGGCCGGGCTCGGCGGCCGGGTGGGCGTGATCGTCTCCGACACGTTCGGGCGTCCCTGGCGCAACGGGCTGACCGACGTGGCGATCGGCGCCGCGGGGGTGCGTCCGCTCGACGACTTCCGCGGTTCCTCCGACTCCTACGGCAACCCGCTCAGCGCCACCGTCACCGCGCTGGCCGACGAGATCGCGAGCGCGGCCGAGCTGGTCAAGGGCAAGCTCGGCGGTGTTCCGGCGGCGATCGTGCGTGGTCTCGGCCATCTGGTGACCGACGAGGACGGGCCGGGGGTCAGACCCCTCGTACGCCCGGCCGACGAGGACCTGTTCCGCTTCGGCGCCCGGGATGTCGTGTTCGCCCGCCGTACGATCAGGGAGTTCTCCGACCGCCCGGTCGACGGCGAGGCGGTGCACAGGGCGGTGGCCGCGGGCATCGCGGCGCCGGCGCCGCACCACACGACCCCGTGGCGGTTCGTGCTGGTGGAGTCCCCTGCCACGCGCACCGCGCTGCTCGACGCCATGCGCGAGGCGTGGATCGAGGACCTGCGCGGCGACGGGTTCACCGAGCAGTCGATCGCCAAGCGCGTCCGGCGCGGCGACGTCCTGCGCAAGGCCCCCTACCTGGTGGTGCCGTGCCTGGTGATGGAGGGCTCCCACACCTACCGCGACGAGCGGCGCAACGCCTCCGAGCGGGAGATGTTCGTCGTCGCGACGGGCGCGGGCGTGGAGAACTTCCTGATCCAGCTCGCGGTCGAGGGGCTGGGCTCGGCGTGGGTGTCGTCCACGATGTTCTGCCGGCCGGTGGTGAGGGAGGTGCTCGACCTTCCGGAGTCGTGGGATCCGATGGGCTGCGTGGCGATCGGTCACGCCGCCGCGCCTCCTCGTGACCGCGCCCCCCGCGACCCGCGCGATTACATCGTGACGCGCTGAGCCTCTGACGAGAGTCCGGAAATCTGGTAAGCCAACCGTTTACCGTTAGGAAACTTTCCTTTACATTTGGACTATCCCCCCATGTAAAGGAGCCACTTCAATGCGAAGGACTCTCACGTTAGTCGCCGTGGCGGTGATCACCATCGCCACGGCGGTGTTCAACACCTCTCCCGCGTTCGCCCACGGCTATGTGAACTCACCCCCCAGCCGGCAGGCGTTCTGCGCCCAGGGCAAGGTGCCCGACTGCGGCCAGATCATCTATGAGCCGCAGAGCGTGGAAGGGCCGAAGGGCCTGCGGAGCTGCAACGCGAATCTTGGACAGTTCGCTCAGCTCAGTGACGAGAGCAAGCCGTGGCCCGCCACCTCTGTGGGCAACTCGGTCACCTTCACCTGGACGTTCACCGCCAGGCACGCCACGCTCAACTACGAGTACTACATCGGCGGCACCCGGGTCGCCGTCTTCAACGGCAACGGCCAGCAGCCGCCGTCGACGATCTCCCACACGGTGAACCTCTCCGGCTACTCCGGCCGCCAGAAGGTTCTCGCGATCTGGAACATCTCCGACACCTCTAACGCCTTCTACTCCTGCATCGACCTGCAGATCGGCGGCGGCGGTCAGCCGACCCCCACCCCGACCCCGACCCCGACCCCGACCGTGACCCCGACGCCCACCCCGACCCCGACGCCGACCACGACGGCGGCGGGCACCTGGAAGGCCGGTACGGCCTACACCGCGGGCAGCACGGTCACCTACAACGGCGTCTCCTACCGGTGCCTGCAGCCCCACACGGCCATCGCGGGCTGGGAGCCGCCGAACGTCCCGGCGCTCTGGCAGCGGATCTGAGGTCTGGACACGTCGATGACCAAGCTTCGTGACGCCGCGCTGTCGCTGTTCCGCATCGTGGTGGGCCTGCTGTTCGCCTGCCACGGGGCCGCCACTCTGTTCGGCGTACTCGGCGGCCCGTACGGCGGAACGACCCCCTCCGTAGGCCAGTGGCCCGACTGGTGGGCGGGGGTGATCGAGCTCGGCGCGGGCGGCCTCGTCCTCGTCGGGCTCGCCACCCGCGTCGCCGCCCTGCTCTGCTCGGGCACGATGGCCTACGCCTACTTCACCGTCCACTTGCCCAAGGGCCTGTTCCCGTTGCAGAACGGGGGCGAGACCGCGGCCATGTTCTCGTGGTCGTTCCTGATGCTGGCGCTGCTGGGCAGCGGCGCGTGGTCGCTGGACAAGCTCGTGTCCCACTTCCACCATCGCGGCGAGAACGCCACCGTGCAGCAGATCTAGACCGAGGGGGTGCCGGGCGACCGGCATCCCCTCAGGTGGCCGGCTTGCAGGTGGGGTGGCAGAGCCGGCGGGCCAGGGCGCCGAGGAAGACGTCGATGATCTCCCCGGGCTCCTGGGCCTCGTGCAGCGAACCGTTCGTGACCGCCGTGATCTGCGACAGGCTGCCGCGGTCCACGTCCTTGCCGAACGCGATGATGACGATCTGTACGGGCTTGTCCGGATCCCATTCGTTCCGCAGGGTGTTCAGAAGCTGCGGAAGCTTCACGCCCTTGCCGTCGTCCCTGCCCGCGGTGATCACCAGCAGCGTGTTGTTCATGTCGTCGCGGTAGTCGCCGCTGACCTTGCGGAACCCGCTGAGCACCGCGTCGTAGAGCGAGCTGTCCAGGTCGGGGTGCGGGGCGATGGTGCTGGTCAGCTCGTCGAGTACGCTGCGCCGCAACACCTGGCCCGACTCCGGCTCGCTGATCGGGCCGAGTCCGACGCGCTCCCGGTAGCCCCTGATGTTCCCGACCTTGTCGGCGAACTCCCACATGCCCATGTGCGTGGAGTTCGGGAAGAGCTGCAACCCGATCTTGGCCGCGGCCAGCGCGATGCGCACCTTGGTGCTGCCGTTCAGCGGCTCGGCCATGTGCTTGGAGGTGTCGGCCAGCACGAGGATGTTGGTCGGCGGCGCCAGCCTGCTCCAGGCGCGCAGCGCCTCGTCGATGTCCTGCTGCGACACCGACGGCCTGGTCTTCGGCGCCTCGGACGGGATCTGCGGCCCCGGCGAGAGCGGCCCCAGCCGGCCGTCGCCCGACCTGAACCCGGCGCGCCGGACGATCTCCTGGGCCTGCGTGCCCTTCAGCCAGTCGGCGAAGGCCGTGGACGCCTCCGCGACCGCGGGGTCGGCGGCCGTGACGACGTAGGGATAGTCGAGGTCGATCGTGCCCTCGCGCGGGTGCAGCGCCACCACCGGGTCGGCGGAGGGCACCTGGTTGTGGTTCCACACCGACTGCTCGGGGACGATCACCACCGGCCGCTGCCAGAAACCGCGGTCGTCCACGGCTTCGAGCATGCTGCGGTAGTCGGGCGCCGACCCGGCCTGCGCCCACCGGACGAACGCGGTCAGCGCCTTGTCGGCGGTCTCGCCGGTGCCCACGACGTCCCTGGCCGCGGCCACGGTGGCGATCCCCGCGCCGACCAGGGACGGATCGGGCACCCGTACGACGTCGGGCTCGTTCGAGTTGGGGGTGAGCCGCCCGCGCACGGTCGGTGGGAAGACCATCCGCCAGTTCATCTCGGTCCGGCCGACCGAGAAGCGCCGGGCCAGCGACGACCGCGTGGCGAACACCAGCGGCGAGGTGGCCACCACGGTCTCCCCCGCGGGCAGCGAGCTCGCGCCCTGGCTGCGGGCCAGCCTGATCCAGGCCGAGGAGTCGGCGATCCAGCCGTCCGGGCGCTCGCGCAGCACGCCGGCCCGGTCGCCGATCAGCGTGCGCAGCACCGTGGCCGGCGGCTGCTCGGTGACCTGGACCAGCACGCACCGGCCGCCGACCGACGTCTTCGTCCCGTTGAAGCGCCCGGCGGCCTCCATGACCGCCGGCGCCACGTCCACGGCGGCGGCCACGCTGACCAGAACAGGCTCTCGCGACACGCAGAGGGCGGGACCGCCGCCCAGGACCACGTACAGGCTGCCCGCGGCGACGACCACGGCGGCGAGGCCCGCCAATATGCCACGTTGGAGCGCTTTCCTGCGTCGCTGCACGGGAGGCAGCGCGGCACGGTGTCGACCCAACCGCACGATGAACCTCTCTCCGGTGGAGTGATGATTCTCCCAGGGCCTCCCATACCGCCCGCAACCCTTGTTAGAACTTGTTATAACTACGCCATCGGCAAGACCCTTCTCACGCTCTGGCACACGCCGTCGCTCGCCTGCGCGGCGGCCAGCCGCTCGGACGTGGGACGGCCGTACTCGGTGGTGCGCTGGCGCACCGGCCTGCCGGTGACCTCGACCATCTCGCGCAGCTCACTGATCGTCTTGTACGAGCCGTTCTCCGACCCCGCCATCCGGCTGATCGTCTCCTCCATGAGGGTGCCGCCGAGGTCGTTCACGCCGCCCCGGAGCACCTGGCGGCACAGGTCGTCCTGGAGCTTGACCCACGAGCACTGGATGTTGGGGATCGCGCCGTGCAGCAGGATCCTGGCCAGGGCGTGCACCGCGCGGTTCTCCTGCGCGGTCGGGCCGGGCCGGGCGATGCCGGCCAGGTAGATCGGGGCGCTGGTGTGCACGAACGGCAGCAACACGAACTCCGAGAACCCGCCGGTCTGCTCCTGCAGCCGCCTGATCAGCTTGATGTGCCTGACCCAGTGCAGGTGGTTGTCCACGTGGCCGTACATCATCGTGGACGTCGTCGGGATGCCGACCTCGTGGGCCGTCGTGATGACCTCGATCCACTCCTTGGCCGGCAGCTTGCCCTTGGTCAGCACCCAGCGCACGTCGTCGTCGAGGATCTCGGCCGCCGTGCCGGGCAGCGAGTCCACGCCGGCCTCCTTGGCGGCCTCCAGCCAGTCGCGTACGGACAGGTTCGTCCGTGAGGCGCCGTTGATGACCTCCATCGGGGAGAACGCGTGCACGTGCATGTCCGGCGTCCTGGCCTTGACCGCCCTGGCGATGTCGAAGTACGCGGTTCCCGGCAGGTCGGGATGGATGCCGCCCTGCATGCACACCTCGGTCGCGCCCGCCGCCCACGCCTCCTCGGCCCGGTCGGCCACCTGGTCCAGGCTCAGCGTGTACGCGTCGGCGTCGGTCCTGCGCTGGGCGAAGGCACAGAAGCGGCAGCCGGTGTAGCAGACGTTGGTGAAGTTGATGTTCCGGTTGACGACGTAGGTGACCTCGTCGCCGGCGACCTCCTCGCGCAGCTCGACGGCGATGGCGGCCAGCTCGTCCAGCGCCTCGCCCTCCGCGCCGAGCAGCGCGACCGCCTCGGCGTCGGTCAGCCCGGCGGGGTCGGACGCGGCCCGCCTGAGCGCCTGCCGCACGTCGCTCGGCGTCGAGGGCGCGGCCGTGCCGAGCCGTTCGCGCAGGGCCGCCCAGTCGCCGTAGACGTGGTCGAAGTCGTCGCGCCGGTCGTTCGTGCGGCCGGTGGTGTCCACCTCGACGTGCAGGTCCACCCGGCCGGCGGCGGCGAACCCGCCGTCGGGCTCCTGCCAGGGACGCCCCTCCACCACGGCGTCCGCGCGGGCCAGCCCGGTGGCGGGATCGGCCAGGGCCTCGACGTGCGCGAACAGCCGCGGGTCCAGCCAGGGCTCGCCGGCCTGGACGTACTCGGGGTAGATCGTCAGACGTTCCCGCAGGTCGAAGCCGGACTCCGCGGTACGGGCCGCCAGGTCGTCGATCTGCGGCCAGGGGCGTTCGGGGTTGACGTGGTCGGGGGTCAGCGGCGACACGCCGCCCCAGTCGTCGATGCCGGCGCGGATCATCAGCGCGTACTCGGAGTCGACCAGGTTGGGCGGGGCCTGGAGGCGTACGCGGGGGCCGAGGACCAGGCGCGCCACGGCGATCGTGGCCGCGAGCTCGTGCAGGTCGGCGTCCGGCAGGCCGCGCATGGCCGTGTCCGGCTTGGCGCGGAAGTTCTGGACGATGACCTCCTGGATGCCGCCGTACTCGCGGGCGACCTTCCGGATGGCGAAGATCGACTCGGCCCGGTCCTGGACGGTCTCGCCGATGCCGATGAGGATCCCGGTCGTGAACGGCACGTTGGTGCGCCCGGCGTCCTCCAGCACCCGCAGCCGCACCGCCGGGTCCTTGTCCGGCGAACCGTGGTGCGGCTGTCCCTTCTCCTCGAACAGCCGCCGCGAGGTGGTCTCCAGCATCATGCCCATCGACGGCGCGACCGGCTTCAGCCGTTGCAGGTCGCGCCAGCTCAGCACGCCGGGGTTCAGGTGCGGCAGCAGCCCGGTCTCCTCCAGCACCCTGATCGCCATGGCCCGTACGTAGGACAAGGTGTCGTCATAGCCGTGCGCGTCCAGCCATTCGCGGGCCTGGTGCCAGCGGTCCTCCGGCCGGTCCCCCAGCGTGAACAGCGCCTCCTTGCAGCCCATCGCGGCGCCCTGCCGGGCGATCTCCAGCACCTCGTCCGGGCTCAGGAAGAGCGACTCCAGCTTGTGCGGCGCGGTGGCGAACGTGCAGTAGCCACAGCGGTCACGGCACAACCTGGTCAGCGGGATGAACACCTTCCTGCTGTAGGTGATCACCCCTTCCCGGCCGGCTGCCTTCAGCCCGGCGTCCCGTACGCGGGAGGCGTGATCGAGCAGCGCGTCGAGCTGCTCGCCCCGCGCGTGCAGCAGGACCGTGGCCTCGGTGACGTCGAGCGCCTTGCCGTCACGAGCACGGGCGAGGGCGCGGCGGAGCGCGGAATCACTGACAAGACTCATAAAGGCACAGTACGCACCCCTGAGTTCGCGACGCGCACCCAGGGCCGCCGGTCAGAACGACCGGTAGTCCCGCGCCGCCATCCGCGGCCCGCGGGCCGGCGGGCGCAGGCCGCTGAGCCAGATGAGCACCGTCGCCCGGTGCCGATGCCCCCGGTACGGCTCCAGCAGCCGCATCATGCCCTGATCGTCGGTCTTCTCCCCCGTCAGCGCGTAACCGACCAGCTTGGCCAGGTGGAAGTCGCCCACGCTCACCGCGTCGGCGTCACCGAAGACACGCTGGCGCACCTCGGCCGACGTCCACACGCCGATGCCCGGCAGGGCCCGCAGCAGCCGGTCGAGCTCCTGCGTGGTGGCGGCGGCCTCCAGCTTGGCGGCGTGCCAGGCGGCGTTGGCGATCGTCCTGGCCCGCACGGCCTCCGCGCCCGCCCGGTGCCAGTGCCAGCTCGGGATCTGCCGCCACACGACCGGCTCGGGCGCCACCCGCATGCCCTCGGGCGCCGGGCCGGGGGCGGGCTCGCCGTAGTGGCCGAGCAGCCAGCGCCAGGCCCGCCACGCCTCCCGGCCGACGACCTTCTGCTCCAGCACGGCGGGCACCAGCGCCTCCATGACCCGCCCGGTACGCCCGATCCGCAGGCCGGCGTGCTTGCGGGCCACGTCGGCCAGCACGTCGTGCCGGACGCGGAAGCCGGAGACGTCGTCGAACGCGCCGAGCAGGGCGGGCAGCGTCTCCAGCGACCATCCGGCGCCCGGCCCCCACGCCTGGGCGTGCACGGCCCCGGCCACGACGTTCACCCGCAGCGTGCTCGGGCCGTCGGGGGTGCGGCAGGTGCGCCAGACCGAGCCGTCGGGGGTCCTGCGCCAGGCGGGATCGCCGGTGCCGCGCCGGTGGGGGCCCAGCGCCAGCTCGACGTCGAGCGGCCCGGCGGGCTCCCACCTGCGTTCCATCACCTGTCCAGTGTGCCGCCCACGGGCAGGTGGTCGCTCACACGTCGCTGGAGTAGCGCACCGCGCACTCGGGCAGCTCGATGCCGGGCCAGACACGTACGCCGCCCTGCAACTCGTTGCCGGGCCCGACCACCGCGCCGTCGCCGATCACCGCGTCGCGTACCACCGTGCCGGCGCAGATGCGGGCGCCCTTGCCCACCACCGAGTCCTGGACGGTGGCGCCGCCCTCGATGACGCAGTCGTCGCACAGGACCGATCCCACGACCGACGCGCCCGCCTCGACGACGGCCCGCGCGCCGACCGCGCTGCCGCCCTGGACCTCGGCCTCGGCCGAGATCTCGGCCCCTTCGAGCGCGAGGTGCTCGCCCTGCGGGCCGGGCATCGCGGGCGAGTCGAGCCGCCCGAGCACCAGGTCGCGCGAGCCCTTCACGAACGCGGCCGGGGTGCCCACGTCGAGCCAGTACGTACGGTCGGCGTAGCCGAGCACCAGCTCGCCGGAGTCGATCAGCCCGGGGAACGTCTCGCGCTCGACGGAGACGACCTCGCCGCGCGGGATCGAGTCGATCACCGAGCGGGTGAACACGTAGCAGCCGGCGTTGATGCGGTTGGTGACCGGGTTGGGGGTCTTCTCCAGGAACGCGGTCACCCGTCCGGACTCGTCGGTCGGCACGCAGCCGAACCGCGTGGGGTCGTCCACTTCCGTCAGGTGGAGCGTCACGGCGGCGCCGCGCTCGCAGTGGGTGCGTACCTGGTCGCCGATGTCGTGCCCGGAGAGGATGTCGCCGTTGAGGATGAGCACCGGGTCGTCGGAGCCCGACGTGAGCGCCTCGGCGGCGTTGCGGATGGCCCCGCCGGTGCCGAGCGGCGTCTCCTCGGTGATGTATTCGAGCGAGAGCCCGAAGGCCGCCCCGTCACCGAAGACGGGCTCGAACATCGACGCCTTGTACGAGGTCGCGAACACGATCCGGCGTACGCCGAAGGACCGGGCCCGCGCCAGTTGGTGGGCCAGGAACGGCACTCCGGCGGTCGGCAGCAGCGGCTTGGGCGTGCCCAGTGTCAGCGGGCGCAGGCGTGTGCCCTGCCCCCCGACCAGGAGGATCGCCTCGAGGTCTGGCAAAGAGCTCTCCATCACTCCGTGACTGTAGCGAACTATTCGATTGCGCGTTGATAAGAGTTGAGATGGGCCTCCGCGGAAGCGGCCCAGGTGAACTCACGTGCCCGTGCCTGCCCGGCCTCCTGCAACTGCCTCCTGCGCTCGGCGGAGGCCAGCAGTTCGCCCAGGGCGTCGGCGATGCTGTCGGCGTCCGGCTCGGTGTAGGCGACCGCGTCGCCGCCCACCTCGGGCAGCGAGGTGCGATGGGTGGTGAGCACGGCCGCGCCGCAGGCCATGGCCTCCAGCACCGGCATGCCGAAGCCCTCGCCCCGCGAGGGGAACGCCACGACGAGCGCCCCGCCGAGGAACCCCGGCAGATCGGGCGCGCGCAGGTATCCGGGCCTGATCACCCGGACGGTGGCCTCGACCTCGCGGCAGGCGGCGTCGACGTCGTCCTCGTGCACGCCGCCGCCGAGCACCAGCGCGGGCGGCGTCTCCAGCCGCTTCACGGCGGCGGCGAAGCCGCGGATCAGGTTGGGGACGTTCTTGCGGGGGTCGAGGTTGCCGAGGAAGGCCACGTACGGCTGTCCGTTCAGCCCGCATCTCGAAGCCGCGCGGCGGATCTCCTCCGCGCTCGGCGGGTGGAACTGGGCGACGTCGACGCCGTGGTAGGCGACGTCGATGCGGGTGGGGTCGGCCGACAACACGCGTACCAGTTCGTCCCTGGTCGCCTTGGACGGCACGATCACGCGCCGGGCATGGCGGACGGCCGTACGGGTCGCCGAGCGGAAGAACGCGGCCCTGGCCGGGCTGTGCTGCTCGGGCTCGGTGAACCAGGTCACGTCGTGCACCGTCACGACGGTCGGCACGCCGGAACGCAGCGGCATCGAGTAGTAGGGGGCGTGGATGACCTCGGCCCCCGTCTGGCGGGCGAGCAGCGGCACGCCGGTCTGCTCCCAGGCGAGCCGGGTGGCCCTGTTGGTGATGGCGACGGGACCGGGGATGACACGGGCCGAAGGCGCCAGCCGCTGGTACCTTTCCGCTTCCGCACGCTGGCAGACCACGGCCAGATCGGCCCCGGCCCGGTGGAGCGCGGCCACGAGCCCGTCCACGTACCTGATCAACGCGCCGCGGTCGGCGGGGACCGCTGCGGCATCGACGAGCATTCGAGGCATTACGTAGATCTTCTCCCCTCAAGATCGACGTGGGACCTGGCAAGTCCCCCCTCTTCGGTTCAGCTTATGACCAGCCTCCCCCAAATCGTGG
This sequence comes from Nonomuraea sp. WAC 01424, assembly GCF_003947315.1. NCBI lineage: Bacteria > Bacillati > Actinomycetota > Actinomycetes > Streptosporangiales > Streptosporangiaceae > Nonomuraea > Nonomuraea sp. WAC 01424. The sequence goes on from NZ_QHHZ01000002.1 coordinate 772,268, forward strand.
GCCAAATCACACTGAGTCCCGACGTGAGGCGATTCCCGCCAAGCCTGCGCAGATCAGGTCCCCTAGCACGATGACAATGCGGGAGGAAAGGGCCACCGCGATGGCCGCCGCGCTGTCGAGCACCGGAGCGAGCACGGCCACCATGGCCACCTCGCGCACCCCCGCCCCCGCCGGCACGACGAAGGTCACGATGCCCAGGCACCACGACAGGGCGAACGCGCCGACGGCGAACAGCAGGCCGCCCTGGGGCGCGATGAAGTAGAAGTGCACGCCGTAGGCCGCCCAGCCGGCCAGCGCCCAGCCGAGCGCGGTGAGCATGCCGCGGCGGGTGAGCGGGCGTTCGAGGGGGTCGCGCCCGAGCTTGCGCAGGCCGAAGCCGATCACGCCGTTGATGACCTTCGGCTCCAGCAGCACCAGCAGCAGCGGGATGAACAGCAACACCCAGCCGAACCGGTCCCAGCCGAGCGTGACCAGCGTGACGAGCAGGCCGCTGGCGATCTGGACGGGCATCATCAGGAAGAACGCCGCCGCGCTGCGCGGACGCGGCACGCCGAGGTCGCGGCCCATCTCCATCTGGGCGAGCACCGGCCAGACCGCGCCGGGGATGTACTTGCCGAGCTGGCCGACGAAGAACACCTTGGCGGCCGGCCGCAGCTGCAGCGGCGAGCCCAGATCGGCCAGCAGCGTACGCCAGGTGAGCATGGCCCCGAGCAGCGCGGCGACCACGGCGACCAGCGACCCGGCCAGCGCCGGCCACGACAGCCGGGCGAACCCGGCCACCACGGCGTCCCACTGCCTGGCCACCGCCCACACGCCGAAGGCGAGCGCGACGGCGAGGAAGCCGAAGCGCAGCAGCCTGCGCGGGAGCGACCGCCCGGGGACCGCGCTCGCGCCGGTCTCGTCCACGAGGCTCACAGCGGCAGGACCCGCTCGGGCGGCTGCGGCAGCGCGGCCCCCGCGGGCCTGCGCGGCGTCTTGGTGGCCACCCACAGGTACGTCGGCACGATCGGCAGCAGCAGCCGCAGCACCTCGCGCGGAGCACGGGCCAGCACGGCCTTGACCACCCGGCCCAGCGCGCCGGGGAACAGCTCCGAGCCGGCGAACCTGGTCGGCGTGGCCAGCACGGGGAACGTGTAGTCCCATACGTGGAAGGCCCGCAACATCCTGCGCAGCCCCCGCCGCGTCCTGAACCGCTCGTAGTAGTGGTCGGCGCGGCCGAAGGCGCGGACGTACCGGTCGGCCAGCGTGGGCGGCAGGTAGGACAGGAACGGCAGCTTGTAGTGCGGCTCGACGACCCCGAGCCGGTTACCGAGCCCGAGGTAGAGCACGCCGTCGTCGGACAGCACGCGGTGCATCTCGGCCACCACGGCGTCGGGGTCGACCACGTGCTCGTAGATGTGGTTGAACACCAGCACGTCGAGCGAGCCGTCGGGGAAGGGCAGCGCGGTGCCGTCGCCGCAGACGAACGCCACCCGCTCGCCGAACCGGTCGGCGGCCTTGCGCAGCCCCGGCACGTCGATGTCGATGCCCAGCGTGTGCTTGGCCCCGGCCCGTGCCAGCTCGTCGGCGATGAACCCGGCCGAGCAGCCGACGTCGCCCACGGTCAGCCCGCCGAGCGGCCCCTGGAAGTGCTCCAGGACGGCGATGATCTTCGCGGCCTTGCGGCGGCGTTTGTCCTCGTCGAGCATGGCCGACTGGAATTCGGAGTACTCGAGCTGCGCGACCCGTTGCTTGCCCACGTCGCCCAACAGTACCCGCGCCGCGGGCCTCGGCACGTTGAGCCGCCAGACATGGGCCGCCCGACATGAGCCCGCGGCTCTGGCTCTTCCCGGTGGCTCGCGCGTAGCCTGGGCTGATGCTGCGCCGCCTGCTGCGCGTCCTGCTCGCGCTGGTCGCCCTCGCCTTCCTCGGCTACGGCCTGGCGACCAACTGGACCGAGACCACGCAGGCCCTGGCCAGACTGTCGCCCTGGGCGGTGCTCGGGGCGTTCGGGGCGGTGCTGGCCGGACAGCTCTGCATGCTGGTGGCCTGGCGGCAGATCATGGCGGGGCTCGGCACGCGGCTGCCGCTGCGGGTGGCCGGGCGGATCATGTTCGTGGGCCAGCTCGGCAAGTACATCCCGGGCGCTGTGTGGGCGTACGCGGCCATGATGGACCTCGGGCGCGACCACGGGAGCCCGCCGCGGCGCACGTTCGCGACGATCTCGCTCGGGCTGGTGGTCAACCTCGGCGTCGGCATCTCGGTCGCGGCCGCCACGCTCGGCTCGCACGAGGCCGTGCGCCGGGCCTGGTACGTGGTGCTGCTGGTGCCGGTGATCATCGTGTGCCTGCATCCCAAGGTGCTCACCTGGGGCCTCAACCTGGCACTGCGGATCGCCCGCAAGGAACCGCTGGAGAGCGCGCTGCCCGGCCGTACGGTCGTCGTCACGGTGGCCTGGACCGTGCTCGGCTGGTTCGTCTACGGCCTGCACACCTGGCTGCTGACCGGCCGAGCCGACCTCTACCTCGTGGCGACCGGCGCGTACGCGTTCGCCTGGTGCACCGGCATCCTCACCTTCATCGTGCCCGCCGGGGTGGGCGTACGGGAGGGCGCGCTGGTGCTGGTGCTCGGGCCGGTCATCGGCACCGCCCCGGCCATCGCGGTGGCGATCGTGTCGCGGCTGGCGTTCACGCTGGCCGACGCGGTCGCCGCGGGGGTCGCGTTCGTGCTCGGCCGTCAGATGCCGAGCAGCGTGCCCGCGTACGCGGCCCAGAACGGCTCTGGATCGACCGCCTTGACCCCCGACCGCAACCTCTCCGGCTCGCCCGAGGCGTAGAAGCGCTCGATCGCCGCGCGCAGCGCGCCCGCGTCACCCGGCTCGACCAGCAGTCCGTCCACGCCGTCGGTCACGTGGTCGGCCAGCGCGCCGACCCGGGTGGCGATCACCGGCACGCCGTGCTCGTGGCCGAGCCAGACGTTCTGGCTGGCGGTGGCGCTCCGGTACGGCAACACCAGCGCGTCGGCCGCGGCGAACAACTTCGGCACGTCGGCGGCGGCGACGTAACCGGGCCGCAGCTCGACCCGTTCGGCCAGGCCCAGCTCGTCGATCAGCGCTTTCGTCCCGTCGAGCCCGCCCCAGAACTCGCCCGCCACGGTCAGCGACACCCCGTCGGGCAACGCCCGCAGCAGCAGGTCGAGCCCCTTGTACGGGCGTACCATCCCGAAGAACAACAACCGGCGGCGTACCTGTCCGGACTTCTCGGCCGACGTGGACGGCAGGTGCGGCGGCAGCCCCGCCACCCCGACCGGCTTGCCCGGCGCGAGCCCTCTGGCCAGCTCGGCCTGCTGCTCGGAGTGGGTCAGCACGCCGTCCACCCGCCGCAGCAGCGCCTTCATGAGCGGCTGGTCGTAGGGCTTGCGCTCGTGCGGCAGCACGTTGTGGCAGAGCGCGACCGTCCGGACCTTCCGCCCTGTCCCGGACAGGATCCCCAGATACGGAGGAACCTGCACCGAGCTGAGCACGGCCAGCACCACCAGGTCCGCGCCGCGCAGCCGCCGCCCCGCCGCGAACCACCCGTCGGGCCGCTGCTGGTCGAGCCGCCGCTCGGTCCTCGGGTACGGCGTGCCCTCGGGCTCGGAGATCGTCTGCTGCCCCGGGTAGAGGAAGGACGGGTACTGCGCCCGCCACGACTCGATCACCACGTCGTGCCCCTGGGCCGTCAGCCGGTGCGCCAGCTCGGTGGTGTGCTGCGCCCCGCCCCCCTTGTACGGATGGGTCGGGCCGACGATCGCGATGCGCACCCGCTATTCCCCCCGCGACCGCACGATCAGGTCGGCCAGCAGCGCCACCGAGCCGATCAGCAGGCCGGACAGGAAGATCATGACCGTGTTGGCCGGGAAGTAGAACGGCTGCCGGACCATGTCCCAGACGCCCTTCACGAACCCGATCGCCACCAGCCAGAGCGCGGGCGGCATGAGCACCTTGAGCGGGTTGAAGTACATGATCATCCGCAGCACCTGGAGGATGTAGCGGTAGGCGTCGGAGATGAAGCTGAACTTCGACTTGCCGGCCCGCTTGGCGTACTCGATCGGCAGGTAGTAGACGTCGTGCTGGTTGGACAGGAACGACAGCGTGATCGTGGTGACGCACGAGAACCCGGGCGGCAGCAGCCGCAGGTAGGGCCGGGCCACCGACTTGCGGAAGGCGCGCAGCCCGGAGTTGAGGTCGGGGATCTTCTGCCCGGCGAGCTTCTCGGCCACCTTGCGGATCACCCACTTGGCCGGCACCCGCAGGATCTTGTGCGAGCCCTCCTCGGTGGTGCGCGCGCCGACCACCTGGTCGACCGTCTGGTCCTTCTCCAGGATCTGCACCAGCTCGGGGATGCGCTCGTTGGGGTAGGTCATGTCGGCGTCGGTCCAGACGACGATCTCGCCCCTGGCCTCCTGCGTGCCGATGCGGCGCACGGTGCCCGAGCCGCCGTTGCGGTGGAAGGCGCGGATGCGCAGGTGGGGGTATTCGGGGGCGGCCTCTTCGAGCCGGGCCAGGGTCTGGTCGGTCGAGCAGTCGTCGACGGCGACCAGCTCGTAGGTGTAGCCGCTGGAGTCCATCGCCCGCGTGATGCGCTCGACCTCGTCGATGACGTGGTCCTGCTCGTTGTAGCAGGGCAGGACGATCGTGACGTACGGCGCTTCTTCCACGGCAGGTCCACTCTTGGGGGTCTCAAGCGTGCTCACGGGGGTCGAGGGTACTCTGCCCCGCTGAGAGCCGAGTCCACATCGACGGGCTTTACGCTCACTTGATCAGCTGCGACCATCCTACGCCGGGCATCCTGAGCATCTCCTGACCCACCGCCCTGGCCCTGGCCGGGTCGTCGAAGCGGACGTACAGGATCTCGGGGACCCGGTCGAGCGTGAGCGGCGGCGCGTCGCCCTGATAGAGCCGGGAAAGCCGCAGGCCGAACGGCTTGTCCTGGAGGAACACCTCGTCCACGCCGTCCAGCTCGCGCAGCCGGGCCACGACGGCGTCGCGCTGCGCCTCGGTCGCCGCGCCGGTCCGGCACCCGGCGAACCGCCGCTCCCGGCCGCACATCACGACGCTCAGGTCGGCCTTGCCCTTCCAGAAGTCGGGCATCCTGGGCATGACCTGGATGCTCTGCTCCCCGGCCAGCCGCCGCTTGACGGCTTCGTAGTCGGCCGGGCCGCGCAGCCCTGCCTCGATGATCTGCGCCTGCACGAGCGCGCGGTAGTCCACCCCCGCCTCGCCGTTGATCGTCCGCTGGGACCAGCGTCGTTCGAGCTCGGCGGCGGGCACTAGCGTGGGCGCGACGGCCTCGGGGATGCTCCGGATCAACGCCAGCACTCGTTCGGCCGTGCCGTCCGGGCAACCCTCCAGCCCTTCGGTGCACAGCGAGACGACGAAACCGTCCACGACGGGAAGCGCGGCGACCGGCGGGGGCGCGGGCAGGAGCGAGCGCCGGTGCAGGTACCAGCCGCCCGCGCCGAGCCCCGCCAGCAGCACGACGCCCGCCACGACCAGCGCCGTCAGCCGCCCGTGGGCCTCGATCCAGCCTCGTAACCAGGGCTCGCGGTCGTCGCCGAACGACAGCTCATCGCTCTCAGACATGCGCACGACTATCGCGATCCGCTCAGATCGGGTCAACCCACCGCCATCCACACGTCCACCGACAGGGACCAGGTGCCGTCGGGCGGGTCGACGAGCGAGCGTTCGTCCTGGCGCGTGACCAGGGCCATGATCTGGCGCGGCGGGCCGTAGGGCGCGACCTGGCCGGCGTTCGCGGCGAGCACGACCGGCACCCGGCCGGCCGCCCTGACCCGGGCGATCGCGGCCCGTACCCGCTGCTCCGGCGCGAGGTCGCCCGAATCCCGCCTCACCTGCGCCGCCGGGCGGCCGCACATGCCGCGGACGAGCTGGGTGAGCCGGTCGCCGGTCACCCGTTCGACGAACAACACCGACGCGTCCGGCGGGATCGCCGCGCACAACGTACGGACCGCCGCCGCCTCCCCGCGCTCGATCGGCGTGAACGCGGTGCCGATCGAGGTCACCGCCGGCGGCACGAGCACCAGCAGCACTCCGGCGGCCGTCACCCATCGCCGCGCCGGCTCCCGCAACCACGACCGTTCCCGCAACCAGCCCAGCCCCCACACCGCCAGCACGATCAGCCCGGGGATCACGATCGGGACCAGCCGCCGCGAGGCCCACGGCTGGTCGGGGGTGATCTCGGGCCGCAGCAGCGTGGTGACCGTCGTCCAGCCGAACATCGCCAGCGGCAGCAACCACCCGAACGGCCTGCCGTCACGCAGCAGCCGGCGCAGCAGCACGGCCGCCGCCACCGTGGCCAGCACCACGGCCGGGATGCCGATGTACCAGGTCACCCAGTGGAGGGAGTACTCGAAGTAGAGCCGGTCCGCCTGGACGGGCAGCCCGTTGCCCTTCTGCGTCTCGGCGATGAACCTGGCCGTACGGGCGTCGTCGAGGTTCGCGGGCGTCCTGGTCACGGTCTGGAACCAGGGGCGGGCGTACAGACCGGCCATGACCAGCGCGACCAGCGTGGCCCCTGCCGTGGGCAGCCAGCGCGGGGGCCGGATCCTGGCCAGCGCGGGCGCGGCCAGCACACCGACCGGCGTGAGCACGAGCACGGCCGCGCAGATCATCAGCAACGGCCGCACCGACCCGGACAAATACTCCAGGTACGGCCGCGCCAGCACGTACGCCGCCACCAGCCCGAGCCCCGCCCCCGCCACCAGCCCCGCCAGCAGCGGCACCCCCACCGCCCCCTGCGGCCTGCCGGACCGCCGCATCGCGATCAGCAACCCCGCGAACGCCAGCACCGGCAGCACGTCGCGCAGCCCGTCCACCCTGACCAGCACGGCCAGCCCCAGGACCAGCCCGGCGACCAGGCCGCGTCCCCAGCCGGGCCGGTCGGCCTCGATCGCGTCCTGGGTCAGGGCCAGGCCGCCGAACAGCAGGATCAGCGACGGGATCTCGCTGAAGGTCGTACGCGAGGTGTAGAGGACCGGCAGGCTCACCGCGAACGCCGCCGCCGCGAGCACCGCCCACCGCCCGCCGGCCAGCCGCGCCGCCACCCCGGCCACCGCCAGCACGGCCAGCGCGCCCAGCACGGCCGGAACCGCGAACGGCACGCCGAGCCAGTCGCCGATCGCGAACAACATCGGCGGCCCCGGCATGAACTGCGGCACCACGCCGCCGTCCACCGGGTAGGTGCCGACGCTGTCGAAGTACAGGAGCGAGGGGTCGGCGCCGCCGAACGCCGCCGCCTGGTCCGGGATCGGCAGCGAGCCGTACCCGGCGATCCAGGCGGTGTACTGGGCGTAGGTGGCCGGGTCGCGCCGGACGAGGAGCTGCTCGGCGTGCAGGATCGTGTTGAACACGCCCGACCCGGCGGCCACCGCCACGATCCCCGCCACCTGCCAGGCCGTGGCCTGGACACCCTGGCCCGGGCCGCCCGCGCAGCGCAGGAGGCCGCGCGTGCCCACCCAGCACAGCGCCGCCGCGGCGGGCAGTCCGAGCAGCAGCGCGGGCAGCGGCGCGAAGCGGCCGGCCAGCAGCAGCGGCAGGCCCGCGAGCAGCCAGCCCGCCACGGCGAGCGCGGGCGACAGCGACAGCGCGGCCAGCACACGGCCCGATCTATCACGTTCCATCGGTGAGCGAGCGTATCCAACGCCGGAGTCACGGGGTCCGCGGAATCGCGGGTAGCGTACGCGAGGTGCAGGAGGAGCGGGATGACGCGCGGGTGAAGCCGGAGCCTCGTGCGGGGACCCCGGCCCGCGGCGGCACGCCCCTGGCCAGGTTGTTGCGTACGCCGTCGCGCGCGAGGAAGGCCGCCTGGTGGCGACGGCACGGCTGGTTCGCGGGCGTCCTCGCGGCCGGCGTGGTCCTGCGCTCGCTCGCCATGCTCGGCTACCGCCCGGCCCTGTGGTTCCCCGACTCCTACACCTACGTCGTCACCGTCTTCCGGCCGCGCCCCGACCTGGTGCGCCCGGCGGGCTACTCGATGTTCATGAAGCTCCTGGAGCCCTTCCACGGCTTCTGGGCGGTCATCGCCGCGCAACACCTGCTCGGCCTGGCCACCGGCGTCATCGTCTACGCGACCGCGCGCCGGGCCCCCCGGTGGGCGGCCACGCTCGCGGCCGTGCCCGTGCTGCTCGACGCGTACCAGGTCGAGCTGGAGCACCTGCTGGTCTCCGACACGTTGTTCCTGTTCCTGGTGGTCGCGGCCGTGGCCCTGAGCCGTACGGAACGGCCCGCCACCGTCGCCGCCATCGGCCTCCTGCTGGCCGCCGCCACCCTCACCAGGACCGTGGGCCAGCCGCTCATCGTCGTCCTGGCCGCCTGGTACGTGCTGCGCAGGCGTGTGGGCCTGGCCGGGGTGCTGCTCGCCGCCGCGCTGGTCCCGGTGATCGCCTACGGCGGCTGGTTCTACGCCACCTACCACCGCGTCGGCCTGGTCGGCGCGAACGGCGCCTTCCTCTACGCCCGCACGATGTCCTTCGCCGACTGCGCCCGGATGAACCCTCCGGCCGACCTGCGGGTGTTGTGCGATCCCCGTCCGCCGGAGTCGCGCCCGCCCTCGCAGGAGTACATCTGGTCCAAGGACTCGCCGCTGGTGAAGCTGCCGGGGATCACGTTCTCGAAGGCGAACGACGACCTGGCCTCCAGGTTCGCGACCCTGGCCGTCACCAGCCAGCCGCTCGACTACGCGGCCTCCGTGCTGCGCGAGCTGGGCCGTACGTTCACGTGGGGCCGCCCGGTCTATCCCGACCCCGAGGTCTACGCCTACTACCAGTTCCCGGCGACGCCTCCTGGACCGCCTGGGCGCTATCCCGCGCAGGTCGGCGCCGAGTATGCCAAGCTCTATGAGCAGGGTGCGATCGGTACGGAGATCGTCGAGCCCTACGCCGGATGGCTGCGGGGCTACCAGAGCGTGGTGCGCCTGCCCGGCCCGGTGCTGCTGGCGCTCCTGCTCACGCCGCCCGTCGCGGCCCTCGTGCGCCGGGTGCGCGGCCCGCGCCAGGCGGGTCCGCCGGCCTGGCTGGTGCCCTGGTCGGCAGCCGTCGTGCTGCTCGTCGTACCACCTGCCGTGGCCGAGTTCGACTACCGGTACGTGCTCCCGGCCGTGCCTCTGGCCTGCCTCGCGGGGGCCCTGATCGTCCGGCCTGACCTGCGGAAACGGTCAGAGAACGGGAAAGACTTTGGCAATGATATTCCACGAAATGTCCGGCTCTGAGTATGCTGTGCCGCGGAAACATCACGCCCGGGTCACGGTCGTTTCCGGCGGTCATGGCACCGGGCACGCCGTACGTGACCTAATCTCGTGGCGCGGAGCGACCAAGCCGGCGCGTTGGCGCAAGGAACGAGGCTAGGGGGCGTATGAGTGACTACAGGAGCGCGTCCACGCAGGACGCCAGGGTCACCCCCAGCGCTCCGGGCAGCCGGATGGCACGCAGGGCCGCGGGCTCCCCGCCGCCCCCTCCCGACGACCAGCGCCAGCGCGGCCACCGCGGCGGCGGCGACAACGGTCAGGGCAAGATGCGGGTGCTGGCCTGGGTCAGCATCGCGGCCACCACGGTCATGGTCGCGGGAGCGCTGACCGGTTACACGGTCTATCGCGACGCCTTCGGCAACATCACCCAGAAGAGCGTCAAAGAGGACATCATCAACCCGCGTCCACGCGACACGGGCGCGCTCAACGTCCTGCTCGTCGGCTCCGACACCCGCGCCGGCAAGGGCAACGCCCGGTACGGCCAGCAGATCGCCAGGACGGCCGACGCGGGCGGCAAACGCACCGACACGATCATCCTCATGCACATCTCCCCCAACCGGGACAAGGCGCGCCTGATCAGCTTCCCGCGCGACTCGATGGTGCAGATCCCCAGGTGCAAGAACGAGACCACCAAGGCCGAGATGGCCCCCCGCCGGGACATGATCAACTCGGCGTACAACTCCGGCGGCATCGCGTGCACGATCTCCACGATCGAGACGCTCACCCAGATCCGCATCAACCACTTCGTCGAGGTCGACTTCAGCGGCTTCAAGAACATCGTCGACGCCCTCGGCGGCATCGAGATCTGCCTCAAGTCCGGCGTCAACGACAAGGCATCCCATCTCGTCCTGCCTCCGGGCAAGAGCCTGCTCAACGGCGAGAAGGCGCTCGGATACGTACGGCTGCGCCACTACGGCGACGGCAGCGACATCCAGCGCATCAAGCGCCAGCAGATCTTCCTGAGCAAGGTCATCGCCAAGGCCACGAGCAGCGAGCTGCTCACCGACCTCGGCAAGCTGACCGGCTTCATCAAGGCCGCGGCCGGCTCGGTCACGATGGACCCCGAGCTGGCCAACGACACCCAGCAGCTCATCGACATCGCCACCAGCGCCAAGGAGCTGACCGCCGGCGGCGTGCAGCTCACCACGATCCCGTGGCTGCCCGACCCGCAGGACCCCAACCGGGTGGTCTGGAAGCAGCCCGACGCCTCCGCGCTGTGGGCCTCGGTCATCAGCGACACCGAGGTCGCCACCCCGGCCCCGAGCGCCAGCGCGAGCACCAAACCCAAGGTCACGCCCAAGCCCGAGCAGGTGAAGGTCCAGGTGCTCAACGGCACCACCACGCCGGGCAAGGCCCGCGAGGTGGCCGACGAGCTGGCCAAGCAGGGCTTCAACGTCGTCGGCGTGGGCAACTACCAGGCCGCCGGCGGCGCGAGCCTGCCGACCAGCGAGATCCGCTACGCCAAGGGGGCCACCACCGGCGCCGACTACGCGGCCGTGTTGTCCGGCGCGGTGGTGCCCAAGCCGGCTCCCGAGGCGGGCAAGGTCACCACGACCAACCTGCAGCCCTACACGTCCACGGTGACCGCCGGGGCCGGCGTCAAGGGCGCTCCGCTGATCCAGCTCGTGGTGGGCTCGGACTTCAAGTCGGTCAAGGTGACCAAGCTTCCTGACAGCGTGAACAACAGCACGATCACCGCCTCCGACCAGAAGAACGTGTGCACCTGAGGCTCCAAGTTCCCTGTGGAACCGGGCATCCCGTGAGACACGGGACGCTAGATCGGGATAATGTTTGCGGGTCGGCGACTCAGCGCGACATGGCTGCTGTTGAAGCGTTTGTAAGAGCGGCCTGTCAGAGTTGCGTCGTGCACCCCGGCCCCTAGCGAAGCTGAGCTCCCCAGTGTCTGAGACCAAGTTCTCCTCACCCGTCACGACCCCGCGGAGCCCTGACGGCCCCGTGGAGGAAGGCGGGCCGGCCAACACTGGAGCTCGCTGGCCGCTGCCTCAGGAGTCCGCCTGGGGCAACCAGACCGATCCTCACGGCATCGCCAGGCCCGACGACCCGCAGGAGCGGGAGGAGCCCGCCGAGGAGCCCGAGCCGCCCAAGCGCAAGCGCGATCCCTATCTCGACAACGTCAAGTTCGTCCTGATCGCGCTCGTGCCGCTCGGCCACTCGCTGGTGCCGACGCTCGCGGCCCATTCCTCCAGAGCGCTCTACATCTACATCTACATGTTCCACATGCCGCTGTTCGTGCTGATCAGTGGCTACCTGTCCAGGAACTTCTGGAACTCCAACGCGAAGACGAACAAGCTCGTCGACACGTTCGTCGTGCCGTACGTGATCGTCGAGGTCGGCTACGCGGCCGTCCGCGCCGGGCTGGGCCAGAAGTGGAGCCTGACGATCATCGATCCGGCCTGGCTCAACTGGTATCTGCTGGCGCTGCTGTTCTGGCGGTTGTCCACACCAGTGTGGAAGCGCATGAAGCACCCGGTGCCGGTCGCCATCGCGATCTACATGTTCGCCGGGTTCTCGCAGATCGCGGGCGACTTCAGCATGGACCGCTTCTTCGGCCTGCTGCCGTTCTTCGTGATCGGCCTGGTCATGCAGCCCGAGCACTTCGAGATGCTCAACAAGTTGTGGATCAAGATCGTCTCGGGGGTCACGCTGCTGTGCGCGGGGGCCGTGGCCATCGTCATCGCGCCCAAGGCCCCGCTCGACCCGTTCTACTTCAAGCACAGCTTCCAGGACATGGACCTGTCCTGGTGGATGGGCCTGCTGCTGAAGGTCGGGCTGCTGGTCTGCGCCCTCGCGATGAGCTTCGCCGTGCTGGCCCTGGTGCCGCGCGGCGAGACCTGGTACTCCGACCTCGGCACCCGCACGCTCTACTGCTACCTGCTCCACGGCATCCCCGTGCTGATCGCCAAGGACCAGGGCTGGCTGGCGCTGCCGTGGCTGCACGGGCCCCTGGGCGTGCTCGCCATCGCGGCCAGCTCGTTCGCGCTGGCGATCGTGTTGTGCCTGCCGGAGACCCGTACGGTCTTCAAATGGGTGCTCGAACCCCGCCTGACCTGGCTCTATCGCCGCCCATCTGGAAGTTAAGCGGCACTTTCACCTGCGTTAACGCCTTTGACCTGGTAGGCGCGGAGCATCGACACATGCGCGCATGTGTCGCCACCACCGTCCACCATCCCGAGGACGCCCGGATCATGCACAGGCAGATCCGGGCGCTGCTCGACGCGGGCCACGAGGTGACCTACGTCGCGCCGTTCACCTATTACAACGTGACCCCGGCCGCCGGGCTCACCGCCGTCGACGTCTCCCGCGACGCGCCGTACGGCAAGGCCCGCGCGGCGCTCAGGCGCGGCGTACGGGACGCCGACCTGCTGATCGTGCATGATCACCAATTGCTGCGCGCGCTGCCCCACCGGCGCCCTCCGGTCGTCTGGGACGTACGCGAGGACGTCTCCCCCAGGCGGCGGGCCCGCGCGGAAAGACGGCACCACGTGATCACCTCCGCGGTGGTGCCCGAGGCGACCCTGGTGTCCCCCAGCCCGCCTCCTCCCGGAGACACCAGGGTCGTGCACATCGGCCGCCTGGCGACCGACCGCGGCGCGGCCGAGCTGATCGCGCTGGCCGAGCGCCTGGTCCCGCACGGCATCAGGATGGACCTCATCGGCGCCGCCGACCGCGACGTACGCCCGCTGCTGCGCGACGCCCAGCGCGTCGGCCTGCTCGACTGGTTCGGGTACGTGCCCAACCGGCACGCCCTGCGCATGGCCGAGGGCGCGCTGGCCGGATTGTCCCTGGCCGGTGACGCCGTGACCGAGCCGCCGACGAAGATCCTCGACTACATGGGCCGCGGCCTGCCGGTGATCGCGACCCCGCAGGCCGCCCCGCTGGTCAAGGCCATCGGCTGCGGCCTGATCGTCCCCCGGGACGTGGACGCGCTGCTGGAGGCCGTACTGGACCTGAAGGAGGACCCCGCGCGGCGGGCCGACCTGGGGGCGCTCGGGCACGCGGAGGCCCGGCTCCGCCACCACTGGCCCGACCAGGCCGGGCGCTTCGTCACGCTGGCCGAGTCGTGGGCCGGGCTGACCGAACACGCGCTGGCGGTGTAGGAATGGCCAGCGGGCTCGCGGGTTGATGTACTGGACCCATGGCATCGCATCTGATCCAGGGCCGGACGGTGGGCATGCCTGTGCGAGTGGAGGACGCGGAGGTCTGCAGCGCCTTCTACGCGGTGCGGGCCGACGCGGCGCGGGCGGTGATCGCCTACTCGGGCCTCGACGTGGCCGAGGTCTTCCCCGGCAAGGCCGTGTGCGTCCTGCTGTTCGTCGACTACCGCGAGGGTGACCTCGACACCTACCACGAGTTCGGGATGGCCTTCCTGATCCGGCGGCCGGGCGCGAGGGGCACGGTCGGGCTCCGCGACCTGCGCGAGGCCGGCATGTTCGTCCACTGGCTGCCCGTCGACCAGCGGTTCACGCTGGAGGCCGGGCGGCGGATCTGGGGCTTCCCCAAGGAGCTGGCCGACATCGAGCTGCGGCTCGGGTCGCCGTACAAGCGGTGTGTGCTGCGCAAGGACGGCCGGCTCGTGCTCGACGTACTGATCAGGCCGGGGTTGCCGGCGCCGGCGGCCATGGCCCCGCTCGACGCCTACACCCACCTGGAGGGCGTCACCCGGCGCGTCCCCTGGTCCGTACGCGCCGGCGGCACCCGGATCCGGCCGGGCGGCGCGCTGATCCGCCTGGGCAACCACCCGATCGCCAAGGAGCTGAGCGAGCTGGGGCTGCCCAAGCGGGCGCTGTTCACCTCGACCGTCTCCCGAGCCTCGATGACCTTCGGCGAGGCGGAAGAGGTCCGGACGGTCTAGACGATCGGCGGGCGGCCCAGCTTGACCATGTGCCAGGCGGTACGCCAGGCCATGGCACGGCGTTCGCCCGCCGGTGTGCGCAGCCCCTCGAAGAAGCCGGAGAACCACGCCTTGATCGCGACCCCCGAACGGCGCTCGCGGATCAGCGTGAGCACCACCCAGTTGGTCAGGTAGAGGAACGCCAGCGGCCACGGCAGATTGCGACGGGCCAGCCAGACGCGGTTACGGGCGTTGAGCCGGTAGAACTGCGCGTGGCGGGTCGGCGGGACCTGCGGGTGGTACATGACGGTCTCGGCGTCGTACTCGATGCGGTAGCCCTCGCCCAGCAGGCGCCAGGCCAGGTCGGTCTCCTCGTGCGCGTAGAAGAACTTCTCCGGCAGCCCGCCGACCTGGAGGAAGGCCGAACGGCGCACGGCCGAGGCACCCCCGAGGAACGTGGTGACCGGCGAGGAGCGCTGCGGGTCGCCGGCACGCAGCCGGGGCACGTGACGCCGCTGGCCGACGCCGCCCTCCGGGTCCATCACCCGGAAGGAGATCACCGCGAGGTCGGGCTCGGTGGCGAAGCGGTCGCGCACATGGGCGACGACCTTCTGGTTGGCGTACCAGCCGTCGTCGTCGAGGAACAGCACGACATCGCCTGAGCACTCCTCGACGCCGCGATTACGGCCGGCGGGAATGCCGGTGTTGTGGTCGAGCCGGATCGTCTTCACGACCGCGGCCGAGCCCTCGGGTGGCGTCGCCGGCACCTGGGGCACGTCGGCGCCGTTGCCCACGATCACCACTTCGACGTCTCCGTCGATCTGGTTGAGCGCGGACTCGACGGCCCGGTTCAGCTCCGCGACCCGGTTGCCCATGGTGAGAATGACGCACGAAATCTTCAACGGGTCATCGTCCTGACGCGTTGAGGACACGAGCGGAACATACTTTCATGATCACCGAGTCTGCTGGTCTGCAACTTGTTGACAATGGTGGAGCTAAGCGTATCGGAACCGATGGTGAACCCCCACCGAACGGCGGACGTCCGATCAATACGACGGACGGGAAGCTCCTCCGGTTCCGACATGAGATCACCCAAGCCGCCTCGAGGCCATAATGCTGATCAGATGGAGCACGGTCTGCAGCCCGGCGGCGATCGCGCAGGCCACGATGAGCACACGGGAGGCCCCGAGCGCTCCGGTCGCCAGATCGATCACCGCGGCCACCACCGCGAGCAGGGACAGCTCGATCGGCTGCACGATCCGGTGGAACTTCGTCGCCGCCAGCACCCGCCTGCCGAACCCGAGCAGCCCCGAACGGAACTGCACCGCCGACGCCTCGGAGGAGGAGCCCAGCCCGCCCTTGGCCCGAGCGACCTCCACGAGGTCGGTCTCGGCCTTGATGAGGATCGCGCCGAGCGCGGCGGCGAAGCCGAGCACGGTGTACCAGTCGGGCAGGACGGCCGAGGCCCGCCAGCCGAGCCCGGCCAGCACGGCCGCCTCGGTGAAGTAGGCCCCGACGCGGTCGAGGTAGACCCCCGCCAGCGACGTCTTGCCCGTCCAGCGGGCCAGCTCGCCGTCGGAGCAGTCGAGCAGCAGGTAGACCTGGACGAGCAGGGCGGCGAGCACGGCGGCCCACAACCCCGGCAGGGCCAGCACGAAGCCCGCCGCGACCCCGGCGACCGTCATCACCCAGGTGAGCTGGTTGGGCGTGACCGACGTCTTGCTCATCAGCCACGTGACGTAGATGGACAGCCGGCGCATGTAGAGCACGCCCGCCCAGTGTTCGCCATTCCTGCGTTCCAGGTGGCCCTCGGGCTGGGCGACCCGCCGCAGCTCAGCTACCGAAGGCCCGGACATAGTCCTCCACCCGATCGCGGATCTCGGAGTCCTGCATGCGCAGGTGTTCCAGGATCGTGTAACGGCCGGGACGGGTCGACGGCGCCAGGGCGACGACCTCGGCGAACTGCTCGCCGGTCAGCCCGATGTCGGCGGGCACGACGGGCAGCTCGTGCCGGCGCAGACAGTCGACGACCTGGGCCACCCTGGCGGCGTCCTCCCGGAGGAAGAAGCAGAAGGCGGCCCCGATGCCGGCGAGCTCGCCGTGGTTGGAGGTGCCGGGGAAGAGCTGATCCACGGCATGAAGGATCTCATGATCTCCACCGCTCGCGGGCCGGGACGACCCGGCCACCACCATCGACATCCCGGACAGGATGAGCGACTCGGCGAGAACGGTCAGGAAGGCGTCGGACTCGATGCCGTCGCTCCGGCCGACCAGCGCCTCGGCGGCAGTGCGGGACATCGAGCAGGCCAGGCCGTCGATGGGCTCGCCGCGCTCGACGCTGCCGAGCTGCCAGTCCTCGATCGCCGACAGGTTGCTGACGACGTCGCCGATCCCGGCCCTGACCAGCGACTTGGGCGCGTTGTGCACGAAGTCGAGGTCGACCAGGATGGCCAGCGGCATCGGCACGCCGAACGTGCCCTTGCCCCCCTCGTAGACGAGGGAGGCTGTGGGCGAGCAGATGCCGTCGTGGGAGAGGTTGGTGGCCACGGCCACCATCGGGATGCCCGCGAGCGAGGCGGCGTACTTCGTCGCGTCGATCGTCTTGCCGCCGCCGACTCCCACGACGACCTCGTAGGCACCCTTGCGCAGGTCTGCGCCGAGCGAGACGGCGGCCTCGACCGACCCGTCGCTCACCCTGAACACCTCGGCCTCGCCCAGCGTGGGGGCGATCAGGCTCTCGATGTGATCGCCCTGGCCGGGCCCGACGGCCACGGCCACCCGGCCGGACGTCGCCACGCGGCTGTCGGCCAGCAGGGCGCCGAGCTCCGCCACGGCGCCGCGCCTGACCTCCATGGTCAGGGGCGCCGGCAACATCCTCGCTAGAAGCGGCATGCGCGCTCCCTCTAGTAGCGAACGGCTATGGTACGAGCCTTGGCCAGGTCGTCGTGATTGTCCACCTCGACCCAGTCGACCTCGCCGATGGGCGCGACGTGGATGCCCTCGCCGCGCTCGACCATCTCCTGGTAACCGTCCTCGTAGTAGAGCTGGGGGTCGCGCTCGAAGGTCGCCTTGAGCGCGTCGGCCAGCCGCTCGGCCGCGCCGGGCCTGATCAGCGTGGCGCCGATGTACTCGCCGTAGGCCTCGGACGGGTCCATCAGCTTGGTGATGCGGCGCAGCGAGCCCTCCTGCGAGAGGGTCACCTTCATCTCCTCGTCGGCCAGCTTCTTGACGTCGTCGACCGCGAGCAGGATGTCGCTGGTCTCGGGAGCGGCCAGCAACGTCTTCTCGACCGAGACGGGGTGGACGGTGTCGCCGTTGACCAGCAGCACGCCCTGGGCGAAGTAGTCGCGGGCGCACCAAAGGGAGTAGGCGTTGTTCCACTCCTCGGCCTTGTCGTTGTGCACGAGGGTGAGCTTGACGCCGTGTCGCCTCTCCAGCTCCTCCTTGCGCTCGTGCACGGCCTGCGCCGCGTAACCGACGACGACCACGACCTCCCGCAGGTCCACCTCGGCGAGGTTGCGCAGCGAGATGTCCATGATCGTGGTTTCGCCGTCTACCGGCACGAGCGCCTTGGGCAGCGTGTCGGTGTACGGCCGCAGGCGTCGTCCGGCCCCGGCGGCCAGAACCATTCCCAGCAACGTGCACTCCTCGGTCGAGCATGACTACGTGTGCCCAAAGGTTAGTTGCCTTTGGCCCCTTCGCGGGTAATCCGGCGTTAGTCTTGCGTTCCCATCTCGGTCGCCTCGATGCCCGATCGGGGCGCGGCCAGCCAGCATGTGATGCTCTCCCAGCCGAACAACGCCCACAGGTAGAGCATCAGCAGCACGTACCCGGCGGTCATCCAGCCAGCGATCGCGGCCAGCGAGACCGCCATCATCCGGCCGTCCCAGCCGAGGCCGAGCGTCGAGAGCCAGGGCGGCGGGTAGACGCGCTGGCGCAGCCGGTAGACCAGGTCGTAGTGGTGGAAGGCGAGCGCGCCGAGCAGCAGGAAGGTCAGCACCGGCGGCAGGCCGTGGGCGAACCCGCAGGCGGCGACGAAGCTGTACTCGATGAGTCGCAGGATCGGCGGCACGAGCCAGTCGAAGCGGCCGTCGTGCGGGTGGGTGCTGCCCGGTCCGGCCAGCAGCAGCGCCACGCCCGGCGCGAACACCGCGAGCCCGTCGGAGCCGGCCACGCCGATCAGCAGCAGCACGCCGGTGACGAATGTGCCGGCGATCACCGGCGGCAGCGGCGGGAGCTGCCCGGCCACGAGCAGGCCCATGGCGCGCGAGAGCGGCCCGTCGTCGCGGTAGGCGACCACGGTGCTGTTCGGTACGGGGGTCATGTGGACGGAGATCACGCTGCCGGCCTCCCGATCGGCGCAACGACGGCCCGGCGGGCGGCCCTCATGAAGGCCCGCGGGTCGGCCCGCCTCACCGCGCCGACCTGGCGACGCGGCCGGCGAGCTGGTAGAGGGCGGCTATCCCGCCCCAGACCAGCAAGGACAGGAACGTCACCCTGGCGTTCCACACGGCGGCGGTGACGGCGACCAGCGCGGTCCGCTCGCCGATGGGCAGCACGATGATCTTCTTGAACCAGCGGGCGACCGAGTCCCGTTCCATACGCTGGGCGAACCCGAGCACCCCGTGGGCGTGCCGGGCGTCGGCCGACTCCAGCAGGGAGCGGGCGGGCCTGGCCCACAGCGCGCCCACGCGGCCCGCGTCGGCGACGGCCCCGGCGTAGGAGTAGTCGAGGGCGTGCCGGACGACCTGCGCGATCATCGCCGCGGCGGCCAGGTACCAGATCTCGGTGCCGCCGTAGCCGAAGGCGAGCCCGGCGTAGACCAGGTACTCCTTCAGCCGGTCGGCCATGCCGTCGGCCCAGGCCCCGAGCGGTGAGAACGCGCGGGTGTAGCGGGCGAGCTGGCCGTCGAGGCAGTCGAGCGCGAACGACAACACGAACAGCACGCCCCCGGCCACGCGGGCGGGTTGGGTGCCGGCCGAGAACCAGACGGCCGCCAGCGCGGCCAGCCCGATCGAGACGCCGGTGACGGTGTTGGGGGTGAGCTTGAGCCGGACGGCCGGTCTGATCAGGTGGCGCGACCAGGTCGAGACGAAGAACGTGGCGAAGAAGCCGTCGTCCTCCTTGACCGCGGTGTCGAGCCTGACCCTGGCCTCGTCGATCTCGGCGAGCCTGGTCAGGGCGCTGTCGGCGGCGTTCTGGCCGGTCACGCGGTCGGCGTGCAGCGGGCCGAGCGAGGCGGCGCGCACCCGTACGCCCGATCTGACCAGGCCCACCAGCAGCAGGTCGATCGTCTCGACGGCGGTGACCGGGCCGAGCTTGCCCGTGTCGGCCAGCTCGGCCAGCTCCTCGGCGATGTCGGCCAGGGACGCCAGGTCGGCCTCGCCGGCCTGGAGCACCCCCCTGAACGTGGCGTTGGCCTCGGGGACGGTGTGGAACGAGCTGCCGGCGGCGACGACCCGGCCGGCCTCCACCCGTACGGGCGGGCGCATCGGACCGGCGGCGGCGTCGTGGGAGACGAGCGCGCCGGTGTCGCGCGCGGGATGTTCGAGCAGGAGCGCGAGCGCCTCGGTGTGGGCGACGAGGTCGGCGGGGAGCACCACGATCGTGCCGGCGGAGACCCGGGCGATCTTGGCCACGCCCCGCAGGTCGGCGCCGAGCCCGCCCCCGGCGGTCACCACCTGGACGTCGCGGACGGGGAGCACGGTGAGCTGGTCGCTCAGCCGGTCGAGCAGCGTGCCGTCGGCGCAGGAGAGACGGCAGGCCGGGGTCGTGGCGAGCAGCACCACCGAGGTGGTCGTGCCCTCGCGGGTCAGTGAGTCGGGCAAAGCGCAGGTCTCCTCCCGGTAGGGAGTGCGTGGACACAGCGTAGCGACAGGGCGACGCGATATCACGGAACAGGACCGTTACGCTGCCGGACATGGAAGCAGCGCTGCGGTCGGTCGGAGTGCTCCTCGCGGGAGGCGTGGGGCAGCGGGTCGGACATGAGATACCCAAACAGCTCATCGAAGTAGCCGGGCGGACGATTCTGGAGCACTCGATCGCGGTGTTCGAGCGGGCGCCGGAGATCGACGAGATCGTCGTGCTGATGACACCGGGTTTCACCGACCGGGTGAAGGACATCGTGGCGGGCGGCGGCTACCGGAAGGTCAGCCAGATCGTCGAGGGCGGCCGGAGCCGTACGGAGAGCACGTGGCGGGCGTTGCGCGCGCTCGGCACGCAGGAGTGCGACGTGCTGCTGCACGACGCCGTACGGCCCCTTCTGGAGCCGCGGATCATCACCGAGTGCGTGGCGGCGTTGCGTACCCACAGGGCCGTCAACGTGGCGATCCCGAGCTCGGACACGGTCCTGGTGGCCGTGCCCGGCCCGGACGGCGGCGAGGTGATCGGCGAGGTCCTCGACCGGTCGCGGCTGCGCCGCAGCCAGACGCCGCAGTGCTTCAGGCTCTCGGTGATCCGCGAGGCGTACGAGCGGGCCCTCGCCGATCCCGGCTTCGCCGACCGCCCGGCCACCGACGACTGCGGCGTGGTGCTGCGGTACCTGCCCGAGGTGCCGATCCACCTGGTTCCCGGCAGCGAGCGCAACATCAAGGTCACCCATCCGGACGATCTGCGGATCGCCGAGCAGCTGTTCGCGATCAGGGGGTCCATCTCCTGACGTGTCCGGGCATGTCGTAGACGATCGCGTGGAAGGCCCTTGACCTGCGGGTTGTTACCGTGCGGTCGCATGAGAAGACTGCTGGCGATCGGCGCGCTGCTCGGCTGCTACCCCCTTCTGCTGGCGTCGGCGCTCTGGCCGGCGCCGCTGCTGTTCGGGCTGGTCGCCGTGGTCTCATACGGCGTGGAGTTCGCCGCCGGACGCACGGCGGACGGCGTGACCGACCTGCTCAGCCGGATGCACCTCGGGGTCACGCTGCGTTTCGCGGCCCGGGAGACGGCCGCGCTGCTGCTGGTGGCGCGGGTGTCGGGGGCCGACTCGCCGTGGTTCGTGGCGCTGGCCGCCGGGCTGTTCGCCCTGCACGGCGCGCGGGCGGCGCACTCGGGCCTGGCCATCCGCCTGCGGCAGACGCTCAGCAGCATGCCGGTGACCACGCGCAACATCGACGTGTCGGCGCTGCGCATCCCCAAGATGCCGCCGCCGTTCCTGGGCGGCCATCGCGGCGTGCGCTTCCTCGGCCTGGACGCCCTGCCGGTGCTCGGCGCGACATTCGGCGCGGCGGCGGGCGCGGCCGGCGCGGGCGTGGCGCTGCTGCTGGCCTCTGCGGGCGTGCTGGCGCTCCTGCCGTACGTGCGGCGCACCCGGCCGCTCGGTGACCGGGCGCGGGTGCTGGAGGTCGTGGGCGAGCAGGTCAGGGCCTACGACCCGGAGGTCATCCTGTACTTCTCCGGCGCGACGGCCGCCGCCTACCAGGCCAGGATGTGGCTGCCCACCCTCGAACGCATCGGCAGGCGTGCCATCGTCGTGCTGCGCGAGCGCGGCATGGCCCGGCATCTGGAGACGACCACGCTGCCGATGGTGTGCATCCCGTCCTCGGCCGACCTGATGAGCTTCCGCGCCCTGTCCGGCGCCAAGCTCTGCCTGTACGTCTCCAACGTCGGCCGCAACGTCCACATGCTGCGCATCCCCACGCTGCGCAGCGTGTTCCTCAACCACGGCGACAGCGACAAGGAGGCTTCGTTCAACCCGTTCTCGCGGGTCTACGACGAGGTGTGGGTGGCTGGTCCGGCCGGTCGCGACCGCTACCGCCGCGCCCGCGTCGGCGTACGGGACGAGAACATCCACGAGGTGGGCCGTCCGCAGCTCGAAGGCATCTCGACGGAGGGGCCGAAGCTGCCGTACCGGACGGTCCTGTACGCCCCCACCTGGGAGGGCTGGAACGACGACCTGTTCCACACGTCGCTGATCACCATGGGCCCCCGCATCGTACGCGCCCTGCTGGAGCACGACCCGCCGCTGCGGATCATCTACAAGCCGCACCCGCTGACCGGCCACCGCGACAAGAGCGCCACCCGGGCGCACCGCAGGATCGTGGCCATGATCGAGGCGGCCGAGCTGGCGAAGTCGAAGGCCAGGCATCCGTCGAGCTCCGGCGACGCGCCCGAGATCCGGCATCTGATCGTCACCGGCCAGCGCCCGCACCTGTACGACTGCTTCAACGAGTGCGACCTGCTGATCAGCGACATCTCCAGCGTCGTGGCCGACTTCCTGGCCAGCGAGAAGCCGTACGCGGTGACGAACGTCGCGGGGCTGCCCGAGCGCGGCTTCCACGAGCGCTACCCGAGCACCGAGGCGGGGGTGCTCATCGGCGAGGACCTCGCGGCCCTCGCCGGCTTCCTGGACGGTGAGGACACTCTGGCCCGAGCCAGGATCAAGCTCAGGAGCTACCTGCTCGGGCCGGAGTACCCGGACGCGCTGACCCGCTTCGACGCGGCCGTCGAGCGGGTCTTCTCGGGCTCGTGATCAGCCTGGCGGCCTGGCCAGCCTTCGCGGGCTGGTGAGGAAGCCCCAGCCCCACGAGATGTGCATGGCGGCGTAGACGACGGGCAGCCGCAGCTTGGCCGCGCCCGGCAGGCCGCTGCCGGTCAGCGCCGAGCCGGCCACGATGGCCAGCGCGTAGCCGCCGGGGACGACGAGCGTGAACGGGAAGAACGGCGACAGGACCAGCCCCAGCACCATGGCCAGCACCGCGGCGGGCGGGGCCAGGTAGCGCAGGTTGATGGTGCCCTCGTGGGTGCGCGCGACCACGCGCCGCCAGCGGCCGTAATGGAAGTACTGCTTGGCCAGCGCCTTGACGTTGGGCCGTGGACGGTAGGAGACCCGCATGCGCGGCTGGAACCAGACCAGCCCGCCGGTCTGGCGGATGCGGTGGTTCATCTCCCAGTCCTGGGCACGCTGGAAGTGCTCGTCGTAGCCGCCGACCCGGTCGAGCGCCGAGCGGCGGAACACGCCGAGGTAGACGGTGTCGGCCGGGCCCGCGGTGCCGCCCACGTGGAAGGCGGCGGCGCCGACGCCGATCTTGGAGGTCATGGCGCAGGCCACGGCCTGCTCGAACGGCGTGACGCCCTCGGCCGCCATGACGCCGCCCACGTTGTCGGCGCCGGTCTCGGCCAGCGTCTCGACGGCGACGCGCAGGTAGTCGGAGGGCAGCATGGCGTGCCCGTCGACCCTGGCGATGATGCCGTTGCGCGAGGCGCCGATGGCGGCGTTGAGCGCGTTGGGCGTGCGACCGGTCGGGTTGGGCACCACGGTCACCCGGCGGTCGGCCGCCGCGATGGCGTCGGCGACCTCCTGGGTGCGGTCTTGGGACGGACCCACGGCGAGGACGACCTCGATCTCACCGGGGTAGCTCTGGGCGAGGACCTGGTCGACGGCCTCGCGAAGGTGCCGCTCCTCGTTGAGGACCGGCATGACGACGGAGATGGGGGGCCAGGCGCGCGTCTCCGCGGGCGCGTGCGGCGAGTCGGGGAACTGCTTCATGGCGGGGCTCACGCTACTGTACGACCAGGGGAGGAGGGCAATCGAAGGCCCCGCGTCCCCGGCGGATACGAGGAGGAGGGCATGCGCGAACCGGGCGACCAGGGCGTCGGCGTGCTGGTGGGCGGCGACGCCTACGGCGGCGTCAGGCTTCCCCCCACCCCCCGTCCCCGCAGGCCCGTCAGGAGTGCCAAGGCCCGCCGCCGCAACGTGATCGTCGCCGGCCTGCTGTCCACGGGCATCCTGGTCACCACCGGCGTGGTGTGGGCGACCCCGCGCCAGATCGGCACGGTCGACGCGGGCGTGACCGCGCCCAAGTCCCAGGGCGCCGAGAACATCCTGCTCGTCGGCGTCGACAAGCGCGACGACCTCACCAGGCAGCAGCAGAACCAGCTCAAGCTGGGCCGCGAGTCCGGCCAGCGCACCGACACGATGATGGTCATCCATCTGTCGGAGGACCACCAGCGCGTCACCGTGGTGAGCCTGCCGCGCGACACCTGGACGACGATCCCCGGCAAGGGCGACCACAAGATCAACTCGGCGTACCAGTTCGGCGGGCCGAAGCTCACCATGCAGGCCGTGAAGGCCGCGACCGGGCTGGAGATCAACCGCTACATCGAGGTGAACATCCTCGGGTTCATCGACGTGGTCGACTCGCTCGGCGGGGTCACCGTCTGCACGCCCATCCCGATCAACGACCCGAAGACGGGCCTCAACCTGCCCGCGGGCACCCACCAGCTCCAGGGCGCCCAGGCGCGCGGCTACGCCCGCACCCGCGCCACCGCCCGTTCCGACCTCGACCGCATCGACCGGCAGCAGCAGGTCATCTCCGCGCTGCTCAACCGCGCGCTCAGCGCCGACACGCTGGCCAACCCGGCCAAGCTCGCCGCGTTCGTCAACTCCACGCTGAGCACGGTCAAGGTCGATCCCGACGACGGGCTGATCGGGCTGGCCACCCAGCTCCGCGACGTCTCGCTGGAGGACGTACGGTTCGCCGACGTGCCGCTCGCGAACGTCGACTTCAAGGCCCCGACCGGCGAGTCGGCGGTGTTGTGGGACCGGCCGGCGGCCCGTGACATGTTCCGCCGCATCGACGCCGACGAGGATCTCGCCAAGCCCGAGCCGACCCGGACGGCAACGCCCAAGCCGGTCAAGACCGTGGTCCCGCCGGAGAGCGTCACCGTCAAGGTGATGAACGGCACGCTCATCACGGGGTTGGGCGCGCGTACTAAGTCGGCTCTGGTGGCCTCGGGCTTCAAGGTGCCCGGCGAGCCGGGCAACACGGCCAAGAAGGACAACAAGAAGACCCTCGTGCGCTACGCCGCCGGGCAGGAGGCGGCCGCCCGGCTGGTGGCGTCCGTCATCCCGGGCGCGGAGCTGCGGGAGGCCGACGTCAAGGACGTCGAGGTGATCGCCGGAAGCGACCAGCCGAAAATCAAGAAACTCAAGCAGCCCGGCACTCCGTCAGACAAACCCACAGCTACGCCGACGACTAAGACTGCAATGGAGAACATCTGTAAGAAATAGGCATAAGCACGTAAAGTTCGGGCAGGTCATCCCTATGGTGGTCAGATATTGGCGGGAGGACCCCTGTACGGTGCTCCACGTCGCGGGTGACCTTGACGTCGCGGGCGCGCCCCGCCTGCGTGCGGAGATCGACCAGGCGATGGCGGCGGCGGATCCGCTCAATCTGGTGATCGACCTGACCGAGGTGCCTTTCTGCGATTCCGTGGGGCTCGGCGTTCTGGTGGCGACGCTCAATCACGTCCGGGACATGAAAGGGCGCATGATCCTCGTTCTCGGGCCCGGCATGATCCGCCACCTTCTGACGATCACCAATCTCGATCGGCATTTCGAGACCAGCGGCTCGCTCGGCGAGGCCAGGGCCGCCCTCGATCCGGCAGCCTGACGCCGGCCTCTTTTGCGGGAACATGGGCGTGTTGTCATCCGGGGCACACCTTCCCGCGTCCTCTGCCTCATAGAGTCTCGGGAGAGCCCCCTTCAGTTCCGGAGGCTTCCACGTTGTTCGATGAGTTCCCCGAGCCCGCCCGCGTCCACCAGGCCGCGGCCTTCGACGAGGGCAGGACGCGGCCGGAGTGGTGCTTCGTGGAAGGGCAGGCCCGCCTGGCGTTCTGGGCCCCCTTCGCCGGCGCGGACCCGGTGATCGTCTGGCAGTTCGACCCCGGCCCTGCCCCCGCTGCGGGCGCCGCGCTGCTGCGCCGCAGCCTGCGCGAGACGGGGCTGGACAAGATGATGCACGACATCTCACTCAAACCCGGCCTGACCCCTCTCGTCGACCGCGCGGTGGAGCACGAGGCGCTGACCGCCGCCGGGTTCGTCATGGAGGTCGAACGGCTGATGCTCGAATGGGCGGCCGGCACCGACGTCCCGCAGGAGCCGGGCAGGCTGACGTACCGGCCGGCGCGGCAGATGGACCCGGCCGAGGTGCTCGACCTCCTCATGCGCATCTCCGTGGGCTCCCTCGACCATGACACGCAGGTCGAGGTGGCCACCGCGGCCGCCGTGACGGAGGCCCGCTGGATGTACGACGACCTGGTCAACCGCAGGGCCAAGCCCGACTGGTTCGTCGTCGGCCACCTCGGCGAGTCCCCCGTCGGCCTGGTGGCGCCCGACGACCACTCCATCGCCTACATCGGCGTCGTGCCCGAGCAGCGCGGCCGGGGCTACGTCCACGACCTGCTCGCGCACGGCACACGTACGCTGGCCGAGGCCGGGCTCCAGCGCATCGCCGCCGGGACCGACGTGGGCAACACACCCACCGCGAACGCCTTCCTGCGTGCCGGGTACTCCGAGGTCGGCCGGCTGTTCCGCTATTACTGGAGGGCTTCGTGAGACTCGGCGTGATGTTCGACCGGGACCTGCCTCCCGAGGAGCTGATCCCGTTCGCCAGGGCGCTCGACGAGACCGCCGTCGACGACCTGTGGGTGGTGGAGGACCTGGGCTGGACCGGCGGCGTCTCCGCGGCGGCGACCGCGCTGGCCGTCACCTCCCGCCTCCGCGTCGGCATCGGCATCACCCCCGCGCCCCTGCGCAACCCGATGCTGCTGGCGATGGAGCTGGGCAACCTGGCCCGTGTGCATCCCGGCCGGCTGGCCGCGGGCATCGGCCACGGCGTGCAGGAGTGGATGCGACAGGCCGGCGCCGCCGTGCCGTCGCCGCTCGCCCTGCTGGAGGAGACGATCACTGCCGTACGCGCCCTGCTGCGCGGTGAGACGGTCACCCTGCGCGGCAGGGCCGTGCAGCTCGACGGCGTGTCGCTGGTGCATCCGCCGGCCGAGCCGCCGCCCGTCCTGGCGGGCGTGAAGGGGCCGCGTTCGCTGGCGTTGTCGGGCCGGGTCGCGCAGGGCACGATCCTGCCGGAGGGCGTCGGCCCGGAGCAGCTTCCCGGGATCGCCGCCCGGATCGCCGGGGACGAGGACCACGAGCTGGCCGTCTTCGCCTTCCTCCACATCGGCGACGAGGCCGACCGGCTCGCCCACCCCACGGTCCAGGGCCAGGCGGCCTTCCTGGGGGTGCCGCCCCGCGACGTCGTCATGGCGGCCGGCACTCCCGCCGAGGCGGCGGCCCAGGTCAGAGCCATGTGGGCGGCGGGGGCCCGTACGGTGGTCCTGCGCCCGCTGGACCGCGATCCTCTGCCGCACGTGACCGCTCTGCTGTCGGCGTTGTAGTCCTTTCAGCCGAATGGCGGAGGCCCATCGGTCGAACGGCCGATGGGCCTCCGCCGTCGCGCCGCCACGATCGTTTCCATGAGGCTATTCGTGATACTCGCGGCATTCTTGGCGATCGCCGGCTGCAGCGTGCGCTTCGACACGGAAGAGGTGCCCGCCGTCCAGACGTTCCCGTTCACCGGGAACCAACTGAAGATCACGTCCTCGCTGGGCGGGCTGCGGGTGCTCCCCGGCACCAGCCCGGCCGTCGAGGTGGAACGCTGGACGCGGGGCAAGGCCTCGGCCAGTCCCAGTTGGTCGTTGCGCGACGGCGTGCTGCGGCTCAGCGCCGAATGCACCCTCGTCTTCGGCGACTGCGGCGCCCGCTACCACATCAAGGTGCCGTCCGGGGTGCGACTGGTGATCGACTCGCCCGACGGCGTCATCCTGGACGGCCTCACCCAGGACGTGGACGTCTCCAGCGGCGACCGCATCCAGGTCAAGAACGCCTCGGGCAAGTTGCGCCTGCTGAGCGACTCCGGCGGGATCGAGGGCGACGGGCTGAAGTCGCCCAGCGTGCGGGGACGCACCCTGGACGGCTCCATCTCCCTGGCCTTCGCCGCGCCGCCCACGACCCTCGACCTCAAGTCCCGCGAGGGCGGCGTGACGGCCCGCGTCCCGAAGGAGTCCTACCAGGTCACGGTCAAGAGCGCGGACGGCAGCTCGCACTCCGACATCGAGAGCACGAAGAGCAGCAACAGGACGATCCTGGTCCGCAGCACGTACGGGAACGTGCGCGTCCTGGCCAAGTAGCCCTCTTCGGGTCAGCTCACCTGCTCGAAGGGGGTCGGGGTCTGGCCGGTCCAGCGGTAGAGCTGGGCGCGGCCGGTGTTCTTGGTGACGCCGTTCTCCGTGACCTTGCCCGCCTTGGCGGCGTAGTAGCGGCCGTCGCCGAGGGAGATCAGGCCGTACTCGCCGGTGAACTGCCAGCCACGCACGCCGGTGGCGGCATCCTGGAGGCCGCCGGGGGCGAGGGTGAGCAGTTCGCCCTGCTCGGGGGTGGGCTGGCCGGCCAGGTCGCCGGTCACCGGCCGGTCGGCGGCACGGACCATGAAGAAGGAGTAGTTGGGGAAGCCCGGCTTGACGCCCTTGTAGACGGCCATCATCCAGTTGCGGGTGTACTCGTCGTACTCCAGGTTCTGCACGCCGTACGTGGTGTTGCCGGTGTAGGCGAAGAACTTGCCGTCCACCCGCTCGGGGCCGCTCTTGTGCGGGGCGGTCTCGGTGAGCGGGCGCTCGTACTTGCGCCACTGCTGGACGTCGTACTGCAGGAGGACCTGGTGGTCGTTGTCCTTCCGGGCGGTGTTGGAGTAGACGCCGTACGCGACGGTGAGCTTCTGCTTGCCGTGCTCCTTGCCGAACTCGGGGCCGAACGCCACACCGTCGATGCCGCTGCAGCCGTAGCGGTGGTCGGGGGTGTTGCCCACGTTGCCGTCGAACTTCCCGTCGCCGTTCATGTCGGCGGTGTAGTCGGCGACGACCTCCTTGAGGTAGACCGTGCTCACGACGTCGCTGGTCTGGGCGTCCATGCCCATGCTGGTGATGCGGTCCACGTCGAAGATGGCGATGTAGAAGGACTCCTGCTCCTTGTACTCAAGGGAGCCGTACACGCGGCCGTCCTTGGTGTTGAAGTCGAGGTCGCCCAGGTGGCCCGTGAAGCCGGTCACCGAGCCGACCGGGTTGCCCTGAAGGTCGGTCTTGACCAGGACGTTGGTGAAGGAGAAATACATGTAACCCTGGCGGCGGTCGATGGCGATGCCCTGGACGTGCCCCTCCGACCAGGCGCCTCCGTCGACGTCGGCCGGGAGCTCCACGGGTCTGGCGGCGGCGGGGGCGGTGAACAGGGCGAGGGTGGCGGTGGCGGCCACTGCGAGGGCCATCGTCTTGCGCATGGTGCACTACCTGTCTTCGTCTAGCGATCAGCTCGAAAACCGACGTTATCTGGACGAATTGGCGCCGTCTGACAAACAGGTGAACTGGCAGTGAAGATCAGCCGAACCGGGTCGAGTCGCTCGATTCCCCGTGGAGGTCGCGCACGGTCGCGGCCACGACCCGCCGGGGCGTAGGAATGCCGGGCCACGGCCGCCGCCCATGAGCAGGCACCGGCTCGACCATATCGTTCGGCGCTCGCGTTCAGCGCTCGCGTTCAGCCGACCTCAGCCTCCTGTCGGGCCTCGGCCTCCCGTCGTGCCTCCACCTTCCGTACCGATGCCTCCGCCTGGCGCACCGCCTTCCAGAAGTACGTCGAGCTGGGCTTGCCGGCCCGCGCGTACTCCTCGGCCAGCGCCCTGGCCAGCACCACCAGCCGGCGCCCACGCAACTGGAACCCGGCCGCCTCCGGCACCGCACCGAGCGCCCGGTTGTTCCAGTACGTGGCCAGCCGCCCCCAGTGCCCGGCCTCCTTCTCCCCCGCACCGCACGCCTCACAGGCGAGCAGCACGGCCAGCTCGTGGGCGGCCCTGGCGTCCCCGTTCTCCGCCAGCCGCAGCCGGAACTTGCCCAGCCGCCCCCAGTGCAGGGGCACCCGCTGGTCCATGGCCGACGGCCGCCACGAGGACTGCTCACCCGGTACGGGCTCCAGGACGTCCCCGCCGGTCCGGGCCGCGGCCGACGACCTGTTCCGGCGCCTCGCCGCCTCCCCCTCCTCGGCCTTGGCCGCCTGCCACAGGATGGTGAACTCGGCGGTCAGCTCCTCCACGGATTCGATGGGCATGCCGGACTTCACGGCGATCACCTGGCACACCTCGACGATGGTCCGCATCAGCAGAAAGTCCGGCACCTTCTGCGACCTGCCGTTCAGCAGGTCGGCCACGGTCGACTTCGGCAACGGCCGGCACCATCTCTTCCGTTCCGGGTCATCCTCCGAAAGGGCGAGCGCGACTTTTTCGATCCGTTTGAGCGACGGGTTTCCGCATTCGATTTCACGCAGTCTGTTCAGACGTGTCACGAGCAGAGCAAGGTGATCTTCACCTTGATCGACAACCTTCATGAGCCGCCCCGGTTCGGACACCGTTGTCCGGTTTAAGAGTGGAAGTGGCGTACGAGAAGATAGACGCGCGCCACCATCTCATCGCGTTGAGATAAGTAGCCATAGTGCCATAAGTCGGGCTTGTAGCGGCGCCATGCACAACACACACATCTGCCCCTTCAGCCCCACACGGCCGAATCCATCCGAGACCGTCCGAATACGTCCGAGGAAAGCGCGATCATGGCCGGAAAGATCAGTTACGCGGACGCATGCCCGAACCCCGCTGGTACTCCTACGTCATGAACCAAGCCCGTACGTCAAGGGGACACGAATGAGCAAGGCAACCCTCATCTGGTCGGCGGTCAGCGCCGTCCTGCTCGCGCTGCTCGTCGGTGTCGTCGCCGGCCTGCTCGCCACCGGGAACGGCAGCACCGTCGCCGGCGCCATCATGGCGGGTGCGACGGCCTCCGGCGGCTTCGCGGCACTCTGGATCACCGGTACCTCCGCCCTGCACACCTGGCTGAACTCCCAGAAGCCCGACACCCCGCCGGAGGACACCAGCGGCTGACCCCGCTCCCGGCCAGGCACGCCCCCGCAACCGTACGGGACGGCGACACCCCAGGACCGGTCGGCGATCCCGCACCGGTCCGCACAGTCACACATTCCCCGCCACCGCTTACCGGGCACATATTCGGAAACGCATTACCCGCACCCCTCGGACATTCCTTACGCCTTTTACCGGCATCCTCCGAGAATTGCCCTCCGCCTTTTATGACGTCGGCAACCCGGAACAACGGTTATGATTGACGACCGTCCGCATGACTTTTCTCGCCGCCCTCCTCCGGAGGCGGAATTCGGAGGCGCCCATGGCGATACCCAGGAAAGGCTCCAGGCCCATCACCGTCGACGGCACCGCCTTCCGCTGGCGCGTCGGTCACCGGCCCAGCCGCCGCGGCGGCGACGGACCGAGCCCGCTCACCTTCGTCGTCGAGCGGGCCGAGGATCCGGGGTGCGTTCTCGTCGTGTCTCTCCCCTGCGCCCGGCCGGACAACCAGTGGGGCAGCCGGACCATCGCGGTCCGTCCCCTCCTCGTGGCCGCGTGCGTCCGCCGGGCGCTCGAAAGCGGCTGGAGGCCTTCCCGCCCCGGCCCCCTCTTCACCCTCGACCTCACCGAGGACGAACTGACCGGCCTCCTGGGCGGCCCGCCCGCTTACCTGATCCCCTTTCTCTGGGGCATGATCCCGGAAGGCGGCACGATCAGGGACCTCCCACGCGCCAGGCAGATCTGGAGCCGGGAAAACGACGAAAAGGCGTCCCGCGAGCGTCGGGAAACGTAATTCCATTGCCCTCAGCCGAAGCGGCGGGCAAGGTCGAGGGCATGGTCGAACTGCGCATCCTGGAGCCGGACGACTGGCCGCTCTGGCGCGAGCTACGACTCGCGGCGCTCGCCGAATCGGGCCCCGCCTTCGGCTCGACACTGGCCGACTGGCAGGGCGACGGCGACCGCGAGGAACGCTGGCGGGCGCGCCTGACGATGCGCGGCTCGCACAACGTCATCGCCTTCCTCGACGGGCACCCGTCCGGCATGGTCAGCGGCGTACCGGTCGAGGGGGCGAACAGCGTCGAACTGGCGTCCATGTGGGTCAGCCCCGCGGCCCGCGGCCGTGGCGTCGGCGACCACCTGATCAGGGAGGTCGAACGGTGGGCCGCGCAGCGGCACGCCGAGACCGTCCGGCTGTCCGTCAGGCCCGACAACACCATGGCCATCGCGCTCTACACCCGCCACGGCTTCCAGGACGCCGAGAAGCTCGCCGCCCTCGACCCCCGCGGATGCCGCGTGATGACCAAACCCCTCCCCCGTCACCCCGCTCGATGAGAGACATCTTGATGAGAAGCCCGCGCACCTCGTTGAGGAACCCGCGCACCGGGCTTCCGCGCGGTCGCGGCGCGAGCCCTCACCCCTGGCGGCGGACCATCTCGTTGATCCAGACAGGCGCGTACGGAGACGTGCAGCCCGGGGACGTCGGATAGTCCTTGAGCACCTCCAGGCGCTCACCGATGTCGATCGCCCGGGCCCGCTGCCCCGAGTGGTCGATCCCGATCTGGGCCAGGCAGTGGTTCATCGCCCACTGCAGGCGGTCGGGGGCGTCCTTCATCCGCGACTCGATGACGTCGAGCAGTCCGGCGAGGTCGAGCCCCTCGGGCCTCTTCGTCACGCGTTCGGTGGTCAGCGCCCAACCGGCGCTCGCGACCACCGGGTCCGGATCGGCGAACCAGGCCAGGCGCAGCTCTTCGGCGTACGGGCTCTTCTTCACCACGTAGTTCACGAGCCAGTCGTGCACCTTGGGCGTACGCGCCTCGCGCACCATCGCGTCCAGTTCGTCACGTCCGAACGCCTTCGGCCGGCAGATCAGGAGGGCCAGCAGCCGCGCCGCCGTGTCACCCGTCGCCCAGAGCCGGCCCGCGAGCTCCTGCTGCGTCTTCAGCCGTTTCGCCAGCGCACGCAGCTTGCCGAGGTTCACACCGTGATCGTCACCGTGTCTCTCGTTCACCTCACGCGCCCGGGGGTCCTCCAGCTCGGCCAGCTCAGCCAGAACCTCAGCCACACTCACCCCGGCCCCGCCCGTCCCGCTCACGCTCGTCCCGCCCACGCTCGTCCCGGCCACCTCAGTCTCCCGTCCCTCACGAACGGCTTCAGCCTACGGCGGCGCGACCCACCAGCGGACCTCACTGTCCTGAAGCCCACGCTTCCCCGCTACAACCACGCCTCGTCACGCGGATCGACCAGGGCGACATCGTCAGCGGCGACCCGCATCTGGTTCAGGCCCCCCACCGAGCTCTCGGCCTGCATGGCGGCGATGAAGAAGTCCTTCGACCCGGCCCTGCCCGCCTTCTTGTACGTGATGGCCAACGCGTAGGCCGCCTTGACCAGCTGAAGCCCCTGAAGCCGCAGCACGGCGGCGTCGGGAACCTTGCCCATGGCCCGCCCCTTCCAGACGGATGCCATGTCCCGCCAGTACGTCACCTCCTCGGGATCACCGCCCCCGCTCTCCAGGGCGACGGCCTCGCAGGCCAGCAACACGGCCATCTCGTACGCGGCTTGCGCGTCACCCTCTTCGGCGAGCTTGAGCCGCCGGCTCCCGAGCCGCCCCCAGTTGCCGGGCATGCGCCCCTCCGAGGGCGTGGTCCCGGGCGAAGCCCCTTCTCCAGGTGCAGGATCCAGCACATCACCGCCGACCCGACCACCCGCCACATCCCCATCGCGACCGTGCAGCGCGACGTACGCGTCCAGCCCCTGCTCCTCATCCGCCTTGGCGGCCCGCCAAAGCTGCCCGAACTCCCTCAGAAGGGCTTCCTGGGGCGCGATGTCGAGGTTCGACTTGGTGGCGATGCGGTGGCACACGACCACCAGCGTGCGTACGAGCAACCAGTCGGGTGTCCGCTTGGACTTCCCGCTGATCAGGTCACAGGCGGTGGCCCGCGGAAGATGTCTGAGCCAGTTGCTGTCCTCTTCGTCGGCTTCGGCTATGACACGTTCCGCCTCCCTGGAGAGGATTTGATACGACGGCTGGCCCGCTTCGACGTAGTAAAGCGTTCGCATCCGCGTCGCGAGCAACGCTAGACGGCTACCGGCGGCGCTGACTCCATTCATGATCCAACCTGTTCAGGATCGCATGCCCGTTCCGGGCGGGAGAGGGGGTTGAGGCGCAGGGCGGAGGAAGGCGCACTCCAGCCTTGAGCCCGAGAAGTACCCCATGGTCCCACAGGCCAGCCTCGTGGTGGTTCGCAACAGCATGCACGACATACACCGACTTGGTCTCATCGTTCAGGGGCTTCCGGATGCATCCGGCAACATCCGGGATCAAGCCTCACCGATCCGCAGAGAACTGGATCAGATCCGGGATTGATCAAGGTTGGGCGCCCACGTCTCACGCTCTGCTACTCGTACTCCCATGCACATCCACACAGCGCCCAAAAGCGGTACAGCCTGGGCCGTCCCCCAAGAGGAGAGCGAGGCGTGAGCAAGGCGAACCTCATCTGGTGGGCCGTCGTAGGCACCCTGTTCTCGCTCCTGATCGCCGTCGCCTGCTCCTTGCTCGCCGTAGGCAACGGGGACACGGTCACCGAAGCCGTCATCTTCGGCGTGAAGGCCGCGGGGGCATGCGCAGGGCTGTGGATAGCGGCCACCGCCGCCATACACGGGCTGCTCAAACGCTGAGCCACCTCCGGCGTACGCGGCGACCAGGAAACCGCTCCCCCTGCCCCGCGACACCGACCGGCACCACGATGCCCCCTCGCCTGCACCCTCAAAGCAGGCGAGGGCTCGGCCGATCACTTGAGGAGCTGGCGGGCCATCACCACGCGCTGGGTCTGATTGCTTCCCTCGTGGATTCAGGTGATCCCTGACTTCTCCACCCGCTCCCGCCACTACTCCACCACCCTCGGCGACATCCGCGCCGACCGCGAACACCACGCCCGCGACACCGACATCACCACCGGCCGCCTCCCCCTCTTCGACGAGGACACCGTCCTCGTGATCAGCGAATGGGAGTGGCGCGGGTAAGGGCCACTCCCTCGGCGATCAACTCTTGGCCGCCGCCATCACCGGAGGGTGCCTATGAGCACTCTCGCCAGGCTCTGGACCGTGGAGGACGTAGCCACCTTCCTCGGTGTTCCGGTGGCCACGCTCTACCAATGGCGATACCACCGCACGGGCCCCAGAGGCCACAGGATCGGCCGTCACCTGCGCTACGTGCCCGAGGACGTCATGTCCTGGGTCCAGGACCAGGAGTAGCCCATGGCCTTCGTCAAGGACCTGTGGACCAAGACAATCCGAGACCAGGACGGCAAGCCGCGGAAGGTCAAGACCACTCGGTACGGCAAAGGCAAGCGCTGGCTCGCCGTCTGGCTAGACCCCGACGGCAAAGAGTGCTCGACCGCCTACGACCGCAAGGCCGACGCCGAGCGCAAGATCGCCACCATGGGCGCCGACATCGCCCGCGGCGACTACATCGATCCGAACGCCGGCAAGGTGCTCTTCGGCGATCTCGCCGAACGCTGGCTCGCCTCCCGCATCGTGGACCCCTCGACCAAGATCCGATACGAGTACATCCACCGCCTCCACGTCGCACCGACCTACGCCAAACGCCAGGTGAAGAGCATCAAGCCATCCCAGATCCAGGCGTGGATCAGTGACCTGAGCAGTCGCTTCGAGACCTCGACCGTACAGACGGCCTTCCTGGTCCTCCAGGGCATCCTCGACCTGGCCGTCGCCGACGAGGCGATCAAGCGAAGTCCCGCGAAGTCGCCGATCGTCCAGGTACCGAAGCGCACCACCGAAGCGATCACGGCATGGTCGGACGAACGGGTCTACGCCCTGATCGACGCTCACCCCGCCCTCTTCCGCCTGCTCCCAATGCTGGGGGCCGCGTGCGGACTGCGGCAGGGTGAGCTGTTCGGCCTGGCCCTTGAAGACATCGACTTCGAGGAGTGTCTTGTTCGCGTACGTCGGCAGATCAAGAAGCTGGGATCGCACCACGTCTTCGCTCTGCCGAAGAACGACCGTGAGCGGGTCGTACCGATGCCCGGCCGGGCTGCGGAGGCCATCAAGCGGCACGTCTCCGCCTATCCCCCGCTGGCCTGCTCTCTGCCCTGGGAAAAGCCGGATGGCAGACTCCGCACGCACAACCTGCTGTTTCGCTGGACGGACGACCGCTTCATCAGGGCCAGAAGCTACAGCGAAACCGTCTGGAAGCCCGCTCTGGTGACCGCGGGCGTGATCCCGGCACCGGACAAGGACCCGCGCAAACGAAGCCGCTACGTCACCTCCCGCAAGGAAGGGCTGCACCAACTCCGGCACTACTACGCGAGCGTCATGCTGGCCGGCGGCGTTTCGGTCAAGGAACTCGCCGAGTACCTGGGCCACGCCGACCCAGGCTTCACCCTCCGCGTCTACGCCCACATGATGCCCGGCTCTCACGACCGCGCCCGGAGAGCGATTGACGAGCGTTTCTTCCGCCCGTAAGCGGCCGCCACATCAGCGGAGAGGGATCGTCACTGATCCCGGTAGCGGGCTATCCGCGGAAGCCTGCGAGCCATTTCCTGCTCATCGTCGAAGTCCCACTGCTCTCCGTGGGGAACATTGCCGAGCGCCGGAACCAGGGGGAATCCGCCCGAAACGCCGCGAGCATCCGCGGCTTCGCCGAGCCCGTCCGGATCCTGCCCGGTCACCTGCTCGTAGGCGTGGTAGGCCACGTAGCCCAGTGGATCGAACTCAGGTTGCTCCTCCCTCATCTGCTCCGGATCCTGTAGCCGGTGCTTGGCAGAGTCGGCAGACGGCTTCTCCAGCTCCAGCAGGTGGAGGACCTGAGGCAACTCGATCAGCCGATCAGGGCAGTCAGTGACAGCCTCGAACGTCTCACGTCCCAGGCTGACAAGCCAGTTCACGAAGTACTCGAAGCCGTCCAGCGAACCCATGCGGAACACGAACCAGTACGCCGCATACAGATCGATAGTGCAGCCGCGATTCTGAGTGGTCGTCCACCAGATGTGGTAGTCAATGATCTCTTCGACAGGGCGGCGAGAGAGTTCGTCCACCAACCACGAGACACGTGCTCTCCTTGTGTCGGTCTCGCGTCCAGAACGCTCGATCAGGTCCCAGAAGTCATCGACGTCCATGCCGCGTGATCCTGGCAGCCCTGGACCGCCCTGTAAAGATCACGGAACAGACCGAAATCGAAGATCATCCAGCGCTCCGACGGACCCGGCCCACCTCACAGGTAGCGCCGGGTTTCCGCACGTCAATACCTACTTCAACAGCTGGCGGGCCATCACCATGCGCTGGATCTGGTTGGTGCCCTCGTAGATCTGGGTGATCTTGGCGTCGCGCATCATGCGTTCCACCGGGAAGTCCTTCGTGTAGCCGTAGCCGCCCAGGAGTTGCACCGCGTCCGTGGTGATCTCCATCGCCGCGTCGGAGGCGGCGCACTTGGCGGCGCTCGACAGGAACGTCAGGTCCTTCTGCGGACGGCCGTGCATCGCCAGTTCGGACTTGGCGGCGGCGTGGTACGTCAGCTGCCTGGCCGCCTCCAGCTTCATGGCCATGTCGGCGATCATGAACTGCAGGCCCTGGAAGTCGGCGATCGCGCGGCCGAACTGCTTGCGTTCCTTGACGTAGCCGATCGCGTAGTCGAGGGCGCCTTGGGCGATGCCCAGCGCCTGGGCGGCGATGGTGATGCGGGTGTGGTCGAGGGTGGCGAGGGCCGTCTTGAAGCCGGTGCCGGGCTCGCCGATCATGCGGGACGCGGGGATGCGTACGTTCTCCAGGATGACCTGGCGGGTCGGCGAGGCCTTGATGCCGAGCTTCTTCTCCTTCGGGCCGAAGGACACCCCTTCGTCGGACTTCTCCACGACGAAGGCGGAGATGCCCCGGGCGCCCGCGGACGGGTCCGTCACGGCCATCAGGGTGTAGTACTCGGACACGCCGGCGTTCGTGATCCACATCTTGGTGCCGTTGAGCACGTAGTGGTCGCCGTCGAGGACCGCGCGGGTCTTCATCGCGGCGGCGTCGGAGCCCGCCTCCGGCTCCGACAGCGCGTACGAGAACATGGCCTCGCCCCTCGCCACCGGCGCGAGGTAACGCTGCTTGAGCTCCTCGGAGGCCGAGAGCAGGAGGGGGACGGTGCCCAGCTTGTTGACCGCGGGGATGAGCGAGGACGACGCCCAGGCCCGCGCGACCTCCTCGATGACGATCACCGTGGCCAGCGCGTCCGCGCCGGCGCCCTCGTACTCCTCGGGGACGTGTACGGCGTGCAGGTCGGCCGCGACGAGGGACTTGTAGACGTCCCAGGGGAACTCTTCGGACTCGTCGGCCGCCGCGGCCTGCGGGGCGATCTTCTCGTCGGCCAGGGCGCGAACCGTCTCCCTGAGCATGTCGTGCTCTTCGGCGGGCGCATAGAGAGGGAAGCTCATGCATCAGATACTAGGACGTCCGAGCACTTTGTTACCAGCTAGTACGGTTTGCGAACAGGAGCGGGTGGCACGAAGGAGGTAGCGAGGGCCGGTAGCATGCCTGGCGATCGAAAGGAGCTCGCTCGTGCCATATCGCCTCACGGTGATCGGGACCGGATACCTGGGCATCACGCATGCGTCCTGCATGGCGGATCTCGGATTCGAAGTCCTGGGCCTCGACATTGACGCGGACAAGATCCGCCGGCTGAACAACGGTGAGCTCCCCATCCACGAGCCCGGGCTGGAACCCGTGCTCCGCCGTGGGCTCGACTCCGGACGCCTTCGCTTCACCAGCTCGTACGAAGAGGTCGCCGCCTTCGGCGACGTGCACTTCGTCTGCGTCGGCACGCCCCAGAAGAAGGGCGAGTACGCCGCCGACGTGACGTACATGGACAACGCCGTCGAGTCGCTCGCACCGCTTCTCGACCGCGAGTGCCTGGTCGTGGGCAAGTCGACCGTACCTGTCGGCACCGCCGAGCGGCTGGCCGACAAGCTCGCCCGCCTGGCTCCGGCGGGTGTCGGCGTCGAGCTGGCGTGGAACCCGGAGTTCCTGCGCGAGGGCTTCGCGGTCGAGGACACCCTCCACCCCGACCGCATCGTGCTCGGCGTGCGCTCCGATCGGGCCGAGAAGGTGCTGCGCGAGGTGTACGAGCCGCTCGGCGACGTCCCGTTCGTGGTGACCGACTTCGCGACTTCGGAGCTGGTCAAGACGGCGGCGAACGCCTTCCTCGCCACCAAGATCTCCTTCATCAACGCCATGGCCGAGGTCTGCGAGGCCTCGCACGCCGACGTCAAGCAGCTCTCCGAGGCGCTTTCGTACGACGACCGCATCGGCGGGCGCTTCCTCAACGCCGGGCTCGGCTTCGGCGGCGGCTGCCTGCCCAAGGACATCAGGGCCTTCATGGCGCGGGCCGGCGAGCTGGGGGCCGACCAGGCGCTGACGTTCCTGCGCGAGGTCGACGCGATCAACATGCGCCGCCGTGCCCGTATGGTCGACCTGGCCAGGGAGCTGGCGGGCGGGTCCTTCCACGGGTGCACGGTCGGCGTGCTGGGCGCGGCCTTCAAGCCGAACTCGGACGACATCCGCGACTCACCCGCTCTGGACGTCGCCGTGACGATCGGCCACCAGGGCGGACAGGTCACCGTCTACGACCCGATCGCGCTCGACAACGCTCGTAAGGCTCACCCGGAGCTGAACTACGGCGAGTCGGCCGTCGAGGCGGTCCGCGGGGCGCATGTGGTGTTGCTGCTGACCGAGTGGCAGGAGTTCCTGGAACTCGATCCGGAGGAACTGGGCGCGGTGGTCGCGACCCGGCGCATCGTCGACGGCCGCAACGCGCTCAACTCCGAGGTGTGGCGTTCGGCCGGCTGGCACTACCGCGCCCTCGGCCGCCCATAAGCCCATCGCCGACCCGCCCCCTGGGCACCCGCAAGCCAGAACGCCCAAGAGCCCAGCGACATCCCGTCGCTGGGACACCGGGACACCCACGTTCCCACCGGCGACCCGTCATCGGGCGCCCGGCCGGCCGTAGGCACCGCCACGGCTCGTCACCGGGCGCTCCGCCAGTGGTCCTCAGCAGCGCCCAAGCCCGGCGCGGGGCGTCCCGCCATGGATCCTCGCGGGCGCTCAGCCGCCCGTGAGGCATGCCACGGCTCGCCGCCGGGCGCCCGGAGACCTCCTGGGTGCCCGGCCCTGCTTGAAGCGCTCAGGGG
This sequence comes from Nonomuraea sp. WAC 01424, assembly GCF_003947315.1. Taxonomy (NCBI): domain Bacteria; kingdom Bacillati; phylum Actinomycetota; class Actinomycetes; order Streptosporangiales; family Streptosporangiaceae; genus Nonomuraea; species Nonomuraea sp. WAC 01424. The sequence goes on from NZ_QHHZ01000002.1 coordinate 812,295, forward strand.
CCTGCTCAGGGCTCCGAGGACGTGCCCGCCCCCAAAGCCCTGACGACCTTCCCGCAGCTCAGAGCTCCTGCGGCGGCCCCCGCGGCTCACCTCAGAGCTCTGCGGCCTCTGCGCGTAGCTTCTCGCCCTTGGCGTGGGCCTGCTCCTTGAGCCGCACCTGGAACTCCTCCATACGCTCCCGCAGCCCGGCGTCGGACACCCCCAGGATGCGTACGGCCAGGAGCCCCGCGTTGCGCGCCCCGCCGACGGCGACCGTGGCCACCGGCACCCCGGCGGGCATCTGGACGATCGACAACAGGGAGTCCATCCCGTCGAGGTACTTCAGCGGCACCGGCACCCCGATCACGGGCAGCGGCGTCACCGAGGCCAGCATGCCCGGCAGGTGGGCCGCCCCGCCGGCCCCGGCGATGATCACGGAAATGCCGCGGGAGGCCGCCTGCCGCCCGTACTCGATCATCTCGACCGGCATGCGGTGGGCCGAGACGACGTCCGCCTCGAAGGGCACCCCGAACTCCGCCACCGCCTCGGCCGCGGCCTTCATCACGGGCCAGTCGGAGTCGGACCCCATGACGATCCCGATCTTCACTTCGCCTCCTTCACCGGCTGAGCAATGGTCGAGATGGCGTGTCCGCCTCGCCGGCTCACGTGTACTCCCCGGTCATGAGGTAGACGGCGGCGTGACGGGCGCGGGCGCGGACCTTGTCCAGGTCCGTGCCCAAGGCCGTGACGTGCCCGATCTTGCGGCCCGGACGCACTTCCTTGCCGTAGAAGTGCAGCTTGATGCCGGGGTCGTGGGCCAGCACGTGCTCGTAACGCTTGAACAGGTCGGGGTCGTCGCCGCCCAGCAGGTTGGCCATGACGACGACGGGGGCGGTCATCGACGGCGAGCCGAGCGGCAGGTCGAGCACGGCCCGCAGGTGCTGCTCGAACTGGGACGTGGTCGCGCCCTCGATCGTCCAGTGGCCGCTGTTGTGGGGGCGCATGGCCAGCTCGTTCACGACGAGACCGTCGGCGGTCTGGAACAGCTCCACCGCCAGCAGCCCGGTCACGCCCAGCTCGTGGGCGATCTTCAGGCCGATGCGCTGGGCGACGGCGGCGTCCTCGGGGTCCATGCCGGGGGCGGGGGCGAGCACCTCGACGCAGATGCCGTCCTGCTGGACGGTCTCGACGACCGGGTAGCTGACGCCCTGCCCGTGGGGCGAGCGGGCCACCAGCACCGCGAGCTCCCGTTCGAACGGCACGAACGCCTCGGCCATCAGCTCGACGCCGGTCGCGAACGCCTCGGCCACCTCTTCGGGCGTACGGCAGACCCACACGCCGCGCCCGTCGTAGCCGCCGCGCACCGACTTCAGCACGACGGGCCAGCCGTGCTCGGCCGCGAACGCCGAGACGTCCTCGGCGGACGAGACCCGCGCCCAGGCGGGGCAGGGCGCGCCGATCGCGGTCAGGCGCTCGCGCATGACCGCCTTGTCCTGGGCGTGCACGAGCGCGTCGGCGCCCGGGTGCACCGAGTGGCCGTCGGCGATCAGCGCCCTGATGTGCTCGGTCGGGACATGCTCGTGGTCGAACGTGATCGCGTCGCAGCCCTGGGCGAGCGCGCGCAGGTCGGCGAGGTCGCGGTAATCACCGACCTGGGTGTCGACGATCACTCGTGCGGCGCTCTCGCCGGGGGCGGCGGCCAGCACCCTCAGCTCGACCCCGAGCGCGATGGCCGGCGGCTGCGTCATCCGGGCGAGCTGGCCGGCGCCGACCACGCCGACGACCGGCCCGATGGGACTGTAGGAACTCACGTGAGGTGAGCTTACCGGGACGGAACGACTGCCCCGCCGTTGTCAACTCACGCCCCGGGACAAGCACGCACCCCGCCGTCAGCTCGCGCGCGCCCGGCGCAGGCCTAGCGTCCTGAGCTTGTTGCCGGCGCCGACGAGGGTGGCCATCTCCACCAGGTCCGTACGCCCACCCTTGTACGTAAGGCGCAGGGCGTCGAAGACCAGGACGGACCCGGCCTCCACCGGGACGGCGAGGGTGCGGGTGCCGTACAGCTCCACGTCCGCGCGGCGTCCGGTCACGTCCTTGAGCAGCGCGCGCAGCGGATCGCCGGGCGGGAAGCGGACGCCCGCCACCCCGGCGGGGTCCGTGAGGTACGTGAGGTGCCGCTGTGGCACCAGCCGGGCCTGCCTGACCAGCGACGACGGCGCGTCACCCGCCTTCCGCACGGGCTCGCCAGGCACGGGGACCGGGCCCGCGCCGAGCCGCCAGCGGCCGTCCTCCAGGAAGAACAGGTAGTACGCGGGCGAGGGCTCGCGGGCCAGCGCGGCGAACCAGTCGCCTTCGTCCGGCAGCAGGTAGACGGGGTCGGCGGGGCGGGCCGGACGGCCGTTCCCGGTCGCCTCGCAGGCACGGCCGCCCAGCGTCCGTTCCGCCCATGTGGTCAGGTCCCGTACGGCGGCGCAGTCCCGCCGCTTCCAGGCCCCGTCGAGCTGCCGGAGCAGCGAGAACGCCTGCTCGGCCGTCGCCGGATCGACCCGTGGCGCGACCGCCGGAGCAGACGTGCGATCCTCCCTGGGCACCGGGACCCCGCCGGCCGTCCCGCAACCCGCCACGAGCAGGACCGGCACCGACGCGAGCAGTCTCGTCAACCAGCGAAGCGGCACAGGCGGCTCCCGGGAGGGCGGCCGTCCGAAGCGGCTGTGGTCCGACATCACGGGCCGGCGCCGTCCACAGCGGCGGGTCCGGGATCGCGGACGGTCGGCCGTCTGGAGCGGCGGGTCCGGAATCGCGGGCGGGCCCGCGATCTGAACGGCAGCGTAATGCCCCTCTTTCATAAATGCCGCTCATGAGGCGATATTTCTAGAAGTGGTCTTTGCGCGGCATGTTAGGCCCCCTGACACCGTCCGTACGACTTCGCCGGTACGCTGAGACGGTCAGGCTCGACGAGGGAAAGGACCGAACGGGGACGTGGAGTTTGCCAAGCGCCTCTACCAGCGGTTCGAGTCCCTGGTTCACGAGCTGGCCAAGTTCGGGAGCATCGGGGCCCTCGCCTTCTTCCTTGACACGGGTATCTACAACCTCTTCCTGCTCGGTTTCGAGTGGGGCCCACTCACCTCCAAGGTCGTCGCCACCACGCTCTCGGCGACCTTCGCCTACGCGGGCAACCGCTTCTGGACCTTCCGCCACCGCGAGCAGACCGGCCTCGGCCGCGAATACTTCCTGTTCTTCCTGCTCAACGGCATCGCCCTGCTGTTCGGCCTGCTGGTGATCGGCTTCACCAAGTACACCCTCCACCTGCACGACGGCCTGAGCCTCAACATCGCCAACTTCGCCGGCGTCGGGCTCGGCACCCTGTTCCGCTACTGGTCGTACAAGAAGTGGGTGTTCCTGGAGGCCACCGAGCCGATCCCGGTCGAGTTGCCCGAGGTCACGCAGGACCGCTGACCACGCGGTTCCTGCTGTCCTCCTCGGCCGGGCGCAGGAAGACGGCGAATGTGGCCGGCCGGCGCCGTACCAGCTCCAGGCGCCCGCCGGCGGCCTGGGCCAGCGCGCGGGCGAGGGTGAGCCCGAGGCCGGTGCCGCCGCCGCCGCTGACGTTCCGTTCGAAGATCTTGGGTGCGATCTCGTCGGCGATGCCCGGCCCCTCGTCGGCGACCTCGATCACGATGTAGTTGTCGCCGCTGGTGCTGGTGACGGTGACCGTGCCGCCGCCGTGGCGCAGGGAGTTCTCCAGCAGCGAGGCGATGACCTGGCCGAAGCCGCCGGTGGTGGCCATCGCCTTCAGACCGCGGGTGCCGTCGAGGTGCAGTGTGCGGCCCGCCTCGCGGAAGACCGGCTCCCACTCGGTGACCTGCTGGACCAGCACCTCGTCGATGGCGACGGGCTCGGCCTGCGCGTGACGCTGGCGACGGGCGGCGGCCAGCAGCTCGTCGATCACCGCGGTCAGGCGCTCGGCCTGGACGATGGCCGCCTCGCCCTCCTCGCGGACGACCTCGGGCTCGTCGGAGGCCGCGACGATCTCCTCCAGGCGCATGGTCAGGCCGGTCAGGGGTGTACGGAGTTGATGGGAGGCGTCGGTCGCGAACTCGCGTTCGCGGGTGAGCAGGTCGGAGATGCGCGTGGCGCTGCGGTCGAGCACCTGTGCCACCCGGTCCAGCTCGGGGATGCCGTAGCGGTGCTTGCTCGGCCGCGCGTCACCCGACCCCAGCCTTTCGGCGATCTTGGCCAGGTCCTGCAGGGGCAGCGTCAACCTGCGCGACTGCACGACGGCCAGGCTCACGGCCACCGCGAGCGCCGCGACGGCCAGGGCCACGATCAGCAGCAGCCGGGCCCGTACGTCCCGCTCAACCTGGTCTCTGTCGCGACTTATGCGGACATAGACGCCGGTGTTGGTCTGTGCGTCCTCGGTCATGAGGTGACCCGACGCCGGTGCTGTGCCGACGACGGTCACCCTGAGAGGGGTTCCGCGTTCCCAGATCTGTATGTACCTGCCCGGGTACTTCTGCTCCAGTTGCTGGGGGTCGAGCGGGGTCTCCTGGACGCGGGCGTACTCGACCTCGCCCACGAGACGCTTGGCTTCCGCCCCGAGCTCCTGAGCCGCCTCGTCGACGATCAGGCGGCTCACCACGACGCCCAGGGGGACCCCCAGCAACAGGACCGCGATGACCGCGACGACCAGAGTGGAGGAGAGCAGTCGGCGGCGCATGCGCCTACTCGCGTTCGAACCGGAAGCCGACTCCCCGGACGGTGGTGATGTAACGGGGCTTGGCGGCGTCGTCGCCGAGTTTGCGGCGCAACCAGGAGATGTGCATGTCGAGGGTCTTGGTCGAACCCCACCAGTTGGTGTCCCACACCTCCCGCATGATCTGTTCGCGGGTGACGACCTTGCCGGCGTCGCGGACCAGCACCCGCAGCAGGTCGAACTCCTTGGTAGTCAGATGCAGCTCCTTCTCCCCCATCCAGGCGCGGCGGGAGTCGGCGTCGATGCGGACCCCCTGCACGACCGGGGTCTCCGAGGTGCCGCGCCGCAACAGCGCGCGCACGCGGGCCAGCAGCTCGGCCAGCCGGAACGGCTTGGTCACGTAGTCGTCGGCGCCGGCGTCGAGCCCGACGACCGTGTCGACCTCGTCCACGCGGGCCGTGAGTATGAGCACCGGAGTGCCGTGCCCCTCGGCACGGATCCGGCGCGCGACCTCGAGACCGTCCATCTCTGGCAGCCCGAGATCGAGAACGATGAGGTCGATGCCGCCCGACAGGGCCCTCTCCAGGGCCTGCGGGCCGTCGGGGCTCACCTCTACCTGATAGCCCTCGCGGCGTAGCGCACGCGCGAGTGGCTCGGAGATCGAGGTGTCATCCTCGGCGAGAAGTACGCAGGTCATGAAGCGATCGTAGGTCCTTAGGCGATCGTTTCCCGGGCACAGCGCGCGGTTTGACTCGTCGTTGACCTATCCATTGACCTGGGCAAACGAAGCTAAATAAGGGTTAGTCGTGATTAAATTACCGCGATTATCGAGGGGAAATCACAAGGCGCTCCAGGCTTTCCGAAGACGTCGCGCATGCCCGGCACCGCGGACACGGACACGTTCCACGCCCGGCGCCCGGAGCGTGATACCCCGCTCCGCGCGCCGGGATGCCGCGAATTCGACATTCTCCCCAGAATTACGGCTGGCGGGTCAGAGCCAGCTCGCCCGGACGGAGGTGGCCGGGCCGGTGGCGGGGGCGGTGCCCAGCTCGCCGGCGTGTACGCGGCCGAGCAGGCGGCCGACCGTGTCGACGATCTCGGGGGCGGCCTCGCGCAGGCCCGCCGCGTCGCCGGGGCCCGCCTCCGCCGGATCGACCCCCGACTGCCGCAACACGCCGTCGAGATCGGCCAGCCGCTCCCCCAGCCACTTCAGCGGCTCGGCCGACAGCTCTTCGTCGAACACCCGCCGGTCGGGCTCCCAGCCGCTGGAGCCCGGGTGATGGTGCGTACGGTCGAAGCTCCCCGGCCGTCCCTCGACCGACTCCAGCAGGTCGACCCGCCAGATGAGCTGGTCGACGACGATGGGACGGGCCGAGTAGATGGAGCCCTTGAGTTCGCCCGGCGCGAGCCTGCGGATCTCCAGGCGCACGCCGTGCTCGGCGCCCTCCTGGTTCTCTCCGGGGTCGGGGTCGACGAAGTACAGGTCGCTGACGGCCACGCCGATGCGCTCGAAGCCGAAGAGATAGAGCATGGAGACCACTCCCTCACAGGTGTACGGGGCTCGCCTCCCCCAGTATCCGTCAGGCGCTCCCGCTGAGCCCGCGTACGACCAGCTCGACGAGCTGGCGCAGGCGTGTGCGCAGGACGGCCGGCTCCGCCTTCGCCCCCGCGATGCCCTCCGTCGCCGCGACCAGCAGGTCGGCGGCGTCGCGCGGCGGGAGCGCGACGCCGAGCAGGGCCAGCTCGCGGGCGCAGTCGTTGAGCGTCCGCTCGACGACGTCCCGGAAGCCCTCCTCGAACGCCGCCCGCACGTCCTCGGCCACCACCGCGGCATCGGCCAGCAGCTCCGACCGGAACCCGCCCTCGACCGTGCCGCCGAACAGGTCGATCTTGACCGCGAGCACGCCGTAGAGCCGGTCGGCCGGCGACGCGCCGGAGCGCCTGGCGCTCTCGGCGGCGGCCAGGGCGTCGTGGACCAGCCTGCGGCCGACCGCCCTGAAGACGTCCTCCTTGCCCTTGAAGACCAGGTAGAGGGCCGGCCTGGACATGCGGGCGGCCTGGGCGATGAGGTCCATCGAGGTGCGGCGGTAGCCGTAGCGGCCGAACACGCCGAGCGCGGCGGCGACGATCTGCTCGCGCTTCGCCTGAGCCGCCTCCGTCATGCGTGGCAGCCTATACAGCGGACGGCCCCGCCGCCCGGAGGGGCGGCGGGGCCGGAAGGCTCGATCTCAGTCGTCGATCGATCGCGGCTCGGCGTAGCGGGCGAGGTAGAGCTGCTCGCCCAGGCTGCGGATGAGGCCGAGCTCGGTTTCGAGGTAGTCGATGTGCTCCTCCTCGTCCTCGAGGATGTCCTCGAAGATGCGGGCGGAGGTGATGTCGCCCTTCTCCCTCATGAGCTGGATCGCCGGCCGGAGGCGCTCGACCACCGACAGCTCCACCTCAAGGTCGGCCTTGAGCTGCTCCTCGACGGTCTGGCCGATGTGCAGCGTGCCGAGACGCTGGTAGTTGGGCAGCCCTTCGAGGAAGAGGATGCGGTCGGTCAGCCGTTCGGCGTGGCGCATCTCGTCGATGGACTCGTCGCGCGTGTGCTTGGCGAGCTTGGTGTATCCCCAGTTCTCCTGCATCTTCGCGTGCAGGAAGTACTGGTTGATCGCCGTGAGCTCGGCGGTCAGCTGTTCGTTGAGCAGTTCGATGATCTGCTTGTCGCCCTGCATGAACGGGCCCCTCGTTGCGGTGCGGCTATGCGGTCGTCAGTTCTTCAGACTGCTTCAGGATCGCACAGATCTTCCGTACACAACGGGCACAGTCACCACCGGCACCAGTGGTGTCGCGAATCTGCTTCGCACTCTTCGCCCCGGAGGCGATGCAGTCGTGGACCTCGTTCTCGGTCACAGCACGACAAATGCATACATACATCCGGGGACAAGCCTCTCAAGCGAGCAGGAAGGGACGCCTTTAGGTTAGGCACACCTAAAATAGCTCACTTCGGTAAGGCTTGCCTATGTTAGAGACGTCACATTCGCCTGACCCCGCAGGTCAGTGGCCTCGTGCCAGCCAGTCCCCCAGGTGCGGCGCCTCGGCCCCGATGGACGTGGAGTCGCCGTGGCCGGTGTGGACGACCGTCTCGGGCGGCAGGGACAGCAGCCGCTCCGCGATCGACTCGATGATCGTCTCGAACGACGAGTACGACCGGCCCGTCGCGCCCGGCCCGCCCTTGAACAGCGTGTCGCCGCTGAACAACACGCCCTGGTCGGCGGCGTGCAGGCAGACCGCGCCCGGCGAATGACCCGGCGTGTGCAGCACCTCCAGCGCCACCCCGCCCACGGAGATCTTCTCGCCGTCGGCCAGCGGCGTGTACGCCACCTCGGGGCCGTACACCTGCTCCCAGAGCACCTGGTCGGCCGGGTGGAGCCGGATCGGCGCGCCGGTCAGCTCGGCCAGCCGGGCCGCGGCGTTGATGTGGTCGTTGTGGGCGTGGGTGCACACGATGGCCTTGACCCGGCGCCCGCCCGCCCGTTCGGCGATGGCCTCGGCGTCGTGGGCGGCGTCGACGACCACGACCACCCGCGCGTCGCCGATCAGCCAGACGTTGTTGTCGACCTCCCAGGTGCCGCCGTCGAGCGAGAACGTCCCGGAGGTGATGACGCGGTCGATCATCTAGAGGATCACCACCGAGCGCAGCACCTCGCCGCGGTGCATCTTGGCGAACGCCTCCTCGACCTGGTCGAGCCCGATCGTCTCGGAGACGAACTTGTCCAGCGGCAACCGGTTCTGCAGGAACAGGTCGATCAGCATCGGGAAGTCGCGGGAGGGCAGGCAGTCGCCGTACCAGGAGGACTTCAGCGCGCCGCCGCGGCCGAACACGTCGATCAGCGGCAGCTCCAGGCGCATCTCCGGCGTCGGCACGCCGACCAGGACCACCGTGCCGGCCAGGTCGCGGGCGTAGAACGCCTGCTCGTACGTCTCCGGCCGGCCGACCGCCTCGATCACCACGTCCGCGCCGAACCCGCCGGTCAGGTCGCGGATCGCCTCGACCGGGTCGTTCTCGCGCGAGTTGACCGTGTGCGTCGCGCCGAAGCCGCGGGCCCACTCCAGCTTCCGGTCGTCCACGTCGACGGCGATGATCCGGGCCGCCCCGGCCAGCGACGCCCCCAGGACCGCCGCGTCGCCGACGCCGCCGCAGCCGATCACGGCCACGCTGTCGCCGCGCGTCACGCCGCCGGTGTTGATCGCCGCGCCGATGCCGGCCATCACGCCGCAGCCCAGCAGGCCCGCGACCTGGGCGGGCGCCTCGGCCGACACCTTGGTGCACTGTCCGGCGGCCACCAGCGTCTTCTCCAGGAAGGCGCCGATGCCGAGCGCGGGCGACAGCTCGGTGCCGTCCTTGAGCGTCATCTTCTGGCGGGCGTTGTGGGTGGCGAAGCAGTACCAGGGCCGGCCGCGCAGGCAGGCGCGGCACTGGCCGCACACCGCGCGCCAGTTGAGGATCACGAAGTCGCCGGGCTCCAGCCCGGTCACGCCCTCGCCGACCGCCTCGACCGTGCCCGCCGCCTCGTGGCCCAGCAGGAACGGGAAGTCGTCGTTGATCCCGCCCTCGCGATAGTGCAGGTCGGTGTGGCAGACCCCGCAGGCCTGCACATTGACCACCGCCTCGCCCGGCCCGGGGTCCGGCACGACCACCGTCTCCAGTGAAACTTCCTGACCCTTACCGCGGGCGACGACGCCCTGCACTTCGTACGGCATGGCAGCCATCTTGTGTCAGGAGGTTGATCTCCGCAAGACATAGGGCTGGACCACGCCGAGCCCTCTTGCCGGCCGCCTCCTGATCTTGTGCACCGAGACCCCCTCGGCGCCTTCGCCCAGGCCCTCGGCCAGTTCCGAATCGACCACGATCGTCCCGGGACGGGCGATGGCCGTGAGCCGGGCGGCCAGGTTGACGGTGGTGCCGAACACGTCGCCCATCATGGGCACGACGGGCCCGTACGCCATGCCGATGCGCAGCTCCAGGCTCTCGGCGAGGTCGAGCGCGATCGCCGCGGCCTGGGCCGGGGCGGGCGCGGTGAACAGCACCTCGTCGCCGAGCGTCTTGACCAGCCGCGCGCCGTGCGCGGCCACCACGTCGGCGGCCCGCGACTCGAAGCCCTCGACCAGCGCGGCCAGCCCCCGTTCGTCCAGCTCGCGCGAGCGCCGGGTGAAGGAGACCAGGTCGGCGAAGCCGACGGCGATCGACACGCGGCCCGGCACCCGGTCGGCCCGGTCGTCGGCGACCGCCAGCAGGCGGGTGCCCGCCGCGGCGAGCTGGGCCCGCCAGACGTGGATCAGCAGGTGCTCGAAGTCGGGCAGGAGGGCCTTGGCCGTGTCGAGGACGCCGGTCAGGTCGGCGTCGGCGGGCGGGTCGGGCAACATCGTGCCGATCACGATCTCGGCCTGCCACTGGGCCAGCCTGGCGGTGGTCTGGCCGAGCGCGCGGGCCATGCGGATGACGGTCTGCTCGTCGAGCAGGCCGCCGTCGAGCATCCCGCGCACCCGGCGCAGCGCGGCCACGTCGGCGTCGCTGAACGCCACCGCGTCGTCGGCGAGCTGGGCGAAGCCGAGGGCCCGCCAGATGCGCTCGGCCAGCTCCCGCGACACGCCGGCCTCGGCCGAGACCTGCTCGCGCGTGTAGCGGGCCGGCATGCCCACGAGCGTGCGCTCGATCTGCTCGGCCGTCGGTCTGCCGCGCGGTTCGGAGGCGTTCACGATCAGCAGGCTACGCCACCCTCAGTGGCCGTCGATCTCCCCGTCGGACGCGTCCTCGACCAGCTTGAACAGGTCCATGCGGACGTCCTGGATCCTCGGGATGTCGCGCAACACGATCTGACCCCGCTCGCCCGCGGACTCGACGGTCAGCGTGCCGCAGCCGAGCAGGCGCTCCAGGAACGTCTGGTCGGAGCTGACGGTGTTGACCTTGGCCATCGGGATCTCGTCCGTGGACTTGTTGAGCACGCCCATGCTGATCGTGAACCGGTGGGTCGTCAGGACGTAACCGGTGTTCTTCCACTGCAGGTACGGCACGAGCGTGAAGATCGTCAGCAGGATCAGAGCGAGGACGACGACGACGATCCTGCCGTAGAAGGAGACGCTCTCCCCCCACGTGGCGGGGAAGAAGTACAGGGCCGCACCCGCTGCCGCGGCGATGAGGATCAGCGCGAAGAACGGGCCGACAAGGCGCTTCCAATGGGGATGGAAGGATCGGACGCGCCGCTCACCCTGCGTCAGATGGTGGTCGGGAAGGGTCATGCCGCACATGCTCCCACCAACGCCGCCAAGCGGCTACGCCGGTGACTTATCCGGCGGCCCGTACGTGCACGACGTCTCCCGCGCCCAGCGTGTAGCGCTCGCCGCCGGACTCCACCTGGAGGTGGCCGGAGGCGTCGACGCCGGTCGCCCGCCCGGTCAGCACGTGGTCACCCGGCAGCTCGACGCGGACGTCGCGGCCGACCGTGGCGCTGGCGGCGAGGTAGGCGGCGCGCAGCCCGGCGGCCTCGGCGTCGCCGCCCGTCGCCTCCCACTCGCGGTAGTGGCTCTCGACCTCGCGCAGCACGGCCCGCAGCAGCGGGTCGCGGTCGAGGCAGGCGGCCTCCTCGATGGCCAGGGACGTGGCCGTCTCGACCGGCGCCTCGTCCGCGCGGAGCGAGACGTTGAGCCCCATGCCGATGACGACGGAGTCATCGACCCGCTCGGCCAGCACGCCGGCCAGCTTGCGCTCGCCGATCAGCAGGTCGTTGGGCCACTTGAGACGTACGTCCACCTCGGCCAGGCGGCGTACGGCCGAGGCGGCGGCCACGCCGTAGAGCAGCGGCAGCCACCCCTGGGTGGCGACCGGCGCCGTGGGCCTGAGCAGGACGGAGAACGTCAGCCCCGACCGCGGCGGCGCCGTCCAGGCGCGGTCGAGCCGGCCCCGGCCGGCGACCTGCGACTCGGCCACCAGCACCCGCCCCTGCTCGGCCCCGGCGAGGGCGGCGGCGGCCAGGTCGGCGTTCGTCGAGCCGGTGGAGTCTACGACGGTGACGCCGGTCCAGAGGGCTCCCGGGCGGACGAGCGCGCGGTTGAGCGCGGCCTCCGAGAGCGGAGGACGGTCGAGGTCGGAGTAGCGCGAGTGGGCCATCCCCCCATCTTGGCCGAACTTCCGCCGTGGTCATCGCGCCGCACCGGCTGTCTCGAAGTCCGCGTAAGGGGTAAAGATGGGGGGATGAGCAGACGTCCTGACCCTCGCAACTGGGCATCGTGGCGGCCTTTCGGCCTCGGGTTGCGCAAGCCGAACAACTACCTGGAGCTGTGGAAGGCGTTCAGGTCGGTCAAGGGGAACAGGCGTTACGCCTGGCGGATTCTCAACCAGGGCACCTGCGACGGCTGCGCGCTCGGCACGCACGGCATGCGCGACTGGACGATGGACGAGATCCACCTGTGCAACATCAGGTTGCGACTGCTGCCGCTCAACACCATGCCCGCGCTCGACGTGTCGCTGCTGGGTGACGTCTCGGCGCTGGCCGGGCGGAAGAGCGCGGAGCTGCGGGAGCTGGGACGGCTGCCGTACCCGATGTTGCGGCGCGCGGGCGAGCCCGGCTTCACCCGCGTCACCTGGGACGAGGCGCTGCGGCTGGCGGCCGACCGGCTGCGCGGCGCGCGGTCCGGCACGTACCTGACCAGCCGCGGGGTGCCCAACGAGAACTACTACGCGGCCCAGAAGGCGGTGCGCGCGCTCGGCACGAACAACGTCGACAACGCCGCGCGCATCTGCCACTCGCCCTCGACGGTCGCGCTGAAGCAGACCATCGGCGCGGCGGCCACGACCTGCTCCTACACCGACTGGATCGGCTCCGACCTGATCGTCTTCATCGGCTCGAACCCGTCGAACAACCAGCCGGTCGCGATGAAGTACCTCTACCACGCCAAGAAGGCCGGCACCCGGATCGCCATGGTCAACGCCTACCGCGAGCCGGGCATGGACAAGTACTGGGTGCCCTCCAACGCCGAGTCCGCGCTGTTCGGCACGAAGATCACCGACGAGTTCTTCGGCGTGAACGTCGGCGGCGACATCGGCTTCCTCAACGGCGTGCTCAAGCACCTGATCGAGAACGACTGGGTGGACGAGACGTTCGTGGCCGAGCGGACGTCCGGCTTCGAGGAGGCGCGCAAGGCGGTCGCGAGCCAGACGTGGGCCGAGCTCGAAGCACTGTCGGGAGCCACGAAGGACCAGATGTTCCGCCTGGCCAAGCTGCTCGGCGAGGCGCGCTCGGCGGTGCTGGTCTGGTCGATGGGCATCACCCAGCACTCCTACGGCGAGGACAACGTCCGGGCGATCGTCAACCTGGCGCTCGCCCGCGGCTTCCTCGGGCGGGACAAGTGCGGACTGATGCCGATCAGGGGGCACAGCGGGGTCCAGGGCGGGGCCGAGATGGGCGCGTACGCGACCGGTTACCCCGGCGGCCTGCCGATCACGTCCGCGAACGCCGCGAAGTTCACTGACCTGTGGGGATTCCCGGTGCCCGACTCGCCCGGTCTGACCGCCACGGACATGATCGACGCGGCCCACCGCGGCGAGCTCGACGCGCTCGTCTCCTCCGGCGGCAACTTCCTGGAGGTGCTGCCCGACCCGGCCTACTGCCGCGAGGCCCTGTCCAGGCTGGGGCTGCGGGTGCACATCGACATCGTGTTGTCCTCGCAGATGCTGGTGCCGGGCGAGGGCGACGTGCTGCTGCTGCCCGCGCAGACGCGCTACGAGATGGTCGGCGGCGTGACCGAGACCTCCACCGAGCGGCGGATCATCTTCTCGCCCGAGGTCGAGGGCCCGCGCATCGGCGAGGCGTGGCCGGAGTGGAAGATCTTCTCCGAGCTGGCCGCCCGCACTCGTCCCGAGATCGCAGACCACGTCCGGTTCACCGGCACTCCGCAGATCCGTGCGGAGATCGAGCAGGTCGTGCCGTTCTACCAGGGCATCTCCGGGTTGCGGAAGTTCGGGGACAACGTCCAGTACGGCGGCCGCCACCTCTTCTCCGACGGCCGCTTCCAGACCCCCGACGGGCTGGCCGTCTTCTCCGTGGTCGAACCGCCCGCCCTGGAGCGCCCCGACGGCACGTTCATGGTCGCGACCAGGCGCGGCAAGCAGTTCAACAGCATGGTCCACGAGCGGCTCGACGGCTTCAACGGCGCGGCGCGCGAGGCCGTGCTGATGAGCCCGTACGACGCCGACCGGGCCGGCCTGGCCGACGGCGCCCCGGTCGAGCTGCGCGCCGGCGAGCGCTCCTACCAGGGCAAGGTGCTGCGTGCCCCGCTGATGCCGGGCAACCTGCAGATCCACTGGCCGGAGGGCAACGTGCTGCTCGACGAGGCCCGCCGCTCGCCGCAGGCGCGCATCCCCGACTACAACGCCCTCGTCACCGTGCGGCCGCTGTGAAGGCGCGTCCCGGGCCCACCACCCGCGTCCGCATCAGGGAGCTGGCCGGCTCCGGCGTCCGCGACCGGCGCGACGACCTGGCCACGGAGGAGCCGCTGGAGATCCGGCTCATCGGGGCCGGCGGCACCCGCAAGACGGTCGCCATCACCATGCGCACGCCGGGGCACGACTTCGAGCTGGCCGCCGGGTTCCTGTGCGGCGAGGGCCGGGCCGGGCCGGAGGACATCGCGGCCATCGCCTACTGCGCGGACGAGGACCTGCCGCCCGAGGCCCGCTACAACACCGTCACCGTCCGCCTGCACGGCCCGGTGCCCGACCTGCCCGCGCTCGACCGGCACTTCCTCACCTCCAGCGCGTGCGGCGTCTGCGGCGCGGCCGGGCTCGACGCGCTGCACGACCGCTGCAAGCCGATCCCCGGCGGCCTGCTCCGGCTGACCCCCGAGGTGCTGTACGGCCTGCCCGGCACGTTGCGCGAGGCCCAGGGCGTGTTCGGCAAGACCGGCGGGCTGCACGCGGCGGGCCTGTTCTCGGCGACGGGCACGCTGCTGGCCCTGCGCGAGGACGTCGGCCGGCACAACGCGGTCGACAAGCTGGTCGGCTGGGCCGCGCTGGCGGAACGGCTGCCGCTGGCCGAGCACGTGCTCATGGTCAGCGGCCGGGCCAGCTACGAGATCATGCAGAAGGCGCTGGCCGCGGGCATCCCGGCGGTCTGCGCGGTGTCGGCGCCCTCGTCCCTGGCCGTCGATCTGGCCAGGGAGTTCGGGATGACTCTGGTGGGGTTCCTGCGCGGCGAGCGCTGCAACGTCTACGCCGGGCAGGAGCGTGTCACGGTCTAGCCGTCACTGGCAGTTCACAGGCTGGGTGACCGTCAGCGTGGGCCTGTCGTTGTTCAGCACCTCAAGCGTGAGGTTCCCCGACTGCTTGCTCTGCTGGCGCCACCAGGCGGGCTGCACCTGGAGCATGCCGCTCTGGGGCACGGTCAGCATGTTGCTCTCCAGCGGCACGCCGTTCATCAGCCAGCGGTAGCTGACCTGCGTGCCCGCCGGGGCGCGGAAGGTGCCGTACGCCGTCAGGTAGGGGGCCTCGTCGCAGCTCCCGTAGTAGGCCATCGGGGTGAGCGCGCTGATCCGTACGTAGGGGACCGGGGACGGCACCGCCCGGCACACCCGGTTGTACGCCTCCTCCTTGACCGGCTTGTTGTGGTTCAGCACCTCGATGCGGATGCTTCCGCTGCCGCCGGCCTGTGCGGAGCTGTACCAGAAGTCGCCGATGTGGGTCTTGACGCCCGCGTTGACCTGCTGGGACCTCGGCCAGCCCGGCACGCCGTCCACGACCACGCGGTACTGGATCTCGGTGTCGCGGTCGGCGACGACCGTGGCCTCCGCCCTGAGGCCGACGGCCACGTTGCACTCGCCGCGGAACAGCGGCGTCAGCATGTCGTGGAAGGTCACGTACGCCGGGGGCGCGGCGGGGCCGCAGGTGAAGTTGAAGCCCTGCTCGGCCGTGGCGCCCTGGGCGACGAGCCGGACGCGGTGGGCGCCGGCGTTGGAGGTGCCGTAGTTCCAGGTGGCGGAGACGGCCTGCGACCTGGGCTGGGTGCTCTCGGGGAAGGAGAGCGTCGCGCCGCGTACCTCCTTGTCGTCGAGCTGCCAGGAGTAGGCCACGTCGGCGGCCGGGCCGGGCGGGAGCACGACGCGGCCGGCGGCGTTGTAGGTGACGGGCGCGGCGCACGTGCCCGAGTAGCTGCCGGGGGTGAGTCCGTCGATCACCACCTGCGGCGCGTCCGCCGCCGCGACCGCGGCGGACGCCGCCCCGGCGACGGCGGGCAGGCCGCCGAGCAGTACCGCGCCGAGCAGCAAGGTTGTCCATCTCATCCTGGGGTTCCTCCTCGCGATGATGGAACCCCAGGATGATCAAGGCGGCTTGTGTCCCGGTTGGATCTGCCTTGTGAGCGCTATTCGCAGGTCACCGGGTACTCGCCTTCGGCGGATGGCTTGTTGTGGTTCAGCACCTCAAGCCGGACCACGCCGGAGGTCTTCGTGTCCCGGTGCCAGTAGAAGGCCTGCACCTGGAGGAGGCCGCCACTGTTGGTCTTGTACGTGACCGGCTCGGTCGGCTTGCCGTCGATGACCCAGCGCCAGGTGATCTCGGTGTCCGGCGCGGCGCGGAAGGCGCCGAAGGCGGTCACGTACGGCGCCTCGGCGCAGTCGCCGAAGTAGTGGACCGGCCGGAACTCGCTGATCCGCACCGTGCCCGGCGCCGGGTCCACCGGCACGCAGGTCACGGTGTACGGCTTCTCCTTGACCGGCTTGTTGTGGTTCAGCACCTCAAGGCGGATCACTCCGCTTCCGGTGGCCTTCGGGGAGATGTAGAACAGGTCGCCGATCGACTGGGCCCTGCCGGGCTTGGCGTCCTGCGTCCTGACCGGGCCGGGCTTGCCGTCCACGACGACGCGGTACCGGACGTCGGCGTCGCGGTCGGTGGTGATCCGGGCGTCCACCCTCAGGCCGATGGACTGCGTGCAGTCGCCCCGGTAGACGGGCGTCAGGACGTAGGGGATGGCCAGCTTGGCCGGGTCGGGGTCGGTCGTGCAGGAGAGGGCGAACGTGCGCTCGGCGGCCTGGGCCGCGCCGGGCTGGGTGGTCAGGGCCAGCTTGTGCGAGCCGTTCTTCGCCTGGTCGAAGCTCCAGGCGGCGGTGACGTCCTGCGACCTGGGCTGGGTGCCGGCCGGGAAGCTGACGGTCTGGTGTAGCCACTCGGCGCCGTCGAGGGTCCACCAGTAGCCGACACTGGCCGCCGGGCCCGCCGGAAGGGTGATGCGGCCGGTGGCCTGGTAGGCGATGGGCTCGTCGCAGTAGCCCTCGTAGTCGCCGGGCGTCACGCAGGTGGTCGCCGCCTGCGGCTGCTGCGCCGGAGGCTCGGACGTCGTGGTGGGCTTGGGGGTGGAGGACGTCGTGGGCGTCGGCGACGGCGAGTTGGTGGGCGTCCTGGTGGGCGTCGCGGTGGGCTGCGGCGACGGCGTCGTCCCGCAGGTCACCTCGTACGAGGCCCGCCCGGAGTCGTGCCCGCCCGGGTTGAGAATCCGTACGGACTTCCACCCGGCGGTGGAGGTGCCCACGGACAGCGGCAGCGTGACCTGCCTGCTCCTCGGCCCGTCGGCGGCGAAGTACGCCCACTCCACCGGGCCCTCGCCCGTGGCGCTGTCGATCCACCGGTAGCCGACCTTGGCCGGGGTGCGCGACACCTGGATGGTCGCGGTGAACGTCACGCCGGTCGGGCAGCGGCCGTCGTAGCGCGGCGGGCTCGCCTGCACGCTCGCGGCGGCCACCAGCGGCCGGTCCGGCTGGGCGGGCAGCGGGTTGACCACGTCGTACCGGCGCGGGGAGCCCTCGCAGGAGACGCGGAAGCGGGCCTTGGCGGACAGGCCCCGCTTGCCGAGGATCTCCACGGCCTGCCAGCCGGTCGTGTCGCGGTCGAACGTCTGGCGGTCCCTCACGACGACCTTGCGCGCGCCGGCGACGCGGAAGCTCCTGATGGCGCTCTTGCTGCCGTCACCGCGTACCCAGCGGTAGCGCACGGTGCCCTTGCCCTTGGCGGCCAGGGTGGCGGAGAAGGCCACGGTCGTGGGGCACTCGCCCGACCAGGTGGCCGGTCCGGCCTTGACGCGGGTCACCGAGGTGGCCGGTGCGGCGGCCGATACAGCGGCCGGAGCTGCGGCCGGAGCTGCGGCCGGGGCGGCGGCCAGGGCTGGAGGAGCGGCCAGCAGGCTGCCGAGCATCACCGTGCCCAGCAACAAGGCTGTCCTTTTCATGAGGGGGGTCCCTTTCTGCGCTCGTCAAAGCCTCCATCTTGATCACGAGTGCTTGTAAGTCACTTGGACCTCTCTTGTGGCCCACTGTCGCTCTTGTGGAATGAAGCGTTCCGTTCTGCTATAGTTGGAACAGAACAAGCCGTTCCGCATCTGTCGAGAGGACCCCTCATGAGCATCCGCCCGTTCCGCATCGAGATCTCCCAGGCCGACCTCCTCGACCTTCAGGCCCGGCTCGCGCTGACCCGGTTCGCCGACGAGATCGCCGGCGCCGACCAGGGCGTCAGCGTCGAGCGGGTCAAGCGCCTGGTCGCCCACTGGCGCTCCGGCTTCGACTGGCGGGCCCAGGAGGCCAGGCTCAACGCGTACCCGCAGTTCACGACGGAGATCGACGGCCAGAACATCCATTTCTTCCACGTACGCTCCGACAACCCCGACGCCCTGCCGCTGATCCTCACCCACGGCTGGCCCGGCACGATCGCCGAGTACCTCGACGCCATCGAGCCGCTGTCGCGCCACTTCCACCTGGTCATCCCGTCGCTGCCCGGCTACGGCTTCTCCGGCCCGACCAAGGAGCTCGGCTGGAACAACCGGCGCATCGCGCAGGCGTGGGCCGAGCTGATGGCCCGCCTCGGCTACGAGCGCTACGGCGCGGCCGGCAACGACGCCGGCTCGATGATCTCCCCCGAGCTGGGCAGGATCGACGCCGAGCACGTCGTGGGCGTGCACGTCACCCAGCTCTACTCCTTCCCCTCCGGCGACCCGGCCGAGTTCGCCGGCCTGAGCGAGGAGGACCAGGCCGGGCTGGCCGTGCTCGACTGGTTCTGGAAGGAGAAGGGCGCGTTCAACGTCCTGCAGTCGCAGCAGCCGCAGACGCTCGCGCACGCCCTCGCCGACTCCCCCGCCGGGCTCGTGGGCTGGCTGGCCCAGCTCTTCGACGAGGACCTGGACGACGACTTCGTGCTGACCAACGCCTCGATCCACTGGTTCACCGGCACGGCGGGCTCGGCCCTGCGGCTGTACTGGGAGAACGCCCGTATGGAGCAGCCGGCGGAGCCGACGACCACCCCGACCGCGCTGGCCATGTCCGAGGGCGACTTCAAGTCGATCCGCCGCTTCGCCGAGCGCGACCACCACGGCATCGTCTCGTGGCGGACCCTGCCCGCCCCGGCCCGCGGCCACTACACGGCGCACACCGCCACGGAGGCGCTCACCTCCGACATCGCGGCCTTCTTCGACAGCCTGCGCTGATCAACACCCACGCGGACGGCCCGGCCCATCGCCGGGCCGTCCGCGTGTGCTCAGCCGGTGTTCTGCAGGCCGGCGGCCACGCCGTTGACCGACAGCAGCAGCAGCGTGGACAGCCGCTCCCGCTCCTGCTCCGACAGGTCCTCCGTACGCATCGCGCGCAGGGCCCTCAACTGCAGGTGGGACAGCGCGTCCACGTACGGGTCGCGCAGCTGCACGGCCCGCGAGAGCACCTTGCGGTTCTCCAGCAGCCGCGTGTGCCCGGTCACGCGCAACACCAGGTCGCGCGTGCGGTCGTACTCCTCCAGCACCTGCCGGGCGAAGTCGTCGCGGCCGCCGAGCGCGAGGTACCGCTTCGCGATCGAACGGTCGGTCTTGGCCAGCGACATCTCGGCGTTGTCCAGCATCGCGTTGAACAGCGGCCACTCGGCGTACGCCGCGCGCAGCTCGTCGAGGGAGCCGACGGCGGCCAGGCCGGTGCCGAGGCCGTACCAGCCGGGCAGGTTGACGCGGGTCTGTGCCCAGGCGAACACCCACGGGATGGCCCGCAGGTCGTCCAGCGAACGCGGCGCGCCCAGGCCGCGGGCGGGCGGGCGGGAGCCGAGCCGCAGGGAGCCGATCTCCTCAAGCGGGCTGACCAGCGCGAACCACTCCGGGAAGCCGGGCGCCTCGGTCAGCGCGCGGTACGCCTCCTCCGAAGCCGTGGCGACCTGCTCGGCCAGGCCCCGGAACCGCTCGGCGGCGGCCGCCGTACGCGCGCCGACCGTCGGCGAGGAGGCCAGCAGCACGGCGTTCGTGACCTGTTCCAGGTGGCGGCGGGCGATGGCGATGTGCCCGTATCGAGCGAAGATGACCTCGCCCTGCTCGGTGACCTTGAAGCGGCCCGCGACCGAGCCCGGCGCCTGCGCCAGCACCGCCCGGTTGGCCGGGCCGCCGCCGCGGCCGAGCTCGCCCGCGCGGCCGTGGAACATGCGCAGCTTCACGTCGTGCTCGTGCGCCCACACGGTCAGCTCCTCCTGCGCCTCGTAGAGGCGGAGGGTGGCGGCCGCCGGGCCCAGCTCCTTGGCCGAGTCGGAGTAGCCGAGCATGATCTCCATGCGGCGGCCCGTCGTGGCCAGGCGCTCCTGGATCTGCGGGATGTCCAGCATGCCGGTCAGCACGCCGGGCGAGTTCGCCAGGTCCTGGCCCGACTCGAACAGCGGCACCACGTCGAGCACCGGCGCCCGGTCGCCCAGGGCGTGGCCGCCGAGCTCGTAGACGGCCGCGATGTCGTCGGCCGAACGGGTGAAGGAGACCACGTAACGGGAGCAGGCCGTGACGCCGAACCGCTCCTGGATCCAGGCGATCACCCGGATCGTGGCCAGCACCTCCTCGGTACGCTCCGACAGCTCGCCGCCGGCCCTGATCTCCTCCAGCGCCGCCGCGTGCACCTGCGAGTGCTGGCGCACCTCCAGCTCGGCCAGGTGGAAGCCGAACGTCTCGACCTGCCAGACGAGGTGCTGCAGCTCCCCGTACGCCTGCCGCGGCGTGCTGGCCGCCAGCGAATCCTGCACCAGCCGCAGCTCGGACAGCAGCTCGGCCGGAGCGCGATAGGCCAGGTCGAGGTCACGGCGGCGGGTGGCGGCGATGCGCGCGGCCACGTACAGCAGCCACTGGCGGTGAGGCTCGCGCGGCGACCGGGTGGCCAGCTCGGAGACCAGCTCGGGATGCGCGTCCACGGCCGCGGCCAGCGCGCCCTTCAGCTCCGCCGAGCAGGGCGAGAACTGGGCGGAGGCGGTGAGCGTACGGGCGATGCGGGTGCAGGCCGTCTCCAGGGCGGTCAGCACGTGCCCGGACTGGATCTGGATGGTCTCGCGGGTGACCTTGGCGGTGACGTTGGGGTTGCCGTCGCGGTCGCCGCCGATCCAGCTCCCGTAACGGATGAAGGGCCTGGCCAGCGGAGGACGGGTGCCGGTGCCCGCGTCGAGCGCCGCGTCGAGCGAACGGTAGACCTGGGGCACCATGCGGAACAGCGTCTCGTCGAAGGCGGCCATCGCCGTACGCACCTCGTCGAGCGGGTCGAGCTTGGTGGAGCGGAGCTGGGCCGTGCGCCACAGCAGGTCGATCTCCTCCAGCAGGCGGCGCCTGCTCTCGGCGCGCTCGGACGCGCCGCGCCCGGGAGCGTTGTACTCGGTGAGCTGGCCGCTGACCCGCTGGATCGCGGTGACGACCGCGCGCCTGCGTGCCTCGGTGGGGTGCGCGGTCAGCACCGGGTGCAGCTCAAGGCCCTGCAACAACTCGCTCACACGCTCGTTCCCGAGCTCGTGGACGGCCTGCGCCAGCGACTCCCGCTGCACCCTCCCCTCGGCGTCGCGTTCGCGCAGCGTACGGATGCGGTAGTGCTCCTCGGCCAGGTTCGCCAGGTGGAAGTAGCAGGTGAACGCGCGGGCGACGGCGACCGCCCGCTCGATCTCCCATCCGGCGACCATCTCGGTGATCTCGTCAGCGGAAATCTCGTTTCTGCGCGCCGCGATGACGGCTTTGCGCAACCGTTCGACGTCGGCCAGCAGGTCTTCGCCACCCTGTTCGGCGATCACCTCACCGAGCAGCTTGCCGAGCATGCGCACGTCGTGGCGCAGCTCGTCAGGCATCTCGGTCACGGCGGCACTACGACGCTCGAGCCCCTGGTCAATCATGCTTCGAAGGGTATCGACTCGGTTTCGGCGACTGCAGGGCGGTCTCGCCCATTGGACTAGACCACTGCTCAGCTGGCCTTCGACACGGCGGCCAGCACCTCGGGGAGGCGGGGGAAACCGATCTTGCCGGCCAGGCGTCTGCCGAGCACCTCGATCAGCAGGCCGTAGAAGGGCGCGAGCACCGACACCCACAACAACCCGAACACCATCGGCACCACGATCGGGAGCGACATCAGCACGATCCCGAGCATCGCGCCCATCGACGAGGCGAACGCCTGGCCGCCCTGGCCGGGCGCGGCGCCGCTGAAGGCGTTCATCCGCTCGGGCATCGTGTACGGGATCGTCACGCTGGTCACCGACCCGACCCCGAGCCCGACGCCGAGCGCGCCCAGCCCGGTCAGGAACGCCGGCGCGATCGCCTGCGGACTGCCGGTGAGCAGCGCCGCGACGACCGCCACGAGCAGCAGCAGCGGCGCGGCGACCAGGCAGTTGGCCAGGTGGCGGCCCGCCAGGTCACGGCGCAGGTCCTCCTCCGAGCCGAAGGCCATGGCGTTCATCCACAGGGAACGCCCGTCGATGCCGAACGCGTTGCCCGACTGCAGGGAGATCATCAGCGCGCCGAGGCCGGTGATCATCACCGGCAGCGCCGGCCCTCCTTGCCCCTCGGTGCTGTTGTTCAGCGAGAACGCCAGGATCACGGTCACCACGACCGAGGAGAACCAGCCCACGCGGAACCTGGGCTCCCGCCTGATGTACTTCAGCTCCTTGGTCACCACGGCGGCCAGCGGACCGTCGGGCAGGAGCCGGTCGACCAGACCGCGCTCCCGGCGTACGGAGGCCGCCTGCGTGGAGGCGTCCGGCGAGACCAGGGCCCTGCCGAGCGCCTTGATCCACAACCAGCCGAGCACGACGACGAGCACGGCGACCGCGGCCAGCTCCGCCACGGCCACCAGGCCGCCGTCGGCCATGGCGTGCGCGGCCATGCCGGGCGGCGTCCACCGCAGGACGCCGGCCAGCCGGTGGAGCATGGCGGCGGGGTCGCCGATGCCGCGGTTCATCAGCAGGTTGGGAAGCTGCGCCAGCAGCACCACGAACAGGGCGGCCACGGCCAGCACGTCACGTCCGCGCCGGCTGCGCAGGGCGCCGGACAGCGAGGTGGTGATCAGCCGCGAGGTCACCACGCACAACGCGAACTGCAGCAGCACCGCGGGCACGCCGAGCAGCACGCCCCCGAGGTTCGTGGGCAGCCCGACCAGCGCGCCGGCCGTGATGACGAGCATGGCCAGCGGCCACGCGCCGGTCGCGGAGGCGGTGAACAGCCCGACGGCCAGCTCGCGCGTACGCAGCGGGAACAACGACAACCGCGCCGGGTCGAGCGTGTCGTCGAGGCCGAACGCCAGCAACGGCACGATCATCCAGCTCACCAGGAAGAGCGCGAACGCGACGATCACCAGCTCGGCGGCGACGTCAGAAGGAGCCAGCCGCAGCAGGCTCATCAGCAGGAACCCCACCACGGCCAGCCCGGCCGCGGCGAGCAGGGTGAACACGAAGCCGAGCTTGCGCTGCACGTCGCCGCGCAGGTTGCCGGCGAGCAGGCGCAACTTGAGCCGCGCGAAGAGCGCCGCCGTGGCCACCGGCGACCCCGTCACCGCCGCGGGACCGGCAGTGCCCTCGGCACTCACGGCGTGTCCTGGGGGGTGGCGGTGGCCTGGGGCTGGTCGCCGTGCTTGGCGCCGAGCCAGGTCAGGCCCGCCTCGCCGTCGGCGCGGGAGCCGCCGACCAGCCGCATGAACGCCTCGTTCAGGCTGGACCCGCCGCGCACCTGCTCCAGCGGCCCCTGGGCGACGATGTGGCCGCCGCTCATCACCGACACCCAGTCGCACAACCGCTCGACGAGGTCCATGACGTGGCTGGAGAAGATGACGGTCGAGCCGGAGGCGGTGAACCGCCGGAGCACGTCGGTGAGGATGTTGGAGCTGACCGGGTCGACCCCCTCGAACGGCTCGTCGAGGAAGAGCACGGACGGGTTGTGCAGCAGCGCCGCGGCCAGCCCGATCTTCTTGCGCATGCCGGTGGAGTAGTCGACGACGAGCTTGTCGGCGGCCTCGGTCAGGTCCATCACGGCGAGCAGTTCGCCCGCGCGCTGCTCGACGTCGGCCTTGGGGATGCCGCGCAGCCGGCCGTTGTAGAGCAGCAGCTCGCGGCCCGACAGCCGTTCGAACAGGCGCAGCCCCTCGGGCAGCACGCCGATGCGCGCCTTGACGGCGACGGGGTCGCGCCAGACGTCGAACCCGTCGATCGCGGCCTGGCCGCCGTCGGGCCGCAGCAGGCCCGTGATCATGCTCAGCGTGGTCGTCTTGCCGGCCCCGTTGGGACCGACCAGACCCGCGAAGCTGCCCGCGGGGACCACGAGGTCGACCCCGGCCACCGCGACCTGGGCGCCGTAGCGTTTGTAGAGGCCGTGGGAGCGAACCGCATCCGTCATGGATCCACTCTAGGAGGACGGGCTAGCCTAACGCGCATGAGCGCACCCGCCGACCACATGCCGGAATTGCCGGACATCCACACCACCGCGGGCAAGATCGCCGACCTGGAGCGAAGGCTCGACGAGGCCGTACACGCCGGATCGGCGTCGGCGGTGGACAAACAGCACGCCAAGGGCAAGATGACCGCGCGCGAGCGGGTGCTCGCGCTGCTCGACGAGGGCTCGTTCACGGAGTTCGACGAGTTCGCCCGCCATCGGTCCACGATGTTCGGGCTGGAGAATCGGCGGCCGTACGGCGACGGCGTGATCACCGGCCACGGCACGATCGACGGCCGGCAGGTGTGCGTGTTCTCCCAGGACGTGACGGTCTTCGGCGGCTCGCTCGGCGAGGTGTACGGCGAGAAGATCGTCAAGGTCCTCGACCTGGCGCTCAAGACCGGCTGCCCGATCATCGGCATCAACGAGGGCGGCGGCGCGCGCATCCAGGAGGGCGTGGTCGCGCTCGGCCTCTACGCGGAGATCTTCAAGCGGAACGTGCACGCCTCGGGCGTGATCCCGCAGATCTCGCTGATCATGGGCGCCGCCGCCGGCGGTCACGTCTACTCGCCCGCCCTGACCGACTTCGTCATCATGGTGGATCAGACGTCCCACATGTTCATCACCGGCCCCGACGTGATCAAGACGGTGACCGGCGAGGAGGTGACGTTCGAGGAGCTGGGCGGCGCCCACGCGCACAACACCAAGTCGGGCGTGGCCCACTACCAGGCCGCCGACGAGGAGGACGCCCTCGACTACGTCAAGGCGCTGCTGTCCTACCTGCCCTCGAACAACCTGGACGAGGCCCCGGCCTTCGCCGCCGCCGACGACCTGGAGTCCGACCCCGCCCTGGACGAGGTCATCCCCGACTCCCCCAACCAGCCGTACGACATGCGCCAGGTGATCGAGCACGTGCTCGACGACGGGGAGTTCCTGGAGGTCCACGCGCTGTTCGCGCCCAACATCGTGGTCGGCTACGGCCGCGTGGACGGCCAGCCGGTCGGGGTCGTCGCCAACCAGCCGATGCATTTCGCCGGATGCCTGGATATCGACGCCTCCGAGAAGGCCGCAAGATTTATTCGAACATGTGATGCTTTTAATATTCCGATCCTGACTTTTGTTGATGTACCGGGTTTCCTTCCCGGGACCGATCAGGAATGGAACGGAATCATCCGCCGCGGCGCCAAGCTCCTGTACGCCTACGCCGAGGCCACGGTCCCGCTGGTCACGGTCATCACCCGCAAGGCGTACGGCGGTGCGTACGACGTCATGGGGTCCAAGCACCTCGGCGCGGACGTCAACCTGGCCTGGCCCACCGCCCAGATCGCGGTCATGGGCGCGCAGGGCGCGGTCAACATCCTCTACCGGCGCGAACTGGCCGGCTCCGGCGACCCCGACGCCGAGCGCGCCCGGCTCGTCACCGAGTACGAGGACACATTGGCCAATCCGTACATCGCGGCCGAACGCGGGTATGTGGACTCGGTGATTCGGCCGTCCGAAACCCGGCCTCAAGTCATCAGAGCTCTTCGTGCCCTTCGTAACAAGAGGGCCTCGCTGCCGCCGAAGAAGCATGGGAACATTCCTCTATGAGCGACCACCTGCGTATAGTCCGCGGCGAGGCCACGCCCGAGGAGATCGCGGCCGTGGTGGCCGTGCTCGCCGCACGGCGCAGCTCGTACGCCGAACCCGACAGGCCTCGTAGACAAACATGGCGAAACCCCGCCAGAGGTATGCGTAACCCTGGCCTGCCGGGGAAGTCGGCTTGGCGGATGAGCGCACTACCCTAGATAGATCCCGGGAATCGGGTGTCAAGTTCCCCGGGAGTTGGGACTATCTAGAGAAAGTAGGCGTATATAGTCAGCCGATCAACTAACACCGCGGCCTGGAGGACGACATGGCCATCCCAGACCTCATGCCGCATCCTGTGGCAGCCAAGTACGCCGTCCTAGTGGATGTCGGTTATCTCTACGCTGCGGCAGGTGAGGTGCTGCTCGGCGCGAAGGAACGCAAGGAATATCGGGTGGCCGCCGATGAGCTCATCCAGAGTCTACAGAAACATGCAGAGGAACGTATTTCCGGCGAACTTCTGCGGATCTATTGGTATGACGCAGCCCGCGACCGTGTGCCCACCGTCGATCAGCGTGTCATCGCCCAGCTCCCCTGGGTCAAGGTGCGGCTCGGCAACCTCAACGCCCGCGGCCAGCAGAAGGGCGTCGACGCGCAGATCAGGAGCGACCTGGAGGCACTGGCCAGGCATCACGCGGTGACCGACACGATCCTGCTGGCGGGCGATGAGGACATGGTCCCGGCGGTCGAGGCGGCGCAGGCGTACGGCGTGCGCATCCACCTGTGGGGCGTCGAGCCCCCTTACGGCACCAACCAGGCCGAGCGCCTGGTGTGGGAGTCGGACACCGTGGAAGTGATCTCCGCTGATTTCCTGAGGCCCTTTTTCAGTCGCGCTCCGCAACCCGTTCCGGTCACCCCACCCGCCGCCGCTCCCTCACCCGCCCAGGTGTTCGCCGGGCGCGCGCCGGTCAAGCCGCACGCCAAGCCCGGCCAGGTCGCCAAGCTCGGCCCGAGCCGTCCGCGCGTGGAGGACGTCGGCGAGCACGTCGCCCAGAAGTGGATACTCACCCGTGGCCGCGACAACATCCGCGACCTGCTGCCGGGTCCGATCCTGCCGACGGTGATCGACACCGAGCTGCTGATCGAGGCGGAGAAGGAGCTCGGGCACTCGCTGCGGCCCTACCCGGAGGCCCGGGTCTGGCTGCGTGACGGGTTCTGGGCGCGTGTCTACCGGGAGTTCGACCTGGGGGTGGGCGTCTCCTCCAAGTAGAGCAGCGTCTCGGCGACCGCCGTACGGGCGTAGAGCACGTACCGGCCGGTGCGGTGCGCGGTGCACAGGCCGGCCTTGCGCAGCGCGGTCAGGTGCTGGTTGACGCCGGGCTCGGAGAGCCCGGCGCGCTGGGCGAGGTCGCGCGTCGAGGCCGGCTGGTCGAGCTCGGCCAGCAGCCGGGCGCGCGTCCGGCCGAGTACCGCGGCGAGCGCCTCGGGCGGGTCCACCTCGCGGCGCTCCCACAGCGTCGCGATGCCGCGCGGCGCGTAACGCACGGTCGGCTGGTACGGCGGCGTCGTCACCGAGAAGACCCGCGGCGAGGCGAACACACACGGCACCAGCAGCAGCCCGAGCCCCCTCAGCGACCGGCGGCCGGAGAGGTAGAGGTGTCTCAGCCGCAGTGTGCCGTCATCCCAGGTGACGGCCTCGTCGAGGTCGGCCAGCATGCGCTGGGCGCCGCCCTCGGCCAGCAGCCGCGCCCGGTACAGGATCTCGCCCTCCAGCAGCGACCTGATCCGCGGCCAGTACGGCGCCATCGCCGCCTCCCAGTAGGCCGCCACCTCGGCGGCCAGGCGTTGGAGGCCCTGTTCCGGATCGTCGTAGAGGGCCTGCACCCGTTTCGTCCGGGGACCGCCGGTGTGCTCCAGGTCCGAGCGGACCCGTGCGGCCGCGCCCCGCATCGTGGCGAGTTCCAACTCCAGGTCCGGCATGGACGTCGAGGGCGGCGTACAGGTGAAGCCCGCGATCGAGATGGTGGGCACCGGGACCAGGTCGGACAGCAGGCACCAGTCCACGTCCTGGAGGCGGCGGCGTACCTGGTCGGCCCAGGGGCGCAGGAGCGGGTGCGCCGCCGGGTTCTTCACCACGCGCACGCTGGCCACGACCTCGCCGAGCGGGGAGACGGCGAAGCGGGTGTTGGCGATGTCGTGGGCGGTGAACGTCAGGTCGAGGGTCATTGGATTTGCGTGTCACTTAATCGATAGCGGCATTGAACGACATTTCAGCATCCTGGCCGACATGTCAGCAACCTTGGTGGAAACACCGCTTCTGCGGCTTCGTGCGTTCCGCAACCTGTTCGTCGCCGGCCTGGTCAGCCAGCTCGGCAGCCAGATCAGCTACGTCGCGATCCCCCTGCTCGCCGTGACCGCCCTCGGGGCGGGCGCGGGCGAGGTCGGGCTGCTCGCGGCGCTCGCCACGCTCACGGCCCTCGTCCTCGGGCTGCCGGCCGGGGCGTGGGTGGACCGCGTCCGGCGGCGGCGCCTGATGATCGTGATGGACGCCGGGCGGGCGGTGGCGTTGTTGTCGGTGCCCGTGGCGTGGTGGGCCGGGGTGTTGTCCATGGCGCAGCTCTACGTGGTGACGGTGCTCGTGGGAGCCGGGTCGCTGCTGTTCGACGTCGCCTCGATGAGCATCGTGCCGGGGCTGGTCGGGCGCGAGCGGCTGACGTCGGCCAACTCGCTGCTCGTCGGCACGGGCGCGGGCATGGACGTCGCCGGGCGCAGCCTGGCCGGGGTGCTGGCCCAGGTCGCCGGCGCGCCGGTGGCGGTCCTGCTGGACGCGCTGAGCTACCTGTGGTCGGCCCTCTGGCTGCGCGGCGTCCCCGAGCCGGCCCTGCCCGAGGACGGCTCGGCGGACGGCGCCGAGTCCCTGCGGGAGCGGATCGCGGCCGGCGTGCGCTTCATCCTCGGCAACCGGGTGCTGGTCGCGGCGCTGGTACAGGGCGCGATGGCGAACCTGGCGTTCCCGCTCTGCTCGGTCCTGCTGCCCGTGCTCATCGTGGGGCAGCTGGGGTATCCGGAGTGGGTGCTCGGGGCGTACCTGGCGATGGGCGGGCTCGGCGTGCTCGCCGGGTCGTCGTTCGCCCACCTGCTCGGACGGCGGTTCGGCACGGGCCGCGCGGTGTGGGTGGTCAGCGTGGTCACCGCCCCGGCCGCGCTGGTGATCCCGTTCCTCGACGGCGGGCCTTGGTTGTGGGCCGCGGCGGCGGCGTGGTTCGTGTTGACGTTCCGGACCGGGGTGAACAACGTGTTGCTGGTGAGCCTGCGGCAGCGCGTCACGCCGGACCACCTGCTCGGCCGGATAACGGCCACGATGCGGCTGCTGCTGACGGGCGCGCTCGGCCTCGGCGGACTGCTGGCCGGGATCGCCGGCGAGTTGTGGGGGCTGCGCGCGCCGCTCTGGCTGGGTGCGGTGATCATGGCGGCGAGCTGGCTCCCTGTCCACTTCTCAGCCCTCCGCCGATCAGGTCCGAATACCGCTGGTCACCCGTACTGACCTGCTGACCTGCGTTTTCACGGTGAGGTCCGATTTCCGCCGGTCACCATTCGCCGCCCGCGCATAGTCTCGGAGGCATGTCACCCCTAGAGCTCGACTTCGACTCCTGTTACCGGGCGGTCTCCGCCAGGGACTCCCGGTTCGACGGGCGCTTCTACACCGCGGTGACGACGACACGTATCTACTGCCGCCCGATCTGCCCGGCGCGTACGCCCTCCTCCAGAAACGTGCGCTTCTATCGGCACGCGGCCTCGGCGGAGGCGGCGGGGTTCCGGCCGTGCAAGCGCTGCCGTCCCGAGTTGTCGCCCGGCGACCCCGGCTGGGACCTGCGCGGCGACCTCGTCGGCCGGGCCCTGCGGCTGATCGACGACGGCGCCGCCGACGAGCAGGGCGTGGCCGGGCTGGCCCGGCGGCTGCACATCACCGAACGCCACCTGCACCGGCTGTTCGTGGCCGAGCTGGGCGTCGGGCCGCTGGCCGTGGCCCGGACCAAGCGGTTGCTGCTGGCCAAACAGCTCCTGACGGAGACCGGGCTGCCGGTCACCGAGGTGGCGTTCGCCGCCGGATTCGGGAGCGTGCGGCAGTTCAACGCCACGATGCGGGAGACGTACGGCTTCACGCCCAGCGAGCTGCGCGCCACGTCCGGACGGCGGGCCGCGCCGCCCGAGCCGGACGTGGCCGGGCCGGTCACGCTCCGGCTGCGGCTGCACCGCCGCGAACCGTACGACGTGGCGGGCGTCTTCGGATTCCTCGCCTCGCGTGCCATTCCCGGGCTCGAAGTCGCGGGGCCGGCCTCGTACTCCAGGGTCGTGCCGGGCGGGACGATCACGCTCACGCCGCAGCGGGACCACGTCGCGCTCGACGTGGCGGTGGCCGACACCCGGCAGCTCGCCCGCGTGGTGGCCCGCTGCCGCCGCCTGCTCGACCTGGACGCCGACCCCGAGGCGATCGCGGCGGCGCTCGGGCAGACCTCGCTGGCCCCGCTCGTCGAGGCACGTCCCGGGCTGCGGGTGCCGGGCACGTTCGACGGCTTCGAGCTGGCCGTACGCGCGGTGGTCGGCCAGCAGATCTCGGTGGCCGGGGCCCGTACGCTGCTCGGCCGGATCGTCGCCAGGACCGGCGGCCCGCTCTTCCCCACGGCCGCCGAGCTGCGCGACGCCGACCTGACCGGCCTCGGCTTGACCAACCGCAGGATCGCCGCCCTCGCGGACCTGGCCGGCCGGGTCGCGGACGGCGACATCGACCTCGACGGCGGCCAGGACCCGGCCGAGTCCGTGACCGAGCTGCTGAAGGTCCCCGGCATCGGCCCGTGGACCGCCAGCTACATCGCGCTGCGCGCCCTGCGCGACCCCGACGCCTGGCCCACGGGCGACCTCGTGCTCAACAAGCGCATGGCCGCCCTGGGCATCCCGCACGACCACATCGAACGGTGGCGGCCCTGGCGGGCCTACGCCGCCCTGCATCTTTGGAGCTCTTCATGATCACCGCTCAGGTCCTGCCGACGCCGATCGGCTCGCTGTCGCTGCTCACCCGCGAGGGCGTCCTCGTCGCAGCCGGCTTCACCGCCGACCCCACGGAGATGTTCGCCCGCCTCACGCCCGCTCTCCAGTCGGAGGGCCTGGAGGCGGTGGACGACCTCGGGGCCCCCGCCGAGGCCGTACGGGCCTACTTCGAGGGTGACCTCGACGCCCTGGACGCCGTACCGGTCTCGCAGCCCGGCTCCGCCACCCGCAAGCGCCTGCACGAGGCGCTGCGCGAGGTCCGCGCGGGCACGACGGTGTCGTACGCCCAGCTCGCCGAGGCCGCCGGCCTTCCGCGTACCGCGGCCCGCGCCGCCGGCTCCGCCTGCGCCCAGAACCTCATCGCGCCGTTCGTCCCCTGCCACCGCGTCCTGCCCAGTACGGGCGGATACGGCGGCTACTACTACGGCGTCCCGGTCAAGGAATGGCTCCTCGCCCACGAAAACCCCCAGAAGCTCAGCTGACCCTCGCAGAGGCGTTCAGGCGCGGCCGACCACCAGGGCCGGCGGGGCGAACGGCATAGAATACTCCTCGTACGGCGTTAGTAAGCGTAGGCATTATTTGCGCACGCTTACTAGCCGTCGATGCAAGCAGGAGAAGGAGGTTGTCACATGCCCCTAGCCGACGACGCCGTGGAGGCGCGCGCCCAGGGATGGCGCACCCTCGCCGCGCTGCACGCCAAGATCGAGGACAGGCTGGAGAAGGCGCTGGAGAAGGGGCACGGCCTGAGCGTGAGCGAGTACACCGTGCTCGACGTCCTGGCCCGCCAGGACGGATGGCACATGCGCATGCAGCAGCTCGCCCGCGCCGTCGTGCTCAGCCAGAGCGCCACGACCCGGCTGGTCACGCGCCTGGAGAAGCGCGGCCTGCTCAAGCGCTACCTGTGCGAGGACGACCGGCGCGGCATCTACTCCGAGGTCACCCCCGACGGCCGCGACCTGCTGGCCCAGGCCGGGCCGACGCACGACACCGTGCTGAAGGCGGTGCTGGCCGAGGCGGCCGGGCAGCCGGAGCTCGCCCCGCTGGCCGCGGTGATCGCCTAGGGCTTCACGTTGCTCTGGATCTCGCCGACCGGTACGTCCCGGGTCGCCCCCACCTCGACCGGCGCGAACTGGAACGGCACCGCGTCCCCGGTCGTCTCCACCGGCCACGACGTGGTCACGGTGAGCCGGTACGCCTCGCGCGGCTGGTCGATCGAGGCACGCAGGTAACGCACGCCGCAGGTGAAGGAGGCCCCCTTGGCGTACGGCCGCCCGGCGGTCCCGCAGCCCTCCTCGTGCACCTCGGCCCGGTCCTTCGCGGTGCCCGGGTCGATCTTGATGCTCTTCAGCGTGGCCACCACGGTCACGCTCATGACACCCGGGATCTGCGCGGTCACCGACCTGCGCGGCTCGCCGACGCCCTCCAGCCAGACCCAGGTGGGCAGGTTGACGTAGCTCTTGGCGTCGGGGCTCAGCCTGATCTTGGGCTCGGGCACGGTCAGCGCGGCCCTGGCGATCTCGGCGAGCTCCCGGACCGTGATCCCGGCGGGCGGCGTCGTGCCCGGCGGCACGAACACGAACGGGTCGAGCGCCGCGAAACAGACCTGGCCCTTCGGGTCGGAGCCGTCGTACGCCGGCCCCCACCAGCGCCCGTCCTTGCCGACCTTGTCCTTGAACTGCTTGAGGAACTCCTGGAACTTCTCCTCGCTCGCGTCCTTGGTGAACTTGAACCAGAGGTCGCGCAGGCCCTCCTGCGACTTCAGCATCTCCTCGCCGGTCAGGCCGGGCTCGTACCAGCAGGGGCGTTTGAGCACGTAACCGTCGGCGGTGCCGCCCTTGGCGCCGTCGCCCGAGATGACGATGCGCGAGTTGCGCAGCTCGATTCCCCTGGTCCGGCCGTGCTCGATGGGGCTGCCCGAGGACTCGCCCGGGTCGTCGAGGTTCCCCAGCAACATCAGGGCCGCGGTGGCCAGCGAGATCACGCGGTTCATCGCGCGCATCCTTCCTTGTCGTAGAGCAGCTCCCGGATCCGCCACACGCCGTCGTCGCCGCGGTGCGCGAGAGCCCTCTGGAGGTAGGGGGCGCGCATGATCGAGGGCTGGGGCGAGACGGCCTCGCCGGTGCGGGCGGTGACCACGCGCACCTTCGACTCGTCCACGCAGGTGTCGATCTGCGCGCCCTTTTCCAGGACCTTCGTGACACGCAGGTCGTACAGCCTGGCGACGCCCTTCACCCTTCTGTCCTCCTCGGTGTACCGGCGTACTCCGTCGTACGCCTGGCGGGCCGCGTCGAGTTCGAGATCCAGACCATTTAGGTATCGATCGCTTCCCGAGACCATCACCTTGCGGGAGGCGAGGTACCAGTCGGTGATGACGCGCATGAGCGGGTCGCGCTCGGCCGGCCAGTCGATGTCCACACGCAGCTTGCCGCCGCCCACCTCGACCGTCTCGACGCCGGGCGCGGACGGCCGCGCCGACTCCGCCGACTCCGTCGCCGTCGCCGAGGGCGCCGACCGCGGCGTGTACGGCCGCGCGGCCTGCCCGCATCCCGCCACGAGCAGGACGAGCAGAACCGCTGTCGTACGTCTTCTCATGCGGACGACTCCCTCACGACATGGATGCGCCACGAGGGCAGCAGTTCCTCGATCAACGCCTCGGTCTCCGGAGCCATCCCGCCGCCGTACGGATGGGAGGCCGCCCGGCGGGTCAGGCCCTCGACCACCGCCCGCATGCGGACGGCGTCACCCGTGGCGTGCGTGGCCCGCAGCAGGTCGCGCCAGAGCCCTTCGTCGTCGGTCGCCAGCAGCAGCGCCGCGCGTACGGCCGCCACCAGCCCGTCCGGCTCGTCCTGGGCCAGCCGCAGCTCGCACAGCCGGTGGGCCGCGTCGGCCACGCCGGCCGCCACGTCGTACTCCAGGTCGTCGGCCGCCAGCCAGGCGTACCGGCCGGGTGGGCGGGCGGCCAGGAGCGGGCCGCGTACCAGTCCGAGCGCCTTCTCCAGCAGGACTGTGCGGGCCGTCGGGTCGTGGTGGGAACGGCGTACCAGCTCGCGGAACAGGGCCCAGTCGGTACGCACCTCGGGGCCGAGCCTGAGCCGTCCGGCCTCGTCCACGTGCAGGTGCTCGGGACCCAGCCAGTCGGCGACGCGGGCGATCGTGGCGTCCCTGACCATGGTCTGCACGCCGCGCGGCCACAACACGCCGCCGAGCACGACGGGATGCACGCCGCCGGGATGGGTGGCCAGGTAGACCAGCAGCTCGGTGGCCAGCGCCATGCGGCCCTCTTCGAGAGGCGCGAGCCCGGCGATCTGGACGGGGCCGAGCATCCTGATCTCGACGGCGGGCGGGTGCAGGCCCTCCAGCGGTTCGGCCTCCGGGTAGGTCTCGCCGTCGAGGCGGCCGGCCGTGCGGAAGAGGTCGACCAGCGCCTTGTAGTGGCGGCGGGGCAGGAGCTGGGCCTCGACCTCGAAGCCCAGCTCGGCGATGCGGGCCTTGCCGTCGTCGCCGATCTCCAGCGTCCAGGTGGCGTGCGGGACCTCGCCGGCCACGACGTACCCGGCGGTGTCCCGGCGGGCCAGCAGGGCCAGGCGGCGGGCCTCCTCGTGCGTGGGCGCCACGGCCGACAGCAGGTAGTGGGCGTCGCGCGGGCTGCCGGAGACGCGCCCGGTGAGCACCTCCCTGCGCGGCGCGGCGGTCGCCTCCAACTCGGGCAGCACCTCGGCCAGGCCGCCGACGGACCTGATCCGGTCGGGGGCGATCGCGGTCAGCTCCTCGCCGAACCCGACGAGCGTGATGCGCATGCGGTCGGACCAGCGGTTGGTGGCCAGTTCGACGGCGAGCGCGGCCAGCGCGGCGGTGGTCTGCGGGCCGCGTACGTTGATCAGGCCCTGCGCGGCCTCCAGGTCGATCAGCACCCGCCCGCTCGCGTCCGTGCCGATCGAGACCAGCCCCGGGTACGGCGCCCCACCCGCCTGCTCCTCCAGCAGGCGGCCCTCGTGGGCGGGCAGGCGCCACACCTGGCCGCCGTCCTCGGCCGTCCACGGCTCGGGCGGGTCGTCGTCCGGAGGGTGGATCCACAGGTCGAGCGTGCGTGGGGACAGGTGGGCGCCGTAGACGGTCGGCGGCGTACGGTGCTGGGCGGCCAGCTCGGCGCCGAGCAGCCGCAGCCCGATGTCGAGGATGCGCGCGCCGGGCGCGTCGCCGCCCAGCCTGAGCGCGACCTCGGCCTGGGCGGCGTCGTCGCGCGGGCGGACGATCCGGCGGCCGAACACCCTGCGCCACAACTGCTCGCGCCGCCGCCGCGCCAGCAGCGCCAGCAGCCCGGCGGCGGCCAGCGACGCCCCGGCCAGGTAGTCGATCAGGTCGAGGCTTTGGGCCTCCCTGATGGTGATCTCGGGCTGGTCCTGCCGGACGTCGGGCTTGCGGTGCCTGGCCTGGTCCTTCTCGGTCTTCTCGGTGGTCTTCTTCCCGACGTCGTGCCGGGCGTCGGGCTGGGCGCGGGTGTGGGCCACGCCGGGGTGCTCGCGCAACGTCTGCTCGCGGGACTGGCCGGTAGGGACGATGTGCACGTTCCTGGCGTCGTCCGGCATGTCGAGCACCCAGCCGGGCCTGATCAGGTCGGCCATGCGCAGGCGGGTGCCGTCCGGCTGCTCCTTGGCCTGGTTGAGTCGGTAAATTTCGGGATATCGGCGGCCGTCTCCCAGGCACTTCTCCGCGATCTCCCACAGGCTCTCGTGGTGGCGGCCGTGCGGGGGCTGCACCACGTACACCTTCTTGGTCTTGTGGGTCTCCAGCGTCTTCTCGACGATCGGCGCGGAGTAGGCGACCGCGGTCACCGGCGGCGCGGCGGGCGTGGCACTCATCCGCGCGATGGGCGCGATCATCGCCCCGGCCGTGAACAGCAACAACACCGCGCCGACCAGCTTGTTGGCCAGCACCTGCGTGCCGCCCGACAACGGTACGCGGGCAGGCATCCCGACCCTTCGGACACCGGCGTACACCTCGACCAGTACGCACACGAAGAGCTGGAACCAGGCCAGCCAGACCAGCAACACCAGAACGGCCTGGATCGTGCTCGGCCCGACCTCCGCGGTGAAGAAGTCGAGATCGAGCATCTCGGACGTGACCGGCGGCCCGGCGAACGTGAGCAGCGCGTACGGCACCCCGCCCACCAGTGCCACCAGTGCCACCAGCGCCGCGACCCCGGCGAGCACGTCGCCGAAGGTGCGCCTGGCCGGGATGCGCGCAGGCGGACGCCTGGGCTGGTGCCGTCCCGGGGGACGCGTCGGCTCTCGCGTCGGCATCGCCGCTCCCTTCTTCCGTTCAGCGTCCTGCCTCGTGCGTTGCCCCGGCCACCGAGTGGCGGGAATCGGTCTACCTGGCTTCGGGGGCGGCCGTGGCCTCGCCGTTCATCTCCGACCCCGGGAACCCGATCGCCCCGAGGAAGAACGCCTCCCATCGCACCGAGACGCTGACGGTCACCTGCTCCTGCTCGACCGAGCACTGTCCGCGCGCCACGCCGTCGCCGCCCTGCGCCGTGACGATCTCGTCGGCCCTGGCGCAGACCTGGCCCTCGTCCAGCAGGTGGACCTGCCCGTCGGTGCGCAGCCGGTCGACGTCGATCTGGTCCGCGCCCGCCCGCGCGGCCTGCTCGGCGACGTCGGCGGCGCGCAGCCGGGCGTTGATCGCCGCCCCGCCGTCCACCAGCAGCCCGGCCAGGAGGAACACGACCACGGAGAACAGCACGGTGAAGACCGACATGGACCCCCGCTCCCCCGCCTTCACGGCTCCCTCCTGACTAGCTGCTCCAAGGGCACCACGGCGGCGCCCGTCAACCGTTTGGTGCCGCCGAACCCGAGGAAGCCCAGGTCGAGCTCGCAGGTGACCTCGGCCTGCACCTGGCCGCCCGCCTCCCATGTGGATCCGTCCAGGTTCACGGCGGTGGAGCCGCACTTGCCGTCCAGGGCGCTCTTGGCGACGCTCTCCGCCGCGGCGCCCGCGTCGCCGAAGCCCCGCTGCACGGACGCCGCCCGCGCGGCGTCCCTGGCCGCGCCGTTGACCCGTCCCTGTGTCTCGACCAGCACGCCCGCCCCGACCAGGAACATGAGGAACAGCAGGAAGACGGGCGCGAGCGTCACCGTCTCCACGGCCATCGAGCCCCGCTCGCCCGGCTTCATCGGCAGTCATCACCGCCGTTGTCGGGACGGAAGCACTCGACCGGCCCGCCCGCGGTCGCGGTGATCGTGAACGTGAGCGGCGGCAGCAGCGGTACGACCTGCACGGCGCTGCCCGTCACCGTGACGAAGCGCTGGTCGGGGTCCTGCTCGGAGGTCGTGGCGGCGGCGTTCTCCAGCAGACGCGGGCCGACGGCCTTGACGACGTCGGTGGCCTTCGCCGTGGCCGCGCCCTGCCAGTCGCCCGAGTCGAACGGCGCCGACCTGGCCACCCGCGCGCCTTCCCTGGCCGCCGCCTCGGCGATCTCGCGGCCGTGGAACCAGAGCGCGACCTGCACGATGAGGAGCACGACCGCGAGGATGACCGGCATCAGCAGCGCCAGCTCGATCACGGCCACGCCCCGCTCACGAGTCGCCGCCACCACCGCCCCCGCCGCCGCCGCCGAAGGTGCCCTGGATCTCGTTCGACTTCTGCTCGACCAGGGTCTTGATCAGTGTGGCCAGCCCGAGCGCCACGCCCGCGATGATGGCCGTGATGATCACCCACTCGACGGCGGAGGCGCCCCTGCTGGGCGCGGTGCGGGCGCGGTGGATCCGCACGCCGAGGTACGCGGTGAGATAGACGATCCAGGGATGCTGCATCAGGCCCCCAACATCTTCATTGCGGCGGGAAAACTGAGAAAGATCACGAAACCGGCGCACAGGAGGAGCTGGGCCACGAGCATCGACTGCGAACGTTCGCCCGCCCGGCCCTCGATCTCGGCCAGCTCGCGCCGGCGCAGTGTGGCGGCCCTGGCGGTGAGCGAGGCGCGCACCTTGGCGCCGTCGTCGGCCACCAGGCCGAGCGCGGCCGACAGGTCGCGCAGCTCGTCGACGTTGATCTCCTCGCCGAGCTGGCCGAGCGCCTGCCATGGGGTGATGCCGACGATCCGGGCGCCGCCCAGCGCGTCACGGATGCGGCCCATCGCCCAGTTGGGCTGCTCGCCGCTGACCGAGACGGCCATCATCAGCGCCTCGGGCACGCCGCGCCCGCCCGCCAGGTTCATCGAGACCAGGTCGACGGCCGCGCCCACGACGTGCCGGAAGTCGCGTCGCATGGCCGCGGCCTCCTTGCGGATCTGCAGGTCGGGCAGGAAGAAGAAGAGCAGCGCCACGAGCACGGCCGACCAGAACGGCACCGTGAACGACACGCCCCACCCCATGAGCGCCAGCCAGCCGAGCAGGATCGGGAAGGCCAGCAGGCCGCTCGCGGCGAGCAGCACCTTGGTCGCCAGGAACGCCTCGAACGAGCGGCCGAGCAGTGCCAGGTCGGCCTTGACCGAACGGGCCTCCCAGCCGCGGGCGCCGTAGAGGCGGGCCAGGCGGGCGCCGAGACCCCGGCGGAACGCGCTGACCTCCTCGTCGGGCAGCACGAGCTGGATGCGGGGGGCGTCGGCGTCCTCGCGGACCGCGTCGAGCGCCAGCAGCCGCGCCACCAGGCCGGGACGGGCCGGGAACAGCGCGCGTACCAGTACGAACAGCCCGAGGCCGAGCACCGCTCCGGCCAGCGCGCCCTCAACCATGGCCGCCCCCTCCCATCAGCAGCCGGGTCGGCTTGTCGAACCTGGCCAGCCGCCGCATCCAGGCGAACCCGGCGCCGAACAGGCCGCCGACGACCACGAGGACGGCCTGGCCGAGGGTGGAGGCGTACTCGCTGACGTAGCCGGGGTTGAACAGGATGAGCAGCGCGGCGAAGACCAGCGCCGTGATCACCACGATCTGCACGCTGCGCCTGGTCGCGCGGCGTTCGGCCTCGACGCGGCGGCGCATGTCGAGCTCTTCGCGGGCCGACACTGCGAGCGCGCCGAGCACGTCGCGCAGGCCGGGGCCGCGCAGCCGGGAGTTGAGGATCAGCGCGGCGATCACCAGGTCGGCCGAGGGGTCGTCGAGCTCGTCGGCGAAGCGGGCCAGCGCCTCCGGCAGCGCCATCCTGGTGTGCAGGCGGTCGACCATGGCCCGCAGGTGGGGCCGGAGCGTGGGCGCGGCGGCCCTGATGGAGGACGGGATCGCCTGTTCCAGCCCGGCCGCGCCGGCGATGGTGTCGCGCAGCGACTCGGTCCAGGCGGCCAGCCCTTCGAGCCGGCTCATGGCGGCGCGCTCCTCGGCCGCGCCGCCCGACAGGCCGCGCCAGGCGAACACGAGCAGCACCGCGCCCACCGCCAGGACCGGCCAGCCCGTGATCACCAGGACCAGGCCGCCGGTCACCGCCGCGACGGCGGTGCGGGTGGTGAGCATCTTGACGAGCGGGCGCCTGGGCTGGGACGGGCGGAGGCGCAGGCCGTACAGGGCGAGGAAGAACAGGAAGAGGCCGCCGCCGGCGGCCGCTCCCGCCACCATCGCGAACGGGTC
Organism: Nonomuraea sp. WAC 01424; assembly: GCF_003947315.1. Taxonomy (NCBI): domain Bacteria; kingdom Bacillati; phylum Actinomycetota; class Actinomycetes; order Streptosporangiales; family Streptosporangiaceae; genus Nonomuraea; species Nonomuraea sp. WAC 01424. Next base: position 851,825 of record NZ_QHHZ01000002.1, read on the forward strand.
GAGGTCGAACGCCATCCTCACCAGCCTCCGGGGTTGTAGCCGTGGGCGAGGAGCTCCTCCAGGCACGAGACCGGCGCGTGCGGGACGCCCGCGCCGTCGGGACCGGGCACGAACACCTCGCTCGACAGGACGCGGCCGTCGCAGCCGTTGACCTCGCGGATGCTGGAGACGTAGCGGCGCAGGGTGCCGCCGACGTGGTAGTCGTTGCGCTTCTCGATGAACACGACGAAGTCGATCGCGCCCGCGATGAGCATGTGGGTGGCGTCGATGGGGAGGCGCTCGCCGGCCTGAAGGGCGTAGGTGGCGATGCGGTTGAAGACCTCCATGCTGGAGTTGGCGTGGATCGTGGACAACGAGCCGTCGTTGCCCTGGGTCATAGCGTTGAGCATGGTGACGATCTCGTCGCCGAGCACCTCGCCGACGATGACGCGGCTGGGGTTCATCCGCAGCGAGCGCCTGACCAGCTCGGCCATGGAGATCTCGCCCTGGCCCTCGGCGTTGGGCAGGCGCTGCTCGAACGCGACCACGTTGGGGTGGAGCTCGGGGAACTGGTCGAGGCCCAGCTCAAGGGCGCGTTCGACGGTGATCAGGCGTTCGGTGGGCGGGATCTCGTTGGCCAGGGCCCTGAGCAGGGTGGTCTTGCCGGCGTTGGTGGACCCGGCGATCATGATGTTCTTGCGGGCCGCGACGGCCGCCGTCAGGAACCTGCCGATCTCCCCGCTGATCGTGCCGTTGCCGGCCAGGTCGGACAGGAAGACCTTGCCCAGGCGGGAACGGCGGATCGACACGGCCGGGCGCACGGTGACGTCCATCACCGCGCTCAGCCGGGACCCGTCGGGCAGCCGCAGGTCGAGCTGCGGGTTGGCGGTGTCGAACGGCCTGCTGGACAACCCCGAGTACGCCGCCAGGATCTGGATCAGCTCGACCAGCTCGTCGTCGGACTCGGCGACCGGGTCGTGCATGATCTCCTGGCCGTCGGCGTAGCTGACGAACACCCGGTCGCAGCCGTTGATGTCGATGTTCTCGACCTCGGCGTCGTCGAGCAGCGGCTGGAGGCGGCCCACGCCGAACAGCGCGGCGTGGATGCCGGCCGCCAGGGCCTCCTCCTCCTCGATCGTGGGCGGCGTGCGGCCGAGGCCGATCTCGCTGCGGGCGTGCTCCTCCAGCACCTGGGAGATCAGCGCCCTGGCGAACTGGCGCTCGTCCTCGCCGGACATCGGCGGTACGCCGCTCGCCTGGTCGAGCCGGCGCTGGTGGGCCAGCCGGTCGCCGACCTCCTGGCGGAAACGTTTGACGAGGGTGTGGTCGATCATCGGTGGCTCACCAGCCTCGCGGCGAGGTCGCGGGCCGTACGGATGAGCAGGGAGCGGTCGAGCCGGCCGCCCCACTGGCCGCGTAGCAGCTCGGCGCCCTTGGGGTCGTGGGCCAGCCCGTGCACGACCTGGACGATGGGCCCGACGACCCTGCGTACGTCCTCGATCGAGGCCCGGTAGTTGCGCGGGTCGGCGATCACGACGACGCCGTGCGCCTTGGTGATCTGGAGGCGTTCGCGCAGGTGGGCGACGTGGTCGAGGGTCGCCCTGGTGAGCAGGACGACCTGCTCGGCCTCGGCGAGGAGGTCGGCGATCTGGGGGTGTGAGCCCAGGCGGCCGCAGTCGGCGATCACGTCGGCGTCCGGGATGGCGGCCAGCGACCGGCCCAGCGGGCCCCAGAGCCAGGTGAGCCCGGCCGCCTGCTCGCCGTGCGTCAGCCCGGCCAGCACGTCGAGCCCGCCGATGATCTTCTGGGTGTGCTGGTGGATCTGGGCGGGTTCGAGGCCCCTGCGGGCGGTCGCGCCCAGCGTGAGCAGGCCCTTGCCCGGATTGAGCACACCGCCGTCGGCGGCGGGCAGCCGGTAGGCGAGGTCGCCGCCGGCCGGGTCGCATTCGGCCAGCAACACCGGCCGCGGCCACACCGCCGCCAGCGCTGTGGCCGCGGTGGTCACCCCGGGCGCGCCCTTGTCGGCGGCCAGCACGATCAGCGCCACGTCAGCGCGCTCCCGGGAGTTCGGCCACCGCGATCTCTCCGCTGGAGGCGTAGGCGAGTATTTGCGGCGAGTCCGACGAATCGACGACCACCGTGATCTGGCCTGAATTGCCGCCGGTTCTGCTCTTGTCGCCCACGCTGAACACGAGCGCGCTCTCGGCGAGCACGCGGCTTTGCGCCTGGGCCGTGCGGTTGGGCACGTAGACCACCTGGACGCGGTCGCCCTGTTGAATACCGGCGGGCATTTGACCGGGTTTGAGGGCGAGGCCGACGGTCGCCTTTCCCGGGCCCAGCTCGGCGCTGGCCCGTACGCCCATCTGGTTGGTCAGCAGGGTGCCCGGCAGGATCGTGGCCGCCGCGAAGCTCTTGACCACCTCGGCGCGCTGGGACCAGGCGACGTAGTCGACGCCCGTGTCCGAGGCGATCTTCACCTCTTCGAGCATGCCCGCCTCGAACTTCTGACCTGCGCCGACCTGCTGGGTGATCCTGATGGCGGACACCCGGTCGCCGCTGCGCAGCACGAGCAGCGTGGTGGCCAGCGCTCCGCCGAGTATGAGCAGGACGGCCAGCGCGGCGAGGGCCGGCTTGCGTTCGCGTGGGGGCACGGGGAGCTTGCGCGAGGCCGGGCCGGACAGCCCCGCCGCCGCGTTGACGGCAGGCTTTTCACTGGTCCTCATGGGTGGGGGGCTCCCATTGTGAAATGCGGAATTCACGCCCATTATGTGGGGCGCTCGGGTGAGGCGTGGGCGGAATGCGAGGACCCATGCTTGTTTCGCAGGTGGCGTGATGTCAACCCGGAATAATCGATGCCTATTGTCTCTACCAAGTTGACGTACACCGATTTATCGGCATGGTTGTCACTTTTTTATCTTTGGTCGCAGGATTCACAGCTTTTTCATGCTTCATCGTGACGCTGGGCGCGCGAGTTATCCACAGAACCGCGTTCTCATGCCGGTGGCGTCAACCGGGACACCTACTCTCGCTTCTGGCGCTACCTTGGCGCCCGAGGTCGAGCGAGGAGACGGCACATGCGGATCATGCTCACCGTGCTCGGCGAGCAGGGCGACCGTGACGTCGTGATCGACGGCGACGACGGCGCCACGGTGGCCGGGGTGACCGAGGCGCTGAGCGGTCGCACGTCCATGGCGAAGGTCGTCCACCTGCCCAGGACACGCGCGCCCTACGGACTGGCGCCCGACGCCGTGGACCGGGGGCGGGCCGAGGCCCGCGTCCCCCGTCCGCGGGTGCCCGATCCCGTCGACCATCCCGCCCCGGCCGACCCCGGCGCCATGCTCTGGCGCGACGGCCGGGTGCTCGATCCGCGCGCCGCCGCCGCGGCCGTCCTGCGCGACGGCGACAAGGTGACGCTCGACCCGTGCCTCGCCCGCGCCACCGTCGTCGAGGAGCCCGGCGGGGTGGCCGAGGTGCGCGTGATCGGCGGCCCCGCGGCGGGGGCGGTCCACCGGCTCGGGCTGGGGGTGCACGTCATCGGGTCCGACCCGACCTGCGCGATGGCCGTCGCCGACCCCGCCCTCGCCGCCGAAGCCGTCGCCGTACGTGTGACACCTGACGCGATCACCGTCGAGCGGGCGTACAGACAGGTTCCGGGACAGACTGCCAGGCTCAAGCTCAAGGGGCGGTGGGCCGAGGAGGTCGCCGAGCTGACCGCGCGGGTCGCCGAGCGGGAGGCGGCCGAGGCTGCGGCCGACCAGGGCGAGACGCCCGAGCTTGACGGCAGGCCGCTCACCGAGCCCGCGGAATGGCCCGATCAGGCGGTGCTGACCTGCGGGTCCTCGGTGTTCGTGCTGACCTCGATCGAGCCCAGGGACGCCCACCTGACCCCGAGAAGCGAGGGCGGCCTCGCCTACAACCGCCCGCCCAGGCTGCGCCGCCCCGAGCCCGAGCGCACGTTCGTCAAGCCCAAGGAGCCGACCAGGTCGGAGGGCATGCGCCTGCAACTGCTGGCCGCCTTCCTGCCCGCCGTGCTCGGCGTGACGCTGGCGTTCGCCCTCCACGCCCCCTACTACCTGCTCGTCGCCCTGATGACGCCGATCATCATGATCGGCCAGTGGTTCAGCGACCGCCGCCACGGCAGGAAGAAGCACAAGCAGGCGCTCAAGGAGTTCGGCGAACGGGTCCGGGCCTTCGACGAGGAGGTCGAGCGGGCCAGGGCCGCCGACGAGGCCGCGCGCAGGTCCGACGCGCCCGACCCGGCCCAGGTCCTGCTCACCGCCACCGGGCCGCGCAGACGCCTGTGGGAGCGCAGGATCCACGACGCCGACGCGCTCAGGCTGCGCGTCGGCCTCGCCGACCTGCCCGCCAACCTCGACCTGTCCGAGGAGCAGGGCGGTCCGATCGAGCCGCCTCTCTGCCGTGCCGTGCCGGTCGCGCTGGCCATGCGCAGGCTGGGCGTCGCGGGCGTCACCGGGCCGCGCGAGGCCGCGACCGGCCTGGCGGGCTGGCTGATCGCCCAGGCCGCCACCCTGCACAGCCCGCGTGACCTGGCCATCGTGGTCGTGTCCGCGCGCGCCGACGGCGAACGCCGCTGGGGCTGGACACGCTGGCTGCCGCACTGCGCCCCGCGTACGGGCGAGGACTGCGTGACCATGGTCGGCACCGACCCCGAATCGGCCGCCCGCCGTGTCGCCGAGCTCGCCGCCCTCATCGACGAACGCCAGAACACCGCCATCCCCGAATTCGGCAAGATCCCCACAGGCTGGGACGATCTGGGCGGCCCCGAGAAACCCAGTTTCTCCTCCTACGACGTCCGTCCCCATGACGTCCTGGTGATCCTCGACGGCGCCCAGATCCTGCGCGGGCTGCCCAACATGCCCCAGGTCCTGCGGCAGGGCCCCCGTTCAGGGGTGTTCACCCTCGCGATCGACGAGGACCAGCGGCTGCTGCCCGAGGAGTGCCAGACGGTGGCGGCGTGCGGCTCCGACGGACTCGTACGCCTGCTCGGCGGCGGCCTCGACGTCATCGGCCCGGTGCTGGGCGACCTGGTCTCGCCCGCCTGGTGCGACCGCCTGGCCAGAGCCCTGTCCCCGATCCGCGACGTGAGCAGGGACGATCCGGGCGGCAACCTGCCCGACGCGGTGCGCCTGCTCGACCTGATGGGCATGCCCGAGCCCTCCGGCCGGGCGCTGGCCGCCCGGTGGCGGGCCCACGGCTCCACCGAGGCGCTGATCGGCGTCGGCCCCGACGGCCCGTTCTCGGTCGACCTCAGGATCGACGGCCCCCACGGCCTGATCGCCGGCACCACGGGCGCGGGCAAGTCCGAGCTGCTGCAGACCCTGATCTGCTCGCTGGCGGTGGCCAACCGGCCCGACCAGCTCACGTTCGTGCTGATCGACTACAAGGGCGGCGCGGCCTTCAAGGAGTGCGTACGCCTGCCGCACACGGTCGGCATGGTCAGCGACCTCGACGGGCACCTGACGCAGCGGGCACTGGACTCGCTGGCGGCCGAGATCCGGCGCCGGGAGCGGCTGCTGCTGGCGGCGGGCGCCAAGGACATCGACGACTACACCGGCGAGGTCCCGCTGCCGCGGCTCGTGCTGATCATCGACGAGTTCGCCGCGCTGGTGGCCGAGTTGCCCGACTTCGTGGCGGGTCTGGTGGACATCGCCCGGCGGGGCCGTTCGCTGGGCATCCATCTGATCCTGGCCACCCAGCGGCCGGCCGGCGTGGTCACGGCCGACATCCAGGCCAACACGTCGCTGCGGATCGCGCTGCGGGTGACCGAGCCCGCCGAGTCCACCGACGTCATCGACATCCCCGACGCGGCGAGCATCTCGAAGTCCACGCCCGGCCGCTGTCACGTACGGTCCGGGGTGGGGTCGGCGATCGCCGTCCAGACGGCCAGGGTCGGCGGACGCGCCCCGGCCCGTACACCGTCCGCGACCGGGCCTTCCGGGCATGTCCGCGTGCTGGACGTCGACTGGCGCTCGCTCGGCAGACCCCTTCCGCCGCCTCCGGAGCCGGCGGAGGAGTCCGGGGTCACCGACCTCAGCCTGGCCGTGGACGCCCTCATCGAGGCGAGCCGTCTGGCGGGCGTACCGGCCCAACCGAGCCCCTGGCTGGACCCGCTGCCCACCCACCTGGTGCTGGACCTGCCCGACGCGCCTTCACCACCTGGCGGGCCCGGTCCGGCGGCGGGCGGCGGGTTCGCCGAGGTGCCGCCGCTGGCCTTCGGGGTGACCGACCGTCCGTGGCGGCAGGATCGTCGCCCGCTGGCGCTCGACCTGGCCCACGGCGGCCACCTGCTGATCGCGGGCGCCCCGCGCAGCGGCCGTTCGACGGCGTTGCGGACGATCGCGGGCGCGATCGCGGCCCAGGCGTCGCCCGCCGACGTGCACGTCCATGCCGTCGACTGCGGCTCGGGCGCGCTCCTGCCCGTCGTCGCGATGCCCCACTGCGGCGCCGTCGTCACCCGCGACCAGATCGAACGGGTCGAGCGCCTGCTCGGCCGCCTGCGCGCCGAGGTGGGCCGCCGGCAACACCTGCTGGCCGAGGCGGGCCACGCCTCGCTCGCCGAATACCGCCAGGCCGGACACCGGCTCCCGTGGCTGGTGTTCATGCTGGACCGCTGGGAGGGGTTCGTCGCCGCGTTCGAGAGCTACGACTACGGGCGCCTGATCGAGGCCCTGCTCCAGCTCCTGCGCGAGGGCCCGGCGGTGGGGCTGCGCGCCGTCGTCACCAGCGACCGGTCGGGCCTGCTCGGCCAGGTCTCGACGGTCTTCGACGACCGCCTCCTTCTCCGGTTGTCCGATCCCACCGACTACGGCCTGGCCGGGTTCCCGCTCAAGGGCCTGCCCGCGTCCATGCCACCGGGACGCGCCCTGTCGCTGGGCGAGCACGGCATCGTGGAACACCACATCGCCCTGCTCTCCGCCGACCCGTCGGGCCCGGCCCAGGTGGCGGCCCTCCAGACCCTCGCCCGCGCCTCCGGCCCGCCCCCGGAGGGGCGTCCCGGCCGGGAGGGCGAACCGCCGCTGCGGGTGGACGCGCTCCCGATGCGCGTCACCGCCTCCCAGACGATGGAGCTCGATCCCGGGTTCGCCCCGCCCTCACCGCTGTGGGCGCTGGTCGGCGCGGGCGGTGACGCGCTCACCCCGCTCGGCGTCGACCTGCTGGCCCACGGTCCCGGCGCGGTGGTGGCCGGTCCGTCGCGTTCGGGGCGGTCGTCCGTACTGGTGACGGCCGCGCGTTCCCTCGTGGACGTCGGTACGCCGGTCATCGCCGTCGCCCCCAGGCGCAGTCCGCTGCGCGACCTCGCGGGGGCGGTGGCCGTACTGGACGGGAACGCCGCCGACCTGGCGGAACTGGTCGCGGACCTGAGCCAGTACGTCGTGGTGGTGGACGACGCCGAGCTGATCAACCCCGACTCCCCGTTGGGCACGGCCTTGGAGGAGGTGCTCCGCACCGGCAGGGACGGCGATCACGGCCTGCTGATCGCCGGCGCCACCGGTGATCTGGCGGTCGCCTACCGCGGGTTCGTGGCCGAGGCCCGCAAGTCCCGTACGGGGTTGCTGTTGTCGGTCCAGGGCCAGACCGACGGTGACCTGTTCGGCATCCGGTTGCCGCGCGGGGCCGGCGGCGGCCCTCCGGGGCGCGGCCTGCTGGTCACCACCGGCAACCTCACGCCCGTCCAGGCCGCCCTCCCCGACGGCGCCTGACCCCGGCCCACCAGCGCGGCCCGTTCGCCGGCTCAGAACCCCGGCGGTGGGGTCGCGCCCGCTCCCGGCTCGACGTGCAGGATGATCACGCCGTCGTTGTAGGTCACGGCTGTCGCCACCTTCCAACTCGGATCGATGTGGGAGGCGGGCACGCCCAGCTCGTAGCGGACGCCGACGCCCCCGTCGCGGAGCGGCCACTCGAGTGTGTAGGACACCTTCAGGTCGTGCTCGCGTACGACCTTCACCGCCTCGGCCACCGAGCGCCCCTGGAGTTTCACTCCGGCCAGCGCTTCGCCCTGCCAGCTCGCATCGGCGGGGAAGGCGTACTTCTCGCCGGGCTTCGCCGGGCGGCCGAGCCTGAACTCCGCGGCGCCCTTGATGTCGGCGGTGACGCTGAAGGCCGACAGGCACCCTTCGACCCGCTCGCCACAGTCGGACAAGGTGGACGACATGCGAGCGTCGGGATCGGTCTTGTCGAACCCGACGACGGGATCGCGCTGCCGCGGCGAGACGGGGATCAGCTTGACCGTGACGTCGTCCAGCCCGACCTTCTGGAACGCCTTCTGCAACTCGGCGGGATCGGGATCGCCGTCCGTGATGTAGAAGACGTAGGAGTCACCGTCGCGGTCGATGGTCACGGCCTGGCTGGCGTACACCTGCTCGGCGCCCCTGAAGAAGGACGGCACGACGACGAACGCTCCGGCCAGAGCGACCGCGGCGGCCAGACCCAGCACCGCGCGGCGGGGTGACCGGGTGAACCATCGCCGGGTCTCCTGCCGCTCCTGCGTCGGCTCCAGCCGGACGATCTCCGCCAGCAGCTCGTCCGCCCCCGTGGTGGACGCGCGGCCGGCCAGGTCCTCGTCCAGGATCCTGGCCTGGCTCTTGAAGATCAGTTCGTTGTTCACCGTGACTCCTTCTCGATGAGCGGCCGCGCTTCGAGGCGGGGCACGGGTGGGCGGGCTTCCTCCAGCGCCTTGGCGAAGCGCTTGCGGGCCCGGTGCAGGCGAATGCGGGCGGCATTGCGTGAGCAGCCCAGCACCTTGGCGATCTCTCCGGGGTCGAGTTCCTCCCATATGGACAGGGCCAGGAGTTCGCGATCATCGTCGGAGAGCAGGTTCATGGCCTCGCCGACCTCGTCGGTGCCCGTCTGGGGAGAGGGCCGGGCGTAGAGGGCTTCGATCTCGGCCGTGAGCTCGGCGTGCCGGGTGGCTCTGCGCCGCTCGCCACGACGGTGGTTGGCCAGGACGCGCCGGGCCACGCCGTACAACCAGATTTTGCCGGCCTCGCCCCGTGGCAGCTCCGCCATGCGCCGCCAGGCGATCACGTAGGTCTCGGCCACGACATCGGCCGCGTCCTCGGGAGAGGAACACCGCCGCACGGCGTAACCAAGGATCTGGTCATATGTCTGCCGGTACATGGCTTCGAACCGGTGCTGGCTGTCTGTTTCATCCACGTGTCATCCTCATCGGACCTTCCCAACGCTTTTGGGCTTCGTTCTCCACGTGTCCGCGGGCGGCGGCGGAATTTCAGGCCCGGGCGAAGAGACGTCCACATGCGCGGGAGGCCGGAGAGGATCAGGAGTCGTACCGCGCCGGCGGCGAGCTCAGTCCTCGTCAGCCGGGAGGGTGTACATGCGGACGTACAAGGGGCGGGCGCCGGGTGGGGCTTCGTCCGCCGGGTGGCTGTATTTCAGGAGCAATGCCACGTAGGCGTCGTGGAACTCGTTCAGCTCCTCCTTGGTCATGCGGGCCAGTCCCCGAGAGCCCTTCACCCAGTCGGGGTCGGACCGGTACGCGGCCGGGAGGCGGTCCAGCAGGGCGCGGTCCTCCTCCAGGCCGATCCGATGGAACTCCGTCAGTACGGCCTGGTCCTCCGGGCTGAGCTCGCCGGGTGACGGGAGGCGGATGTCCCTGGGGAGCTGGGCGCGGCGCCACCAGCGTTCGCGGCCGGAGGAGCGTTCGGGGATCTCTTCGATGAAGCCGTGCTTCTCCAGTTGGCGCAGGTGGTAGCTGGTGGTGCCGGTCTTGGCCCCGAGCAGTTCGCCGAGGGTGGTCGAGGTGGCGGGGCCGTGGATGTTGAGGTGGGTCAGCATGCGGCGCCGCATGGGATGGGCCAGGGCCTTGAGCCTGTCGGGGTCGTGGAGCACGAGCGGCTCGTCATCCTTCATGACGAGCAGGCTAGTCCTTGAGAAGGATATCTGCAGACATTCCTTTGCCGAGAAATCTCTGCAGACTACTGTCGGCAGCATGCGAAGAATCTTTACGGCCTCCGCCGCCGTGACGCTCACCGCCGTGGGCAGCGCTCTGTTGCTGCTCGGTACGCCCGCGTTGGGCGGCACCGGCCTCGCCACCGCGGAGCACAGTGCGCAGAGCCTCAGTACGGGACCGGTGGTGCCCGGTGATCTGACGGCCCACGAGGTGACCTTCCGGGGCAACGGAGGGCTGGAACTGCGGGGCAGCGTCATCAGCCCGGCCAAGGCCGCCACGGCTCCCCGGGCCGGAGTGGTGCTGGTGCATGGAGCCGGGACGGGGACGCGGCGGGAGAAGTTGCTGGGTGAGGCGGTCGCCTTCGCCCGGCAGGGATTGTCGGTGCTGATCTACGACAAGCGTTCGGAGGGGTATTCGTTGTACCAGCGGTCGTACGGCCAGCTTGCCGACGACGCGCTCGGAGCGGTGCGGACGCTGCGGCAGGAGCCGGGGGTGGATCCCGGCAAGGTCGGCGTCTGGGGGCTCAGCGAAGGCGGGTGGGTGGCGCCGCTCGCGGCTTCGCGGTCCAAGGAGATCGCGTTCGTGGTGGTGGTCGGAGCCAACGCGTTGCAGCCGTTGCGGCAGCAGACGTGGGCCGTGGCGGCCGGGTTGCGCAAGGCGGGGGTCGGCGGGTCGCTGGTCGATCACGCCGAGCCGAACCTGTACCGGGTGATCGCGGACGGAGGGATGTTCCCGGCGCCCTACTTCGATCCTGAGCCGGTTCTGGGCGCGGTGCGGCAGCCCGTCCTCGGCATCTGGGGGACGAACGACCTGCTGACCCCGCCCCGGGAGACGCCGCCGCTGTTCCGCGCGGCGCTGGAGAAGGGGGGCAACAAGCGGTACACGTTCCGGTTCTTCGAGGGGGCCGATCACGCGGCCCACCGGACTCCGGACGGCGGGGTCACGCGGTTGCCCGAGCTGGCGCCCGGCTACCCCGAGCTGGTCGGGAGCTGGGTGGCGAAGGCGACCTCGGGACAGGCGCCCGTCGCGGAGGTGTCGGGGCCCGCGCCGGTCCAGGCGGACGACTCCGTCGGGGTGCCGCCTCCGGCGTGGTGGGAGTCGGCTTTCATGCAGTTGGTGGCGTTGGTGCTGTTCCTGGTGGGGTTCGCCGGCTATCCGATCGTCGCGGCGGTTCGGCGCGTACGGGGGCGCGGCGGTGTCACGGGCACGGGCGCGGCTCGACTGGTGAGTGCCGGGGGGCTCGTGGCGGTGCTCGGGGGGTTCGCCTACCTGTTCTATCTCATCTCCACCGGCGGGAAGCTGGCTGCGCCTGGACCGGTGGTCGCCGGCAGGCCGGTCGTCTGGCTGGCGCTCCAGGCCGTCGCGGTGGCGACCGTCGTGGCCACGGTGCTCACGGCGCGCAGGTGGCGGCGGGAGGACGCATCCGGCGAGCGGGTACGTACGGGGCTGCTCGTAGTGGCGGGTGTGGTCTTCGTTCCGTGGGCGTTCTATTGGGGTTTGCTACTTCCGTAGGGGTTCCTGACATAGAGCGTTCTATGCTGATCTCTGCGATACGGGAGAGGTGAGATGCAGACCCGGAAAGACCTCTACCAGGCGCATCGGCTGATGCAGCAACGCCTGGGCATGGCGTTGCTGCAGGCTGAGCCTGATGTGCCAGAGACGCCGATGCGGCGGCACAACGTGGCGATGTTCTGCGGTGTGCTCGTGGGCGTGCTCATCGCGGCGGTGTTCGGGATCTGGGGGCTGCTCAAACCGGGCGGCGCGACGAACCTGACCGAGGCCGGCCAGCTCCTGGTCGAGGAGGAGACGGGCGCCACCTACGTCTACAGCCAGGAGCAGGCGCGGCTGCTGCCGACGGCCAACTACGTGTCGGCGCTGCTGTTGCTCGACACGTCCGACTTCAAGGTGCGCAACGTCTCGGGCGCGTCGCTGGCGGCGATGCAGCGCGGGCCGCTGGTGGGCATCGCGGGGGCGCCGGACACGCTTCCGGCCCGCGACAAGCTGGTCAAGGGCCCGTGGTCGGTCTGCGTGACCGAACCGCCCCAGGCGGCGGGGGCGCGGGCGCCGTACGTCACGCTGGTGGGCGGCCAGGACGTCGGCGGCACGCCCGCGCTCGGCGCGGCGCTGGTCGTCACGGACGGGCAGCAGCCCTGGGTGATCTGGAACGACCGGCGCATGAAGGTGACCGACACCGGTGTCCGCGCGCTCAACGCGCACCCCAGGAAGGTGCCTTCGAGCTGGATCAACGCCATTCCTCCCGGCCCCGACTTCATGCCGCCGCTGATCACCGGCCTCGGCCACCGGGCCGTCGCCCCTGGTGGCGGGAGGGGGGCCGTCGGGCAGGTCTACACGGTGAAGGGCGTGGGCGGGGCTCCCGACCGCTGGTACGTGCTGCTCGCCGACGGGCTCGCGCCGGTCAACCTCACGCAGGCCACGCTGCTGCTCGAAGACCCCAGGACCAAGGTCGCGTACGGCAGGCGCGCCGCCACCCCGATCGTGATCGACGCCGCCACCGCGAACACCAAGACCTCCCGCCAGAGCCTCACGGTCGGCGGCCTGCCGACGAGCCTGCCGAGAACCGTGTCGTCCGCGGCGGCGCTGTGCTCGGTGTACGCCGACACGCAGAACGGCTCGGCCCGCGCGAAGATCACGATCGGCGCGACGATGACCATCCCCGCGCCCAACTCCCGCAGCGACCAGGAGCACTTCGACCAGGTGCTGCTGCCCGCCGGGGGCGCGGCGCTGGGCGGGCTGCTGCCCGGCGACGGGCAGAAGGCGTTCGTGCAGAGTTACTTCCTGCTCACCGACCAGGGCAGGAAGTTCCCGCTGCAGTCCGGGGAGCAGATCAACAAGCTGGGTTACGGCGCCGAGGACGTCGCGCCGGTGCCCTACAACCTCGTCCATCTGATCCCGGAGGGGCCAGCGCTCGACCCGACGGCGGCACGCTCGCCGGTGCAGGTCACGGCCCAGTGAGCCGGCCCCGGGCGCGCGTCACCGGCCTTCCGGGACGCGCGTACCGGGGATGGGCGAGGGCGGCGGCCAGGCAGGCGACGGGGATGACCGGCAACACGTACCGGTGGTCGAAGTCCAGGCCACGGTGATCTCGTCAGACCCGAGCCCCTCCCAGCCGGCCGGCGCGAGGATCTCCCGGTCGTCGGGACTCAGCCGCGCGAACGCCTCCCGTACGCCCGCCAGGCCCTCGCCGGCCTCGGTGCGCTCCGCCCACACGGCGAGTTGTCGGCCGAGCCGCTCCACCGGCTCACTGCGGCGCGACTCGGCGAGGGCGGCGTCGGCGGCGTCCTCATGGGAGTCGGTACGCCGCCCCGTCTAGCCGAGAAGACCTCCCCCGGAGGGCAGGTTGAGGCTGGGCATGCCGCCGTTCTTGCGCTGGAGGGTGCCGACGCCGGTGCTGGACTTGTTGGTGTACTCCAGATCGGCCGAGGCGAAGTCGGGCTTGGGACGGCCCTTGTCGATGGACGAGGTCATCATGGCGCACATGGCGTTCACGGCGACGACGAGGCCGGTGAGCATCGCCACGGACTTCACCTTCTTGCTGACGATGCCCCGCAGGGCCGTGCCCAGCGACGTCAGCAGGCTGTTGATCGTCACCCGCGCCGCGACCTGCCCCGCGCCGGGAAAAAAGTACGACACCACCTGGTAACCGGCCACGATCGTCATGACAGTGGCCACCCAGAACGCGACCTGCACGGCGAAGTGGTAGAGGCCGGCGATCTTGTCCACGCCGCTGCCGACGCTCTTGAAGTACGACTCCGTGGTCTCCAGTTGCCCGGTGAAGGTGTCCACGGCGTCGCTGAACACCACGTAGGCGGGCCCCTTCCAGTAGCCCTTCTCCTCGATCTCCTGCTTGAGCTGAATGATCTGGTTCTTGATGGGCTCGACGGCCACCTCCTCCCAGACCTTGGCCGCCGCGGCGATGCTTCCCGGATTGCACACCAGCGTGCCGATCATCAGCGCGATGTTCCTGGCCATCGGGTACTGGAACAGCACCACCGCCGCCGCATTGGCCTGGGTGGACGCCGTGATGATCATCCACCTGTCGCTGTCGTATTGACCCATTTCGTCGCGCCCTTTCTCACTCGCCGATGACCGGCGGAGCGATGTCCATGTCGTCGAGCCAGTCGTTCTCGTCGCCGCGCACGTACTCCGGCTTCTCGCGCTCGCGGTTCTGCTCGCCGGCTCCCGCGCCGCCCGACATGGGCATGAACGGCATGCCCGACGCGCCGTTCGCGCCGGCACGCAGTCCGCCGGCTCCCGCCCCTGCTCCCGCTCCCATGCCGGTCCCGCCGCCCGACTGGGAGCCGGAGTAGCCGCCCGAGGTGGGGATGTCGGTCGGGACGCCGGTCATGTTGCCGAGGCTGGGGATGGCGGAGTTCAGTCCGGTGGGGTCGATGCCGGACAGCTTGGTCTGGGAGGGGTCGACCGGCTTGTTGGCGCCGAGGTCCGGGACGCTGGTGTTGTGGTTGAGCTGGTCCTCGATGGACGGCGTCTTGGGGAGGTCGGTGTCCGGAGCGTTGGGGTTCGGCAGGTTGGTGTCAGGGGCGTTGGGGTTCGGCAGGTTCTGATCAGGGATCTTCTGGTCGGGGAACTTCTGGTCAGGGATCTTCTGGTCAGGGATCTTCTGGTCGGGAATCTTCTGGTCAGGGATCTTCTGGTCAGGAAGTTTTTGATCGGGGAACTTCTGATCCGGGATCTTCTGGTCGGGCATCTTGGTGTCGGGCATGCTCGGCATGCCGCCCAGCTTGCTTTCGAGGTTGCCGGGCCCCTTCTCGTCGCCAGGCCCCTTGTCGTCGCCGTACTCGTTGATGATGCCGTCGCTGTCCGTGTCGGCCTTGTGGTAGTTCGCTTCCAGCTTCTCCAGGGCGGTCTTGTAGTCCCGGAGGGCGGTCCTGGCCGCGCTGAGCGCCTCGGCCGCGCCGTTCTTGACCTGATCGTGCGCGTAGGAGAGACCGATCCCGACGATGCCGAACCCGGGGAAGTCGACCTGGATCCCCTTCGTGTTCGTCTCGATCTTGGCCACGTTGGGTTCCTGCTCGGCCATGTTGCCGCCGAGCTGGCTGATCTTCTTGTCCTTGTACTCGATCGTGGCGCCGGTGAGAGCACCCTGCTGATATTGCCCCAGACCGGGGGTTGAGTTCTGTCCCGTCCCCATCTCGCCCTCCCTGTCCGAAAACTGCGTTATGCACAGTCCTGGCTACGATATCGACAAATATCAACTTTTAGCGTGAACACTTCGGGAATGATCTAGACTGACCGTTGATCAGGATGGCAGCCTTTCCCCTATGCGGATCAAGACCCTGATAGTGGGCGTGTGCGGCATCGCCGCGCTGCCCTTCGCCGGCACGAGCGCGGCCAGCGCCAGCGCTGCCGTCGTCCACCAGCTTCCTTTCCCCTGCGGTGAGACCTGGACCGGCGACAGCAACGACAGCAGCGCGCACACCGCCGGCTACGAGATCGACTTCAACGGCACGTACAACGACGGCAACGCCGACCTGGGCCGGAAGGTCGTCGCGTCGGCCGCCGGCACGGTGATCATGTCGGAGTACCGGACCACGGACGGCTTCGGCAACGTGGTCAAGATCCGGCACGCCGACGGCAGCGTCTCCCTGTACGCGCACATGAAGTCGCGGGCAGTCTCCGCGGGCGCGAGCGTCGCCCAGGGCCAGCAGATCGGCCAGGTGGGCAACACCTCTGCCAAGTACAAGGGCATCATCGCCCACCTGCACTACGAGCAGCGCACGTCGTCCGGCTCGATCGTGGCGGCGAAGTTCAACGGCTCCACCTTCGGTTACAGCCACCAGACCCTGAAGTCGAACAACTGCGGAGGCGGCGGCGGCCAACCCGCTCCCAGCAACCCCGGCGGTGGCAGCGGCAGCAACCCGTACTCGGCCGAGCAGGTCTGCGGGTCCGGCTACAAGCAGATCGACTCCGCGCCGCTCGGCTCGGCGGGCCGGGTCGTGCTGCTCTACTCGGCCTCCACCGGCCAGAACTGCGTCACCACGCTGCGCAGCAGCGGCTCGGGCAAGGCCGCCGTGCGGGCCTACCTGGAGGTCCGGGGCAAGGCCAGGAGCACCGACGCGGGCAGCTACCAGTACTACGCCGGTCCGGTCCGGGCCAAGGCCGTCCGTACCTGCGTCAAGTGGGGCGGCGCGATCGGCTCCACCGCGTACGACAGCCCCTTCGAGCACTGCGGCTGAGAGCACCACGGCTGACAGGGCCGCGGCTGACGTGACCGCGTTCCCGTGAGCGGGGCGGCGCCTCCGGGCGCCCCCCGCCCGACCGGCCCGCGGACGCGGCGCCCCGGCTCCCGGGACGGGAGCCGGGCACGGGCACGGGCCGGCGCTCAGGTGAGCGTGGTCGGCGTGGTGCCCTCGGGACCGCCCCACACGTCATCATCCTCGGCGAGCCAGGTCGTGCCCTCGCTGTCGTTCTTCTGGCCGCTCTCGCCGCCGCGGCCAGGCGCCGCGCCCATCAGGGACGGCGCCAGCATCCCTCCGCCGGCGCCCGCGGTACGCATGCCGGCGGCGCCGGCCGGGGCCGCCCCGGCCACTCCGTAGCCGCTCGTGGACCCCGTGCCCCCGCCGCCATTGGGGCCGCCCCCCGTCGTGGACGTCGTGGGGTAGCCGCCGTTGGGCATGCCGGACAACGACGGGTCGTATCCGGCCAGCTTCGTGGTGCCGCCGTCCGCCCCGGACGGCCCGGAGGGGATGTTCGCGGACTGGGTCGTGTCCGGCGAGGAGCCCAGCGGGCCGCTGTTCAGGGCCGAGGCGTCGGGCCCCCCGTACGGGTTGTCCCCGCCGTTGTAGCCGCCCGCGCCGATGATCGCGCCGTTCGGGCCCGTGCCGACGGCGCCGTCGGGCAACCGGACCGTCGAGGTCGAGCCGTCACCCGGCTGGCTGCCGTCGATGGACCCGGGGTCGCCGGACACCGAGCCGGGGCCGAACGCCTTGAGGGGGGAGCCGTCCGGCACGCCGTCGCCGTTCAGGTTCGGCGCGCCCGGCACCTTCCCCCCGCCGTTGTTGTAGTCCGGGAGCTCGGGGACGCTCGGGTCGGGCAGCGCGGTCTGCACGTCGACGGGGAGCTGCTTGTAATGCTCGACGATGCGCTCGTTGACCTTCTTGAGGTGGTCCACGGCCCGCTTGTCACCCCGGTACAACCGGTAGAACGGGACCCGCCCGGCCCAGTCCACGTCGCGGTCCGAGCGCGAGTCGTGGTCCATCGACTCGACCACGTTGGCCTGCGCCCAGTGCAGGGTCTCCCCGTACCCCTGGAGCGGCCGGCCCATCTCGCCGAGCTTCCTGGCCAGCTCGCGCACGCTGGCGTGCAGGGCCTGGAGCTGCTTCTGCGTCTCGACGGCGGCCGGGCCGGTGTAGTTCTTGGCCAGCTCTGCCGCCTTGGTCTTCAGGTCGGCGGCGACGCCGTTCAGCAGTGTCTCGGCCCGCGAGTAGTACAGGCCCGCGAGCTTGACCGCGCTCGGGTCGGTCGCGTCGATCCACTTCTTGACCTGGTCGAGCGTGCTGCTCCCGAGGCTGCCCAAGAACGTGACCTCCGGGGTGGAGGTGTCGGGCGGGCCGTTGTCGTAGACGAGCTTGAAGGTCTGCTTCTTGGGCTCAGCCATCGTGCCTACGTCTCCTGCCGCGCGGCGGCTTCCTCGGTCGCCTGCTCGGCGCCCTGCGACGCCTTGGCGATGTCCAGCAACGCCTCGGTGGTGCTCTCGGCCCGCTGGACCATGGACGCGTACAGACCGCCGGAGGAGCCCTGCTCGCCGATCAGCTGGGAGTAGGCCGAGTTGATCGCCATCGCGAACTGCATGGCGGTGGGCCACTCGCCCATCTGGTTCTGGCTGAGCGCGCAGTACCGCTGGAGGTCCGGCAGCGACCCGGCGTTGGCGGGCAACTGCGGCTCCTGGGCCTTCGCTCCCGGCGCGGTCAGGAACTGCGTCACCGGCGGGGTCGTGGGCGTCTTGAGCTTCTTGAGCAGCTCGTTCAGCTCGTCGGCGATGCGCTTGACCTCGGTACGGTTGGTGTAGTTGCCGTCTTTGCCCTCTTCGAGGCCGGGCCAGTCGGAATCCAGTTCGAGTGCCATGGCCGCCTCCCTAGCCGATCACCGGTGAGATGGAGCCCTCCTGGTGGCTCCACACGTCGTTGTCCTCCTTCAGGAGGGTCGAGGTCTCCGGGGCGGTCCCCTCCTCGGGCCCCTGTCCCCCGCCGCCGTACGGCAGGAACGGCATGCCCGCCCCGCCGCCCGCCGCCCCCCGGGCCGCCGCCGCGGGCGCGCTCCCCTGGGTGTACGAGCCCGGACCGCCGATCACCGCGGGCGTCCCGGCGGACGGCGTGGGGTAGGCGGGCTGGGTCACGAACGGCTGATTCGTGGTTCCGGGGTAGGTCGGCGTGGTGGTGGGCTGGTAGCCGGCGGTCTCGGTGGCGCGCGGGTCCCGGGTGTCCACGTCCTGCGACTGGGTCGCGCGGTCGTCGGTGGCGTTGCTGTCGATCACGGGGGGCGCGGTGCCGTCGCCCGTGCTGGTCGAGCCGCCGCCCGTCGTGGATCCGGTGCCCTGGCCGCCCGAGGGGTCGGTGCCCGGCGTGTCCGTGCCGGGGGTGTCCGTACCGGGTGTGTCCGGCTTGTCGGTGCCGGGGGTGTCGGTGCCGGGGGTGTGGTCTCCCGGGCGGGGGTCGGTCCCGCCGGTCCCGCCGTTGCCGCCGTCGCGGCCGCCGCCGGTCCCGGAGCCGCTGCCGCCCGTTCCGCCGGAGCCCCCCGAACCACCTGAGCCGCCGGAGCCGCCCGAGCCGTCGTCACCGGAGCCGCCGCCGTTCCAGTACGAGCCCTTGGTGTACGTCGTGCGCTGTTCGAGCGGCATGTCCCGTTCGGGAGCCGGCCCGTCGGCGGGCGTCACCACCGGCAGGTCGACGACGACGCTGTCCGGGATCTTGAAGTCGTACAGGTCGACGATGTGGCGGTTGAGCTTCTCCAGCGCGCGCCGGGCGGCGTCGTCCTTCATCTCGGAGGGCGACTTGGTGAGCCCGGGCGTGGGCTCGGCGGAGTCGTGCGTCTCGGAGCTGAGCACCGGCGGCGAGGTCGACTCCGTCCCCGGGGGCGTCGGCGAGGCGCCGGCCGACGGCTTCGGTGTGGCCGTCTTGGCGTTCTTGGCGGCGTTCACCTCCGCGATGGCCGCGGGCAGGTAGTCGCGCCCGTACAGGGTCAGGGCCTCGGCCATCTTGTCCATGGCCTCGGCGATCTCCTGCCCCGACGCGCTGAGCATCTGCAGCGCCCGCTGTGCCTGGGCGGAGGTGTCCGACCGCCAGGCGCCGGACAGGTCCTGGCCGATCTGGGGCAGCGCGTTGGCCACCCCTCTGACGACCTGGGCCACCTTCTTGTACGACAGGCCCCGGTCATGGACCTCGAAGTCGGAGGTCGCGTTGAGCCATGCCTCGATCTGCTCCCGCGAGGCGGTGACCGGCTCGCTCCGCGGCCGTTGGGAAGTGTCGCGGATTACGACCCTGCGCTCAGCCAACGCTGCTCACTCTCGGCCCGGATTGGTCTTGGCGTAGCCGTCGGCGCTGTCCCTGATGGCCTGCACCAGTTTCTGACAACACTCGACGTAGTCCTTGTACAGGGCGGCCAGCCGCTGCCCGCGGCCCTCCAGCGACACCTGGCCGCCGGGGTCCGCTTCGGTGCTGCCCACGCTGCGCGCGAAGGCGCTGGCCGCCGGCCAGCTCCCGATGTGCTCCTCACCCAGCGAGAAATACGTGGTGAGGGTCTCGATCGAACCGGTGACGCCGTTCCTGTTGCCGCCGGCGCCCTGGGTGAGGGCGAGGGCGATCTCAAGGTCTTCGGCGATGGCACGCATCTTGCCCACGTTGTAGTAGAGCTCGGCGTCGGTGTCGTTGAGCCCCGGCCACGGTTCGGGTTCGAGCTCTGCCATGATCCCCCCTGACAGACTCGGCCACCGCGTGGGTGGCCGAGAAGAAGACGTCAGCCGTCGTACCAGATGGACTTGTTACGGTTCTCGGCGGCGCGGTAGTTCTCGTTCGCGATCTGGACGGCCTTCTGCAGCTCGTCCAGCTGCGTACGCATCTGGGCGGCGGCGGCCTGCCACTTCACCTCGTGCTTCCGGAAGAACGCCTCGGCGCCGTCCGAGCCCTCCCAGTGACCGGCCAGGTCGGTCTGCAGCCGGGCCATCAGGTCTTCGGTGGCCTTCTCGAAAGAGCCGAGGATCTTGATGAAGTCGCCTTGGGCGAGCTCCATGTGCCCAAAGTTGACTTTGGTGAAGTCGAGCTCAGCGGACATCGAGTTCCCCTCCTACTTGATGTCGACGTTGATCAGGGACTCGACGCGGCCCACGCCGGCCTGGACGTCCTCGTCGGCCGCGGAGTAGACGACCGCGTTGACGCCCATCTTGTCGGCGATGCCCTCCAGGTCGGTCCGTACGTTCCGCATGGAGTTGTCCCAGTTGGTCATGGCAGTCTTGAACCTGGCCGCCGCCGGGCCGAGCCATCCGGTGTTGAGAAGACCGTTGGCGGTCGTCTCGACCGACACCCTCAGACCCTCGATGTACTGGGCGGTGTCCACCACATGGCCTGAGGCCGCCTTGATCTGGCCCGGGGTTGCCTTATAGAAGTCGGGCATGCGTGACCTCCGTAACAATCATTTCGGTCGTGTAACCATATAAGCACCAAAGACCCCATGAGTAACAGCGGACCCAATGGCCAAGATGTAACAACTTCCCGACATATCAGCAAACGTGCTGGTCAATCACAGGTCGAGATCGCGGCGAATTCTGTCTAGTTCGCCCATTACGTCCTCGAATGCCCGTTCGTAGCTGGCCTCGGCCTGCCGGACCCCACGCAGCGCCTGCTCCGGGTTCTCCATCAGGCGCATCGGGTTGCCGCTCGCGCCGAACAGCTCGGTCATCAGCTCCTCGGCCTGCCGCTGGAGGTCGGCGGTCGCCTCCTGGAAGGCCGCCCTGATCCGCTCCGACAGTTCGGCCGCGCTCAGCCGCATCGCCTTCGGACGGATCTCCAGGGTGCGCATGCCCTCCTGGGCGTACTCGACGAGGACCAGGTGCGCCTCGTCCTCCCCGCGGCCCACCAGGGCGGTCATGCCCTTCTGCAGCTCATCCGACTTGTTGAGCTGCTCGTCCACGCTGTGGAGCAGCCGGTCCATGTCGATGTTGCCGAAGTCCCCGAAATCCGTCACCGACACCATCCCTCCCATGGGTCACATCTCGGCGAGTTAACCACAATCAGGGCTTCGTGGTCTTCACCTCCGGTGCGACCCAGTCGAAGTTCTGGTACCCGGCGGGAAGCTGGCCGGGTTGGGCGGGCTCCTGGAAGGAGGGCAGGTCCTTGGTGTTGATCGTGGCCCGGCCGAAGTCGACCGCGGCCGCGCCCTCCGGCAACACGAAGCCGAACTGGTGCTGCTTCTTCACCAGCGTCCCGAGCACCTGCATGCCGCCCCTGAGCATCTGCGCCAGCGAGCCCGTCATGACCGCGGCGGCGCTGACCATCGCCGTGCCGACGAGATGCTCCATGATCATCCCAGCCACCGCCACCTGCGGGACCGGCGTGGCCTTCATCCGCATGGCCGCGATCAGCAGCGTGATCCCCGACACGATCGTCGAGCCGATCTGCAACCAGTAGTTGCGCACCCCGGCGGCCACCGCGTCCACCACGCCGCCGATCTCGCCGAACGAGTTGCGCAGCGCGCCGATCTCCTGGTGGAACAGCGCCTGCACCCGTCCGAACTCCGCCTGGTCCGCGGCGATCCAGCCGGTCCTGGACGTGGCCAGGATCTGCGGCATGAGGCTCTTCACGCCGTCGTCGAGCCGGGCGCTCATGCCGTACTTCCAGACGTTGGCCGCCTGTGCCATGGCGACCTCGTCGGCGGCCCCCACCGCCACGATCGCGGCCACCGCGATCAGGTACGGCGAGAACCTGCCCGCGCCCTTCAGCGTGTTCAGCACCCGCGCGCTGACCGACTCGGCCGGGTTGGCGGTCATCGGGGCCAGCTTGCCGGTGGCCGGGTTGAGCGGGATCGACGGCGAGCGCGGCGGGCCGACCGAGCCCTTGTTGATCGCCTTCAGCAGGGGATCGCCGCCGCGCGGGACGCCCCGGCCCTTGTTGATGGCGTTGAGATAGGGATCGCTCATGAGCGGTACTGGATGATGCTCGCGTCCTCGGCCGTGCGCCAGTTGCGCTCGCAGACGGTCAGGCCGTCGCACCAGCCGTCCAGGGCGTCCTCGGCGTCCGTCATCAGGCCCTCGGCGCGGCCCCTGACGCCCTCGTACGTGCTCCCGATGATCATGTTGCCGAGGACGCCGAAGCCGAGGCCGTCCACGGCCGTGAGCGGCATCAGGCCCTTGACGAAGCTGATCATCCCGGTCTTCAGCTCGGAGTCCACCCGTTGCCGCGTCTTGCTGATGGTGGACGAGGTGACGTGGATTTCCTGATTCGTTGCCACGACGCCCGATTGTTGCGACGCTTTGGCCCCTTTTCAGCACCCCAGCGGTGTTTTCGTGATCACTTCAGGAACTGGAAAACCGCCGCTCCCCGCTCGTTAACCTGCGGGCGGTGGCGTGCTGGCCATGGACCCCATCAACTTCCACCCCGACGACCTCGACCGCGCGATCAGCGAGAGCGAACGGTCCGTCCGCACCCTGGCCGGCGCCCTGGACGAGCTGAGCCTGGTGACCGGTCAGGGCGAGAGCCGCAGCGGCGTGGTCACCGCGCGCGTGGCCGCCGACGGCCGTCTGGAGGGCCTGCGGCTGTCGCCCAGGGCGAGCCGCCTGGAGCTGGACGAGCTGACCGCCGAGATCGTCCAGGCCGTCCGCGCGGCCCAGGACGACCAGGCGCGCAGGCTCGCCGACGTGGTGCCGCCCGCGTCGTTCGGCGGGTTGTCGGCCGAGGCGATCACCCGGCAGTTCCAGCACCTCCAGGACGACTTCTCCCGCCAGGTGCGCGACCGCCTCGACGCCCTGGAGACGATCCGCCGCCGCGCCCTGGCCGACGACTAACCGGCCAGGCCGCGTACCCAGGCGTAGACCTCCAGCGCCCCGAGCGCCAGCGGCACCAGCGCGACGATCAGCACCCACTCCAGGATGTCGGCGGCCCTCCCCCAGAACGGCGAGGGCCTGCCGTTGGGCAGCCACACCCCCATGCCGACGACCACCATGGCGGTCCACAGCAGCCCGAGCACCACGGCCACCGAGGCCACGCCGCCCGCGCCGATCCCGACGGCCACGCCCACCGCGCCGAGCCCGGCCAGCCCGACCAGCATCAGCCACAACCGCTGACCGACGCCCTGGAACACCCGGGCCCGCATGAGCTGCGTGAGCGCCAGCACCACGGACATGGCCACCGAGATCCACCGGCCGTCGGCGATGAGCAGCAGGTGCGCCGCGGCCCCGACCAGCGCGACGCCCACGACCATGCCGGTCGCGTACCGGCGTGCCGCGCCCGTGCGCTCCAGCACCGAGGCGCTGTCGAGCCGCTGGTTGTCGCCGCGCAGTTCCTCGGCGTTGGTCGGCATGGACGGCAGCGGCACGCGGGCCAGCCGGAACGACAACACGGGCACCAGCGGGCTGAGCCCCATCACGACGGCCACGCCCACGGCCGCCACACCCGCGGGCGACGCCCCGCTCACCATCACCACGGCCGCGCAGATCGCGCCGACCATCGAGGCGATGGCCGCGCCGAGGAAGCCGGGCACGCCGTCGGCGATCGCGGTGCCGCCGAGCGTGGCCACCAGCGCCGTACAGGCCAGCGCCCCGAGAAGCTGCGGCGCGCCGACGGCCGCCAGTCCACCGGCGGCCGCGGGGGCGAGCAGTCCGGCCAGGAAGGCGTACGGCAGCGCGGCGTACCCGATCAGCGCGCCCGCGCCGGAGTCGCCGACGGCGCGCGAGATCGCCATGCCCACGCCGACGACGAGCAGTGCGAGCGCCCCGGCCACGATGGCCGTCACCAGCGGGGTGAGCCCGCCGAACGCCAGTACGACCGCGCCCGCGACGAGCAGCCCGGAGGCCGCCCCGCCGCCCAGGGCGCGGGTCTGCACGGCCGTCCACTTGCCGCCGCCGTCGCGTACGCCGGTCGCGACCACGTCGGCCACGTCGTCGAACCTGGTGGGCGGCAGCGCCACCGCGCGCGGCCGCAGGTAGAGGATCTCCCCGTCCAGCACGCCCAGCGCGCCGAGGCTCTGCCCCAGGTCGAACGGGGGACCGCCGAGCCGCTGGAGTGTCCATCCCGGCGCGCTCGCGGTGTCGTCGCCCAGCTCGCCCATGGCCCTGAGCAGCCCGGGAAGCACGTGCGGCAGCGGGATGTCAGCAGGCAGCGCGAGGTCTGCCTTCCTGCGCGGCCCCACCACCGTCACGTGGCACAACGGCGGGAGCGGAGCGGGCACCTGGTGCAGCGCGCCCTGCTGTGGAGGCGGGATTTCGGCCAGCGAAGTCACAAGCACAACATAGCGAGACACTGTTAACTAAGACCTCAACTCGGACGTTAGGCACATCTGGTAAGAAGGGTCTTTCGAGCACCAGAAGGGCCTGTCACAAGGGTGAGCATCGTCGTAGTACGGCGCCCGGAGCGCCGCCCCAGCCCGAAGCCGCCGCGCGGCGAGATCCTGCTGGAGTCTCCACCGGAGATCCCCGAGGTCCAGTCGCAAGGCATGATGGCGGTGCTGACGTACCTGCCCATGGTGGCGGGCGCGGCCGCGATGGGCCTGATGTTCACGGCCGGCGGCACCAACGCCAACCCCATCATGTACGTGGCCAGCGGCCTGTTCGCGTTCTCGATGGTCGGCATGACCGTCGGCCAGATGGGCCGCCAGGCGGGCGAGCGCAAACACCGGCTCAACGGCGCCCGCCGCGACTACTTCCGCTACCTGGCGCAGATCCGCAAGAAGGTGCGCAAGGCCGCGATCCAGCAGCGCGAGGCCCTGGAGTGGAGCGGCCCGGCCCCCGACACGCTGTGGTGGACCGCGATGGGCCCGCGCCTTTGGGAACGCCGCCCCCGCGACGAGGACTTCAGCACGGTACGGCTCGGCACCGGCATCCAGAAGCTGGCCGTCCAGCTCATCCCCCCGGACTCCAAGCCGGTCGAGGACCTGGACGCCCTGTCGGCCGGCGCGCTGCGGCGGTTCA
Organism: Nonomuraea sp. WAC 01424; assembly: GCF_003947315.1. NCBI lineage: Bacteria > Bacillati > Actinomycetota > Actinomycetes > Streptosporangiales > Streptosporangiaceae > Nonomuraea > Nonomuraea sp. WAC 01424. The sequence continues at coordinate 876,883 of NZ_QHHZ01000002.1, forward strand.
TCCGTACGCACTCGACCGTCGAACGCCTCCCGGTCGCGGTCGCGCTGCACTCCTTCGCCCGCATCAAGCTGGACGGCGACCCGGCGCTGGTCCGCGACCTGGTCAGGGCCATGATCGCGCAGATGGCCGTCTTCCACTCCCCCGACGACATGCGGATCATGGTGTGCGCGAGCAAGGAGTGGATGAGCCACTGGGAATGGATCAAGTGGCTGCCGCACGCCCTGCACCCCGAGGAGACCGACGGCGCCGGCCAGGTCAGGCTCATGGCCGAGAACCTGACCCAGCTCGACCGCCTGGTGGGCGGGGAGCTGAAGGAGCGCGCCAGGTTCAAGCCGGGCGCGTCGGCGGACGCGCTGCCGTACCACGTGCTCATCCTGGACGGCGGGCACGTGCCGCAGGACTCGCAGCTCGGCGCGGACGCCATCGACGGCGTGACCGTGATCGACCTGTCGAACTCGGCCGGCACCGTCGAGGAACGCAGCACGCTGCGGCTGCGCATCGACGCCGCCGGCTTCCACATGGTCAGGCTGGACCACGCGGGCCGGGAGAACACCAACCGGCTCGGCGACCCCGACGGGCTGGACTACCTGCTCGCCGAGGGGCTGGCCCGCCAGCTCGCGCCGCTGCGTGCCTCCTCGTCCAAGGGCGGCGACGCCCAGGACGTGCTGGCGGTCAACACGACGCTGACCGAGCTGCTCGGCGTCGGCGATCCGACCCGGCTGGAGCCCGCCGTGACCTGGCGCCCGCGCGCGGGCCGGAACCGGCTGCGGGTGCCGATCGGGCTCGGCGCCGACGGCCGGCTGGTCGAACTGGACATCAAGGAGTCCGCCCAGGGCGGCATGGGCCCGCACGGCCTGGTCATCGGCGCGACCGGTTCGGGTAAGAGCGAGCTGCTGCGCACGCTGGTGCTCGGGCTCGCGGTCACGCACTCCTCGGAGATCCTCAACTTCGTGCTCGTGGACTTCAAGGGCGGCGCGACCTTCCTCGGCCTGGATGGCCTCTCGCACGTCTCCGCGGTCATCACGAACCTGGAGGACGAGCTGCCGCTCGTGGACCGCATGCACGACGCGCTGCACGGCGAGATGGTGCGCCGCCAGGAGCTGCTGCGCGCGGCCGGCAACTACGCCTCCCTGCGCGACTACGAGAAGGCCCGCGAGCAGGGCGCCAACCTGAGCCCGCTGCCCACGCTGTTCGTGATCCTGGACGAGTTCAGCGAGCTGCTGACGGCCAAACCCGAGTTCATCGACCTGTTCGTGATGATCGGCCGGCTCGGCCGCTCGCTCGGCGTGCACCTGCTGCTGGCCTCACAGCGGCTGGAGGAGGGACGGCTGCGCGGGCTCGACACGCACCTGTCGTACCGGATCGGCCTGCGGACGTTCTCGGCCATGGAGAGCCGGGTCGTGCTGGGGGTGGCCGACGCGTACGAGCTGCCGTCCGCGCCGGGCAACGGGTACCTGAAGTTCGACACGACCGGCATGACCAGGTTCAAGGCCGCGTACGTGTCGGGCCCCCACGTGTCCGACGTACGGCACGTCGCCACGCTGGACGGCTCGGTGACGGTCAGGGAGATCGTCGAGTACGGCCCCGACTTCGTGCCCGTGCCGATGGTCGAGGAGCCGCCCGAGGACACCGCGGCGCAGGAGGAGAGCAACAAGGCGCAGCGGAGCCTGCTGGACATCGTCGTCGGCCGTCTGGTGAACCAGGGGCCGCCCGCGCACCGCATCTGGCTGCCGCCGCTGGCCGAGCCGCCCACGCTCGCGCACCTGCTGCCGCCGCTGTCGGTCACGCCCGAGCTGGGACTGTCCACGGCCGGCTGGGTCGGGCGCGGCCGGTTGCAGGCCGTGGTCGGGACCATCGACCGACCGTTCGAGCAGCGGCGGGACCCGTACTGGCTGGACCTGTCCGGCGCGGCCGGGCACGTCGGCGTGGCCGGCGACCTGCTCGGCGGCAAGAGCACGATCCTGCGCACGCTGATCACCAGCATGGCGCTCACGCACACCCCCCGCGAGGTGCAGTTCTACTGCCTGGACTTCGGCGGCGGCGCGCTGGCCTCCCTGGAGGGACTGCCGCACGTCGGCGGCGTCGCCTCCAGGCTGGACGCCGACCGGGTACGCCGCACGGTGGCCGAGATCGCCTCGGTCCTGCGCGACCGGGAGCGGGAGTTCACCGAGAACGGTGTCGACTCCATGAGCACCTACCGCAAGCGGGTGGCCGACGGCTCGCTCCAGGGCGACGGCTGGGGCGACATCTTCCTCGTCGTGGACGGCTGGCTGACGATCAGGCAGGACTTCGAGGCGCTCGAACCGGTCATCACCGACCTGGCCGCGCGCGGCCTCGGCTACGGCATCCACGTGGTGGCCGCCACCGGCAAGTGGTCGGAGTTCCGGCCGGGCATCAGGGACCTGTTCGGCACGCGGGTGGAGCTGAAGCTCGGCGACGCGTACGAGTCCGAGATCAACAGGAAGAAGTCGCTGGCCGTGCCGGAAGGCGTGCCGGGACGCGGCCTGACCAAGGACGGCCTGCACTTCCTCGGCGCGCTGCCCAGGATCGACGGCGTGCAGGACTCCGACGACCTGTCCACCGGGCTCCAGGGCCTGGTGCAGGCCATCGGGGACTCCTGGCAGGGGCCGCCCGCCAAGCAGGTCAGGCTGCTGCCGTCGGTGCTGCCCGCCGCGTCGCTGCCGGGCATGGAGGAGACCGGCAGGTCACGCATCGCGATCGGCGTGGACGAGGCCGCGCTCGCGCCCGTACTGATCGACTTCGAGGCCGACCCGCACTTCATCGTGGTCGGCGACACCGAGAGCGGCAAGTCCAACATGCTCAAGGTCATCGCCGAGAACGTCGTCGCCCGGCACACGCCGCGCGAGGCCATGATGATCGTGATCGACTACCGCCGGTCGCTGCTGGACACGGCCGTCAGCGAGAACCGCATCGGCTACGCCGCCTCCAGCGCCGCCGCGCTCGAACTGGTCAACGACGCCCGCAACGCCCTGCTCAAGCGCCTGCCGCCGGCGAACCTCACGCCCGAGCAGCTCCGCGCGCGCGACTGGTGGAAGGGCTCGGACCTGTACTTCGTGGTCGACGACTACGACCTGGTGGCGACGTCCAACAACCCGCTGCTGCCGCTGGTCGAGCTGCTGCCGCAGGCTCGCGACATCGGGCTTCACCTGATCATGTCGCGGTCCATGGGCGGCCTGGGCCGGGCCATGTTCGACCCGGTGCTCCAGCGCATCAAGGACATGGCGAGCCCGGCGGTGATCCTGTCCGGCAGCAGGGACGAGGGCTTCCTGTTCGGCAACGTACGCGCCCAGCCGCAGCCGCCGGGACGCGGGTTCGTGGTGGACAGAAGGCTCGGCTCGCGGCTGGCGCAGACGGCGTTCTGGCCGCCCGCGGAGGAGGAATGATGGCAGGACTGGACATCCACTTCGACGCGCTGGACGACTGCCGCATCGCGGCCAACGGCGTGGTGGGCAAGTTCGGCGACCTGGCGGATGACTACCCGGCCAAGGCCGCCGACTCCTCGATCTTCGGCAAGCTGGCCGGCTCCTCGGCCCTCGCGACCGTCGTGGACCGGGTGGAGAAAACCGCCGACCGGGAGTTCAGCAAGGCCAAGAGCCTCGTCCAGAGCGTCGAGCGGGCCCTGGACCTGGTGCAGAGCAACGTACGGAAGGCGAACTCGCCGGCATGAGCGCGCCCGAAGCGATCAACAGCCTGCCCGGCGGGGCGACCCTGGCCACGCTGGCGGCCCAGGTGACCGGCAACCCGAGTGCGATCCGCGGCATCGCCGGCCGCTGGCGTACGACCGGGGGCGAGGTCCTGGCCGCCGCGGGCAAGCTGGGCAGTGCCGTCACCACCGTGGACCTGGCCTGGGAGGGCGACTCGGCGAACGCGTTCGTCCGCTACATGGGCGACTACGGCAGGGCCGGGCAGGACCTGCACGACGCGCTGGTCTCCTGCGCCGACGCGCTCGACGCCGCCGCCGACGTGCTGGAGAGCTCCCAGCGCACGGTGGACGGCATCTGCGACCGCCTGCTCACCCGCGTGCAGAACTACAAGGACGCCAACCCCGACGCCGAGCAGGCCGACCTGGACGCCGGGATCGGCCGCCTGGTGAGCGAGGAGACCGAGAACGCCAGGAAGCCCGTCAAGGACGCCAAGGACGCCGTCACCGACGCCAAGACCGCCATCGACACCGCGCTGGGCGACCGCAAGATGACCTACGCGAAGATCACGGTGGCCGGCGAGCAGGAGTTCGTGCCGGATCCCCAGCACCGGTTCGACTGGCGGCGTACGGAGAGCTACACCTCGCCCTACTCGGGCACCGGCGGCAGCCCCATCGTCGGCGGCTACGGATCCAGCGGCCCGCCTCCCCCGGGTGCCGGGCCCGCGCCGTCGGGCCAGGTCAAGCAGTGGATCGAGGAGGCCATCGCGATCCTCACGGAGAAAGGCGTCCCGGCCGACAAGATGAACCCGAACGACATCTGGATGATCATCCAGCACGAGTCGGGCGGGAACCCGCACGCGATCAACCTGTGGGACTCCAACGCCGCCGCGGGCCACCCGTCGAAGGGGCTCATGCAGACGATCGACCCGACGTTCAACTCCCACGCCCTGGACGGCCACCGGAACATCTACGACCCGGTGGACAACATCATCGCAGGCGTGCGCTACTCGATCTCGCGCTACGGGAGTGTGTCCGCGGTGCCGGGGGTCGTGGGCATGAAGACCGGCTCCGCCTACCGCGGATACTGAGCCCTAGTGAGCCGGTCGCGAGTATCCGGGACGCCACATGAGGTGTGTCTCGTTTCAGATTGTCCGTGAAGTGGTGACGGTCTCTGGCGGCTGAGGTCTGCTGGAGAGATGGCAGACAGCAGACTCGAGC
>NZ_QHHZ01000030.1:0-81527 GCF_003947315.1 Nonomuraea sp. WAC 01424
CTGGGCACGCATCAGCCAACGCATCCTCGCGCTCAACGCCGCGATCTGGCACAACTGGAACACCGGCGCACCCGTGAAACGGTCCCTGGCTGCCTACGACCACTGACCCATATTCACATCAGCGATCTAGCCCGCTGCGGGTAAGTTGGGCCGGGTGCCGACCGCCGCGACCCCCGAGACGACCATGCCCGGCGCGCCCTCCAGGCTCGCCTGGCTCGACGCGCTGCGCGGCATCGGCGCGCTCGCGGTGGTGGCCGAGCACCTGCTGCCGTGGTTCCTGCCCGCGCTGCGGCCCTTCTGGTTCAGCCTCGGCGTCTACGGCATCCTGGTGTTCTTCCTGGTCAGCGGGTACATCATCCCGACCTCCCTGGAACGCCACGGCGACGTGCGGGCCTTTTGGACCAGCCGCTTCTTCCGCCTCTACCCGCTCTACCTGGCCGTGATCGCGCTGGTCCTGGCCGCGTCCTGGTGGGTGCCGGTGCGCGAGGGCGTGCCGCGCGACGGGAGCGCGGTCGCGGCGCACGCGACCATGCTGCTCGACGTCGTGAGCGTGGGCGGTGTGGCCGACACGATGTGGACGCTGTCGTACGAGATGGTGTTCTACCTCCTGGCCACCGCGCTGTTCATGATCAAGGCGCACGAGCGCAGCGGGCTGGTCTCCGTGTTGTTCGCCGGGGCGTCCGTCGTGGTCGGGCTGGTGGTGTCGGGCGCGGTGCTGCGCGGCGGATGGCTCGCGTACGTGTCGTGCGCGGTGTTCGCGGCCGGGCTGGCCTGCGTGGTCGGCGGCTGGTTCCGCAGGACCGCCGCGTGCGTGCTCGGCCTGATGGCGCTGGCGCTGCTGCTGCTCAGCAGCCGGGTGCCGTGGCTGGGCGCGGCCGTGGTCGCGGTGATGTTCGCGGGCACGGCGATCCACCGGTGGGAGCGCGGGCGCGGCGGGCTGTGGCCGGTCGCGGTGACCGCGGCGCTGGTGGCCGTGGCTCCCCTCTGGGCGATCGAGAGCGGCTGGTGGTGGGTCGAGCCCGACGTGTGGCTGACCACGATCGCGCTGGCGGCGGCGACGTTCGCGGGCGCGATGGCGTTGCGCGGGCGGCGGCTGCCCGCCGTGCTCACCTGGCTGGGGCTGATCAGTTACTCGCTCTACCTGGTGCACCATCCGCTGCTGAAGTACTTCGTGGAGGTCACGGGCGACCTGCGGTGGTCGCCGCTGCCGTACCAGCTCGTGATGGCCGCGCTGGCCCTGGTGCTGATCCTCGGGATCAGCGCCCTCGCCTACCACTACGTCGAACGCCCGATGCAGACGCTCGGCCGGCGCCTGTCCCGGCGCGGCGCGGGAGTGGGCGCCCAGGGCGCCGGACACGACGGGGTCCTCGATGGCGGCCTGGCCGGGGCGGTCTCCAGCACGGGCGACGGATCGGGGCACAGCGCGTAGGTCTGCACGATCTGGTCATCGGGCTCGTATCGCCAGCTCGTGAAGCGCAAGATGGTGTGCGGGTCATCGGCACGGACCCCGCTGAGCCGGGACCGCCGCGGTCGCCGGCGAGTGAGAGAAGGGCCGAGGTCATGCCGGGTGCGCTGGTGCTCATGGGGTCGGGGGAGACGAGCCCGACCATGGTCGAGGTCCACCGGGCGGTCGCGCGCGGACTGCGTCCCGGAGCCCACGCCGTGCTGCTCGACACCCCCTACGCCTTCCAGGAGAACGCCGCCGACATCTCCGCCCGTGCCCGCCGCTACTTCGCCCGCAGCGTCGGCCTGGAGGTCGAGGTGGCCACCGGCGTCACGGGAGCCGACTGGGTGTTCTCAGGGCCCGGCAGCCCCACGTACGCGCTGGACCGGTGGGCCGCCTCGGGCGTGGCCGGCGACCTGCGCGCCCGCGTACGTTCCCGGCAGGGGGTGACGGTGCTCGCCTCGGCCGCCGCCTGCACCGCGGGCCTGGCCACCGTGCCCGTGTACGAGATCTACAAGGTCGGCGCCGAACCCCACTGGCGCGAGGGCGTCGACCTGCTGGAGACGCTGGGCCTGCGGGCCGTGCTGATCCCGCACTACGACAACGCCGAGGGCGGCACCCACGACACCCGCTACTGCTACCTGGGCGAGCGGCGGTTGGCCCGGATGGAGCGGGAGCTGCCGCCGGACACCGCCGTCCTGGGGCTCGACGAGCACACCGCGCTGATCGTCGACCTGGAGTCCGAGGAGGTGCGCGTGGCGGGGCGCGGCGGCCTGACCGTACGGCGTCCGGGCTCGGTGACCGTCCTGCCCGCGGGCACCCGTACCTCCCTGGCCGCGGTCCGCGACCTGGCCGAGGGCGGGACGCCCGGAGCCGTCCCGCCGCCGCCGGACGTGGCCGGGCCCCCGGAGGACGCGGTCACGCTGGAGGAGACGATCCGGTCGTGCGAGGAGCTGTTCAAGGCCGCCGTGGCCGGGCCGGACCTGGTGGCGGCGGCGCAGCTCGTGCTCGGCCTGGAAGCCGAGATCGTCAAGTGGGCGGCCGACACCGAGGAGGACTCCGGCGGGGTCGACCAGGCCCGGGAGCTGATGCGGCTGCTGATCGCCCGGCTGGGCGAGGCCGCCGCCACCGCCCCCCTGCGCCCCCTGGTCGAACCGCTCCTCGACCTGCGCGCCGAACTGCGCGGATCTGGACGGTACGAGACGGCGGACGCGTTACGGGCGGCGATGGCGCGCGGCGGCGTCCTCGTGGAGGACACCCCGGACGGCCCCCGCTGGAGCCTGACTCCCTAGACGACCTGCTTGGCGGGGCGGCGCGGGTAAAGACACGGTAATGTGCTCTCGTCACTCGACGTGCTCGCCCGGCTACACTTGGCTCGCTGTGTCGTGCGTGCGAGACTCGGACCCATGGAAGGCGATGAGGCGATGACTGCGTTGCCCGATGACGGCTGGTTGGTCGAGCATCCGCCTCCCCAGCGTGCGAGGCTGGTGCCGTTGCCGTCCAACCTGGATGACTACACCGTCGAGGACTGGTTGAAGCTGCCTGTCACCGGGGAGCGGATCGAGTTGATCGACGGGAGTTTCGTGGTGAGTCCCATGCCCGGCTACGACCATGCGATCGCGGCCAAGCGCCTGGTCCGCATCCTTGACGACGCGTGTCCCGAAGACTGTGAAGTCGTCGAGACGGGCAACCTCCAGGTGGGTGAGGACGGCCTGATCCCTGACATCGTGGTCGGCCATGCCGAAGCGATGCTGGCCGGAGCCGTCAAACTGGAGGCGATCGACGTGTTCTGCGTCGTCGAGATCGTCAGCCCGGGCAGGGGCAGTCACCGGCGCGACTACGACATCAAGCCGCCCAAATACGCTGCCAGCGGCATTCCGGTCTTCATGCGGGTCGAGCTCCTGGGCGACGACACGCCGCGTGTCGAGGTCTTCAATCTCGGCAGGCAGGGCTACGAACTGGTGGCCGAGGCCAAGGCGGGAGACCTGCTGGAGATCGCCGAGCCCTTCCCTGTGGCCTTCGATCCGGCGGTCCTGGCTGGGCGCCGCCGAGTGTCCTAGAAGGTGCGGGCGACGCGGCGGGCGTCTTCGTCGGCCTGCTTGCGCTCGGTGTCGTACGAGCCGGTGAGCGTGGGGTGGTGGCGGATCTCCTGGACGTCGCCGATGCCCGTCCAGCGCAGCCAGTCGTTGAAGAAGGTCGACTGGAAGTCGCTGCCGAACTCCGGGCCGAGACCCGGCCCCCACACCGCGCTGGTGTAGACGACGGCGGCGCGCTTGCCGGTCAGCAGGGGCCGGTAGCCCGTCTCCGGGTGCACGTCGAAGATCATCGCCGGCTGGCTGACGACGTCGACGAACTGCTTGAGCTTGTACGGCACGCTCGCGTTCCACATGGGCACGCTGAACAGGTAGCGGTCGTAGGAGTCGAACCGCTCGAACGTCCTGATGGCCGCGGCCCACGCTTCGGCCTCCTCGCCCTCGGGCGTTCCGCCGCCGAACACCGTCATCTTGGCGCGGGCGGCGGCGGGGCCGAACTCGGGCAGGGTGCCGTCCCAGAGGTCGAACCTGTCGACGGTGTGGGTGGGGTGGGTGGCGACGTACTCCTCGACGAACGTCTCGGCGATGGCGGTCGAGATGGATTCCGTGCCGCGGGGAGAGGCGGAGATGTGCAGCAACCTGGACATGGCGCGAGCCTTTCTGGACTGTGGTCCGTTTGACGTTGCCAACGATACGGACTGCGGTCCACTTGGTCAAGGTCGCGCGAGGGTGCGGTGGGGCGCGGTGGGGCGTGCGGGACTCCGGGGCGATGGTGAGGTCGGCGACTGTGCCGCCGGGCGCGGATTGTGGCGCACGGCGGGGTTCAGTCAATACGTCAGCGGCGGGGCGGATCGATGCGGGTGCCGTCCAGGGTGAAGATCATGAGGCGGGAGAGGTCCACCGCGACCTTCGCGGCGTCGCCCGCGCGCCACATCGGCCGGCTCCCCAGCCGGACGATCAGGTCGGAGCGGCGGTGGAAGCCGCTGCCCACGTTCTGGCCGACCTGCTCCTGCTCCTCCCGCTCCTCGTTCCGCTGGGAGAAGAGGCGGCGCACCATCCCGGTCAGTCCGCCTGCGCCGTTGCGCTCGCCGTTCATGCGGGCGCGCGGGTCCGGCGGCTCGGGCACCGGTACGGCCGGCATGCCGCACTCCAGGTAGGCCAGCCACTCGTGCCCGTGGTACTCCAGCGCCCGTACCCGCCCGTAGAACGACGGCCCCTCGTACGACTCCGGCACCGGCGCCAGCCCGTCCGGACGCATGCCGACCAGCACCTGCCCGCCCGTGTGCTGAGAGATCGCGTACGCCCTGGGATCGCTCCAGGGCATCGTGAGCCGGTGCGGGCCGAAGTCGAGCATGACATACTGGTTCTGCGGCGTTCTGACACCGGCCGCCAACAGGTTCAACTGCTGAGAGTTGAGGAAGGCCGCCACGAACGCCGTCGCTGGATCGTTGTAAATCTGGGCCGGAGTGCCGACGTCCTGAAGGACGCCGCGATTCAAGATCGCGATCCGGTCGGCCAGGGTGAGCGCCTCGACCTGGTCGTGCGTGACGTAGATCGTGGTCACCCCGAGTGACCTGACCAGGGCGCTGATCTCCATGCGGAGTTCGGTGCGCATGCCGGCGTCGAGGTTCGACAGCGGCTCGTCCATGAGGAAGAGCTTCGGCTGCCGGACGATCGCCCGGCCCATCGCCACGCGCTGCCGCTGGCCGCCCGACAGTGTGCCGGGGCGGCGGTCGAGCGTCTCGTCGATGTGCAGCACCTTGGACAGCTCGGTGACGCGGTCGCGCACCATCGCCGGGTCCGACTTGGCGATCTCCAGGGGGAAGGCGATGTTCCCGCGTACGGTCCGGTGCGGGTAGAGCGCACCGTTCTGGAACACCATGGCCACGTCGCGGTCGCGCGGTGGCAGGTGGTTGGCGAGCTGGCCGTCCAGCCAGAGATCACCTTCGGTGATCTCCTCCAGGCCGGCGATCATCCGCAACAACGTGGACTTGCCGCAACCGGAAGGCCCGAGGAGGACGAGGAACTCGCCATCCTCGGCCTGAAGGCTCAGCCGGTCGACTGCCAGGTAGTCGCCCGGATACACCTTGGTCACTTTGTCGAGAACGACCGAGCTCATGGGCCCACACCTTGCACGCGTGTCACCTGTGACGAGGCTGATTGATGAGGTAGTACATCGCGCCTTAACGCCGCATGTCCACCCTTGACATAAAGAATCTCTCCCGCAGGTGTTTCGGCCGGGGGTTTTAGGCGGCCGAATACCCAGAAATCCGGATACGAGGTGCATGGAAGGGCTTGCGTAAACTTGCGGCAAGGGCTTTCATGGTGCGGGAACTCGGGGGGAAATCCATGAACAAGTGGTGGCGTGACGCCGTGATCTACCAGGTCTACGTGCGCAGCTTCGCCGACGGCAACGGCGACGGCGTAGGCGACCTGATCGGCGTCCGCGATCGCCTGCCGTACTTGGTGGAGCTCGGGGTGGACGCCGTCTGGCTGACGCCCTTCTACACCTCTCCGATGGCCGACTTCGGCTACGACGTGGCCGACTACCGGGACGTCGACCCGCTGTTCGGCTCCCTGGCCGACGCCAAGGCGCTCATCGACGAGGCGCACGGCCATGGCCTGCGCGTCATCGTGGACGTCGTACCGAACCACACCTCCTCGGCGCACGCGTGGTTCCAGGCCGCGCTGCGCGGCGAGCGACGCGATCGTTACATCTTCCGCGACCAGCCCAACGACTGGGAGTCCATCTTCGGCGGCCCCGCCTGGACCCAGGTCGAGGACGGGCAGTGGTACCTGCACCTGTTCGACCCCGCCCAGCCGGACCTCAACTGGGACGACCACGAGGTGCACGGCGAGTTCGAGTCGATCCTGCGGTTCTGGCTCGACCTGGGCGTGGACGGCTTCCGCGTCGACGTGGCGCACGGCATGGTCAAACCGCGCGACCTGCCCGACATCGGCCATCCGAACCAGACCAGGATGATCGGCCGGGAGCCGGTGCCGTACTTCGACAACGACGGCGTGCACGAGATCCACCGGGCGTGGCGGCGCGTGCTCGACTCCTACCCCGGCGAGCGCATCGGCGTGGCCGAGGCGTGGGCGCCCACCGCCGAACGCCTGGCCATGTACGTACGGCCCGACGAGCTCCACCAGGCCTTCAACTTCCACTACCTGTTCACTCCGTGGGACGCCGCCGCGCTGCGCGAGGTGATCGACTCCTCGCTCGCCACAGCCGGGTCGGTGGGCGCGCCCACCACCTGGGTGTTGTCGAACCACGACGTCAAGCGGCACGTCACCCGCTACGGCAGCCTGGCCAGAGCCCGCGCCGCCGCGCTGCTGACGCTCGCGCTCCCCGGCTCGGCCTACGTCTACCAGGGCGAGGAGCTGGGCCTTCCCGAGGTGCTCGACCTGCCGGATGAGGTGTGCCAGGACCCGCAGCGGCTGCGCGACCCCGACAGCGGGCGCGACGGCTGCCGCGTGCCGCTGCCCTGGACCCGCGAGCTCGGCTGGCGCGACCCGTGGTTGCCGATCCCGGCGAGCTGGGCCGACCTCAGCGTCCAGGCCCAGGACGGCGCCACGGGCTCGACCCTGGAGCTCTACCGCGCCGCGCTGCGCCTGCGCCGCACCCTGGAAGGCGACCTGGTCTGGCACGACTCGCCCGAGGGCACGCTGGTCTTCTCCCGCGGCGACGTGCTGTGCACCGTCAACCTGACCGGCGCGCCCGTCGACTTCGGCGTCGAGGGAGAGCCGCTGCTCGCCTCGGATGTCCCCGGAGCAGCCGATTCGGCCGCGTGGTGGAAAGTAAAGTGTGTTCCATGAACGGTCACGCTCGCCTAGCCGACATCGCCGCCCAGGCCGGGGTGAGTGAGGCCACGGTCAGCCGGGTGCTCAACGGCAAACCCGGGGTCTCGGCCGGCACCCGCCAGGCGGTGATGGCGGCCCTCGACCTCATGGGCTACGAGCGGCCGCCCCGGCTCCGGCAGCGCAGCAACGGGCTCATCGGGCTGGTGACGCCCGAGCTGGACAACCCGATCTTCCCCGCGTTCGCGCAGGCCATCGAGAAGGCGCTGACCCAGCACGGCTACACGCCCGTGTTGTGCACCCAGCTCCCCGGCGGCGCGCCCGAGGACGAGTTCACCGAGCTGCTGGTCGACCGTGGCGTGAGCGGTATCGTCTTCGTCTCCGGCCTGCACGCCGACACCACCGCCCGGATGGACCGCTACACCCGCCTGACCGACCGCGGCCTGCCGATCGTGCTGGTCGACGGCTACAGCGAGCACATCGACGCGCCCTTCATCTCGCCCGACGACCGCCTCGCGGCCCGGCTGGCCGTGCAGCACCTGGTCGACCTCGGCCATGAACGCGTCGGGCTCGCGCTCGGGCCGCGCAGGTTCGTCCCGGTGATCAGGAAGATCGAGGGTTACAAGCAGGCCATGGCCCACCTGCTCGGCGCCACCGACGTGGATGACCTGATCTCCCACTCGCTGTTCTCGGTCGAGGGCGGGCAGGCGGCCGCCGCGCAGCTCCTCGCCCGCGGGTGCACGGGCATCGTGTGCGCGAGCGACCTCATGGCGCTGGGCGCGATCCGGGCGTGCCGGCAGAAGGGGCTGGCGGTGCCGGGCGACGTGTCGGTGGTCGGGTTCGACGACTCGCCGCTGATCGCGTTCACCGACCCGCCGCTGACCACCGTGCGCAAGCCGATCGGGGCGATGGCGTCCGCCGCCGTGCAGACGCTGCTGGAGGAGATCAACGGCGCGCCGGCCAAGCACGTCGAGCTGATCTTCCAGCCGGAGCTCGTCGTCCGCGGCTCCACGGGCTCCGGGCCGCTGGTGAACCGCTGATCCGCCGGTTCGTCCTCGAAGGGTTGATCGAACGTTGATGCGCGACGTGCTGGTCCTCGGCGGCGCCGGGGTGGACACCACGGTGTACGTGCCGACGTTGCCGCTGCCGTACCGGGACACCTACCACGTGCCTCCCGTCGTCGACCGCATCGGCAACACGGGAGCCGGGGTCGCCCTCGGCTGCCGTGCGCTGGGCCTCGACGTGGCGTTCGCCGACCTCATCGGCGACGACCCGCAGGGCGCGCTGATCAGGCACGCGCTGCGCGATGTCGACTGCAGGTGGGGGACGGCCGAGGCGGGCACGCGGCGCAGCGTCCTGCTCGTCGGGCCCGACGGGCGCCGTACGTCCCTCCACGACCCCAAGGTCACCCCGGGGGAGCGCCTGCCCCGTGAGCTGTACGCCGGCCTGCGCGCCAGGCACGTCCACATCTCGATCATGGACTTCTGCCGCCACGTCTACCCGGACCTCGACGGCGTACCCATCTCCACCGACCTGCACGACTGGGACGGCGTCGCCGACTACCAGAAGGACTTCGCCTACCGCTCCGACCTGGTCTTCCTCTCGGCCACCGCCCTGCCGGACCCGGCTGCCACGATGCGCGGCATCCTGGACAGGGGGCGTGCCCACACGGTCGTCTGCACCCGGGGCGCGGACGGCTGCCTCGTCCTGACCCGCGACTCGCCGGCCGTACAGGCCTTTCCCGCCGTACCTCTGCCCGGGGCGGTGGCCGACAGCAACGGCGCGGGCGACGCCTTCGTCTCCGGCTTCCTGTACGGCACCTTGAACGGATACCCGCTGCCCGAACGCGTCAGACTGGGCGCCATCGCCGGTGCCCACGCCTGCACGGTCGAGGGCACCCACGAATCCCCCATCCCAGAAGACCTCCTCCTCACCCGGGCATCCGGGCAGCCTTGGTGAGCGTCTGGCCGTACGGGGTGGGCCGCGGTTCACCGAACGACACCGGCCATCTGCTCGCCACGGGAGAGGTGGGGGCCGGGGGCCGCCTCCGTCCCCGCGCTTTGGTGGGGCCAGAGGCCGAAGCCCGGACCTGCACGCCGAAGCTCGGGCCATATGCCACTGTCCGATCCTTGTGTCGCGCTTGGCCGTGCACCGTAGCTCGGGTCCTGCGCCGAACGCCCGGCCGGGCACCGGAGCTCGGGCCGAACCTTGAGCCGGGGCCTGTACCGAACACGGGCCCCAGCCTTGAACGTCGGGCCCAGCCTTGAACGTCGGGCCCAGCCTTGAACGTCGGGCCCAGCCTTGAACGTCGGGCGCGGCCTTGGACGTCGGCCCCGGCCTTGAACGTCAGGCCCTGTGGCGAAGGCGGGGCCGCGTGTTGAAACTCGGGCCGGATGGCGAACACCGACTCGCGGTCCGCCCACAACCTGGTTCGAGGTCCATAACCCGAGACGTGGCCCACATCCTGGGACGTGGTCGAACGGCCAGCCTGTGCGCCGGGCCCTAGGCGATGGGTGTTACGGCCTGTGCCTGGGGGCCGGCGGTCGTCAGCCGCAGGGGAACGTGGCCTCGTCCACCTGGCCGGTGCTCCACACTGCCCTGAAGGCGCTCGACGTGCTGCCATGGCAGGTGTAGATGGCCGTGACGATCCCGACGCCGTTGCCCCCGCTGAAGACCTGCGTGCCGTTACGGAAGATCTTGACGAACAGCTGGTGATCCTCGGTCTCGGGGACACACTCGCCCTGGGCGATCACCCGTGCGGGCGCCGCGGTCGTGAACGTCAGGTCATGAACGGCGAACCCGCACTTGACCCCCACCGCCGAGCCCGCGGCCTGAGCAGGTACCCCTTGACCGGCGACGACCAGCCCCATCGCCCCGGCAGCGGCCAGCACAAGAGCCGCCGCACGGCGCCGCCCAGCACCTGATCGACGTTCTGACATAAGCATTCCTTCCATCGTGCGAACCGGAACCGACACCTCGCCGGCGCCACCTGGAAGGCGTTCCAAATCGTTCCACCCCGCGCCGAGCCCCGCCCCACGCACGAACGCACACCACCCTGAGCCCAGAAGCCCCAGCCCAGCACCCACAGCCCAGAACCACAGCACTCAGCCACCCACCACCCGTGCAGCCCCGCCCCCTGGACACCGGCCCGTCATGAGCACTACTCCGCTTGGGCACTGGCCCGGCTCGGGCGCCGACACAGCTTGGGTACTCAGCTAGAGCACGGACCCGTAAAGCACGGACCCGGCTTGAGTGTCGGCTTAGCTTGCGGCACTGGCTGGGGTCGGCACCGGCAACGGCCTCCACGCCGGTCGAGGCACAGCTCCAGCACGGGCCCGCCTGCGGCCACGGCATGACACCGGTTCACGCCCAGGCCCGCGCCCCAGGCCCCCGTCCCTCAGCCCAAGCCCAAGCCCAAGCCGGGACCCAAGCTCATGCCCAGGCCGGGCATGGCCCTGTGCGGCTCGGCGCGGCCTCGGGTACGGCCCTGGGGCGACCGCTTGGCGTGACAGCGTCTCCGAACACCTGTACAGACTCGGGCAAAGGCCCCTTCTTTGCCTCAACCCATGCAGCGAGCGGTCAGCTCACCTCCTTGCGGATCACCCGGATGCTCCCCGCCACCAGAGGAGCGACGATCCACACCGTCGCCGACACCGCAAGCCGGGCGGCGTCACCTCCGGTGAGCTGCCCGTTCAGCAGCGGATCGGTGGTGTGGTTCAGGTCGAGCCATCCGGCCGCAGTCGCCCCCGTGTCCCCGAGTTGTGCGACGGCGCTCCACACCACCGAGTTCGACAGGCAGATCACGATCGCGGCCGGAGCGTTCAGCAGCAACATGCCCATGCCCAGCCCCTCCGCCGCGGTGAGCGCCGTCGTGACGGCCAGCCCCAGAACGGCTCCCGGCGAGACCTCCCAAACGGCAGGAACGTCGCGGACCGCACTCGCCACCGCCGTCACGGGAAGCGCCACCAGCAGCGCGACCAGCGGCGCTGCCAAGGCCACGACCAGCGGCGGAAGGCACTTGGCCACCAGTACGCGACCACGCCGAGGCTCCAGCGCGAACGTGGTCAACGCCGTACGCTGACTCCACTCGCCGGTCATCGTGAGGATCGCGAGCACGGGCAGCAAGGTTCCGTACCCGAGCCCGGCCGTGCCCGCCAGGAGGCTCAGGTGCGGCTCCGCAGCCGTGGCGCGCCCCGCGATCGCCACGACGGACAACGTGAGCATGATCGCGGCGATGGCCCGCCCACTCCGCGTGTCGACGAGCTTGCGCGACTCCACGATCAGCACCCTGCGAAAGGGAACGGCACTCATCCCCGCCCCCCATCCGCGGAGCCGGCCGTCGCCCGCCCACTCCGCGTGGCAGCGGCCGTCGCCTGCCCACTGCCTCCAGCACTGTCCGTGGCGAGACCTCGGCGTGCGGCGGTGCCCGTGGTGTGAGCTCGGTCCGCGGCGGTGGTCAGGGTCAGGAAGGTCTGTTCCAGGCTTCCGTGCCGGGCGAGCTCGGCGATCGTGCCCTGGGCCAGCACCTGGCCGTGGCCGATCACCACGATGTGGTCGGCGACCAGTTCCACCTCGTGCAGCAGGTGGGAGCTGAGCAGCACCGCGCACCCCGCCCCGGCCAGCTCACGCAGCAGGCCGCGCAGCCACTGGATGCCCTGGGGATCGAGCCCGTTGGCGGGCTCGTCGAGCACGAGCACCTCGGGACGTCCGAGCAGCGCATGGCCGATGCCGAGCCGCTGCCGCATCCCCAGCGAGTACCGGCCGACGACCCGCTTGCTCTCCTTGCCGGTCAGGCCGACCAGGTCGAGCACCTCGGCGACGCGCGACCTGGGCAGGCCGAGCATGATCGCGCCGAGTGTCAGGACCTCGCGCCCGGTGCGGCCGGGATGCTGGGCGGTGGCGTCGAGCAGCGTGCCGACGCGGAACGCCGGGCGGTCCAGCTCGGCGTAGGGCCGGCCCAGCACGGTGGCCGAACCCGACGTCGGCCGCGACAGCCCTGCCAGGACGCGCAGCGCCGTCGACTTGCCCGCCCCGTTGGGGCCGAGGAACCCGGTGACGCTCCCGGCAGCAACGGTGAAGGACACGTCATCGAGCGCCTTCACGTCTTTGTAGACCTTGGTGAGATGGCTGAATTCGATCACGGGTCAAGTCCATCGGTCACCTGGGCGGCCCGGCATCGGATCGGCGGCCACACCGATGGCGACCCAGGTCTACAAGGCTGTCGACCCTGGTCGATATGGTCGCCTTTGTGCGATTCCCTAAGGTGGGAGCCGTGCATGACCTCATCGAGCATCCACCGGACAGGGCGGGGCCCGCGCTGCGTTACCTGGTCGCCGCCGTGCCGGTGCTGCTCAGTGGCCTGCTGCTGATCGCGCGTACCGACCCGCCGCCGACGCCGCTGCTGATCGACCTGGGCATCGGGGTGCTCGCGCTGCCCCTCCTGCGGTTGCGGCACCGCCTGCCGTGGCAGCTCGCGCTGGTCACCGCTGGGCTGACCGCGGTCTCGCTCGCCGCCGTGGGGGTCGCCGCGGTCGCGTACGCGTCCCTGTGTGTACGCGGACGATGGCGGCAGGTGGCACCGGTCGCGGTCGTGTTCTGGCTGAGCCAGGTGGTGTACTCCCGCTGGCAGGGCACGGTGGCGTACATGGTCCTGTACGGCGCCGTCACCGCCCTCGCCATCGGCGCGCTGACCGCCTTCGCGCTGTACGTGCGCGGGCGCCGCGAGCTGGCCGCCGCCCGCCGGGCCGCCGAACTGGCCGAGCAGCGTCAGCGGGTACGGCAGGCCAGGCTGGGCGAACGCCTGAAGATCGCCCAGGAGATGCACGACGTGCTGGCCCATCGGATCTCGCTGCTGGCGATGCTCGCCGGCGGGCTGGCCCACCGCAGGGACCTGCCGGCCGAGGAGACGCGGGAGGTCGCGCTCGCGATCCAGGAGAACGCGCACCAGTCGCTCACCGAACTGCGCGCCGTGCTGGGCACGCTCCGCCATGACGGCGACGGCACCGAGCCGCCCCAGCCGACCCTCGCCCACCTGGACGCGCTGTTCGAGGAGGTACGCGCCGCCGGGCAGCGCGTAGAGGTGGACGACACCATCGACGGACGCGAACGACTGCCCGCACGGACGGGACGGCACGCGTACCGCATCGTGCAAGAGGCGCTGACCAACGCGCGCAAGCACGCGCCCGGCACGCGCGTGACGGCCGAACTCACCGGACGGCCGGGCGACGGGCTGCGCATCCGGGTGAGCAACCCCGCCCCCTACGGGACGTCGCCGGGCCCGGGCGGCCGGCTGGGCCTGGCCGGCCTGGCCGAACGCACCTGGATGGCCGGCGGCGCGATCAGTCACGGGCTTCATGACGGGCGCTTCGTGCTCGACGCCCGCCTGCCGTGGGAGGCCTGACATGATCCGCGTCGTGATCGTGGACGACGACCCGATGGTACGCACCGGCCTGCGGCTCATCCTCGGCGGCGAACCCGACCTGGACCTCGTCGGCGAGGCCGGGGACGGGCGTGAGGCCATGCGGGTGATTCGCGAGCTGCGCCCGGATGTGGTGCTGATGGACATCAGGATGCCCGTCCAGGACGGGCTGGTGACCACGGAGCTGCTGCTGTCCAGGCCGGACCCGCCACGGGTGCTGGTGCTCACCACCTTCGACGCCGACGACATGGTGCTGCGCGCGCTGCGGCTGGGCGCCGGCGGGTTCCTGCTCAAGGACACGCCCCCGGCGAAGATGATCGAGGCGGTGCGCGCCGTCGCGAACGGCGAGCCGGTGCTCTCGCCGAGCGTCACACACCAGGTAATCGCTGCGGCCACCGGCGGGCACGACCCGGACGCGCGACGGGACCTGGCCCGCCTCACCGAACGCGAGCGCGAGGTCGCGATCGAGCTGGCCCGCGGCAGCTCGAACGCCGAGATCGCCGAACGCCTCTACGTGAGCGTGGCCACCGTCAAGGCGAACATCACCCGCATCTTCGCCAAACTGGGCACGGACAACCGGGTTCTCGTCGCCATGAAGGTGCGCGATGCCGGATTGCTGTGAAGTCCCGCTAGATTTCAAGACAAAAGCCATTGATTGTGAGGGAAGAGTGTCGGACGAACGCGGCCCGCAGGCCACGAGTCGAAGAGCGCGGCCCTTTGGGCGCATGTTCGCGCTGGCCATAGTGGTCCTCCTCGTGGATCAGGCGTCGAAGTTCTGGGCGGTCTCGGCGCTCTCCGACGGCACGGAGATCACCGTGATCCCGCGGCTGCTCCAACTGCGGCTGCTGCTGAACCCCGGTGCCGCGTTCTCGATGGGCGAGGGTGTGACCTGGGTGTTCACCCTGGCGGCGGCCGCGGCGGTCGCCGGCATCCTCTACGCCGCGCGTCGGCTGCGCTCGGCGGTCTGGGCCGTCGTGCTGGGCGCGCTGCTCGGCGGGGCCACCTCCCATCTGCTCGACCGCCTCTTCCGTCCGCCCGCCTTCGCCCAGGGGCATGTGGTGGACTTCATCGACTACGGCGGGCTGTTCGTCGGCAACGTCGCCGACATCGCCCTCACCGGCGGGTGTGCCGTCCTGTTCCTGCTCAGCATCCGCGGCATCCCTCTCGGAGACACCCCCGACGAGGGACGCCCTGCCTCAGCGGAGAACCCTGCCTGACCGGTGTGGGGTGCCCGGCTTCCCTGAGCGGCGTCGTCATGGTCGAGGGGCGACGTGCCAGATCGTGTTCCCGGCGTCGTCGGCGACCAATAAACGGCCGTTCTTGCCCGTGATCACGCCTACCGGCCGGCCGTACGTGGTGCTCTCGTCCGGGGCGGGCTTGAAGCCGGTGAGGAAGTCCTGGGGCTTGCCGCTGGGCATGCCGTCCTTGAAGGGCACGTAGACCACCTTGTAGCCCACAGGATCGCCCCGGTTCCATGAGCCGTGTTCGGTGATGAAGGCTCCTCCGCGGTAGCGCTCGGGGAACGCGGGGCTCTCGGCGAAGGCCAGGCCGAGAGGAGCCGTGTGGGCGCCCAGGGCGTAGTCGGGCCGCAGGGCACGGGCCACCAGGTCGGGGCGCTGCGGCTGGACCCGGTCGTCGACGTGGCGCCCCCAATAACTCCAGGGCCAGCCGTAGAAGTCGCCGGGGCGTACGCGCGTGAGGTAGTCGGGGGAGGCGTCGTCGCCCAGGAGGTCGCGTTCGTTGACGACTGTCCAGAGCGTCTTGGAGTGGGGTTCGATGCCCAGACCGTTGGGGTTTCTGAGGCCGGAGGCCAGGGTGCGTTCTCCGCTGCCGTCGGGGTTGATCTCCAGGACGGCGGCTCGTCGTCGCTCTGCCTCCATTCCGTACTCGCCCACGTTGCTGGACGAGCCGACCGTGACGTAGAGCTTGGTGCCGTCCGCGGAGGCGAAGAGGTTGCGGGTCCAGTGGTTGTTGTAGCCGCCGGCCGGCAGGTCGAGGATCTTCTTCCCAGTGCCGGTGACGCGGGTTTCGCCCAGCTTGTACGGAAAACGCCAGACGCCGTCCGTGCCGGCGACGTAGAAGGCCGCCTCGGTGCCGTTCGCGGCCGACGGGCTCAGCGCGTACGGCGGTGACGCGGCCAGCAAGGCCATTCCGAACGGCTGGTTGAGGTTCTCCAGGAACACGCTGCGGAAGTCGGCCACGCCGTCACCGTCGGTGTCGCGCAGCAGCGTGATCCGGTTGGCGCTGCGTTCGGTGGTCGAGCCGTCGTTGCGGCGCAGCCAGTAGAACAACTGCATGATCGGGGACCCGGGATCCTTGGGCAGGGTGGCCGACTCGGCCACGAGCACGTCGCCGTTGGGCAGCTCGTAGAGCCAGCGCGGATGCTCCAGCTCGCCGGCGAACCGGGTGACCGCGAACCCGTCGGGCCCGGTCGGCGCCCTGCCGGAGGGCCAGCCGACGACGTCGGGGGCGTTGACCTTGGGAATGGGGAACGTCTCACGCTCCCCGAGCTGGGGTTCTGCGCCCAGCTGTGTGGCAGTCTGCGGAGCGCCGCCCCGGTTCACGGCGTAGACGGCGCCGGCCGCCGCGAGGGCCACCAGGAGCAGGAGCACGAGCAAAGCCCGGAGCAGGATCCGGGGGCCTGCGCGGCGCGGCGTGGTCGCGGGCGCGGTCAGATCGGAGGTCGTAGACACCGGCTGGTCTCCCCGTGAACGGTTGACGATTGTCGGATGAGTGGATGGCACGCGAGAAGGGCAGCCAAGAATCGCTCTCCTCTCGGATAAGCTGTCCCGAGTTAACGGCCGTTAGATTTCTAACATGTGTTAAGCGCGAGGTCAACGTTGGTGCTCACCCGTCACAAGATCCTGGAAGCCGGGCTGGAGGTCCTCGAGAAGGACGGCGCCCACGGAATCAGCATGCGTAAGCTGGCCAAACGTCTCGATGTGACGGCGACGGCGATCTACCACTACTTCGACGGACGCGAGTCCCTGCTCGAAGCCATCGTCGACGAGGTGTGCAGCAAGATCGTCTCGCAGGCTCCCCGTGAAGGTGGATGGAAGGAACAGCTCCGCGGGCTCATGATCTCCATGGTCAGTCAGTCGCTGGAGCACCCCCGGGCCTCGGTCTGGTCCATCACCACCTATGCGCGGCGCGCGCCGGTGATGAGCCTCCAGGAGGCCATCTTCGGAATCCTGCTGGAGGCGGGATTCCCCCCTGACCGGGCCGATCACGTGAAGGGGGCGGTGCTGCGCGTGTGCGTCGGGCACCTCGTCCTGCACGAGGCCGCGGCCAGGGACTGGACCGAGCTTCCCGCCGACAGGTATCCGCACTTCCACGCGGTCGAGGCCGCTCGGCTGCAGGCCGACCAGGTCGAACACTTCAAGTTCGCGCTGGACGCGGTGCTCGCCGGATTGCCAGAACCGAACCAGGGTGACGACCCTACTGCCTGACCGTCTGCGAAGCCCCGGCTCGTCGCGGAGCGTGACCGTCCCTGCGCTCTCGGATATCACTCCGGTGGCTCCGCGCGGGTTAACGGGTGTTAGAGTTCTGCTCGGCTCCGCGTCCAGCCGGGCGGAGTCAGGGGGCGGAAGGGGGCATGGCGATGGCCGGGGGGTTCCCGTCGGGGTGGGACACGCCAGGTGGTTCGGGGCGCGGGCGCGGGGTAAGGCACCCGTTGGCGCGGACGCCGCCCAGGAACGCCTTCGAGGTGCAGCGTGACCGAGAGCAGCAGCGGATTAACGACCGCCGAGCACAAGGCCCAGGTGCGCAAGGCGGCGACGGCCAGCGTGGTCGGCACCGCCATCGAGTGGTACGACTTCTTCCTCTACAACACCGCCGCCGCCGTGGTCTTCGCCGAGGTCTTCTTCCCGAAGTCCACGCCGTACGCGGGGACGCTGGCGGCCTTCGCGACCAACGCCGTGGGATTCGCGGCCCGGCCGGTGGGTGCGGCGATCTTCGGTCACTGGGGCGACCGCATCGGCAGGAAGGCGACGCTTATCGTCACCCTGCTGACGATGGGCGTGGCCAGCGCGCTCATCGGCGTGCTGCCGGGCACGGAGAGCATCGGCATCGCCGCGCCGATCATCCTGGTGGTCCTGCGCATCCTGCAGGGCATCGCGGTGGGCGGCGAGTGGAGCGGGTCGGTGTTGCTTTCGATGGAGTGGGGCGACCAGCGCCGGCGCGGGCTGATGGCGAGCTGGCCGCAGGTGGGCGTGCCCATCGGGCTGATCCTCGGCACCGGCGCGATGTCGCTGCTGGCCGCCACGACCGGCGACACGTTCAAGGACTGGGGCTGGCGGGTGCCGTTCCTGGCCAGTCTGGTGCTGGTGGCGGTCGGGCTGTGGGTGCGGCTGAAGGTGCTGGAGACCCCGATGTTCGCGCGGGTGCTGGAACGGCGGCAGGTGGCGCGGCTCCCGGTCGTCGAGGTGCTGCGCAAGCACCCGAAGGAAGTGGTGCTCAGCGCGTTGCTGCGGGTGTCGGAGCAGATGCCGTTCTATCTCTACACGACGTTCGCGATCACGTACGTCACCCAGCAGCTCGGCCTGCCCCGGACGGTCGCGCTGTCAGCCGTGACGTGCGCGGCGGCGGTGGAGCTCGTCGCGATCCCGTTCTTCGGGCACCTCAGCGACCGCGTCGGGCGCAGGCTCGTCTACGCGGTCGGCGCCGCGCTGCTGGCGGTGGTGGCGTTCCCGTACTTCGCCCTGCTCAACACCGGCATCGTGCTCGTGGTCTTCCTCACGATCATGATCACTCAGATCCAGCACGCCATGGAGTACGGCCCGCAGGCCTCGCTCATCGCCGAGAGCTTCCCGACCCCGCTCCGGTACGGCGGTGCGGGCCTCGGGTATCAGCTCGCCTCGATCATCGCCGGCGGTCCGGCGCCGTTGATCGCGACGTGGCTGCTGCACGACTACGGCTGGCAGGCCATCGCGATCTTCATGGTCGGCGCAGCGGTGGTCGGGTTCGTGGCCACGCTCGCCCTGCCGGACCGCTCCAAGATCGATATTTCGCTGCATTCCGCCTACAAGACGACCTGATCGCCATTTCTCGTGTCTTTCATGATTTGATAGCACCATTGAGCCGGTCTGAACGACAGGAGATGGGTAAGCCGTGAGCGTCGTGGTGTGCGGTGAGGCGATGCTGCTGATGCTGGCCGAACCCGGCATCCCGCTGGAGCGGGCCACCGTCTTTCGCCGCTCGATCGCCGGCGCGGAGTCGAACGTGGCCGCCGGCCTGGCCAGGCTCGGCCACGACGTGCGCTGGCTGGGCCGAGTGGGGGCCGACCCCGCGGGCAGGGCGGTCCTGTCCATGCTCCGGGCCGAAGGCGTCGACACCCGGCACGCCGTCGTCGACCCGGATGCGCCGACGGGGCTGCTGGTTCGTGACAGTCACCCCTTCCGGGCCATCGACGTGCAGTATCACCGTGCGGGATCGGCCGCCTCGAGACTGACCCCCGACGAGGTAGCGCCTGAGATGGTGAGCGGTGCGAAGATCGTCCACGTGACGGGGATCACCCCGATGTTGTCCGATTCCGCGCATCAAGCGACCTTGCGACTGCTGGAGCTGGCCGGACAGGCCGGGGCGCTGGTCTCCATCGACCCGAACGTCCGCCTCAAGCTGGGCACGCCCGGGGCGTGGCGCGAGCGGGTCGTGCCGCTGCTGGCCAGGGCGGATGTGGTGCTGGCCGGGGAGGACGAGCTTGACCTGCTCCAGGTGGACCCCGCTGCGCTTCCCGGGCTGACCGTGGTCAAGCACCGCGACAAGTCGGCCACATGCGCGGGATTGCGACAGGAGGCGTTCCCGGTGCCGGTGACCGATCCCGTGGGGGCGGGGGACGGGTTCGCCGCCGGGTTCCTGTCGGGGATGTTGCGGGGTGAGCCGTACGAGGTGTGCCTGCGTGAGGGGGCTGGCGTGGCGGCGCTCGTCGTCCAGTGCGCGGCCGACACCGACGGGCTGCCGGACCGGGCGGGCCTGGACCGCGCGCTGGCCGCCTTCACCGAGCCCACCGAGACAGTCCATCGATAGCGGGCCATCAGCCAGAGATGTCATGCCGCCATGAGCGAAACCGCCGCAGACGGTCGCCGGTAACCACGAATCTGTCGAAGTCGGTCCACGACGAAACGCGAGCCCGCTGGAGGCGGTTTGTCACGCGGAGTGAGTCTGCCCATGTCGGCTGCCTTTGCCTTGATGAGCGAGCGCGTCGAAGGCGGGCCGGCGAGGAGCGAAGAGCTCGGCGGAGGCCGTCGGATCGAAGAGTGCGCACGTGGAAGACGAGCCAACGATAAGCCTGCATACCCGATGAAAGCGGCCCGTTGGAAGTGGATGCATGGGGAAGATGGTTCGTCGGCGAGTCGGCCGGCCCGGTTGAGGAGGTCCGTTCGGAGAGGCATGCGGAGACGGTTCGCCGCCGCTGGCGGGCCCGTTCGCGGGTGAATCCGAGGCGAAGCCGTTCGGTGATGAGACAAGACCGCAGAAAGGAAGTCATGTACCGCTGGGAGATCGTCCAGGCCGTCACGCAGCAGCGTGTGTTCGGCATCGTCAGGGCAGCCGCGCCCCCGGCGGCGCTGGCGGCGGCCGAGGTCGTGCTGGACGCCGGGCTGCACGCCGTCGAGGTCGCGCTCACCACGCCCCGCGCCCTCAGCGCCGTGGCCAGGCTCACCGAGCAGCGGCCCGACGCCCTGGTCGGCGCCGGGACGGTGCTCGACGCGGCCGCCGCCAGGGCCGCCGTGGAGGCTGGCGCCCGCTTCCTGGTCTCGCCCAGCCTGCACCCCGAGGTGATCCGCGCCGGACACCGTTACGGCGTGCCGGTCTTCCCCGGCGTGGCCACTCCGACCGAGATCGTACGAGCCCTGGAGGAGGGTGCGGACGCGGTCAAGATCTTCCCGGCCTCGGCCGTGTCACCGTCCTGGCTGCGGGACGTGCGGGCGGCGCTGCCGCAGGCGCCGGCGATCCCCACCGGCGGCGTGAGCGTCGAGGACGCGCCCGAGTGGATCGCGGCCGGTGCCGTGGCCTGCGGCATGGGCTCCGCGCTGACCTCGGGCGGGCCACGTGCCGCGGGTGAACGGGTGGCCGCGTTGTTGGCCGGGCTGGCGCGGGCCCGATGAGCGTGGAGGCGCTGCGGGGCCTGCACGGGCAGGTCGTCGACGCGGTCGGCAGGTCGCTCGCGGCGGGGGAGATCCGGGCCGGCCAGGTGCTGCGCCTGGAGGACGTCCAGGAGCGGTACGGGGTGTCCAGGACCGTCGCGCGCGAGGCCGTCCGCGTGCTGGAGTCGAAGCGGGTGGTCACCAGCCGCCCTCGTGTCGGCGTCACCGTACGGCCGATGAGCGCCTGGAATCTTTATGATCCCCAGGTGATCCGCTGGCGGCTGGCCTCGCCCGGACGTGAGGCCCAGCTGCGTGAGCTGGCCGAGCTGCGCGCCGCCGTCGAGCCCGCCGCCGCCGCGCTGGCCGCGGCCAGGCAGGATCCCCGTGTCCGGGACGAGCTGGCCGCCCACGCCCGTGCCATGGACACCGCGGCGCGGGCAGGTGACCACCGGGCCTACGTCACGGCCGACGCCGCCTTCCACCGGGTGTTGCTGACCGCGTCGGGCAACGGCATGTTCGCGCAGCTCGCCGAGGTGACCGAGGTGCTGCTCGAAGCCAGGCGGGAGCTGCTGCTCCTGCCCGAACGCCTGGAGACCACTGCCATCGGACGCCATCACGAGATCGCCGAGGCGGTCGCCGCAGGGCGCCCGGACGAAGCCGCGCAGGCCGCCGCGGACATCGTCGGACGCGCCCGTGCCGAGGTCGAGCAGATCCTGGAAGACAGCCGGGTCCGCGTCACGGAGGTTCCCCGATGAGCGTCGCCGTCCACGTCGGGCCCGAACCGGTGCCCGTGCTGATCGACGCCGTACGGCGATCGGGCGGCAGCGTCGTGCCCCTGGAGGAGGCCGAGGCGATCGTCTACTACGGGCGCGGCGGCCCCGAGGAGCTGCGATCCATGATCCACGACGGCATCCGCTGGGTGCAGTTGCCCGCGGCGGGCGTCGAGCGGTACGCCGAGGCCGGGGTGATCACCGACGAGCCGGTCTTCACCGCCGCAACCGGCTCCTACGGCGTACCCGTCGCCGAGCACGCGCTGGCGCTCATGCTGGCTGCGGCCCGCAACCTGCCGCAGCTGGCGAGGGCCAGGGAGTGGGGGCGGAACGCGTCGAGGGAGTTCGCCGGCTCGACGGTCGCGATCATCGGCAGCGGGGGCATCGGCCGGGCGCTCATCAGGATGCTGGAGCCGTTCGGCTGTCAGGTGGTCGCGGTCACCGACAGCGGCCGGGCGCCCGGTGCGCAGCGCATCCTTCCGCGTGCCCGGTATCGGGAGGCGCTGCCGGAGGCCGCGTACGTCGTCCTCGCGGCGGCCACCACGCCGAGTACCAGGGGCATGATGGGCGCCCACGAGTTCGACCTGATGCGTACGGACGCCTGGCTGGTCAACATCGCCCGAGGTGCGCTTGTCGTCACCGACGACCTGGTGGCTGCCTTGCGTACGGGCCGGATCGGTGGTGCGGCGCTGGACGTCACCGATCCTGAGCCGCTGCCGCCGGGGCATCCGCTGTGGCACATGGACAACGTCCTGATCACCCCGCACACCGCGAACCCGCCGTCGTCCTACTGGCGTGGCCTGGCCGAACGGGTGGCCGCGAACGTACGCCACTTCGGCGATGGCGCCCCGTTGGAAGGTGTGGTCTCACCGGAGCAGGGGTTCTGATCGGTGGGGCGGGCGATGGCGGTGACGTTCGCCCCGGCGATGGGGGTGGCCGTGGAGCACGTGGCGGTGGTGGACGGGTGGTGAGGTTCGGCCTCGGCGGTGTAGTACGGGTGGCGGTGTAGCACGGGTGGTGACATTCGGCCCCGGCGGTGGAGCACGGGGGCGATGCTGCATAGGTGGTGACGTTCGACCCCGGGCGGTGGTGCACGGATGGGGGTGGTGCATGGGTGAGGGGGGAGTCTCGGGTGGTGGGAGGTGTTAGCCCAGGGCCAGGCGGGCGCCGGGGCTCAGGTCTGAGTCGTGTACTTCGAGTCCGGCCGGTTCGATGCTTCTCGGCAGGTCGAACACCAGTGTGCCCGTGAAGGACTGGCTGGGGGCGATGCGGGTCGAGGTGATCTCCGCGCCGCCCTTGTCCAGGAGCTTGTTCCCGCCGTGCAGTGCCTCGTCCTTGTCGATCAGCTTCTGCTGGCCAGGGTAGAGGACGCGGGCCTCCTGGCCGACGTTGTTCACCTTGACCATGACCTGGCAACTGCGGTGGGTGGCTGACTTTGCGGCTTTGGGGCACTTTGTGTTGGTTACCGCGAACGTCAGCGTCCCGTCCTTCACCGGGCCTTCCTCGCCGATCGCGGATGAGCGGAAGATCCAGGCCAGCGTGGCCAGCACCACCACGAGGAGCACGATCGCGATCACCAGCGCGGTCACGCAGCCGGTGAAGGTGCTGCGCCTGCGGCGCGGTGGGACGTACCCGGGCAGGGGGCCCTGGCCCGTCGTGTGCGGGGGCAGCGGGCCCTGACCGGTGGTCTGGTGATGGGAGAGCGGGCTCTGACCGGTTGCCTGGTGGTGGGGGAGCGGGATGTTCCCGGTCCTGTCCACGGGGGGCGGCATCAGCGGCGGGCGCGGCCCGGGGTGCTCGGCCGGGGCGGGCATCTGCGGCGCGCGCGGCCCTGGGCGCTCGGCGGGTGCGGGCATGGGCGGGCGCGGGCCGGTGCTCTCGGCCGCGGAGGGCGCCTGCGGCGGGCGTGCTCCCGTGTGCTCGGGCGCGGACGGCATCGGCGGCATCTGCGCCTGGTGCGGCCGTTCGGCGGAGGGGGGCATGGGGGTGCGTGAGCCCGCGTGGTCGGCTGCCGATGGTGGCGGTGCCTGGTGTGGCCGTTCGGCCGACGGGGGCATCGGGGGGCGGGGGCCCGTGCGTTCGGCGGGTGGGGGCATCGGCGGGCGCTGGGCCGTGTGGTCCACCGGGGAGGGCATGGGCGGGCGGGGGCCGGTGCGTTCGGCCGGGGGCGTCATGTGGTGCAGCGGCGGGAACTCCGACGGGTTCCACGCGTTGGTCAGGTGCTTGCTGGCGGCGAGTTGCGCCGCGGGCTCGTCGGCCGCCCCCACCAGCTCCAGCAGGAGCTGCTTGGCCGCCGGGCGGCGTGCCGGGTCGGGGTGGATGGCCGCGGCGACCAGCCGGTCCAGCGGCGCGGGCAGCCCGCGCAGGTCCGGCGGCGCGGTACGGGCCCGCGCCGCCATCACGTACGCGTCCCCCTCACCGAACGGGTGCCCGCCGAGCCCCGCGTATGCGATCAGCGACCCCCAGGCGAACACGTCGCCGGCCGGGCTCGTGTGCCCCTCGAAGACCTGCTCGGGAGCGATCCACCCGGGCGTGCCCATCACCATGCCGGCGTTCGTGTGCCGGGACGCGACGTGCGTGGAACGCGCCAGGCCGAAGTCGATCACCCGCGGCCCGGCCAGCGTCAGCATGACGTTGGCCGGCTTGAGGTCGCGGTGGACCAGCCCCGCGGCGTGGATGGCGGTCAGCGCCGCCGCCACGCCCACGGCCGCCGAGTGCAGCACGGACGGCGGCAGCGCGCCGTGCTCGATCAGCTGGTTCTCCAGCGAGATGCCGTCGATGTACTCGGTGACCAGGTAGAGAACCCCGCGGTCCTCGCCGTGGTCGAGCACCCGCGCGGTGCAGAACGAGGCCACCTTGCGCGCGTTGGACACCTCTTCGTGGAAGCGCGCCCGGTAGACCGGGTCGGCCGTGAAGTCGCGCCTGATGGCCTTGAGCGCGACCTTGACCCTGTCTGCGCCCCTGGCGAGGTAGACGGTGCCCATGCCCCCCGAGCCGAGCCTGCTGACCAACTCGTAGGGGCCGATTTCCGGCGGATCCTCAGGCTTCAGCGGAGTGCCTGCCGAGCGCCCCACGGTCGCCGTCCTCTCGCCGTCGTCATCCCGTCGCAAACCGAACCGTTTCCTCCGCCGGTACGCAATTTTCCACCCCAGACTCTAACGGAGAAGCCGCGGCCCGGTGGCGACGAAGACCGTTCAGCTCTGGGCCGGACGCCGCTTCAGCGGCCGCATCGTCACCCGCAGACGGGCGGCGTTGAGTGTCTGGGGCAGCGGGCGGTGCGGCGACAGCGGCCGGCCGGACGCCTTCGGGCGGGCCGAGGCCAGGATGCCGCCCAGGAAGGCGGTGCCGACGGCGAGCATGAGGTGCACGCCGTCGCAGCGTGGCAGGGCCCACCATTCGTCGGCGGCGGTGCCGTCGAGCCAGATCTCGGGGGCGAAGGAGTCGGCGTAGGGCAGGCGCGCGCTGCGCTGGTGCGGGGCGAACGGGAGGAGCACGTGGGTGCCGGCGGGCACCGGGACGCCGTACCAGTAGGTCTCCTCGGTGCTGATCCGGGACAGGGCCGGGACCGGCGGCCACAGGCGCAGGCCCTCGCGCAGGCAGGCGCGCAGGTAGTCGGAGTCGGCGCGGGCGCACTTGCGCTGGGCGGGGTAGGTGGCCAGCAGCGCGAGGGTGCGCATGAGGCTCGCGGCGGTCACGCTGAAGCCCATGAGCCAGAAAGCGGCCTGCCGCAGGCCGCGTGCCTGCGGGCCGCTGGTCCGGGCGAGCAGTCCGGCGAGGGTGCCGGGCTCGGCGCGGCGCAGGTGGTCGAGGATGCGGGCGTCGTAGCGGCCGGACAGGATCTCCTGGCGGCGTCTGGCGCGGCCCCTGCCCGCCCGCCTGACCTGGGCGAGCAGTGTGCTCAGCTCCTCGTCGCCGGCCGCGCCGGCGCCGTAGACGCATCGCCGCGCCACCCGCTGCCAGCACGCCTCCAGCCGGGCGTAGTCGACGACGCCGTCGGTCAGCGCCGCCGCCTCCTCCCGCGCCACCTCGGTGAACGCCGGTCGCAGTACGTCGCAGGGCAGCCCGGCGGCCCGCTCGCGCACGGCGGGGACGAAGGCGGGCTCGGACAACACGCGTTCGGCGTCCCGCTGGGACAACACCACCAGGGCCGTGCGGCGCGGGCCGCGGACCAGCACGGGACGGCCGCCGTACCGGATCTGCAGGCCGGTCAGCAGGGAGCGGGAGCGCAGCAGGTCGAGTCCGGGCGTCGCGTGCGGCGTGCCCGGGGGCAGCAGGGCGGCGGTCAGGCGCAGGCTCTCCAGCACGGTGGCCCTGGGCAGGCCTCTAGGCACGCGTGCCCTCTCCGGGGCCGGTCGGCGCCCGCGTGCCCGGGGTCGTCCGAGCCTGACCTCGGCGGGCCGCAGGCGCCGCCTCGGTGGCCGGGACGGCGGCCGGAGCGGGAAGGAAGTCCATGGGCTCATGCGATCGCCCGTCCGCCGGTCGCGCAAGCGGGGGTCTCGGTGGGCGGAACGTTTTCGGGCCGCGCCTTATGGAGCGTTCCAAGGGCCGGAACGCCTCAGGCCGCCACGAGCGCGGCCGTGATCGCCTGGGCGGCGCCGCGTACCGTGAGGCCGAGCCGGGCCAGCGGCGCCGATGTGGCCGGGGCCGCCACCCCCAC
Source organism: Nonomuraea sp. WAC 01424 (assembly GCF_003947315.1). NCBI lineage: Bacteria > Bacillati > Actinomycetota > Actinomycetes > Streptosporangiales > Streptosporangiaceae > Nonomuraea > Nonomuraea sp. WAC 01424. Next base: position 26,206 of record NZ_QHHZ01000030.1, read on the forward strand.
CGACATGCACACGCCGCCGCCGGGGCCGAAGACCGGGGCGGCCACGCACGACACGCCCTCGGTGTACTCCTCCTGCGCGTACGCCACGCCGAACCGGCGGACCTGGGCCAGTTCCCGCTCCAGCGCGGCCTGGCCGGTGATCGTACGGCGGGTCAGGCGTTCGAAGCCGCCGCGGCCGAGCAGTTCCTCGCGCAGCCCGGGGTCGAAGGCCAGCAGCGCCTTGCCGGTCGCCGTGCAGTGCAGCGGCGCGAGGTCCGTGCCGTCGGAGCGGGAGCGTACGCGGTCGTGGTCGTACAGGCGCTCGACGTAGCGGGCCTCCAGTCCGGCGGGCACGGCGAGGTTGACCGTCTGCCGGGTGGTCTCCTGAAGGCACAGCAGGTACGGCAGCACCACCCGCCGCGAGCCCGGGATGCGGCCGCGGGCGATGCCAGCCATCGTCTCCAGCTGCCTGCCCGGCAGGTAGCCGGTGCCCACGCGGCGGACCAGTTCGCGCGCGCACAGTACGCCGAGGATCCGGTGGGCGGTCGACTTGGGCAGGCCCGTGCTCCGGCAGAGCTGGGCCAGGCTGACCGGCCGGGGCGCCGCGCTCAGCGCGAGAAGGATGTCGATGCCCCGCTCCAGGCTCCCCGGCGTCGTCACCGGACGCGCGAGGTCTTCCTTACGGGCCGTTTCCAGCGGCATGGTGGTCCCTTTCGCTCTCCGAGGAGCGGATGGGGCTTCCCGGGGCTGCGGCTTGACAACCCTTGCCCTACCCCGCCGCCGCGCGTCCGAATACCCGGTTCGGCGCGGGCTGATGATCTCCGCGTACACGGAAACGGCCACTTCAGCGGGGTTTTTGCGCATATATCCGGAATTGTGGGCGCAAGTGCCCGCTCGCCACCGTCCACCCCCGCCGGCACGGGTGGAGCGTCACCACCGAGGGAACGTGTGCCTGGGTGCGACACCCGTCCACGAGGACCGCCGCACGCGGTCGCCGACCGCCGAGGACGGGAAGGCCAGGGGCGCGAACGCGAAGGCCAGGGACGAAGGCGCGAAGCCCGTCGTCCCCGGCCGGTCTTCGGGGTTATCGGCGCAGGGCGGCCGCGTCGGCGGCGAGCTTCTCCACGCGGGCCCAGTCGCCCGTGGCCAGGGCGTCGGCGGGGGTGAGCCAGCTTCCGCCCACGCAGCCCACATTGGGCAGCGCCAGGTAGTCGGCGGCACTCTCGGCCCGGATGCCGCCGGTCGGGCAGAAACGTACGTCCGGCAGCGGCCCGGCCAGCGACTTCAGGTACGGCACGCCGCCCGCCGCCTCGGCCGGGAAGAACTTCAGCTCCTTGATCCCCCGCTCGGCCAGCGCCATCACCTCCGAAACGGTGGCGGCCCCCGGCAGGTACGGCACCCCGCTCGCCTCCAGCGCCTCGACCAGCGACAACGTCGTGCCCGGCGACACCAGGAACCGGGACCCGGCCGCCACGGCCGCCGAGATGTCAGCCGTGGTACGGATCGTGCCCGCGCCGACGGTGGCCCCCGGCACCTCCGAGGCGATCCGCTCGATCGCGCCGAGCGCGGCCGGCGTGCGCAGCGTCACCTCGATGACGGGCAGCCCGCCCGCGACCAGCGCCTCGGCCATCGGCACGGCGGTCGCCACGTCGTCGATCACCACGACGGGGATCACGGGGGCCAGGTCGAGCAAGCTCATAAGAGTCTTCTCCTCATCGGCCGGGGTTCACGGCCGATCTAGTGATGATCAGGTTGTGCGTCAGCCCACGAGCTCGGTGGTGGCCCGCTGGCGCAGCCAGGCGGCCGCGCCGGTGAGCGCCGGCTGGGGCGCGACGATCAGGGTGGTGGCGATGGCCTCCAGGTAGCGGGGCATGTCGGGGTTGCCGACGAACCGGGCACGGAAGCCGCTGGCCCGTACGCGTTCCACGATACGGGGCAGCACGCCGCCGCCCAGATAGACCCCGCCCCTGGCGCCCAGGGTGAGCGCGACGTTCCCGGCGAAGCCGCCCAGCATCTCGCAGAACACCTCGACGGTCTCCGCGCAGAGCGAGTCGTCCAGCCGGGCCACGATGTCGGAGGCGGTCAGGTCGGGCGCGGCCACGCCGTTGACCTGGGCCAGCGCCCGGTGCAGGCGTACGAGGCCGGGGCCGGACAGCAGGTGCTCGGCCACCACGTGCGTCAGGCCCCCGGCCTGCAGCACCCGTACGATCTCCTGCTCGCGCCGGTCGATCACCGGCACCGTGACGTGCCCGCCCTCGCCCGGGATCGGCGTCCAGCCCCGGTCGGTGGGCACGAGCCCGCCCACACCGAGCCCGGTCCCCGGCCCCAGCACCGCCTTGACGCCGTGGGAGGGTTCGGGCCCGCCCAGGGAGACCAGGTCGCCGCCCTCCAGGTGGGGCAGCGACACGGCCAGCGCCTCGAAGTCGTTGAGCAGCACCGCGTACGGGATGCCCAGGTCGCGTACGGACCCGGCCCACGCCGAGTTCGTCAGCCGGTAGCGGTCGCCGTCGATCGGCCCGGCCAGCGCGAGGCAGGCCGCGCCCGGTCGCGCCCCGCCCGCGTGCTCGGCGAGGTAGGCGTCCACGGCGTCGGGCAGGGTGGCGTAGGCGGAGCCGGCCAGCACCGCGACGTTCGAGGGCCGGGCCTGCGGCGAGGTGACCAGCCCGAACCGGGCGTTGGTCCCCCCGATGTCGGCGACCAGCCAGGGAAGGTCAAAGGCACTCATCGCACACCTCCGGTGCTCCGGGCGAGGCCAAGATCGCACGCCGTCACCGGAAGAATGCCACGAACCCTCACCGGGGCAGTCCGGTGGCCCGGCTGCCCACCGGCGTGCCAGTCTCCAGGTGGGAGGCGCCCGCCTCGGTGGGGAAGCCCAGCCCGGGACCGTGGTGGGGCGACTCGGCGCCGCTCACCCCGAAGATCCCGGCGCCCTGCTCGGCGTGCCCGGCCATGCGGCGGAACGCGGCGAACAGCTCACGTCCCGTGCCGACCCACTCCGCGTCGCTCAGCGGCCGGCCCTCGGGCGTGCGGCGGCCCAGCTCCTCGGCGGGCACCAGCAGCTCCAGCGTCCCGGCGGCCGAGTCGAGCCTGATCACGTCGCCGTCGCGGACGAGCGCGATCGGCCCGCCGTCGGCGGCCTCGGGGGACAGGTGGATGGCCGCGGGCACCTTGCCCGAGGCGCCCGACATGCGGCCGTCGGTGACGATCGCCACCCGCTGCCCGCGGTCGAGCAGCACGGACAGCGGCGGCGTGAGCTTGTGCAGCTCGGGCATGCCGTTGGCGCTGGGGCCCTGGTAGCGGATGACGGCCACGAAGTCCTGGCCGTCGAGTTCACCGGCCTCGAAGGCGCGCAGCAGGTCGAGCTGGTCGTCGAAGACCTTGGCCGGGGCCTCGATCACCAGGTGCTCGGCCTTGACCGCCGACACCTTGCTCACGGCCCGGCCGAGGTTGCCCTCGAGCATGTGGATGCCGCCGTCGGCCGAGAACTGCTCGGCGACCGGGCGCAGCACGCCGAGGTCGGAGCTGCCGCCCGTGACCGGCGCCCAGGTCAGCGTGCCGTCCGTCAGCGTCGGCGCCTCGCGGTAGCGGTCCAGGCCGGGCCCGGCGACGGTCAGCACGTCGCCGTGCAGCAGGCCCTCGTCCAGCAGGTCGCCGATGAGCACCTGCATGCCGCCGGCGTCGCGGAAGTGGTTCACGTCCGCCTGGCCGTTGGGGTAGATCTTGGTCAGCGACGGCACGACGCGCGACAGGCAGGCCAGGTCGTCCCAGGTCAGCACGAGGCCCGCGGCGGCGGCCATGGCGACCAGGTGCAGCGTGTGGTTGGTGGAGCCGCCGGTGGCCAGCAGCGCGACGCACGCGTTCACGATCGACTTCTCGTCGACCAGCTCGCCGATCGGCGTGTACTCCGGACCGTGCGCGGTGATCTCCACGGCGCGGCGGCCGGTCGCCTCGGTGAGGGCGTGGCGCAGCTCGGTGTGCGGGTTGACGAAGGTCGAGCCGGGCAGGTGCAGGCCCATGACCTCCATCAGCGCCTGGTTGGAGTTGGCGGTGCCGTAGAAGGTGCAGGTGCCGGGGGAGTGGTAGGACTCGGCCTCGGCGTCCAGCAGCTCGGCCCGTCCGACCTTGCCCTCGGCGAAGAGCTGCCGGGTACGCGCCTTGACCTTGTTCGGCAGTCCGGACGTCATCGGCCCGGCCGGGACGAAGATCGCCGGCAGGTGCCCGAAGTGCAGCGCGCCGATGAACAGGCCCGGCACGATCTTGTCGCAGACGCCCAGCAGCAGCGTCGCGTCGAACATGTCGTGTGACAGCGCGACGGCGGTCGCCATGGCGATCACGTCGCGGCTGTAGAGGGACAGCTCCATGCCGGCGCGGCCCTGCGTGATGCCGTCGCACATCGCGGGCACACCGCCGGCGACCTGCGCCACGCCGCCCGCCCTGCGCACCGCCGCCTTCAGCTCCGGCGGGTAGGTCTCGTACGGCTGGTGGGCGGAGAGCATGTCGTTGTAGCTGGTCACGATGGCCACGCCGGGCTTGGCCGAGCCGCGCAGCGACGGCTTGTCCTCCTCGGGCGCGGCCGCGAAGCCGTGCGCCAGGTTCGCGCAGCCCAGGTGGGCCCGCGCCGGTCCCTTGGCCCGCGCCGCCTCGCCGTCGCGCCGGATCCGCGCCAGATAGGCGGTACGGCTGGCCGCGCTGCGCTCGGCGATCCGATCGGTGATCTCCTGGATGACGGAATTCACAGGTCTTCCTCCTCGTGCCAGGCGCGACCGCTGCGGCCGAGCAGTTCGTGTGCCCCGGCGGGGCCGGTGGTGCCCGCGGGGTAGGGCTCGGGCAGGTCGGCGGAGGACTCCCATGCCGCCAGGATCGGATCGATCCAGCGCCAGGCCGCCTCCACCTCGTCACGCCGCATGAACAGCGTCGGGTTGCCCGCCAGTACGTCGGTCAGCAGCCGCTCGTACGCCTCCGGCACCCGCGCCGTGAACGTCTTGCCGAAGCTCAGCGACAGCGGCACCGGCTTCAGCGTCACCTCGCCCGCGCCCGGCTCCTTGGCCATGATGTGCAGTTCGATGCCCTCCTCGGGCTGCAGCCGCAGCACCAGGCGGTTCGGCGTGCCGCCGGGGAAGATGGAGTGCGGCACGTCCTTGAACTGCACCACGATCTCCGACCGCCGGTACGGCATGCGCTTGCCGGTCCGCAGGTAGAACGGCACTCCCGCCCATCGCCAGTTCTTGATCTCCGCGCGGATCGCGGTGAACGTCTCCACCCGCCGCGAAGCCTCGGTCGTCGGCGTGGAGGCGGGCTCGTCCAGGTAGGACGGCATGCCGTCGGCCTCAATGTACTGGCCGCGCACGGTGAAACGGTCCACTTCGGTCCCGACGATCGGCCGCAGCGACTGCAGCACCTTGACCTTCTCGTCGCGGATGGACTCGCGGTCGTTGCGGGCCGGCGGCTCCATCGCGGTCAGCGTGAGGAGCTGGAGCAGGTGGTTCTGCACCATGTCGCGCAGCGCGCCCGCGTGGTCGTAGTAGCCGCGCCGGCCCGGCGTGCCGACGGTCTCGGCGGCGGTGATCTGGACGTGGTCGATCCACAACGAGTTCCAGATCGGTTCGAGGAAGGCGTTGGCGAAGCGCAGCACCAGCAGGTTCTGCACCGTCTCCTTGCCCAGGTAGTGGTCGATGCGGAAGATCTGGCGCTCGTCGAAGATGGCGCCGACCTCGTCGTTGATCCGCTGCGCGCTGGGCAGGTCGCGGCCGAGCGGCTTCTCCAGCACCACCCGCGAGAGCGGCGTGACCAGGCCGGCCTCCTCCAGCTCGCGGCAGAAGGGGCCGAACGTCATCGGCGGGCTGGCCAGGTAGAACACCCGGTCGCGCTGCTCGTGACCGGCCAGCAGCCTGGTCAGCGCGCCCCAGCCGGACTTGTCCTCGCCGCCGACGTCCACCGACACGTGGTGCAGGCGGCCGAGGAAGCGCTGCCACATGGCGGGGTCGTCAACGGGGACCTGGTCGCGTACCTCGGCGTCCACCTTGCCGCGGAAGTCGGCGTCGGTCAGCCCGCCCCGGGACATGGCGATGACGCGCGTCTCCGGGGACAGCCGGCCGTCCCTGTCGCTGTGGTAGAGCGCCGGGATCAGCTTGCGCATGGACAGGTCGCCGGTGCCGCCGAAGACGACGAGATCTGCGGTATGGGCGGGGCCGGCAGTCGAGAGGGGGGACAAAACGAAGCTCCGTTGATCTACCAAGAAGGACAGAACGGACACTAACGAGAGTTCGGGTCGTACACAAGCGGAGTTTTGGCATACGAGATAAAAAAGTCTTCACTTTCCATTACCGAAGCCCATGTGGTTCACTTGGCCGATGCCTCGACGTACCGCCGCGACCCTCGCCACGAGTGGCGAGGTGCTCCGCCTCATCCGCACGGGCGAGGCCGTCACGCGCGCCGACCTCGGCCGGGTGACCGGCCTGTCGCGCCCGGCGGTGCAGTTGCGCGTCGGCGAGCTGCTCGAACGCGGCCTGGTCGTCGAGCGCACCGACGCCCCCTCCACCGGCGGCCGCCCGCCGGTCCGGCTGGAGTTCAACTCCGGCGGCGGCGTCGTCCTGGTGGCCGCGCTCGGCGCGAGCCGCACCAGGGTCGCGGTCTGCGACCTGGCCGGGCGCGAGCTGGCCGGCCAGGACTTCTTCATCGACGTCGAGCTGGCCCCCGACGCCGTGCTCCCGCTGCTCATGGACACCTGGGACGACCTGCTCGGCGACCGCCCCCGCTCCCTGATCAGGGGTGTGGGCATGGGCGTGCCCGCCACGGTCGAGTTCGCCCAGGGCCGTACGGAGAGCGCCAGGGTGATGGCCTCCTGGACCGGCGTGGTCATCCCGCCCGTCATCCGCGAGCGTTTCCCCGTACCGGTGCTCGTGGACAACGACGTCAACGTGCTGGCCATCGGCGAGCACCGCGGCGCCTACCCCGACCTCGACGACCTGATGTTCGTGAAGGTCTCCACCCGGATCGGCGCGGGCGTGATCGCCGGCGGCGAGATCCTGCGCGGCGCGATGGGCGCGGCCGGCGAGATCGGCCACATCCCGGTGCTCGACGGCGGCGGCGTGTTGTGCCGCTGCGGCAACACCGACTGCGTCGACTCCGTCGCCAGCGGCACCGCGCTGCTGCGCGACCTGCGCGAGGCGGGTAAGGACGTCAGGACCATCGCCGACGTGACCGCGCTGGTACGCGCCGGCGACGCCGAGACGATGGCCACGGTCCGCACGGCCGGCCGCAGGATCGGCGAGGTGCTGGCCGGGGCGGTCAACATCCTCAACCCGTCGGTCGTGGTGCTCGGCGGCGACGTGGCCGAGGCGTTCGGCCCGCTGGTGTCGAGCATCCGCGAGGTCGTCTACCGCCGCTCGACCGCCCTGGCGACCCGGCGGCTGCGCATCGAGCCGAGCCGGCTCGGCGCGGGGGCGGGCATCAACGGCTGCGCGGTCATGGTGCTCGACCACGTGCTCTCGCCCGAGGCGGTGGATGAGACGATGACGGTCTCGACGCTGCGCCGCGAGCGCGGCCTGGCCGCCTCCAGCTAGAGGTCCCAGCGGGGCTCGGCGCTCTCCCGCACCACCCCGTCCGCGCCGAAGACCAGGTGACGGTCCAGGTCGTCGGCGAACCAGCGGTCGTGCGTGACCGCCAGCACCGTCCCCTCGAAGCCGTCCAGGCCCTCCTGGAGTGCCTGCGCGCTGGCCAGGTCGAGGTTGTCGGTCGGCTCGTCGAGCAGCAGCAGCGTCGCCCCGGACAACTCCAGCAGCAGGATCTGCAGCCGGGCCTGCTGGCCGCCGGACAACGTCTCGAACCTCTGGCCGCCGGCCGGCGCCAGCTCGTAGCGGGCCAGCGCCGCCATGGCCTCGTTCCTGGTCAGTGCGTACGTCTGCGTCACCAGTTCGGCGATCGGCCGTCCGTGCAGGTCGGGCCGCAGGTGGGTCTGGGCGAAGTGGCCGGGGACGACGCGGGCGCCCAGCCGCGCCACGCCGGTGTGCGCGACCGGCTCACCGGCCAGCAGGCGCAGGAAGTGGCTCTTGCCGGTGCCGTTCAGGCCGAGCACGCCGACCCGCTCGCCGTAGGCGAGCTGCGCGGAGAAGGGTCGTACCAGCCCGGTCAGTTCCAGGTCCTCGCACGTCACGGCCCGTTTCCCGGTACGCCCCCCGCGCAGCCGCATCCGGACGTTCTGCTCCTTCGGCGCGCGGCTCGGCGGCCCCTCGCGCTCGAACCGCTCCAGCCTGGAGACCGCCGACCGGTACGCGCCCGCCAGCGCGTCGTTGTTGGCCGAGCGCTGCCGCAGCACGTGCACGAGCCGGCGCAGCCTGGCCCGCTCGTCCTCCCAGCGCCGCCGCCGTTCCTCCAGCCGCTCGCCGCGCCGCCTGCGGGCCTCGGCGTAACCGGCGAAGCCGCCGCCGTGCACCCACACCTCGCGCCCCTCCACGGTGACCACGCGGTCGGCCGCCTCGGCCAGCAGCCGCCGGTCGTGCGAGACCAGCAGCACGGTCTTGGCCGACCCCCTGACCGCCCGTTCCAACCATTGCTTGGCCGGCACGTCCAGGTAGTTGTCCGGCTCGTCGAGCAGCAGGATCTCGTCCGGGCCGCGCAGCAGCGCCGCCAGCATCAGCCGCTTCTGCTCCCCGCCGGACAACGTCGCCAGGCTGCGGGCCGCGACCCGCTCGTACGGCAGCCCGAGCGCCTCGGTCGCGCACGCGTCCCACACGACCTCCAGCTCGTAGCCGCCCGCGTCGGCGAAGTCGGAGACGGCCTGGGCGTAGGCGAGCTGCCGCGGCTCGTCGTCGCACGCCCTGATCTCCGACTCGGCGCGGTCCAGCTCGGCGGCGGCCTCCCGCACCCGTGCGGGCGCGACGCCCAGCAGCAGGTCACGCACCCTCCCCGTGCCCAGGAACTGCCGCATCACCCCGACGCCGCCGCCGGTGGAGATCCGCCCGTCGTCGGGCCGCAGATCGCCCGCGATCAGCCGCAACAGCGTCGTCTTGCCCGCGCCGTTGGGGCCGACGAGCGCCGCCTTGGCGCCCTCGCCCACCTTGAACGACGCCTCCAGCAACAACGGCCGCCCGTCGGGCAGCAGGTACGTCACGCCGCTCACCTCGATATGACCCATGTTCCATTACTAGACCATCGATCCGGTTCGCGTACAACGTATTATCCGTGTCGTGGACAACGTATGGGTGCGCCCCCGCAAGGACGCCAAGCCCAGGCTGACGCTCGACCGGATCGTCGCCGAGGCGCTCGCGCTGCTCGGCGAGGAGGGCGTGGGCAAGCTGACCATGCGCCACCTGGCCGAACGCCTCGACACCGGCTCGACCACCCTCTACTGGCACGTCCGTACCAAGGAGGACGTCCTGGACCTGGCGCTCGACGCCGTCTTCGGCGAGGTCCCGCTCCCCGCGGACCGCGACGACTGGCGGACGGCCGCGCGCGACCTGATGCGCGGCTGGCGCGCCGCCCTGCTGCGCCACCCCTGGTCGGCCACCATCCTCGACCGCCCGCTCATGGGCCCCAACGCCCTGGACCGTACCGAGTTCCTCTATCGGACGTTGTCCGGGGCGGGCCTCGACGGCCCTCGGGCCGCCTACAGCCTGTCCAACTACGTCATGGGCTCGGTCATCATGCAGGTCACCTGGCAGCGCCGCGACGGGCTCGCCGCCGGGGCGTTCCTGCGCGAGCGGGCCGCCCGCTACCCGGCGCTGGCCGAGCACGGCCTCGGCCACGACTGGGACGCCACCTTCGACACCGGCCTCGCCTACCTCCTGCACGGAATGGCCCACGAGACCGGCCACCCCTGACCAGCCGAAAGACCGGCCCCGGTTGCCGGGGCCGGTCTTTTCGGGGCCGGTCTTTCGGGGGCGGTCAGAAGTCGGCGCGCGCCTGGCGGGGCAGCAGCAGCCCGGCCGCGAACGTCAGGGCGATCATCCCGGCCGCCACCCACAGTGCCGCCTCCGCGCCGCCGGACCCGAAGGAGACCGACCCCAGCAGGGCGACTCCCAGCGCCGCGCCGACCTGCTGCAACGCGGTGAGCGCACCCGAGGCCGACCCGGTCTCGCCCGGCTTGACGGCGGCCATCACGATCCCGAAGTAGGGGCTCATGATCAGTCCGCTGCCCAGTCCGGTGACCGCCAGCGCGGGCGCGAGCTGCCACGGCGTGACGCCGGGCCCGGCGATCGCGATGACGAGCAGCACGCCGGTCGCCATGACGACCGCGCCCGACAGCAGCACGCGCCGGCCGTACCGGGCCGTGGCCTGTGCGATGCCCATGCCCGCGATCATGCCGAGCGACGAGGGCACCCCGGTCAGGGCCGACTTGAGCGGGGAGAAGCCGAGCTCGAGCTGGGTGTAGAGCCCGACCACGAACAGGATCCCCGCGAAGGCCGCGAAGTAGACCGTACCGGTCGCCATCCCGGCCACGAACGCCCGCTTGGCGAACAGGCTCGGCGCCACCAGCGGGTCGCCGCCGCGCGCGGCCTTCCTGCGCTCGTAGGCGCCGAAGATCACGAATACCGCGCCGGAGGCGGCCAGCATCGCGTACGTCCAGGCGGGCCAGCCGTACTCGCCGCCCTGCACGAGCGGGAAGACGGCCAGCACGGTGCCGAGGGAGGCCAGCGCCGCGCCGGGCAGGTCGAGTCGTACGCCGCCGGCCGGACGGTTCCGCGGCAGGAGGCGCAGGGCGGCGAGCGCGGTCCCGACGCCGATCGGCAGGTTGATCAGGAAGATCAGCCGCCAGTCGAAACTGGTCAGCACGCCCGCCAGGATCGGCCCGCCCACCGCCGACAACCCCATGACCGGCCCGAACAGCCCGAACGCCGTCTGCAACTCCTTGGGCGGGAACATCTCCTTCATCAGCCCCATGCCCTGCGGGATCATCGCCGCCCCGAACAACCCCTGCACGACCCGGGCCGCGATCACGGTCTCCGGCGAGAACGCGACCGCGCACAACAACGAGCCGATCGTGAACCCGGTGATCCCGATGAGGAACATGCGCCTGCGCCCGACGATGTCGCCGAGCCGCCCGCCGGTCAGCAGCCCCGCCGTCATGGCCAGCGTGTACGCCGCCCCGAGCCACTGGATGAGCGACGTGCCGCCGCCGAGGTCGGACCGCATGGTGGGCCCGGCGACGGTGGTGACGGTGGCGTCGAGGAGTTCCATGACGGACCCGGCGAGGACGACCGCGAGCGCGGCCCAGCGGCGACGGTACGGCTGCTCGGCGGGCGACGTGTCCGCGGGACGGATGTCGAGGGCGGTCATCTCTGGCCTCCAGAATCGGAACGGTTTGCTCTGTTCCACAATAACAGAACGGAACGCTTCATTCCACACTGAGGTCCGGGAGATGCCCAGCCGGTGAAAGGGTGCGCGCCCTCGGGGGGCGGAGGGATGTGGCGACGTCGAGAGGGCGGCTCGAAAGCTGCGCTACAGGGGCACTTCGGCAGGCGTGGCCCGGGGGGCTTGTCGCGGGGAGAGGCGAGGTGCGGTCGCGCGCATGGGAGCTGCCGCCCGGTCGGGTGCGTAGGGCGTGGTCGGGCGGGAGTGGCGGGTCAGCGGCGGGGGGCGTGGGTTTTGGAGGGGTGGCGGCCTGGGGGCGTGCCGTGCGGGTGGGTGGGGGTGTTCGTCGGTGCGGAGGTGTTCGGCGGAGCCGTCGTGGGACGCGGGGTGGAGCCGCGCGAAGGAGAGGGCGACGGCGGGTTGGCGGGGGAGGTGGCGGCGGTGCCGGGGGTGGACGAGCCCGGTCGGCGCGTCTCCCGTTCGGCGCCCGGCCGGACCGCGGCGGGCTTGGAATCGGACGCGGAGGGCCCTGTGCCGGCCACGGTACGGCTCGTGCCGGTCGCCGTGGGTCTCGTGCCGGTCGCGGTCCGGCCCGTACGGGTCCTGGCGGGGTCAGGGACGCCGGAGGAGGTGACGGCGGCCGGCTCCGACGACTTCGCCACGACGGGACCGGAGTCGACGGCCGCCGGATTCGGCTCGCTGGACGTCCACCGCCCCCCGTGCGGCCAGTCCACGGGATCGAGGCCGGGCGAGTTGAACGCGTCGCCCATCAACGCCCCCGCCGTGGCCAGCATGAGCGTGCCCGCCAGCACCCCGGCGGTCATCAGCGCACGCCCGCGCCGCGCGTTCGCCCCGGGCTTGGGGGAGGCGGGCGTGGCCGTTGCTCGATGGGATCCGCTCACGCCCTCCGATGGTAGTGACCTGTGGGCGTGGGTCGGCCAACAGTAAACGCCTGACCGGAAAACACGCAGTCAATCGTGATCAACACCCGCACAGCAGGCCGCGCAACGCCGTCTCCAGGCACAGGCCCGAGCGGGCGGGGACCGGCCACGGGAAGCGCACCAGCGAGTCGTCCACGCGCACGGTCGCGCCGTACCGGTCGAGCTCCCACAACCACACCTCGCCGGGGTCCTCGCCGAGTTGCCTGGCCACGCCCGCGGTGAGCTGCGGCCGGTGGGACTCGTTGACGTGCGCGACAACCCGTTCGGCCGTCTCGGTCAGCGGGTCGGGGGTCGCGCCGAGGTAGTCGTCGGCGTCGAGCATGCCCGACTCCTGGCCGGTCAGGTAGACGACCTGGGCCACGTCCAGGCGCAGCAGGCGGGGGGCGTCCGGCCGGCCGTACCGCTCCAAAGCCTCGAACAGGCCCTCGTCGGCGCACTGCGCCGCCACCGCCACCGCCGCCGAGCGGGCCTGCGACTCCGGTACGGCCTCCGCCCAGCCCTGCACCTCGATCATCGCCCGCGGGTGCGTCACCGTGCCGAGCCGGCGCATGGCGGTCAGGTTCACCGCGACCACCGCGTCCTCGCGCAGTCCGTGCAGCGGCTCGCCGGGGTGCACCAGCAACACTGGACGGCCGCCCTCGTCCACGCCACCACGGGCGGGGGAGTGGCCGCCGTCCACCGTGAGCTTGGCCAGCGTCGAGGTCGAGGCGAGAGTACGGATCCGCTCGGCGAGGGGCAACATTGAGATCACATCCACTGGTAGGTTAGCCTTACCTAAGTAAGGATTACCTAACCACACCGAGGTGAACGTGCGCTACACCGGCCCGAAGGTGCGACTGTCGCGTCGCGCGGGCGTCCCGCTGACCAGGAAAGCCGTCCGCTACTTCGAGCAGCGCCCCTACCCGCCGGGCGAGCACGGGCGCAAGACCAACAGCCGCACCACCGGCGACTACGGGCTGCGGCTGCTGGAGAAGCAGAAGCTGCGCTGGTACTACGACGTGTCGGAGCGGCAGCTGCGCCGCTACTGGGACCTGGCGGTGCGCAAGCCGGGCGCCTCGGGCGCCGAGCTGGTCACGATCCTGGAGACCCGCCTCGCCTCCCTGGTGCTGCGGGCCGGCTTCGCCCCGTCGATCTACGCGGCCCGGCAGTACATCAGCCACGGCCACATCGCCGTGGACGGCCGCAAGGTGGACATCCCCAGCTACCTGGTCAAGCCTGGCCAGATCATCACCGTACGGGAGCGTTCGCGGCGTATGCAGCCCTTCGTGGCCGCCGCCGAGGGTGTGCACGCCGACGAACGCCTCGCGCCCTACCTGTCGGCCGACCTCGCCGACCTGCGTTTCACCCTCGTCTCCAGGCCCGAGCGCGAGCAGATCGCCGTCCCCGTGGACGAGCAGCTCGTGGTGGAGTTCTACTCGCGCTAGCCGCGACCGGACCTCGCACTTCGCCATGACCGCCGGTCACGGCCCCGGCGGCCGTGACCGGCGAGTGGCGCGAGGTCAGCCGGAGACGCCCTGCCGGCGTAGCTCGGCGACCTCGCGGCGCAGGGCGCTCAGCTCGTCCAGGATGCGCTGGGTGTGTACGGTGTTGTCCTGCTCCAGCGCGGCCCGTTCCTCGGCCGACTCCTCGTCCATGGCGCTCACCACGACCGCCATGAACAGGTTCAGCACGACGAACGTACACACCAGGATGAAGATGGTGAAGAAGATCCAGGCGGTGGGGTGGGCGGTCATGACCTCGCGGGCGATGTTGCCCCAGTCGTCGCCCGTCATCGTCTGGTAGAGGGTGAACAGCGAGGTCGGCAGGCTGCCGAAGCGTTCGGGGGAGGCGCCGCCGTACAGCTTGGTGGCCATGACGGCGGCGACGTACAACACCAGGGAGAGCAGCAGCACGATCGAGCTCATCCCGGGCAGCGCGCGCAGCAGCGCCGAGACCACCCGCCGCAGGCTCGGCACCACCGACAGCAGGCGCAGGGCCCGCAGGATGCGCAGCGAGCGCAGCACCGACAGTCCGCCCGTCGCCGGGACCAGGGCGATGCCCACGATCGCGGTGTCGAACAGGTTCCACGGGTCGCGGACGAACGCCGAGCGCTCGACGTAGATCTTGGCCGCCAGTTCGGCCACGAAGATGTAGAGGGCGATGTGGTCGATCGCGACGAGCACGTGGCCGAACTCGCCGACGACGGCGGGGACGGTCTCCAGGCCGAGGGTGGCCGCGTTGACCAGGATGACGCCGACGATGAAGCGCTGGAAACGCCGGTCGGCGAGGAGGGCATGGACGCGTTCACGCACGGGGGCAGGCTCCTAATGATCGGTCATGTGCCGTTCCATGATGCAGCAACATGATCAAGGAGTTGCCTGTGGTATAAATCCCACCTGATAGTCACAGGGGCGAGGGGGCGCAAGGGGCATGTCGTATCCGAACTACGGTCCGTCCTATTACGGACCGCCGCCCCAGACCCACCCCAACGGCACCACCATCCTCGTGCTCGGCATCCTGAGCCTGGTCGTCTGCGGCATCCTCGGTCCCTTCGCCTGGTCGATGGGCAACAAGGCGCTCAAGGAGATCGACGGCAGCGGCTACCCCTACGACAACCGCAGCGCGGTGCAGGCCGGCCGGATCTGCGGCATGATCGCCACGATCATGCTAATCATCGGAGCCGGGTTCATGGTCCTCGGCCTCGGGGCCGGCATCCTGTCGGCCATCTTCTCCAGCAACTAGCGGCCGTACGCAGTAGCCGCCGATGCCCGACTCCAGCAGGTCGAAGGCCGCCGCGGCCTGAGCCTCCAGGTCGGGCGCGATCGTCTCCCAGCCCTCGCCGGCCAGCATCCGGGTCACCGCGTGGCCGGTGAGCACCCTGGTCGTGTTGAGGATCTGCGTGGCCACGACCTGCGGCGTCAGGTCGTCGGGGTCGGCGTCGAGCTCGTCGGCCAGCACCTCGGCCAGCGCCCGCTCCCGCGCGACGTGGAGCTCGCGCAGCTTGGCGACCAGTGACGGGCTCTCGTTCACGATGCGGGCGAAGATGTCGCCGCCCGCGTTGAGCCCGTAGCGCCAGTGGCGTGACTCCACGGCCTCCATGAAGTCGCGGCGGAAGGCCCGCACGACGCTCTCGCCGGGCCGCCGCCCCCGCACCACCTGCTGCGGCAGGTCGGTCACCAGCTCCTGCCGGTCGGCGAACAGGTCTTCCTTCGTCGGGAAGTAGTTGAAGACCGTGTTGACCGACACGTCGGCGGCCCGCGCGATCTCCGCCACGGTCACGTTGTCGAACCCGCGCGTCATGAACAGCCCCATCGCCATGTCCGCGATGCGCTGCCTGGTCTCGCGCTTCTTGCGCTCCCGCAGCCCCTCTTCCATGCGGCCCATGATACCCAACTTGCAGTGACACCAAAATTGTGTTTACCCTAATTTTGGAGGCGATCACATGATGAGAACCGCAGGTCTGACCAAGACCTTCGAAGGCGGCGTGGAGGCCGTCAAAGGCGTGGACATCTCCGTGGAGGCCGGCGAGATCGTCGGCTTCCTCGGGCCCAACGGCGCCGGCAAGAGCACGACCATGCGCATGCTGACGACCCTGCTGCGCCCCACGTCGGGCACCGCCACCGTGGCGGGCCACGACCTGCTGGGCGACCCGCGGGAGGTGCGCCGCCGCATCGGCTACGTCTCGCAGGGCGGCGGCGTCAACCTGATGGCGCCGCTCGCCGACGACCTGGAGCTTCAGGGCATGCTGTACGGGCTGAGCCGCCCCGCGGCCAGATCCCGCTACCACGAGGTCCTGGCCCGGCTCGACCTGGCTGGGCTGGAGGAACGCGTGGGCGGCGCGCTGTCGGGCGGCCAGCGCCGCCGCTTCGACATCGCCTTCGCCCTGCTGCACGACCCGCGCCTGCTCTTCCTGGACGAGCCGACCACCGGCCTCGACCCGCAGAGCCGGGCCAACCTGTGGGAGCACATCCGCTCCCTGCGCGACGAGCACGGCGTGACGATCTTCCTGACCACCCACTACCTGGACGAGGCCGACGCCCTGTGCGACCGGCTGCTGATCATCGACGACGGCCGGATCGTGGCCGAGGGCACGCCCGCGCAGCTCAAAGCCGGCCGCACGCTCGACGAGGCGTTCCTCGACATCACCGGCAGGTCGCTGCGCGAGGAGGCGGGCGTCTGATGCTGCGCGACACCTGGGTGCTGGCCCGCCATTCGCTGCGCGCCACCCTGCGGCAGAAGTTCGGCATCGTCTTCGGCGCCGTCCAGCCGCTGCTGTTCCTGGTGCTGTTCGGGCCGATCTTCACCACGTTCGGCACGTGGGAGGTGCTGGTGCCGGGCCTGATCATCCAGCTCGGCCTGATGAGCATGGGACTGGCCGGGTTCGGGGTGGTCTTCGACAGGCGCTTCGGCGTGCTGGAGCGGCTGCGTGTCACCCCGGCCAGCCGCCTGGCGCTGCTGCTCGGGCGGGTGCTCGACGACGCCGTGACGATGGCCGTCCAGACGCTGATGCTGCTCGCCGCCGGGTTCGCGTTCGGGCTGCGGGTGCCGGCCGCCGGGCTCGCGGCCGGGTTCGTGCTGGTCGTGGTGCTGGGGGCGAGCCTGGCCGCGCTGTCGTACGCCGTCGCGCTGACCATGAACGAGCAGCTCTTCGCCCCCGTGATGTCGACGGTGGTGATCCCGCTGGTGTTGTTGTCGGGTTCGTTCCTGCCGATGTCGATGGCGCCCGGCTGGCTGGACGCCCTGTCCCGCCTCAGCCCCTTCAGGTACGTGCTGGAGGCGCTGCGCGACCTGTTCGCCGGCCACTACGCCACGGGCACGGTCGGGCTCGGCGTGGCCGTGACGGTCGTCTTCGCCGCGTTCTCCCTGGCCGTCGGGACCCGCGTGTTCAACCGGGCGACCGCGTGAGCGGGCCGCGCCGCGGCGGCCCGCCCGCCCGCGGCTAGGACGCGTTCCTGGCCCGCCGGTGCAGCGCGGCCAGGATGCCGGCCGGGTCCACCGTCCCGTAGCCGTAGTCGTAGTCGAAGCCCACCTCGCTGCGGTCCTCGGCGGTGCGCCGCAGCAGCGCGCGCAACTGCGCCGGCGACAACTTGGCGGCCGGCCACCGGGTACGCACCGCGGCCACCAGCCCGGCCGCCACCGGCGTGGCCGCCGAGGTGCCCGTGTCCGGCTCGCCCTCCCCGAACGCCCGCGACCCCGAGAAATGCGTGTACGCGCAGACGTCGGGTTTGCGCGCGGTCAGCCGGCCGGGCCCCTGCGAGGAGTAGCCCACCCGCTCGCCGTTGACGTCGACCGCGCCGATCGACAGAGCCTTGGGATGGGAGTTGGCGCCCCCGATGGGCCGGTTGGGGAAGGCGCACCGGCCGTCGGGGCACTCCTTGCCGCAGTTGCCCGCCGCGAACAACACGTCCGCGCCCGCCCGGTCGAGACTGGCCACCACCAGGTTGAACGGGTGGGCCGCGTTGTCGGAGTAGTTGCCGGGATGCCCCACGGGGAAGTCCCACTCCGGGGAGAACGACCCCCACGAGTTGCTCACCACCAGCGCCCTGGAGGCGGCCGGCTGGGCCTCCAGCACCGTGCGCAGGTGGGTGAAGGCGGCCACGGCGTCCGACAGCAGCCCGTCCAGCGCCGAGCCGACCAGCCGGGCCGACAGCAGCACGGGGATGTCGATCAGGGACGCCTGCGGCGCGGCGATGAGCGCGTCGAAGGCGCACATCGTCCCGTGGTCGACCTCGAACTGGCCGGCCCGGCCCGTCACGCCGGAGGGGTTCCAGCTGCGCTCGGCGTCCATCGTGACGCCGCGGCCGAGCTGCCTGGCCACGTGGGCGGCGTTGACGCCGGTGTCGAGCACGGCCAGCGCCACCCCGGAGCCGTCGAGCCCTTCCGCGTGCAGCCCGGCGATGTTGAGCAGGCGTTCGACGTCGTGCCAGTCGCCCACCGGCCGATCGCCGCCGCAGGTCAGGCTCGACTCGATCACCGGGTCGGCGAACACGCCGACGACGTCGGGCCGCAGCGTGAGCAGCAGCGTGACCCGCGAGGTCAGGTCGTCGTCGGAGATCGTGCCGCGGACGAGCACGGAGGCGTCCTCGGCGGCGAGTGAGAAGTCGAGGGGCTGATGGAGGGAGAGCGGATCGCCGCCGGCCACGGGGACCGGCCTCGGCACGGCGACCGGTGTGAAGGCCGTGTCGAGTTCGACGCCGGGCAGACCGTCGGCGACGTCGGCCGTGGTGGCGACCTGGCCGGGGTCGGCGACGGCCGCGACCAGATCGGGGGAGGGGCGAAGCTGGATCAGGACCCGCATATGTCACCACCGAAGGTGTGGGGAGAAAAACGAACCTTCCAACATTCCTGCATCCGTCAGGGCTCGTCCAGTGCATTGCGGGGGTTGTGACCTGCGATAACACCTCAAAACTGGCGAAGCGGACCAATATTGTTTCCGGGGCGTCAGACTTCCTTGTCTTCGGTCTGTTCACTACGGTGATGCACCATGACGCTCCAGGCGCAGACGCCGGTTTCCGACGGGGAAAGACAACACTGGCTGGCGGTCCGGCCGAGGCTCGTCCTCGCCAGTGCCTTCATGCTCTTCCTCGAACTGGCGCTCATCCGGTGGACAGGCTCGAACATCGTTCATCTGAGCTATTTCACGAATTTTGTTCTGCTGGGTTCTTTCCTCGGAATCGGGCTCGGATTCCTGCGCGTGGGACGCTCGCGCCGCCAGCCCTATTACTCGCCGGTCGTGCTGCTCGTCCTGGTGGCCGTCGTCCTGGCCTTCCCGGTGACCGTCGACCGCAACACCGAGGGCGTCCTGTACTGGACGAGCCTGTCCACCGTCGGGCCGCCCGCCTGGCTCATCCTGCCGGTGATCTTCATCGCCGCGGCGGCGGTGCTCATGGGGCCCGCCGAGCTGGTCGGACGCTGCTTCCCCGAGCTGCCGCGCCTGGAGGCCTACCGCTACGACCTGATCGGCAGCCTCAGCGGCATCGCCGCGTTCACGGCGCTGTCGTTCCTGTCGGCGCCGCCGGTGTTCTGGGGCCTGGTCGCGGCCCTGTGCTACGGCCTGCTGCTGGTGCCCCGGCCCCGCACGCTCTACGTGGGCCTGGTGACCGTGCCCTCGCTCCTGGTCGTCGGCCTGCTGCTGTCCGAGACGCTGACGGCGGGCGCCCTCTGGTCGCCCTACTACAAGGTGACCTACAAGGCGATGCAGATGCTCGGCGTGCCGGTCACCGACATCGCCGTCAACGGCATCCCGCACCAGCAGGCCGTGCCCGCCTACGCCCGGCTGCAGTGGGAACGCCAGTACGGGCTGCCGTACGAGCGCACCACCAGGCCGCCCAAGGACGTGCTGATCGTGGGCGCGGGCAGCGGCACCGACGTGGCCATCGCGCTGTCCAAGGGCGCCCAGCACGTCGACGCCGTCGAGATCGACCCCAAGCTGCGCGAGCTGGGCGGCTCGGTGCACCCCGACAAGCCCTACTCCGACCCGCGCGTCACCACCCACATCACCGACGGCCGCGCCTTCCTGGAACGCAGCGGCGACCGCTACGACCTGATCCTGTTCGCCCTGCCCGACTCGCTCACCCTCGTGTCGGGGGCCAGCTCGCTGCGCCTGGAGAGCTACCTGTTCACCGAGGAGGCCATGAAGGCCGCCCGTGACCACCTGCGGCCCGGCGGCACGTTCTCGATGTACAACTACTACCGGGAGAGCTGGCTGGTCGACCGCCTGGCCTCGACCATGCAGGCGGCCTTCGGCCACAAGCCCTGCGTCGACGTGGTCAGCACCGCGGGCCAGCAGGCCGTCATCACCGCGGGTCTGAGCGCCTCGGCCCAGCGCTGCGCGAGCGAGTGGCCCGGCGCCGCCGCCGGCACCCCGGCCCCCGCCGACGACGACCGTCCCTTCCTCTACCTGAAGGACCGGACGATCCCGCCGATCTACATCATCACCCTCGGCCTGATCCTCATCGTCAGCCTGCTGGCCGTGCGCGTCGTCGCGGGCCCGTACGCGCGCATGCGCCCCTACACCGACCTGTTCCTGCTCGGAGTGGCGTTCCTGCTGCTGGAGACCAAGAGCGTGACGGGGTTCGCGCTGCTGTTCGGCACCACGTGGGTGGTCAACGCGATCGTCTTCGCCGGGGTGCTGGTCGCCGTGCCGGGGGCGGTCGAGGTGACCCGCCGGTTCCGTACGCCGCCGCTGCCCGTCATGTACGGCGTGCTGCTGGCCGGCCTGCTGCTGGCCTGGCTCGTGCCGAACGCGTGGCTGCTGTCGCTGCCGGTGCCCCTGCGTGCGGTGGCGGCGGTGACGGTGGCGTTCCTGCCGATCTTCGCCGCGAACGTGGTCTTCGCCAAACGTTTCTCCGACACCGCCGACGCCACCACGTCCTTCGGCGCCAACCTGCTCGGCGCGATGGTCGGCGGCTGCCTGGAATACCTGGCGCTGGTGATCGGCTACAAGGGCCTGCTCATCGTCGCCGCGCTGCTCTACCTGGGCGCGCTCGCGTTCATGCCGCGGAAATCCGCGCTCGTGTGACAAATGGAAATGACTTTCGGCGGACTTCTGTAATGCCTTGACCGATGGTCAGGATGAATTGTCGGCGACGCGGGTTGATTTGTCGTCGCGGGCGAGGTGAGCTAGAGGCGTCGTCGAATCCGGAAAATGATCGAACGTTATTCAGAAAGGAGGGTGCCGCGATCGGGGGTCACATCCGGTAACCCACGAGAAAAGGTGACAGTCATGGCGACAGCAGGGGCAGCCAGGATCGACGTCGAGCGCGTACTGGAGCAGGAGCGCGAGCCCGTGCCCCCCGGCCGGGCGGAGCAGGTCGCCGGAGCGCTCCCGGCCGGAGTGTTCTTCACGCAGGCCGAGCCCGTCGGCGGCGGGCCGGGCCGCGAGCCCGACGCGCGGTGGGAGCTCACCTCCGCCTGGCGCCACAAGGGACGGTTCGCCTCGGGAACGGCCGCCGTCCACCTCGCCGCGGGACACCGCGCCCTCGTCCAGCCCATGATCTTCGCGGACGGCTTCGGCCACGGGCCGAGCGACCTGGCCGGGTTGTGGAACCGGCTCGACGCGCCCTACCCGCCGCACGGCGACCGCCTGCTCAGCAGGCTCCTCGCCCAGGGGATCGACGTCGTGCTGCTCGGCTTCGCCGCCCGCCACACCCACATCCAGGCCAACGCCGGGGTCGCGGCGAGATGCGTGCACCGCGCGATCTCCGAGCGGCTCGGCGCCGCGCCGCTGATCGTCGGCGGCCTCGGCGCGGGCGGGCTGGTGACCCGCTACGCGCTGGCGGAGATGGAACGCCGCCGCGAGGACCACCAGACCATGACCTACCTGTCCTACGACTGCCCGCACAACGGCGCCTGGATCCCGCTGATCCTGCAACAACTGGCCTACTTCGCCGAACAGCTCGCGCCGGCCGCCCCCGGCCGCCCGGGACAGGCGGACCTGATCAGGAGCCCGGCCGCCCAGCAACTGCTGTGGGGCTGGGTCGGCGACGGGCGCTACTCAGGGCCGGTCGCCACCGCCAGCCCGCTGCGCCTGGAGTTCATCGGGGACCTGCGCGCCGCCGGCTGGTTCCCCGCCCGGCCGCGCAAGCTCGGGGTGTCGAACGGCGCCGCCGACGGCACCGGAAGGAACGTTCCGCCCGACGCCCTGGCCTTCGAGTGGAGCGCCCTGGACGGGCTGGCCGGCGCCACCGTGCGCACCCAGCCCGATCTCGGGACCAACCGGCGCCTGGGCGGCATGAGAGCCGTGCCCATGTGGGCGAGCACCAGCTACACCAGCGACGTCGCGCCCTTCGACGGGGCGCCCGGCGGCACGCTGGCCTCCTACGGCATGGTCGCCGACGCGTTCGGCGCGCAGATCGCGGGCCGGTTCCGGTCGGCGTGCTTCGTCCCCTCCGTGAGCGCCGTCGCGCTCCAGTACGACCCCGTGGACTGGACCGTGGACCTCTACACCGACATCACCGCCCTGTCGCCGGAGCAGAGCGAGCTGGACGACTACCAGTGCGACTCCGACAACTCCGAGCACGGCACCGTCACCGGCACGCTCGCCGACTGGATCCTCACCCACCTGTCGAAGTGACCCGGCCCGGCGGACCGCCGGTCGGGACCACTCAGCGGGACCGTCAGAGGCCGCACAGCTCCGACAGGGACTTGGCGCCGCCCTTCTGGGTGTTGCGGGTCGGGGTCTCCGTCGGCGTACCGGCAGCCTGCGTCTGGCTGCGCGTGGCGGACGGCGAGGCCGTCGGGGAGCTCGAGGTGCCAGGGGAGGCGGTCACGTTGGCGGTCTGGGCCTGGCGCGAGGAACGGTCGGAGTCGGCGATGGCCTTCCTCGTGGCTACCCGGATCTTGGCCCAGTCGGGCCGGCCCGAGTAGAACTCCGGCGGCACGAACTGCAAGCTGGTGATCTTGGCGTCCTTGACCTTGAGCGCCAGGTCCGCCAGCGGCTTGACCAGCGGACGCGGGATGTTCGTCTGGGCCAGCCGCTTGGCCGCACCCGCGATCTTGTTGAAGTTCGTCAGGATCACGCCGGGCGTGGCCTGCTGGGCGAAGGCGCCGATGACGCAGCGCTGGCGGCCCATGCGGGAGAAGTCGTCGCTGTCGACGCGGGAGCGGCCGTACCACAGGGCCTGCTCGCCCGACAGCTTGCGGTAGCCCGCCTTGATCGTGCCGGCGGTGCCGAAGTGGCCGCCCCACTTGACGTCCTGCTCGACCCGGATCTTCAGGCCGCCGATGGCGTCGACGAGGGCCGCGAAGCCGTACATGTTGATCAGGGCGTAGTAGTCGATCTTGAGGTTCAGGGTGTAGCCGATGGCGTCCATCAGGGCCCGCGGGCCGCGGTTCTTGCCGCCCATGAGCTGCGGGTTGTCGTTGGCGTACTGCCAGACCTCGTTGAGCAGGCCGCCGTTGGGCAGCTCGGCCATGTAGCCGTTGGGGAAGTGCTTGTGCAGCGGCGAGGACGGCGGGAAGCGTACGTGCTGCAGGTTGCGCGGGAGGCTGAACAGGACCGTGTTGCCGGTCCTGGTGTCCACGCTGGCCACCGTCATGCTGTCGGTGCGCACGCCGACGCGGTTGCCCGCCGCGTCGCCGCCGACCAGCAGGAAG
Organism: Nonomuraea sp. WAC 01424; assembly: GCF_003947315.1. NCBI lineage: Bacteria > Bacillati > Actinomycetota > Actinomycetes > Streptosporangiales > Streptosporangiaceae > Nonomuraea > Nonomuraea sp. WAC 01424. The sequence goes on from NZ_QHHZ01000030.1 coordinate 49,491, forward strand.
TTCACCCGGGTCTTGCCGTCCCAGGGGTCTTCGGGGTTCTTGACCTGGACGGGGTTCTCCGGGTCCGGCTGCGACGGGAAGATCGCGTTGACCGCCTCCCGGCCGGCCAGGACGTTGTTGGCCGCCAGCGCGAACGGCGACATGACGGCCACGCACAACACGCCCACGGCGATCCCGGTGACCACCTGGCCCTGCTGGTTCAGCCTGTTGGGACCCAGCGTCACGTACGAGGTGACGATCACGGCGAACCAGGCCAGCGCGCACGAGGCCGTGATGATGATGACCGTCAGCAGCGCGCCGTCCTCGGTGAGCGCCGTCACGTTCTCCGCGCTCCGCGTCAGGCCGAAGGCCAGGGCCGCGAGCAGCAGCACCGCGTACACGCCGATCATGATCAGCCCGGTACGGCGGCGCCCGGCCCGCAGATGCGCGGCGCCGGGCACGAGGGCGGACAGGGCCGTCCAGCCGAGGATCGAGGCGGTCGTCAGTGGTCTGGCGAAGCGCGGCGCGGCGGACGAGCCCTTGCGCGGACGTGGAGAACGCCGTTTGGCCCCTCCGGGCACGGGGTCCGCCCCATCGCGCTTGCTCACACCGGCTCCTTCACATGCCTACCAGGCAAAAAATGACGTTAGCCCCATGTCGGGCACAAGATTGCCAGGATTCTAGCCCCCATACCTGGACATCCGAGACAACTCTTCAACATGAGATGAACGCCACGTGTCCCTCAGGAGGTCGTTGAGGAGGGCGCCATCCACGTATTGCACTGGTATGTCTTGTCTCTCTCCCAGCCCTGGCGGAACCAGCGATTGTTGTTGGCCGGAGTTCCGTGGTCGCGCGGATAGCCGGGATAGTCGCCCACCTGCGCGTAGAACCAGAACAGTCGCGAGCGCATCGACGACGAGACCGGGTAGGTGGAGGCGACCGAGCGCATCCACATGCCGCCGAGGCAGGTGGCCTGAAGCTCCAGCTTGCGGCTCAGCCCCAGCTTGCCGCTCTGGCTGGAGGAGGCCAGCGTGCCCTGCCACCAGGAGTCCATCACGCCGCTGATGTTCTGGACGTGGTGGCCGTACTCGTGGGCCATCATGCTGATGATGCCGCCGTGCCAGGAGATGATCTGGCCGTAGCCGCGCGCGTTCCCGTTGCCCTTGGCCATGGCCGAGGTGGAGCCGTAGATCGTGTTGTTGCGCGGGCAGTAGTACGGCACCATGCTCCCGGCCGACGGGTAGTCGCCGCACGCGCCCCGGCCGCGCCCGGCCGCGATGGCGTAGCCCGGCGGGCTGAACGCGATGCCCTGCCGTTGCAGGATCGGCCCCCACGCCTTGTCCATGCACCGGCCGGTCTTCAGGATCAGCGCCTTGAGCTGGCTGTGGCTGAAGACGTTGGCGTTCCCGGCCCGGCAGTTCAGCCGGGGGAGCGTGCCCGCCCTGTAGAGGGTGTTGTTCTTCAGGCTGGTGTTGAGCGTGACCTGCTTGGGCGGCGTGACCGTCTCCTGCGTGGGCCGCTGCGTGGGCCGCTCACTGGGCTGCCGCGTCGGCTGCTCGGTGGGCTGCTCAGTGGGTTGCTCGGTGGTGGGTTCATCGGACGGCTCCCGCGTGGGAACGTCCCGCGTCGGCTCGTGCGTGGGGAACGGGTCCTCGGTCCGCGACTCGTACGACGGGATCGCCATCGGCGTGGTCGTGTCCGTCCGCGAGGCCGACTTGAGCATCGCGGCCCCGATGACGATCAGCACGAACAGCGCGGCCAGCGAGCCGAACACGGTCCCGAGGACGCCGGCGACCCCCATGCCGGACTTCTTCCTCGGCTGCTGCGGCCACTGCCGCGTCGGCATGGGCGGCTGCGGCGGCGGCTGCGGCGGGGGAGGCGGCGGCTGGTAGTGCTGCCCGTACGGGGGCTGCGGATACTGGGGGCCGGGCGGCGGGTAACCCTGCTGCGGGGCCGGGTAGCCCTGCGGGGGCGCCGCGGGCGGCGGCGCGTAGGGCTGGGAGCCGTGCGGCGGGTAAGGCTGAGAGCCGGGCGGCGGGTAAGGCTGAGAGCCGGGCGGCGGGTAAGGCTGAGAGCCGGGCGGCGGCCCCTGAGGCGGCCCCTGGGGTGGACGCTGCGGCGGCGGCGGAGCCTGCGGGTAGGGGTGACCACCCTGTGGTTGCGGCTGCCGGTGGCCCGGCGGCGGCCAGGGCAACGAGGGAGGCCGTTGTGGCTGCCCTGGCCCTTGTGGTGGGGGTGGATATTGCCCGTTTGCTGTCACCGTGTCTCCCCGTTACCCCGTTTGTCTGCAATGCACGGCTTTGCGGCAGACCCCAAAGGATCTTTGCCAAATTTGGGGCAAAAGCATACTGATTTATCACCCGTCACGGATGTAGCGGTACTCGGTCACGCTCTGAAATCAATCGAGGTGATCTCCGCTATCTCCCGGTCCCGGAGCGGGGCGGTGTCCTAGCTTCTTTGGCATGAACCTCCAGCAGCTCCGCTATGTGGTCGCGACTGCGGAGCACCGCACCATGACCGACGCGGCCAGGTCGCTCTACATCGCGCAGCCTGCGCTGTCCCGCGCGATCCGCGATCTCGAGCGGGAGCTCGGCATGACGCTCTTCGCCCGCTCGGGCCGCGGCGTGGTGGTCACCGCGCAGGGCCGCCGCGTGGTCAAGCTGGCGAGGGAGGCACTCGACGCCGTGCACGAGATCGAGGGCCTGGCCAACCACGCCGGCGTCACGGAGGCCGAGCTGCGCATCGCCTCCACCCCGAGTCTCGAACCCGGACTCGCGGGGCGGCTGCTCCCTGCCTACGCGGCCGAGCACCCAGGTGTACGCGTGCACATCGTCCGCTGCGACGGCCGTGACGGCGTCGTCAGCGCCATCCGGGATCAGCGGGCCGACCTCGGGCTCACCGATCTGCCCGTGCCCACCGACCTCATCACCCACCCGCTCGAACGCCAGGAGATCGTGCTGATCTCCCCGCCCGGGCTGACCCTGCCCAACCCCGTCCCCATGGGCAAGCTGCACGGCATGCGCCTGGCCCTGCCCGCCCGCGGCAGCGCGCGGCGCAGGGAGCTCGACGCCATGTTCGGCAAGTACGCCGTCACCCCGGTCGTCGTCCTGGAGACCGACGAGCGCAACGGCTGGCTCAGCGCCGTCCGCGCCGGACAGGCCTCACTGCTGTGGTACCGCGGCATGGCCGACCAGGCCGCCAGGGCCGGCCTGGTGGTGCGCTCGCTCGAACCCGCCGTGCGGCGCGTCATCGCCGTCGTGCACGCCCGGCGCCGCCTGCCCCTCATCGCCCAGGACTTCCTGTCCACCGCGGAGAAGGGCACGGCCGCCTGACCAGGAACGTTCCATGATCCCCCGTCGTCCCCGTCCCCACCGCAGCCCGCCCGGCGCCCCCAATGCGTCGCGCGGGCCGAGCACCCCGGAGGCGCCCGCCTAGCGGGACACCGGAAGGCGGACCACGGCGCGCAGGCCCGGCGCCGCGTCCGCGAGCACCACCGTCCCCCCGTGGGCGCGCACGGTCTCCCGTACGATCGCCAGCCCCAGCCCGGCCCCGCCCTCGTCCCTGCTGCGGCCGGAGTCCAGCCGGGTGAACCGGTTGAACACCCGCTCCCGATCCTGCTCGGGGATGCCGGGCCCGTCGTCGGTCACCGTCAGCACCCCGTCGGCGGTCAGCGCCACCTCGACCTTCGAGGAGGTGTGCCGGACGGCGTTGTCCATCAGGTTCGTCAGCACCCGGCTCAGGTCGAGGGCGTCCCCGCGCACGACCACGGGGTCGCACGCGGTCAGCCGGGCCTCGCCGTAGCGTTCGGTGACCTGGCGTACCACCTCGTCCAGGTTGACCGGCTCGTCGCGGGCTGGCACGCCGCCGCGCTCGTCCAGGCGGGCCAGCGCGAGCAGGTCCTCGGCCAGCCTGGACAGCCGCAGGGCGTCCTCCAGCACGCCCTCGGCGGTCTCCGTCCAGTCCTGGCCCTCCGGATGGCCGAGCGCCACCTCCAGCTGGAGCCGGATGCTGGCCAGCGGGCTGCGCAGCTCGTGGGCGGCGTCGGAGACCAGCGCGCGCTGGCGCTGCTCGGCCTCCTCCAGCCTGGCCAGCATGCCGTTGAGCGTGGTGGCCAGGGCGTGGACCTCGTCGCGCGACTGCGGCACCGGCAGCCGCCGGGACCTGGCCGTGTGCGTGATGTCGGCCGCGACCCGGCGCAGCGAGGAGATCGGCCGCAGCGTCCTGCCGATCATGAGCCAGCTCGCCACCGCCAGCAGCACGACCAGCGCGGGCGTGCCGACCAGCAGGACCCGGCCGGCGACGCCCAGACTGGTCTGGATCTCCCCGATCGGCCTGGCCGCCAGCACCGTCTGCCCGTGGTCGGCGCTGAGCACGACCACACGCAGCGGCCCCGGGATCGCGTACGGCCGCCCGTCCAGGAACGCCGCCCGCCCGTCCCGCAGCACCCTGGCCCTGGCCGCCGCGTCCAGCAGCGGTACGAGCCTGTCGGTGCCGTACGTGACGTGCGTGATCCGCCCGCTGCGGTCGAGCACCTGGACGATCGTGCCGTCGTGCGTGGTGATCGGGCTGGACAGCGTCCCGGCGTCGGCCGCCACGCGTACGTTCTGGGCCTGCTGCCTCGTGGACTCGTCGACGGTGTCGATCAGCGCCCGGTCGAGGACCGACAACAACACCGAGGCCGACAGCGCCAGGGCCAGCGCCAGCACGGCCGCGGCCGCCGCCGTCAGCCGGAACCGCAGCCCCTGCCGCCGCCACCACGCCAGCGGGGTGTCAGCCACCGTCGCCCGCCAGCCGGTAGCCCGCGCCGCGCACGGTCTGCAGCGCGTTCCTGCCGAACGGGGCGTCGACCTTGCGCCGCAGGTAGCCGACGTAGACCTCGACCACGTTCGGGTCGGTGTCGAAGGTGTCCCACACGTGTTCCAGGATCTCCGACTTCGACACCACCTCGTCCCGGCGGCGCATCAGGAACTCCAGCAGCGCGAACTCCCTCGGCGTCAGCTCCACCGGCCGCTCGCCCCGCTGCACCTTGCGCCGGGCCGGGTCGAGGGTCAGGTCGCCGGCCGCCAGCACCGACGGCCGCCGCCCGGCGTCGCGCCGCAGCAGGGCCCGGAGCCTGGCCACCAGCACCACGTACGAGAAGGGCTTGGTCAGGTAGTCGTCGGCGCCGAGGTCGAGGCCGTCGGCCATGTCGTACTCACCGTCCTTGGCCGACAGCATGAGGATCGGCACCCAGTTCTCCTCCGCGCGCAACTGCTTGCACACGTTGTAGCCCGACAACCTCGGCAACATGATGTCCAGCACGACGACGTCGTAGTCGCCCTGCCGGGCCGCGTGCAGCCCCTCCTCGCCGTCGTGGGCGAGGTCCACGGCGAAGCCCTCGGCCTGCAGCCCGCGCTGGAGCGCCGCCGCCATCCGCCGCTCGTCCTCGACGACCAGTACTCTCATGTGCTGATTCTCCCGTCCCTGACCTGAGACGCCGCTGAGAAGGCTGAGAGGCGTCTCAGACAGTCTCAGGCCCGCCACAGGATGCATGACGCAGGCTCTGGTCATCGACATACCGTTAAGGAGTGAGATGCGCAGAGGCACGTTCGTGAGGTGGGGAGTGCCGATCGCGGCGGCGGCCATGATCGGCGGCGCGATCGGAGCCGGCCCGGTCATCGCCGCGGTGAGCGGCGAGCCCGTCCTGCCCGAGCGTTCGGCCCAGCAGTTGCTGGCCGACGCCGTGGCGGCGACGAGCGACAAGGGCGGCCTGCCGCCCATGTCCGGCACGGTGCAGCAGACGGCTTCGCTCGGCCTGCCGGCACTGCCCCAGACCGGGGGTGAGTCGCCGCTCAGCCTGCTGTCCGGCTCGCACGAGATCAAGGTCTGGTACGGCGGCGCCGACAGGTTCAGGGTGGCCATGCCGAGCCAGTTGAGCGAGACCAACCTGATCGTCAACGGCGACCACGGCTGGTACTGGCAGAGTGCCACCAACACCGCGACGAAGCTGACGGTCAAGCCCGGCACGAGCCTGGAGCACCAGCGGCCCACCCCGCCGCCGGTCCAGCTCACGCCGGCGCAGGCGGCCCAGCGGCTGCTGGCCACGGCCGGCAAGGACACCGCGGTCCGTGTGATCAACACCGCCGAGGTGGCCGGACGCCCGGTCTACCAGCTCGTCCTGGCGCCCAAGGACGAGGGCTCGCTGGTGCAGGAGGTGCGCCTGGCCCTCGACGGCGAGACGTACGTCCCGCTCCAGGTCCAGGTCTACGCCAAGGGCTCGGCCGAGCCGGCGTTCCAGGTCGGTTTCACCCAGGTGACGTTCACGCCCCCGGCGCCTGAGAACTTCGACTTCACCCCGCCCGCGGGCGCCAAGGTGGAGGAGAAGGACCTCAGCGAGCTGGGCGGCGCCGAGCAGGCCGAGAAGCACGCCGAGCAGGCCGAGAAGGTCGCGGCGCGGGCCAGGGTCGTCGGCGACGGCTGGACGACCGTGGCGGTCGTGCCGTTCAAGCCGGAGGACCTCAAGGCCGGCGGCGGCTCGCCGTCCACCGGCGGCGGCTCGCCGTCCACCGGCGGCGGCTCGCCGTCCACCGGCGGCGGCTCGCAGGCCGGCGTGGGCGCGCTGGCCGACACCGTGCTCAAGGCGGCCACCCCGGTGAGCGGCACGTGGGGCTCGGGCCGGCTGATCAGGACCAAGCTCGTCACCGTCCTGCTGACCGACGACGGCCGTCTGCTGGTCGGCGCGGTCACCCCGGAGGAGATCACCCAGGCGGCGGGCGTCAAGTGACCGCAGTCGCGCAGGAAGCGGGGGCGCCCTTCGGGGCGGCCCCGCCCTCCGGGGAGCACGCCATCGTCACGCGCGGCCTGACCAAGCGCTTCCGCGGCGGCCAGGTGGCCGTGGACGCGCTCGACCTGACCGTGCCGCGCGGCTCGGTCTACGGCTTCCTCGGGCCCAACGGCTCGGGCAAGACCACGACCATCCGCATGATGCTGGGCCTGATCGCGCCGACCGAGGGCGAGTACTCCCTGCTCGGGCTGCCGTTGCCGCGGGCGCTGCCGCGGGTGGGGGCGGTGGTGGAGGGACCGGCGTTCTACCCGTACCTGTCGGGGGAGGCGAACCTGATGCGCTTCGACGCCGCCGACCCCACCTCCGTACGCGCCACCGCCCGTACGCGGATCGCCGACGCGCTCGACCGGGTGGGCCTGTCGGCCGCGGCCGGCAAGCGCTACCGCAACTACTCGCTCGGCATGCGCCAGCGTCTGGCCATCGCCGGCGCCCTGCTCGGCCCGCGCGAACTGCTCATCCTGGACGAGCCGACCAACGGGCTCGACCCGCAGGGCACCCGCGAGGTACGCGCGCTGGTCAAGGACATCGCCGCCGGCGGCACCACCGTCTTCGTCTCCTCGCACCTGCTGGCCGAGGTCGAGCAGATGTGCACACATGCCGCGATCATGCGTACCGGCCGGCTGGTCGCCGAGGGCACGATCGCCTCGCTGAACGGCGGCCTGGCCACGCGGGTCAGGGTCGAGACGCCCGACGTGGCCGACGCCGCCCGGGTGCTCGGCACGCTGGGCCTGGCCGACGTGCGGCCCGGCGGCGCCGACGTGACCGCCGAGCTCGGTGGCCACGCGCCGGAGCGGATCAACGCCGCGCTGGTCGGCGCGGGGGTCGCCGTACGCGGGCTGGCCGTGCTGCGGCCCAGCCTGGAGGACGTGTTCGTCGGACTGACGGGGGAGGGCTTCGATGTCGACGGCTGAAACCTCGACGCCGCACACCGGAACACGCGACACCGGAAAACGCGACACCGGCACAAGCGACAGCGGGGGGCGTACGCCCGGGCTGGTGCCCGTGACCGAGACGCTGCGCACCGCCGAACGCCGCCCGCCGGACCCGGACCGTGGCGGGCCGCAGCCGGACGCGGCCGGGACCGGGCACGCGAGCGGGGACGCGCGTGGGGCCGGGCGGGCGAGGTGGGCGTTCTGGCGGTTGCTGGGCTCTGAGCTGGGCCTGACGTTCCGCCGCCCGCGCAACCTGATCATGCTGGCCGTCCTCGCCTGCGTGCCGGCCGTCATCGGCATCGCCCTGCGCGCGTTCGGGGGCGGCGATGACGACGGGATGAGCGGGTTCGTGCAGCGGATGGCGGGCAACAGCCTCATGCTGACGTTCGTCTCGTTCTCGGTGCTCGTGCTGCTGCTGATGCCGGTCGCCGTCAGCGTCGTCGCGGGCGACTCGGTGGCCGGGGAGGCGGGCGGCGGCACGCTGCGCTACCTGCTGGCCGCCCCCGCGGGACGCACCCGCCTGCTGGCCGTCAAATACCTCAACGCGGTCGTCTACGCCTACGCCGTCACGGCCGTGGTGGCGCTGTCGGCGCTGGTGACCGGGCTGATCCTGTTCCCGGCCGGCCCGGTGACGCTGCTGTCGGGCACGACGATCTCGATGGGCGAGGGCCTGCTGCGCATCCTCATCGCCGTTGGCTACGTCGGGGCGGGCATGGCGGCGCTGGACCGCGTCGCGCTGGCGTTGTCGACGTTCACGGAGGTGTCCATCGGGGCCGTGGCCGCCACGCTCGTGCTGGTGATCGTCAGCCAGGTGTTGCGGGCCTTCCCCGAGCTGAGCGCGGTGACGCCGTACCTGCTGCCGACCAGGTTCACGAACTTCGACGCGGTGCTGCGCAGCCCGATCGACCTGTCGGCACTGTGGGACGGGCTGCTGGCCTTCGGCGCCTACATCGTGTTGTTCTGCTCGATCGCGTGGGCGCGCTTCTCCGGCAAGGACATCACGTCCTGACGGGAGGCGCACCCCCGGCCGGGCGAGTGGCCCGGCCGGGGATGCCGCGTCGCCGGGGTCAGGCCGTACGGCGGCGCAGGCCCAGGGCCCCGACCACGACGCCGATGATCCCGACGACCAGTCCGGCGCCGCCCAGCAGGCGGGCCGTGCCGTCGGAGACGGACTCGGCCGCCGCGACCGGCGCGACCGACGGGCCCGTGGCGGCGACCGGCGCGGCCGACGCACCGGCCGCGCCGTGCTCGTCGGTGCCGGAGGCGGGGACGAGCTTCAACGTGGGTACGGGGTGCTCGGCCTCGGTGCCATCCGACTTGGGCGCGTCGGCCCACTCGACCACCTCACCGCCCGAGTACGTCTGCTTCGTCGGGAACGTCAGCGAGTCCACGTCCTTGGGCAACTGGCCCATGGACACCTCGAACTCCTGGAACTCGCCCGGGTTGATCTTGCCGCCCGACCACACGACCGTGGTGACGGCCTCCTCCAGGTCGCCGTACTCGGTCTTGACCGGCTTGGGCAGCTTGCCCTCGGTGACCTTGACGTCCCAGCCGGGCACGGGCTTCACCGACACGAACGCCAGCGGATGGTCGGTGGGGAAGCTGACCTGGACCTTGGTGGTCGAGGCGTTGTCGCGCTCGTTGGGCACCCGGAACGCGACCTTGGTGAACCCGCCCTGCTCGGCGGTGCCGGGGGTGATGCTGACGTGGGCCAGCGCGGGCAGGGCCAGGCCGGCGGTGAGAGCGGTGGCGGCGGCGAGCACGGTCGCCGCACGGCGGATGAAGGACATGACGGATCTCCACTTCAGGATGACGGGGGTCTTACGGGTGTCAGCAGGTCAGGCGGGAAGTGGAGGACCACGCCTGGCCACCCGGTGCCGGAACCCCGGCGCGAGGGGGACCACCCTGGTGTGCACGACCGGCACGCCCGGCCGTACGGCGGGAACGACCCCGAGCAGCGGCGGCATGAGCCGCAGGCCCAGCCGGCGCAGCAGCGACCACAGCGCGACCTCGCCGCGCGACAGCCACCAGCCGGTCATCAGGGTCGCCACGAGGTGGGCGAGCAGCATGCCCGCGTTGACGGCCAGGCCCTGGCCGTGGCCGTGCTCGAAGACGTAGGAGGAGGCGCTGCCGCCCGCGAACAACTCGTGCAGGCCGAACTGCGCCGCCCCGAGCACGATGTTGATCGTCGCGGCCGAACGTTCCCTGCCGGACAGCGCCAGCCCCAGACCGGAGACCGCCACGAGGCCCAGCGCCGCCGCCAGCGGCTCCGGCCGCCCGCCGCCGCCCACCACGTGGGCGAGCGCAGCGAGGGTCACGCAGACGGCGGAGAAGGCGGCCGTCCGCGCGAGCCGGAGGGGAAGTCGCGCACGCATGTGTGCCACATGGTCTCACGGGGCACCGTCGCACGAGACCCCTAGTTCCAAGCGAGCCAATGCCTGGTCCAAAAATGGCATTTGTCGCTAGGGTCGTGCCGAGCACGTTGACATTTGAGGTGAGAAACGTTGCGGCACTTAGCGGGATTGCTCATCGGCGTCGTGGTCACGGCGGCCGTCCTAGGGGGTGGCGGATGGGCTGTGCAGCAGGCCCTCACCGCCGCGGCGACGACCCCGCCGCCCGACCCTCAGAAGTTGTGGATCGCCCTCGGTTCCATGGCCGCCGTCGGCCTGGTCGTCGGCCTCGTGGTGGCGGGCCGGATCTCGCCGCTGGCCACGTTCGTGCCCTCGATGGTGTTGCTGGCCTGGACGGTCGTCTACGCGCTCGACACGGCCAGGGCGCTGTCCCTGATCCCGGCCGAGGCGTCGGTGAACCAGATCGTCAGGGATGCCGGCGCGGGCGACAAGTTCCTGCTCACGACGGGTGTGCTGGCGCTGCCCGGCGTGGTCCTGTTCATCCCCGTGCTGATGCCCTCGCGCTGGTCGCGCCCGCACGACGACGATGACGACGACTACGAGAGCACGCCGGAGGGCAGCTACTACTGACTGCCGGTGTAGAGCCGGGTCACGACGTCCTCGATGGTGGCCTGGTCCGGCGCCGTGGCCATGAGCTCGGTCAGCGTCCCGTCGAAGGTGAGCCGGCCGTGGTCGATCAGCATGATCCGGCGGCACAGGCGCTCGATGTCGCCGAGATCGTGCGTGGTCAGCAGCACGGTCGTGCCGCGTTCGGCGTTCTGCCGCTGGAGGAAGCCGCGGATGCTGGCCTTGCTGACCACGTCGAGGCCGATCGTCGGCTCGTCGAGCACCAGCACGTCGGGCGCGTGCAGCAGCGCCGCCACCAGGTCGCCGCGCATGCGCTGGCCCAGGCTGAGCTGGCGCACCGGCGTGCCCAGGAAGGCGCCCAGGTCGAGGGTCTCGGTCAGCTCGGCCAGCCGGACCCGGAAGGTTCCACGATCTACTTTGTAAAGGTGCCGGATCAGTTCGAAGCTGTCCTTGAGCGGCAGGTCCCACCACAGGGTCGTCCGCTGCCCGAACACCACGCCGATCCGCCGGGCCAGCGTGGTGCGCCGGCGCGAGGGGTCGAGCCCGGCCACCCGTACCGAGCCGGAGGTGGGGGTGAGGATGCCGCACAACATCTTGATCGTGGTGGACTTGCCCGCGCCGTTGGGCCCGAGGTAGCCGACGAACTCGCCCTCCGGCACGCTGAACGACAGGTCGCGCACGGCGTGCACGACGGTTCGCCTGACCTTGAACGAGCGTCCCGCCCGCAGCAGCTCGATCATCCCTAACTCCCCGTGGATCGGTAGTGCCTGATTCCCTGACGCCAGGCCAGCCCGGCCGCCAGGGCGAGGACCAGCGCGGCGGCCGGTCCGAGGAAGCGCATGAAGCCGGGCGTGCCGAACGGGTCGTCCCGGCCCAGGACGTACAGGCCGGGCTGCCAGTTGACGAAGGCCAGGGGCAGCGCGTACGTGACGCCGCGGACCAGGTCGCGGGCGTAGATGCTGAGGGGGTACTGGCTGAGCTGGTGGGTGCCGTAGGTGAAGGCGTTGACCACCTCCGGCGCGTCGGTCAGTGCGAACTGCACGGCGCCGGCGAGTGTCCACAGGGCCGTGAAGATGACGATGCCGGTGGCGACCATGACCGGGATCATCCAGGCCCGCCGCCAGTCGACGCCGAGCACGGCCACGGCGTAGGCGAGGACGGCGACGGCCTGCGCGATGCGGCCGAGCCTGGTGGGGACGAAGCGGTCGGTGGCGATCTGGATCCAGGCGGCCGCCGGGCGGACGAGGAAGGTGTCGAGCGTACCGGCCTTGATGTGCTGGCTGACGCGGTCGAGGTTGCCGACGAAGGTGTCGCAGACGGAGAAGGAGACGCTGGCCGCGCCGTACAGGAACAGGACCTCCTCGCGGGTGAAGCCGGCCAGGGTGGTGGTGTTGGCGAAGACGACGAGGATGGCCGCGAGGTCCATCGCGCCGGTGACCACGCCGAACACGACCATCAGGGCGAAGGAGGCGCGGTAGGCGGCGGCGGCGCGGGTCCAGGTCCAGGCCAGCAGGAAGTACGTCCTAACCACCCTGGATCACCACCTTGTGGCGGACGGCGCGGGTGGCGAGCAGGCCGAGCGCGAACAACGTCGCCGCCCAGAACGCCTGGAGGGCGAGCGTCTGCCCGATGGGGGCCTTGCCGAGGTAGAGGTCGGTGGGCGCCTGGACCATGGCGGCCCAGGGCAGGGCCCTGACCACCTCGCCCAACTGGCCGGGGAACAGGTGGAGGGGGAGCATCATCCCGCTGAGGAAGGTCGTCAGGACCAGGGACACGACGGCCACACCGCGGTCGTCGGCGAGCCAGCAGACCGACAGGGCGACGAGGTAGCGCCAGCCGAAGCTGATCAGCACGCCGATGAGGAAGCCGGCCAGGACCGCCGCCCACTGCGCGGGGGAGGCGGGCGTGGTGACGCCGAACAGGGCCGCGCCGAGCAGCAGCGGCGGGATGCCGCGCACCAGGAACAGGTACGCGGCCCGGCCCAGGTCCTCGGCGAGCGACCAGAGCTGGAGCGAGGCGGGGCGGACGAGGTCGAGCGCGATGTCGCCGCTGCGGATGCGTTCGGGGATGGCCAGGCCGCCGCCGAACAACATCATCGGGCCGATGAAGGCCTGGGTGACGAAGCAGAAGGTGACGGCGTCGGTGACGTCGTAGCCGGCCAGGCCGGGGCGGGCCTGCCACAGGGCGATGAGGACGTAGGCGCGCAGGATGCCGAACACGCTGTTGGTGAACGCGCCGGCGAGCGCGGCCCAGACGTAGACGGCGTGTTTGCGGAAGCCGTACCGGACGAGCCGGGCGTAGAGGGGAATGGTGGGGCACCTCCGTTCAGTGAGGACACGGTGACCGGCCGTGTCCGGACCCGTGCGCGGGTCTGCCGACGGAGTCTGGAATTATCCGCTGCGGGGTCAGCGGTCCGCAACGCGATAAACGAAGCGCAGGCCCGACCAGGTGGCGTCGATCGCGGCGACCTTGTTGTCGACCAGTCCGGCGCCCAGGCCGTAGGCGCGTACGACGCCGTCCGACAGGTCGGTGGGGATCCTGGCGGCGCGTTTGGGCCAGCAGACCCACAGGCCGCCGTTCCGGACGAGTGTGGCCTTGGCCTGGGGGAACGTACTGTGGAGGGTGGCCGTGTCGGGGCAGAAGAGCAGGATCACGTCGTACGGGCCGCCGCCCGGCTCGCGGTGCACGTCCGCGCCGGGTTCGCCGAGGTCGAGGGTGGCGGGGGCGCCGAGGGCCAGAACCTGGTGTCCCGGCTTGACGCCGAGTTTGCGGGGGAGCGGCGTCCCCGAATATCCCGCCATATTCCCTACCGTCCCACATAGCCGAAATATCCGCGTAAGGGATGAGATCCTTACTGGCCGGTAGAACGAGGTCGTTACGGGAAGAATGGGGGTGGAGGACCGTGATGCACATCGACATGGACGTGTCGCCCGACTACCCCTTGAGCTGGCAGGCCAGGGCCCTGACCTCGGTCATGCGCGGCACGTTGAAACCGGCCTCCACAGTGTTGATGCGCCACCCGCTGGCCCTGGTCGGCGCCGCCCGCCTGGGCGAGCTGGCCCGCCTGATGCCGCTGCGCCTCCCCGACCACGCCGTCGTCGTACCGGCCGGTCTGACGGGCTGCGGCGGCGAGTGGATCCGTGCCGGTGAAGGGCTGGACGAGCACAAGGCGCTGCTGTACTTCCATGGCGGCGGCTACTTCTCGTGCTCGCCGCGTACCCACCGGCCCATCACCTGGCGGCTGTCGGTCGTGGCCCGCCGGCCGGTCCTCGCGCTGGACTACCGGCAGGGGCCGGTGAACCCGCTGGCCGACTCCCTGGCCGACGCGCTGGACGCGTACGAATGCCTGATGCGGCGCGGGCACGCGCCCGAGGACATCATCATCGCCGGGGACTCGGCGGGCGGCCATCTGACGCTGGCCACGCTGCTGGCGCTGCGCGACCGCGGCCTGCGGCCGCCGGCCGCGGCGATCTGCCTGTGGCCGTGGGCGGACCTGACCGACATCCCGCGCCGGGCCAACCGCTGGCAGGACCCGATGTTGCCGGCGAGCCGGGTGCGCTGGCTGGCCCGCCACTGGACCTGCGGGCTCGACCCGCGGGACCCGCTCGTCTCGCCCGTGCTCGGCGACTTCACCGGCCTGCCGCCGCTGATGATCGTCACCGGCTCCACGGAGGTGCTGCGGGACGAGGCCCGTCAGGTGGCCGAGCGGGCGCGCCTCGCGGGGGTGCCGGTCCGGTACGAGGAGTGGCGGCGGATGCCGCACGCCTTCCCGATCCTGGCCGACGTCCTGCCGGAGGCGCGGCTGGCCTTCCGGCACATGGCGGCGTTCCTTGAGGCGGTGGAGGCCCGTGCAGCGGCTCGCGGGGATACGGCGGCGGCCTGACTGGGGCGGGTATGTCGGGGTAGTTTGTGCTGATATATCGCGGCTTGGGGTTGCGCGCTCAGGGGAACGTCCAGGCGTTGCGGTGGCCCCGCCCGTCAATCCCGCTGTAAGGTTAGGTATACCTAACTAACATATGGGGGCTGAAGTGATGGCTGACAAGCCCAGGGATCATCATCGAGGCGTCGTCCTGCGGACCGAGCGGCTCTCCCCGCACATGATCCGCATCGTGGTCGGCGGCGACGGCCTGCGCGACTTCGCCTGTCGCGGCCTCACCGACCATTACGTGAAGCTCGTCTTCCCGCACGAGGGCGTGGACTACCCCGAGCCGTTCAGCGTCAAGCACGTACGCGAGACCATGCCGCGCGAGTTCTGGCCGCGCCTGCGCACCTACACCGTACGCGCCTGGGACCCCGACGCCCTTGAGCTGACCCTCGACTTCGTCCACCACGGCGACAAGGGCCTGGCCGGGCCCTGGGCCGCGGCGGCCAGGCCGGGCGACGTCGTGCTCATGCTGGGCCCCGGCGGCGGCTACGCGCCCGACCCTGAGGCGGGCTGGCACCTGATGGTGGGCGACGAGAGCGCCCTGCCGGCGATCGCCGCCTCCCTGGAGGCACTGCCCGACAACGCCCTGGCCCACGTCCTGATGGAGGTGGACGGCCCCGAGGACGAGCAGAAGCTCGGCACCGCGGCCGACGCGCGGATCACGTGGGTGTACCGGGGCGCCCGTCCCGTCGGCCAGGCGCTGGTCGAGGCGGTGCGCGCGCTGGAGTTCCCGGAGGGGGACGTGCAGGCGTTCGTGCACGGCGAGGCCGGCTTCGTCAAGGAACTGCGCCGCCACCTGCGGCTGGAGCGGGGCATCCCGATGGACCGGCTGTCCATCTCCGGCTACTGGCGGATCGGCGCGGACGACGAGGCCTGGCGGGCGGTCAAGAACGACTGGAACCGCGAGGTCGACGTCGCCGAGGCCCGCGCGCTGGCCTCCTGACCCTCCAACCACAAAAAGCCGCTTCAGAACGTTCCATCACAGCTCTTACTAACCCTCCGGGCACGAACTCCTCACCTTCGATACCCCTTACGCAAGACGTGCGGAAAGGGCCCCCGGATGCCGCCACAGTGTGCTTTGCCGTGTCCCGGACAGGAGAGGCGAGGCCCGGATGGCGCGTGGTGCGAGCGGCATGCCGCCTGGCGTGCGACCGCTGACGGTGGGCGACCCGGTCGTCATCGGCCGGCACCTCCTCCTCGGCCGCCTCGGGTCGGGCGGGATGGGAGTGGTGTACCTGGCCGAACACCCACGAGGGGGCCTGGTCGCGCTCAAGACGCCGCAGGCGGTGCATCTCAACGATGCCACGTTGCGGGCGCGTTTCGCCGAGGAAGTGGCTTTCTCCCGCAGATTGGTGCCCTTCTGCACGGCTGCCGTGGTCGAGGACGGCACCGACGAGGATCGCCCGTACCTGGTCACCGAGTACCTCCCGGGCCCCGCGCTCTCGCAGGTGGTCATGGCCGGCGGGCCGCTCACGCCCGACCTCGCCTACGGCGTCGCACTCGGGGTGGCCGCCGCGCTCGTCGCGGTGCACGAGGCCGGTCTGGTGCACCGCGACCTCAAGCCCGGCAACGTGTTGCTGTCGGCCAAGGGGCCCCGCGTCATCGACTTCGGCATCGCCCGCGCCGTGGACACCCTGGCCGCCCACACCCAGGCCGGGCAGGTCATGGGCAGCCCCGGCTGGGTCGCGCCAGAACGGCTGACCGGCGGCCCGGACCTGCCGGCCTCGGACGTGTTCGCCTGGGGCTGCCTGGTGGCCTTCGCCGCGAGCGGGCACCACCCGTTCGGCGGCGGCGAGGCCGACGTGCTGACCCGGCGCATCCTGTTCGACCCGCCGCGCCTCGACGGCGTGCCCGCCCTGCTGCGCCCGGCCGTGGAGGCCGCGCTGGCCAAGGACCCCGCCTCCCGTCCCCGGGCGGCCGACCTGCTGCGGGCGCTGCTGGCCGCGGGCGGCGTGGGCGATCCGTGGGACCTGCGCCAGGCGGTCGCCGACGTGCTGGACGGGAGCTGGACGGAGGTGCCGTACCCGGCGGGCGGCGGCCGACCCGCCACCCCGGCCGGGGAGCCGTCCGGGCCCAGGCACGGGAGCAGGCGCGGGAGCAGGGCCAAGGCCGGTGCGCACCTGGCGCACGCCGGTTTCGCCGCCCTGGCCACGGTCTCCATCGCGGCCGTCACCGTGATCGCGGCCTTGGGCGGGGACGCCCTCAGCCAGGGTGGCGGTTCGCTGCCGCCCGCAGAGCCCGCGATCGTACGTCCGCACGTCAGCGGCCATTCCACCGCGCGTCCCACGGTGACCCCGGCCGGCGACCGGCCGCCCGCGCACGTGGCGCACCCGGCGAGCGCGCCCACGGCGACGGCGTCCGTCACGCGCGCCCGTACGCCGGCCGGCCGCTTCACCTTCCTCGACCCGGGCCCCGACCGGCGGCGTGACGACCCCCGCCCCTCCAGCACCTCCGGGCCCGGCAACCCGGGTGGCGAGGAGCCCGGCCCGTGCGCGCGCCCTGCCGGTCGGCGCCGCGGCGGCGACCGGCAGGGCGGCCGCGACTGCCCCCGGCCCACGGGATCGATCAGTACGATCCCCCAGGACGGCCCCGGCGAGTCGCCCGAGCCCACCGTCCCGTCCCCTTCCATGCCCACGGTCACCGGAACGTCGTGACCGGGCATGCCTCATGATCGAGGTGAGCGGGGGACGCGCGTCGCCTCCCCCGCACCCGAGAGCGAGGCCGTTCATGAGCTACTACGACATAGAGGGCAATCCCATCAGCCCTGCGCGGGCGCAGGAGCTGCTGGCCGACCGCGCGGGGCGTACGATCGGCGACGACCGAGTCGGCACCGCCGCCGGAACGTTCCGCGTCCGCACCCTGCACCTGGTGCTCGACCAGGCCGACGGCGGGACGGTGCCGCTGCTGTTCGAGTCGACCGTGCGCCTGGCGCCGCCGGGCGCGGGTCCCCGGGCCGGGGGCCAGGAGGTGCTGAGCCTCCACTGGTCCACCAGGCAGCAGGCCGAGGACGCGCACGCCCAGCTCGTCCGCGACATCACCGAGCAGCAGGACCTGCCGTCGTGGGCCCGCGAGGGCGCCTGACGCGCGACCGACGTGAAAAGGGGCCGCGCCGGGCTGGGGGAGCCGGCGCGGCCCTTCGCCGGGGGAACCATCCCATGCCCTGGAGGTGGCCGGCGAGATCGGGGGATCAGTGGTGGAACTGCTCCTCTTCGGTGGAGCCCTTGAGCGCGGTCGTCGAGGAGTCGGGCGCGACGGCCGTGCTGACCAGGTCGAAGTAGCCGGTGCCGACCTCGCGCTGGTGCCGGGTCGCGGTGTAGCCGCGGGACTCGGCGGCGAACTCGGCCTCCTGGAGCTCGACGTACGCCGTCATGCCGTCGGCGGCGTACCCCTGGGCGAGGTCGAACATCGAGTAGTTCAGCGAGTGGAACCCGGCCAGCGTGATGAACTGGAACTTGTACCCCATGTGGCCCAGTTCGCGCTGGAACTTGGCGATCGTGGAGTCGTCCAGGTGCTTCTTCCAGTTGAACGACGGTGAGCAGTTGTAGGCCAGCATCTGGTCCGGGTAGCGGGACTTGATCGCCTCGGCGAACTCGCGGGCGACGTCCAGGTCGGGCGTGCCGGTCTCCATCCACAGCAGGTCGGAGTACGGGGCGTAGGCCAGGCCGCGGGCGATGCAGGAGTCCACGCCGTTGCGTACCCGGTAGAAGCCCTCGGCGGTGCGGTCGCCGGTGGTGAAGGCCTGGTCGCGCGGGTCCACGTCACTGGTCAGGAGCGTCGCGGCCTGTGCGTCGGTCCGCGCGACGATCAGTGAGGGGACGCCGCACACGTCGGCGGCCAGCCGCGCGGCGTTGAGCGTCTTGATGTGCTGGCCGGTCGGGATCAGCACCTTGCCGCCCAGGTGGCCGCACTTCTTCTCGGAGGCGAGCTGGTCCTCCCAGTGCACGCCCGCGGCGCCGGCCGCGATCATGCCCTTCATCAGCTCGAACGCGTTCAGCACGCCGCCGAACCCGGCCTCGGCGTCGGCCACGATCGGCGCGAGCCAGTGCGGCGCGTCCGCCACGCCCTCCGACCAGGTGATCTGGTCGGCGCGCAGCAGCGCGTTGTTGATGCGGCGCACGACGGCGGGCACGGAGTTGGCCGGGTAGAGGCTCTGGTCCGGGTACGTCTGGCCGCCGAGGTTGGCGTCCGCGGCCACCTGCCAGCCGGACAGGTAGATCGCCTTCAGTCCGGCCTTCACCTGCTGGACCGCCTGGTTACCGGTCAGCGCGCCGAGGGCGTGGACGTAGTCCTCGGTCCGTAGCAGGTCCCACAGGCGCTGCGCGCCGAGGCGGGCCAGCGTGTGCTCCTCCTGGACGCTGCCCCGCAACCGGATCACGTCCTCGGCGCCGTAGGTGCGCTCGACGCCCTCCCAGCGAGGGTCGTTGTCCCATTCGTCCTGCAGCTGCTCAGCAGCTCCCTTGAGGCGATCGTTCATCGTTCGCTCCTTTGTCGTCCCCTGGGGCTCACGCCGATCATCTGCCCTGAGACCCGGCGTCAATAGAGGCTCCAGGAGAGAAGAACGCTCGAAGTTTCCGTCACGTGTATTACCGACGGGTATTCAGATGAGAAGAAATCCCGAGTTTTCCCGTTGGACTAGACCAATCCCAGCAGTGAACGGAAGGCGGCAGCCGTGCCCCCGCCCGGTAGGCCCTGAACGTCCAAAGACTAGAAAATAGGCCGAATTTCTGTCTAAGATGCCTGCATGGCGTCCCTGCTAGGCGAAGAACCGCTGTCTTTGACGCAGGAGCTCGATCTGATCGCGTTCGGCCAGCGCCTTCGCCACCTGCGTAAACAGCGCGGCCTCACCCTGTCGGACCTGGGCTCGCGTGTCAGCAGGGCGCCCAGTCAGCTGTCGCTGCTGGAGAACGGCAAGCGCGAGCCCAAACTCTCGCTGCTCAAGTCCCTGGCGACCGCGCTGGGCGTCCCCGTCGAGGAGCTGCTGCGCCGCCAACCGCCCAACCGGCGGGCCCAGCTTGAGATCGCGCTCGAAGAGGCACAGCGAGACCCCATCTACGCCGGGCTCGGCCTGCCCCGGCTCAAGGTCTCCGCGCGCGTGCCCAACGACGTGCTCGAACACCTGCTCGGCCTCTACGGCGAGCTGCGCGCCCGGCAGGCGCGCGGCACCGCCACGCCCGAGGAGGCCAGGGCCGCCAACGCCGAGCTGCGGCGCAGGCAGCGCGAGGTGGGCAACTACTTCCCCGACATCGAGAAGGCCGCCGCCGAGGCCCTCGACACCGTCGGCTACCGCACCGGGGCCCTGTCCCAGAGCATGATCCAGGGCCTGGTCACACACTTCGGCTACACCGTCCACACCGCCCAGGACCTGCCGCGTTCGGTGCGTTCCATCACCGACCTGCGCAACCGGCGCATCTACGTCAAGCACGAGCAGCTCGGCATGCACACCCCGCGCACGATCCTGCTCCAGACGCTCGGGCACCTCGCGCTCGGCCACGGCAAGCCGCGCGACTTCGCCGACTTCCTGCGCCAGCGCACCGAGGCCAACTACTTCGCCGCCGCCGTGCTCGTGCCCGAGCGGGCCGACGCGCTCTACCTCCAGGAGGCCAAGGCCGCGCGGGCGTTGTCGGTGGAGGACCTGCGCGACGTGTTCGCGGTCTCGTACGAGATGGCCGCCCACCGCTTCACCAACCTCGCCACCCATCACCTGGGCCTCGTCTGCCACTTCGTGCGCAACGACGCCGGGGGCACCATCTACAAGGCGTACGAGAACGACGGCATCGTCTTCCCCGCCGACGAGCAGGGGGCCATCGAGGGGCAGCGGATGTGCCTGCAGTGGTCGGGGCGGCAGGTGTTCGCCTCGCCCGACCGTTTCTCGGTGTTCTACCAGTATTCCGACTCGCCCACCGGCACCTATTTCTGCGTGGCCCACGTCGATCCGTCGCGGGAACGGGACTTCGCGATCACGCTGGGGGTGCCGTACCGGGAGTCGCGCTGGTTTCGGGGGCGGGAGACCACCAACCGCACCAAATCCGGCTGCCCCAGCGGCGACTGCTGCCGCCGTCCGCCCGCTGAGCTGGCCGAACGCTGGGAGGGGTACGCCTGGCCCTCCGCGCGCGCCAACTCGCACATCCTGGCCGCCCTGCCGCCCGGGTCGTTCCCGGGTGTGGACGAGGCCGACGTCTATACCTTCCTGGAGCGCCACGCGACCACCGCATAAGCTGATATGTGGGGGGAACGGGGGAGGTGTCGCACATGCTGCCTGATGTGCGGAAATGGTGGCATCGCCGAACCTCGTGCGCCGCGGACTGGCCGCTGTCCGACCTGCTGGCGGCCAAGGGGGACACCACGGTGAGTGTGGTGCTCCCGGCCCGCGACGAGCGCGAGACCGTGGGCGAGATCGTCCAGGTGATCCGGCGCGAGCTCGACGGCGTCGTGGACGAGATCGTGGTCATCGATTCATGCTCGGAGGACGACACCGCGCGCGTCGCGGCACAAGCCGGCGCCGCCGTGCACGCACAGACAGACATCCTGCCCGAACTCGCGCCGATGGAGGGCAAGGGCGAGGCACTGTGGAAGTCGCTGGCGGTCACCTCCGGCGACGTGGTGGCCTTCGCCGACGCCGACATCAGGCACTTCCGTGCCTCACTCGTCGCCGGGCTGCTCGACCCGATGCTCACCGACCCCACGGTCGTCTACGCCAAGGGCTGCTACGACCGTCCGCTGAACGGCGCCCCGACCGGCGGGGGCCGCGTCACCGAACTGGTCGCCCGCCCACTGATCAACCTGCACTGGCCCGAACTGGCCGGTTTCATGCAACCGCTCGCCGGCGAGTACGCCGGCCGCCGCTCGGCCCTGGAACGCGTGCCGTTCCTCACCGGGTACGGGGTGGAGCTCGGGCTGCTCATCGACCTGCTGGACCTGGCCGGGCTCGACGCCCTGGCCCAGGTGGACCTGGGGTCGCGCGAGCACGCTCCGCAGTCGACGGAGGCGCTCGGCGGGATGGCGGCCCAGATCATGCTGGCCGCCTGGTCCCGGCTGCAACGCCAGGGCAAGATCGAGTCCCGGCATGTGCCTTCGATGGAGCTGGCCCAGTTCCGCCGCTGCGAGGGCGGTCACGACATACTGACCCGCCAGGTGGGCATCGACGAACGCCCACCCATGCTCACCCTGACCACACCCACCTGACCGGCTCGAGGGAGCACCTCGGGGCCTCGACCCGCCTGGCCGGCTCGTGCGAGCCGTCCCAGGGTGGAGCGGCGCCCGAGTCCGTTCGTGGATTCCTACTTGAGGGCGGCCGCCACGAAGCTGCTGAGCTGGTCGCGGATGGCGTCGTGGTCGTCGGCGTCGTCGCCGAGGATGATCCGTCCGAGCTGCGGCATCATCGACGGGAACAGGGCCAGCCCGGTCAGCATGAACAGCGTGCGCGCCGTCGCCTTGGACGGCTCCTCGCCACTCCCCTCCGCCAGCGAGGCCGCCTTGCGCGCACAACGCTCCACCCGGGCCTCCTGGCCGGGCAGCAGCTCCTGGCCCCGGTAGTTGAGCGCCTCCCACATCAGCAGCCGCACCAGGTCGGGGTGCCGCCGGTAGTAGTCGGTCAGCCGGGCCACGTAGTCGACGGGATCGGCGCCGGGCAGGGCGATCTGCGACGTCAGGTCGTCGAGCGCCTCGTTGATGACGGCGTCGAACAACTTCTCCTTGTTGCCGAAATGCCCGTAGATGCGCTCTTTGTTGACGCCCGCGCGCTCGGCGATGCGATCCACGCGCGCACCCGCCACGCCGTACGCGGCGAACTCCTCGCGGGCGGCCTCCAGCAGTGCGGCCCGGGTGGCGGCGGTCGAGACCTTGGTTGACATGCCTCCATCATGCCACGAACAACTGGTTGGTTGTAATCCAACTAAATAGTTGACGCCCAACTGGTTGGTTGGCTACCGTCCTCTGCCATGGCACTCACGCTTCCTCGTACGGCAGCCGCCCCCGCGGCCCGTACCGACTACGCCCGCTTCGGCCGCACCCTGTTGGCGTTCACCCTCACCGCGGTCCTGTGCAGCGGTCAGCTGTACATCGTGATCCCCCTGCTGCACGACATGGCCACCGGCTGGCACGCCTCGCCCGGCGACCTGACCTGGCTCGTCACCGCGTTCGGCGTCGGCTACGGCCTGGGCTTCCTGGTGTTCGGCCCGCTGTCGGACCGCTACGGACGCCGTCGCCTGCTGATGATCGGCCTGCCTCTTGCCGCCTTGACCAGCGCGTTGGTGGCGTTGAGCCCGAACCCCGAGGTGGCCCTCGCGTTGCGCGCCCTGCAGGGGGTGGCCGTGGCGATGTTCCCGCCCGCCGGCATGGCCTACCTCGTCGAACGGCTTGAGCCGCGGCGCCGGGTGGTCGCCATCGCCGCGGTGACCGGGGCGTTCCTCGCCTCGGCCGTGTTGTTGCAAGTCGCTGCTCAGGTGCTGGTCGAGTCGATCGGCTGGCGGGGGTTGTTCCTGCTGTCGGCCGCCGGTTTCGCCCTGGCCTGGCTCGGCCTGCGCGCCGTCATGCTGCCCGACCTGCCGCGCCAGGCGAGCGGATCGTTGTTGTCGGCCTACCGCGCGGTGCCCGGCCTGCTGTTCGACCAGGTGCTCGTGCTGCGCTATCTCGCCACGGTCGTGCTGATGGCCGGGTTTGTCGCCGTCTACACCGGTTTGCAGATCTACGGCGGCACGTCCCCCGCCGACCTGCTCACGCTGCGCGCCTCCGGGTTGCCCTCGATCGTGCTGATGCCCGTGCTCATGCCGTGGCTGGCCCGGATCCCCACCACGGCCAGGGCCGCCTCGTTCCTGGCCGTGGGCGCGCTCGCCCTCGCCGCTGTCGCCCTCACCGGAGCCGCCTCCCTCGGCCTGGTGCTCCTGCTGGCCGTCTACGTCGCCGCCATCACCGGCGGCCTCCCCAGCATGAACGAGGCCATCTCCGCCCAGGCCGGACCCGCCCGCGGTACGGCCCTGGCCCTGTTCTCCTTCGCCCTCGCCGTCGGCGGCAGCGTCGGCCCGCAACTGGCGGCCGTGTTCGGCGGGTTCACCCCGCTGGTGTACGCCCTGGCGATCGGCATGGGCCTGGCGTCCCTGGCCGTCCTCGCCTCGACCCGCCGCGCCACCACGCCCACTCCCTGATGCCCCACCCGGGGCGGTCAGCGGAGTGTGACCAGGCCGCCGAGGGACAGGTCGGGACGCTCGACCCGTACGTCGGGCAACAACCAGGACGTGTCCAGAGCCACCGTGTCGTTGAGGGCCCTGCCCAGCGGGTTGAGCGCGTTGAGCAGGGGGTCGCAGCCGGTGTTCATGGAGTGGGCGAGCGAGCACAACCACATCGCGACGTCGTCGGTCTGGCCGTTGAGGTTGAACCTGGCCCTGAAGGTCGCGCTCGCGGGGTCGTAGGCGTTGTTCGCGTTGTTCAGGGCGAGCGGCGCCGCGTCGAGGAACGTACCGATGGATTCGCGCTGGCGTACCAGCAGGTCGGTGATGTGGGCCAGATCGCGGGTGTTGGCGGTGATCTCGCCTCGGTTGTCCTCGACGAAGTCCGCCACCTGCGTGAGCGTGGAGGACAACTCCTTCAGCACCGCCCGCAGCTCCTCGCGTTCGCCGTTGAGCTGGGCCGACACGCCCGCCAGGTCCTTCATGAACGCCCGGACGCGGGCGTCGTCACGGGCCATCGCACCCGTGACGGTCGCGAGGTCGCGGACCGTCCGGGCCAGGTCGTCGCCGTCGCCCGCCAGCGCGGAGGCCGCGTCGGACAGGCCGCGGACGGTGGCGCCCACGGTCTCGCCCTGCCCGCCGAACGTGCTCGCCGACACCCGCAGCAGCCGCGCCAGCGCACCACGCTCGGCGGCGGGCGCGTCCGCACCGTCGGATGCGGACCGCCGGGGAGGGGCGAGGGCGGTGGCGAGCTGGTCGTAGCCGCGTAACGCCTCGTCGATCTCGACCGCCGAGCGGGTACGGCGCAGCGTCCCGCCGTCCGGGAGCGCCGGGCCTCCCCGGTACGGCGGCGTGAGCTGCAGGAACCGGTCGGCGATCAACGACCGGGCGACGACGACCGCCTGGGCGTCGGCCGGGATCTTCCGCCCGGCGTCGACGGCCAGCTCCACCAGGACTTCGCCGCCCTCCGGCCGGACCGAGGTCACCCGGCCGACCCGCACCCCGAGCACCCGTACGTCCGAGCCTGGGTACAACCCCACGGCGGCGTCGAAGGAGGCGTGGAGACGGGTGGTGGCGACCGGCCTGAACAGCAGATACGCGCCCGCCAGCACGAGGACGGCGAGGAGTGCGGCGAGCCGGCGGTTCATCGGCCTTCCCGAGGAGAAGGTGGGCGTACGGTGACCGAAACCTTACCGTGAGTTGCCGAACTCCCGCACCTTCCGGCCGCGTTCTACCAACCGGTAACGTGTTACCAACGGTAACGCTTGACGAATGGCCAGGGAGTGGACGCGATGACCGGCTTCTGTCCGGAGCTCAGTGACGACGTGATCGAGGTGCGCGACTGGGTGCACGCGTTCGCCCGCGACGTGATCCGCCCGGCGGGCGCGGAATGGGACGAACGCGAGGAAACGCCCTGGCCCATCCTCCAGGAGGCCGCCAAGGTCGGCCTGTACTCGCTGGACTTCTTCGCCACCCAATGGTTCGAACAGAGCGGCCTGGCCCTGCCGGTGGCGTTCGAGGAGATCTTCTGGGGGGACGCCGGCATCGGCCTGTCCATCGTCGGCACCGGCCTGGCCGCCGCCGCGCTGTCCGCGAACGGCACGCCCGAGCAGATGGGGGAGTGGCTGCCCCAGATGTTCGGCACGGAGAACGACGTCAAGCTCGGCGCCTTCTGTGCCTCCGAGCCCGACGCCGGCTCCGACATCGGCGCGATCCGCACGCGCGCCGTCCACGACAACGGCGACTGGGTGCTGAACGGCGTCAAGACCTGGGCCACGAACGGCGGCATCGCCGACGTCCACGTGGTCGTGGCCTCCGTGGACCCGTCTCTGGGCACGCGCGGCCAGGCGTCGTTCGTCATCCCGCCCGGCACGCCCGGCCTGTCCATGGGGCAGAAGTTCCGCAAGCACGGCATCCGCGCCTCGCACACCGCCGAGGTGGTCCTGGAGGACGTACGCGTGCCGGGCTCGTGCCTGCTGGGCGGCAAGGAGAAGCTGGAGGCCCGCCTGGCCAGGGTCCGCAACGGCGAACGCGCCGGCGAGCAGGCCGCGATGCGCACGTTCGAGACCACCCGCCCGTCGGTCGCCGCCATGGCGGTGGGCATCGCCCGCGCGGGCTTCGAGTACGCCAGGGACTACGCGCGCGAACGCGAGCAGTTCGGCCGCAAGATCGGCGACAACCAGGCCATCGCGTTCCTGCTCGCCGACATGGCCACCCGCGTCGACGTCGCCCGCCTGCTGACCTGGCGGGCCGCCTGGATGGCCCGGAACGGCCGGCCGTTCGAGCAGGCCGAGGGCTCGATGTCGAAGCTGGTGGCGGGCGAGACGGCGGTGTGGGTGACCGAACAGGCGATCCAGATCCTCGGCGGAGCCGGATACACCAGGGAGCACCCCGTCGAACGTTTCCACCGGGACGCCAAGATTTATACGATTTTCGAGGGCACGAGCGAGATCCAGCGACTGATCATCGGCCGCGCCGTCACCGGCCTCCCGGTCCGCTGACGTCCTGAAGGGACCGGTTCGCCGGAGCCGCAGAGCCGGCGGGCCCGCGCGATCGTCAGCGCGGGCACGCCGCTCCGATGCCGTTGTCGCGAACCGGGAACGGTTTCCCGGGCCGCGGGCGGGCGGTTATCTGACGAGCTGAAAGATGAACGGCGCGACCAGGCCGATCAGGGCGAGGGCCTCGGTGAGGACGAAGCCGAGGAAGATGTTCTGGCGGATCAGGGGATACGCCTCCGGCTGGCGGGCGATGGCCTGCACGCCCTGACCGAAGATGATGCCGACGCCGATGCCGGGACCGATTGCAGCGAGACCGTAACCAATGGCGGTGATGTTGCCGGATACTTCAGCGAGTACTTGCATTGCGCCGCCTTTCTGGAAACCGATGAAGCTGGGAAACCGCGGTTACTCGTATTCCAGCCGGTGAATGCGGCGAAAGAAATACTTGATTGCTCCAATTTGTACGTCAATTGCTCGTTGATCAACGCACTGGACAAATCGATCAAGATGCTCTCCTCTTCCCGGGGCGGGGAACTCCCGTATCGACGCCTGTGGCGATTTCCGGGACGCGGGCGGCCGACGCCAGGGGTGAAGAACGTCCACTGCCGGTGTCGTTCGGCGCGGATGGTGGCCTGCTGGGCTTCGAGGTGACGCCGGCGTTCGTCCATCAGGGTGGCGGCTTCCGTGAAGGAATGATTGACGGCCTGGATGCGGCGGCGAAGTGTCGCGGCGGAGTCTTCCCGGGCGGCCTTTACCCGGTCCTTTTCCATGAGGGCCGCAAAGGTGACGCGTGCCACCGATATCGCGGAAATCGGTATGGTGACCCAGCTCAGGGCGGTGGTGGTGCCGATTGTCGCGTAATTCACCGCGACCAGCGCGCCGATGCCGCCGGCGCCGCTGACCGCGATGCCTGCGAAGATCACCCAGAGGGTTCGGCCGTTCATGTGTCCATTGCGGCGCCGTTACAGGCGGGGTATGGACAAGACTGTTACGGCAGCTGTAGATCGTTACTTGAGGCGGCTGATGTCGGCGGTCACGTGACCGATGCCGCTGTGATCTCGTTCCATCGCCGATGGCAGGCTGCGGCCACCGCGTCAGGATTCGTCGTCACAAACGATCATGATGCTGGTGGCCGTTCTCATGCTCGCAGGCACCCCAGCGATCAGCGCCTAGCAGATCCCGATCTACAGCTGCCGCAACAGCCATCAGCGCCGACGAAGCACCCGACAGATCTGTCTTGGGAAAGCCTCGACTGTCTGATCATGATTGGCGACATAATGATCTTATGGACCTCGACGCGGCAGTGAGCGAGCTCGGCGACCTGTGCGTGAAGCATTTGGGCGATCACGTCGGGAGGCAGCTGGCGGCGTTGGCCAAACCCGCAGCCGCTCTTCTTCCTGTTATGGGCGGAGGTTGGCCTGGGCGGTCCCAACTCGGCGGCTCGGCGGTGCTCGACCCCGGCACCTCCTGGCCCCACTACGAGAACTATCCGCTCAGCCTGCTCGCCGTGATCGACACGGAACAGCTCGGCCCCTGGGTCGGTGCACAACTTCCGGTTCGCCCCGGGCTGCTCAACTTCTTCTTCCTGCAGATCGACGATCCGGACTACCAGGACATGCAGCCATTTCGGGAGGCCCTTCCGGGATTGGGCAACCCGCTGACCTGCCGGATCGTTCCTGCAGACCCCGCTCGCGCCAGCGAAGTGCAGGCGCCACCACTCGCCACGACCTTCTCTTCGATCGCCTTGAGCCCGGTGACCAGGATCACGCTCCCGGACTTCACGGACGACCCTGTGCTCTTCGGCCTGGATCTGGGGCCCCACGCCGCCGAGGGCATCTACGGGGCGTTCCAGGGTTTGTTCATCGACCAAAGGTTCGGTCAGGCCTGGGCCGACTACACAGCCCGACAGCCACTGTCCGGCCATCAAGCCTTCGGCTGGCCCAAACTGGGGGCTGGCTCATGCTTGCAGACCAGCCTGCGTCCCAAGGAGGAATTCACCCACATACTCGAGCTTGCGGGCACTCATGAATTCGAGTGGGGCGACGGCGGATCGCTGCACTTCGTAAGCCCCTCACGCGCGCTTCAACACGGTGATTTTTCCCACGTAGTGGCTGACGCCTCCGGCTGGTAAAGATCAGATTCAGTTACGGCAGCTGTAGATCGGGATCTGCTAGGCGCTGATCGCTGGGGTGCCTGCGAGCATGAGAACGGCCACCAGCATCATGATCGTTTGTGACGACGAATCCTGACGCGGTGGCCGCAGAGCTCACCGTAGCGCACGAGCGCTGGCCCGCCTTCTTCACGGAGCTGATGGACCGGGTAGCGGACTGTTTCCCGCGCAGAGAAACCCGGCTGACCTGCCGCGACACGATCGAGGCGCTGCTCACGGTCGAGGGGACGGCCAACTGCTGGACCCTGAGCGAGGCGATCGGGCATCGCGGCCCGCACCGGCTGCAGCACTTCCTGTCCCGGGCCAGGTGGGACGAGCACGCCGTCCGAGCCAAGGCCGCGGCCTGGGCCATCGAGCGTCTCGGCACCGAGGACGTGGTGCTGGTGGCCGACGAGACCGGCGATGAGAAGTCCTCCACCGATGCCGTGGGCGCCGCCCGCCAGTACTCCGGTGCGCTGGGCGGGGTCGGGTTGTGCCAGGTGGCGGTGCATCTGACCTACGCCACCCGGGCCGGGCACACCCTGATCGACCACCGGCTCTTCCTGCCCAGCGCCTGGGCCGCGGATGAGGAGCGACGCGAGCTGACCGGGGTCCCCGAGGAGCTGTCATTCGCCACCAAACCGCAGCTCGCGGTCGAGATGCTCGCCCAGCTACACGCGGACGGCGTCACTCGCGCCTGGGTGGCCACCGATGAGGTGTACGGCGGACGCGAGACACGTACCGCGATCCGCGCCCTGGGCTACAGCTATGTGATCGCCGTCAAGTCTGACCATCGGATACGGACCGCGGCAGCCACTTCGACCGTGACCGACCTGGTCAAACGCGTGCCGACCAGGTCCTGGCAGCGGCTGCGTACCGGCAGCGGAACCAAGGGCGAACGCCACTACGACTGGGCGATGATCAAGGTGCTCTGCGACGACACCTCCGACGACCACGAGACCGGACACGGCACGCTGCTGGTTCGCCGGCACCGCTACACCGGCACGGTGTCGTTCTATCGGTGCTGGTCAGCCGCCCGAGTGCCGCTGCATGTGCTGGTCGATGTGGTGTGCCGCCGGTGGCGGATCGAGGAAGACTTCCAGGCTGCCAAGGGCCTGACCGGGCTGGATCAGGGCCAGGTCACCACCTGGAGGTCCTGGCATCGCTGGTGCCTGATCAGCATGATCTCCTACGTGCTGCTGGCCGTCATCGCCAGCAGCGAACGCCACCACAACACCACGCCCATCCCTGCCGATCTGGTCCCGGTGAGCTGTCGTGAACTGCTGAAACTCCTACGCATCCTCATCTTGGCCCGTCCCAGACAGGACCTCGATCCCGAACACGCCCTGCACTGGTCGCTCTGGCGACGACGCCATCAACACCGGGCCGCAGCCTGCCATCGGCGATGGAACGAGATCACAGCGGCATCGGTCACGTGACCGCCGACATCAGCCGCCTCAAGTAACGATCTACAGCTGCCGTAACTGTGCGCCCGCCGTTCGTGACGACGGGCGCACAAGTCATTGGGGGTAGCGGGTCAGCCGGTTGTTCTGCCGTCGATGGTGGCCTTGGTGGTGGTCGTGGGGGCGGTGCGGGTCTTGGCGGCAGCCGGGCGGGCGGTGTCGGGGCCCGGGAGGTCGCGGCTGTAGGCGTACACGACGGCCGCCGTGGCGATCGCGCCGGTGTTCAGCGCGAGTGCCTTGTCGTTGATGTTGGCGACGGTGTCGCACGCCTGGTGGTAGCAGGGGTCGTACGGCTGTCCGGCGGTGCCGCCGAAGATCGCGGCCTCCTCGGGCGTCTTGATGCCCTCCGCGCCGGTGAACACCCCGCCCGAGGGGATCCCGGCCTCGATGAACGGGCCGTAGTCGGAGCGGCCGTCGAAGTCGGTGCCGTTGTGTCCCTGGTGGAGGAGGTCGAAGTACTTCTCGTAGAGCTTCTCGATCTCGTCGGATCCGGGCGGGCCGCCGCGGGCGCCGACGCCGTCGGAGTCGTCGCCGTCGTAGATCTTGAAGGCGTAGTTGGTGGAGCCGAGCATGTCGTAGTCGAGGAAGAGCTTGATCTTGGAGAGCTCGGCGGCGGGCAGGGTGTCCACGTAGTGGATGGAGCCGAGCAGGCCCAGTTCCTCGGCGCTCCACCAGGCGAAGCGCAGCCGGTTGCGGGTCGGGATCTTGCCCAAGGCCTCGGCGACGGCGAGCGTGGCGGCGGTGCCGGAGCCGTCGTCGTTGATGCCCGGCCCGGCCGGTACGGAGTCGAGGTGGGCGCCGGACATGACCACCTTGTTCGGGTCGCCCCACTTGGAGTCGGCGATGACGTTGTACGTCGTGCGGATGTCGCTGATCGTGTCGGTCTTCAGGTGCACCACGCCGCCGGTCGCGGCCAGTTCCTGGCCGACGGCGAAGCTGGTGCCCACCACGGGGATGGTGACCGGGGTGCCGAGGTTGCCGAGCAGCGTCGCGGTACGTCCCGGCTGCCCCTCGTTGAAGATGACGGCAGCCACGGCCCCGGCCGCCTTGGCGTTCTGCGCCTTGACCACGAAGTCGCAGGTGCCGCGCTGCAGCAGCGCGATGTTGCCCGGCGTGAACCCGGCGAAGTCGGCGGCCTCGCACCCGGAGTTGGACGTACTGGGTGTCGGCCCGGGAGGAAGGACGAGGTCGACGCTCTGCAGCGTCGCGGTGACCTCGCCGGGCCCGGAGTACGTCATGGTGTCGAACTCGCCCACGGAGGAGCCGTCGGGCGGGGTCGGGGTGAAGACCCGCGGGTTGGGCGAGACGCGCTCCATCAGCGCGGTCGACTTCTCCTCGAAGTAGGCGATGTCGAACGGCTGGAGGGTGACGTTGTAGCCGGCCTTCTTGAGCTTGCCGACGACGTAGTCGCGCGAGGCCAGGTGGCCGCTGGTGCCGGCGGCGCGGTTGCCGTGGTTGGCGTCGGCGATGTTCTGCAACGCCTGTAGGTGTTTCTTCACCGCCGGTGCGGTGACGGAGTCGATCAGCTTCCTCTCGGCCGGGCCAGGCGCGGGTTCCGCCTGGGCCGCGGCCGGTAGGAGAGCCAGGGGCAGGGACAGTGCCGCGGCCGTCGCGAGGACGCGGAAGGTGCCTCTGCGCAGGGTGATGCGCATACGAGCTCCTCGAACTGAGATGAACAGATGTTTTCCCCGATTCAGCGGCCCAGGAGAATACATAAGCCGACAAATCCACCCAGGGGAAGAATGAGGGTCGTCCGATACCGGACAAAAGCGCGCCGGGTACGGGCCCGTTACCAGCCCAGTTCGTCGCAGCCCTGATGGTCGACCGGCTCGACCTGCAGCGTGGCGTGGGAGATGTGGTGGCGCTGCCGCAGCAGTTCCCTGGCCCGGTCCAGGACGGCGTGGTTGTCGCCGGGCTCTTCGGTGACCAGGTGCGCGGTGGCCACGTTCATGCCGGAGGTGAGGGTCCACAGGTGCAGGTCGTGCACGTTCCGTACGCCCTCGATGGCGGCCAGGTCGGCGGCCACGGCGGCGGCGTCGACGCCCTCGGGCACGTGCTGGCCCAGGACGGCGAACACCTGGCGGCCGAGGGAGATCGCGCGGACGGCGACGAAGATCCCGATGGCCAGG